>JARSSO010000038.1 GCA_029624765.1 Candidatus Contendibacter sp. | reverse complement strand
TGCGCTTCGGCGCGCGGGACTATGATCCCGAAACGGGAAGATGGACCGCCAAGGATCCTATTTTGTTTGACGGCGGGGATGCGAATTTGTATGGGTATGTCAACGGCAACCCGATTTCCTACACTGATCCACTCGGGCTGTGGGTATACGGAACATATAACAGGTCAACTGGGACGCTGACGCTTCACGATCTGGAAAAGGGAACCACTATCAGTGGGCCTTTTGAGTCTGGCGGAAAGCCGTTCGGCGATCCAATTCCCAATGGGATTTACGACATTCTTGCCCGTGCGGGAAGAGACGGTTTTTATCGATTAGAGCCAATCGATTCCACCTACGGGGACGACACGGACGACAAGACCGGAAGAATCCATTTCCGCTTGCATCATCCTGGCAGAACCTTGGGATGTATCGCGGCCAAGGACGACAAGAATTGGACTGATGTAGAAAAATTCATCAACTCCACGCAGGCCGATAATGTGACGGTGCCCTCTATGAGTCGCTGGCCGTGGGCTCCATCGACGGAAACGTTGCCTCGTTACGGCCAGATTGTGGTGGTTCACTGATGAGGCATGTTCAGAAAGTTTGCCTTGTTCTTGCCCTTGGATTGTTGGCGATGGCGGTATTGGGCCTGGTATTGACGGGGGGTCGGGTTGCTGCCGCTCTGTTCGATTTGTGGAAATTTAGCGGGTACAAGGGCGGGCATGGGATCGACCTTGGAGCAAATTCCAGCTTTCGATTCTTGTCGCTCTGCGTCTTGGCGACAGGCAGCTTGTATGCTGCTGGCCCTTCTTGCGAAGGGCTGGAATAACAAGCCGCTATACCGATTGACGACAGCGGCCAGTGCCGTTTATTTCCTCAACGGATTGCTGATGTTCTTGTTGGTTTCGAGCGGTTTGGCCTTCTTGTACTGTGGTCGCTAGCCGGGTAGGGTGAGCACCGCCCACCTTTTCCATCATCCGACGCCCCCGACTCTGCCCGATGGGAAGCAGATCGCTTATCTGATCGACGGCCAAAACCGCCGGATCGGCAAGAAAATCAACGGCGCCTTGCGCCAAGGCTTCCTCTACCAGGATAGCCTGCGGCCCATCGCCGAACTGGACGGCAACGGGCAACTCGTCAGCCGCTTCGTCTACGCTGCCGGCGTCAACGTCCCCGATTATCTGATCAAGGGCGGCGTGACGTATCGGTTGATCAAGGATCACCTCGGCAGCCCGCGGCTGGTGATCGACGCCGTCAGCGGCGCCTTGGTCCAGCGCCTGGACTACGACGTGTGGGGCCGGGTCACCCTGGACACGAATCCCGGCTTCCAACCGTTTGGCTTTGCCGGGGGTCTGTACGACCGCGACACCGGACTGGTGCGCTTCGGCGCGCGGGACTATGATCCCGAAACCGGCCGCTGGACCGCCAAGGACCCGATCCTGTTCGAGGGCGGGGATGCCAATCTCTACGCCTACGTCCAGAATGATCCGGTGAATTGGGTGGATCCATGGGGGTTGGTAGCCAAGTAGGTCGGGCACCGAACGTACCCGACATCCCCGCAAATCCCCTGAACTGAACTACACCCACACCGCCAACGGCGAACTCAAGACCCAAACCGTCAGCGGCCAGACCACGAGCTACGCCTACGACGTGCTCGGCAACCTGCGCCATGTTGCCCTGCCCGATGGCAAAACCCTCGACTACCTGATCGACGGTCGCAACCGCCGGATCGGCAAGCGGGTTGATGGCGTTCTCGTTCAAGGCTTCCTCTATCAGGACGGCCTGCGTCCCATCGCCGAGCTGGACGGCAACAACCAGATCGTCAGCCGGTTCGTGTACGCCGGCGGGAACGCGCCCGATTATCTGATCAAGGGTGGCGTGACGTATCGGTTGATCAAGGACCACCTCGGCAGCCCGCGGCTGGTGGTCAACACCGCCGACGGCGCCGTCGCCCAGCGCCTCGACTACGATGTCTGGGGCCGGGTGTTGCAGGACACGAATCCGGGCTTTCAGCCGTTCGGCTATGCCGGCGGGCTGTACGACCAAGATACCGGGCTGGTGCGCTTCGGGGCGCGGGATTATGATCCCGAAACGGGAAGATGGACCGCCAAGGATCCCATTCTGTTTGCGGGTGGGGATGCGAATCTGTACGCCTACGTCCAGAATGATCCGGTCAATTGGGTGGATACGAAGGGGCTTTTGCAAGAAGACATAGACCGGACGAGAGCAATATTAAAAGATTTGCACCCAGATCTTTATAACGATAAAGCAAAAGTAACTTTTGGAGATATACCCGGCGATGCTGGTAGAGCAGACTTTTTTACGGGCGATGTTATTGTAAGTAGGCAATTTGAGAAGGAATTAACACCTGAGCGTAGAGTGTTTTTATTAGAAACTCTTGCTCATGAGTTTCAACACTCTAATCAAACAATATTAGAGAGAGCATTGACCAATATCGAGGACTTGCTTAGTATAGAACAAGGTAGACATGATAAGATATTTAGAAAATCCATGAATTTGTCTAAAGAAGCTTACAGGCGATGTGAATAATGAAAACTTATTTAAAATTAATTTCTTCCATTTTTTATGGAATCGTTTTTTGTTTTTTCCTCTGGGGGTATCAAGTACCAGCTAGAACAGAAAAAACAAGGGTTGCAAAACTCCAGATAGAAAAATTAGAACAATCGCTATTAGAGTTTAAAAAAGATATTGGGCGTTTCCCAACAACAACTGAGGGATTGATTTATTTATTTAAAAATCATGATAGCTTGGAAAATTGGCAGGGGCCATATTCTAATAGGCCTTACTTATATATAGACCCTTGGGAAAATAATTATATTTATTTTTACCCTGCTAAATATGGAAATAGCGAATACGATCTATATTCTGTTGGGCCAAATGGAATAGATGAGTACGGCTTAGGCGACGATATTGCCAACTGGTAGCACAGCCCGGTAGGTCGGGCACCGGACGTGTCCGACATCCCCGCAAATCCCCTGAACTGAACTACACCCACACCGCCAACGGCGAACTCAAGACCCAAACCGTCAGCGGCCAGACCACGAGCTACGCCTACGACGTGCTCGGCAACCTGCGCCATGTTGCCCTGCCCGATGGCAAAACCCTCGACTACCTGATCGACGGTCGCAACCGCCGGATCGGCAAGCGGGTTGATGGCGTTCTCGTTCAAGGCTTCCTCTATCAGGACGGCCTGCGTCCCATCGCCGAGCTGGACGGCAACAACCAGATCGTCAGCCGGTTCGTGTACGCCGGCGGGAACGCGCCCGATTATCTGATCAAGGGCGGCCAATCCTATCGGCTGATCAAGGACCATCTCGGCGGTCCGCGCCTGGTGCTCGATGCCGCCAGCGGCACGATCGTCCAACGCCTGGACTACGATGTCTGGGGCCGGGTGATCCTGGATACCAACCCTGGCTTCCAACCGTTCGGCTTCGTCGGCGGCCTCTACGATAAAGACACCGGGTTGGTGCGCTTTGGCGCGCGGGACTATGATCCCGAAACGGGACGCTGGACCGCCAAGGACCCGATCCTGTTCGCGGGTGGGGATGCGAATCTGTACGGCTATGTCCAGAATGATCCGGTCAATTGGAGGGATCCAACCGGATTGGATAGTTACATTGGAGGTAGCAGTAGTGGGCTTGCTGGACATGTATGGACAGCAGTTGATATCCCCGGAGGCGTAATGAAGTTAGATTATCAAGCCAATAACTACAATGGTCCAGGTGGTAACTCTATGAGCGATTTGTTGAGCACATTATCAACGGAAGGAAAGGCAGAACTAAGTTATTCGGAAACCATTGAAGGGGCTGCTAGAGGAGATGAATTCTATAGAATTAATCAATCACCAGAAGAAGACCTTAACATACTTCGTAAAATGGTAGAGATTAGGATAAACCCACCACAATACAGCGTTATCTATAATAATTGTGGAGACGTTTCTTTTGATGTAAATAATCTAACTCCTGTGCCCAACACTGTGACGCCAAGGTCATTTCTCAACCAAGCCAGATCTCATAGCAGAAAGAAAAATTAAAAATCGACATGACTACTAAGATATTCTTGCCTTGGGTAATAATTCTATCATTAATTATTATCAGTATCTTCCTTTTAGTAAATACGCTGCGTTTCTTGTCTGATGCAAGTTATGGCACAAGTTCCCATATTAATCTTAGTGATTGGAGTGACAGATTGAGTAAAATCCGATTGGAAGATATTAATGCAAGTGGTATTCGTGAAAGCGACGTACCTATTACTGTTTCAGCAGCGCAGATGCAGATAATTTATAAAAATAGAGCTTCTGCTCCAGATGCTATGCCACTTCCATTAATGCCCTATTTAGAGGATCCATGGGGTGGTTTATTACGCTTTGAACTCCTCTCTGTTTCACCGATACATTGGCGTATAACTTCCCGTGTCGGTAGAACTTTTTTCGGTAATTGGGTTTTCGGAATAAGAGAAATTCCATGGAAAGAGCCTATGGAATACAAGACCAATTAACCACAGCCGGGTAGCCGGGTAGCCAAGTAGGTCGGGCACCGGACGTGCCCGACATCCCCGCAAATCCCCTGAACTGAACTACACCCACACCGCCAACGGCGAACTCAAGACCCAAACCGTCAGCGGCCAGACCACGAGCTACGCCTACGACGTGCTCGGCAACCTGCGCCATGTTGCCCTGCCCGATGGCAAAACCCTCGACTACCTGATCGACGGTCGCAACCGCCGGATCGGCAAGCGGGTCGATGGCGTTCTCGTTCAAGGCTTCCTCTATCAGGACGGCCTGCGTCCCATTGCCGAGCTGGACGGCAACCATCAAGTCGTCAGCCGCTTCGTGTACGCCGGCGGGAACGCGCCCGACTTGATGGTCAAGGGCGGCGTGACGTATCGGTTGATCAAGGATCACCTGGGCAGTCCGCACCTGGTGGTCGACGCCGTCAGCGGCGCCCTGGCCCAGCGCCTCGGTTTAGGCCAGGGAGAGCCGGCGAATCCGTTGCTCCTGGGCGGCGGGCAACGGCCCCAGGCGTCGCCGCAACAGGCGCAACACCAGCATCACGCTCTCTTCCTGGCGGCCTTCCTGACGGCCTTCCTGGCGGCCTTCCTGGCGGCTTTCAGCGGTGACTTCCTGATAGAAGCGGCTTTGCTTGAGTTCGGCGTGGGTGAATCCGAGCATGGCTTCGATCTCCGGGCGGGATAGGTGCGGCAAGCGGTAGACCAGAATGGTTTCAAGCAGGTCCAGGCAGTCCAGGGCCGGCCGGGGCAGCGCGACGGCGCCGGTGTGAATCCGGTCGGCCAACGCCCGCGCGTGCGGTTCGGCCACCGCCGGGGCTTCGACGATCAGTTGCAGCAATTCCCCCGGCGGGGTCGACCGGCAGCCCAGCCAACTGCAAGGCCAGCTCCGGCAGGGTCCGAAACAGGCGATAGAACAGGCTGTCGGTTTTCATCGTCGATGTGGGAGAGGGGTAACGTCCTCAAGACGATGTGATTTTGCATAAAACCCATCAAGAAATGGTATCAAACTCGCGCCAGTGCCTCGCTGGTATGCGTCAACAGCCGCGTCAGCCAAGCCTTCTTGGCGGTGTAGGTGACTTCGTACAGATCGGCGCTGGCGCTGGCGTCCAGCAAGTAGTCGTCGCTGGTGCGCAGCTCGTCCGCCAACTGGCGCTCCAGCGCGCGGGAGCCGTACCAGTATTCGCCGGTCGCCACCTGATCCAGGTCCAGGCGCGGGCGATGGGTTTTCACGAAATCTTTGAACAGGGCATGGGTCGCTTCGATTTCTTCCTGAAACTTGTGGCGGCCCTTGTCGGTGTTCTCGCCGAACAGTGTGACCGTGCGCTTGTATTCGCCGGCCATGAACTGCTCGTAGTCGATGTCGTGCTTCTTAAGCAGGCGGTTGAAGTTCGGTAACTGGGCGATCACGCCGATCGAGCCGAGAATGGCGAATGGCGCGGCGATGATACGGTCGGCGACGCAGGCCATCAGATAGCCGCCGCTGGCCGCGACCTTATCCACCGCCACCGTCAATTTCACCCGACGGTCGCGAATCCGCAGCAACTGCGCCGCCGCCAAGCCGTAGCCGTGCACCAGCCCGCCGGCGCTTTCCAGCCGCACCATCACCTCGTCCTCCGGCTGGGCGACGGTCAACACGGCCGTCACTTCCTCGCGCAGGGATGCCACCGCCGCGGCGCGAAGGTCGCCGTGGAAGTTCAGCACGAACACCCGGCGGCGCGCGCTTTTGTCGTGCTGCTTGTCTCGCGCCTTTTGTTCCTTGCGCGCCTGCTTGAGCGCCTTTTTCGGCAGGGTCGCGGCCTTGAGCGCCAGGGCCATGCCGTCGTAATCCTGGTTCAGATGGCGGATGTCCAATCGCCCCCGGTGATCCGGCTCCCCGCCGCCGCGCGCCGCCAACATCACGATGCCGCCCACCATCACCAGCACCGCCACCACGATGGTCGCGGTCTTGGCCAGAAACATCCCGTATTCACTGAGAAATTCCATCGCGCTCCAGTCTCCGAAAGGCTATTGAATCTTCTCCCACCGACGCGATCTCGATCACCCGCGCCACGCCATCCCGCGTTTCCCACCGCACGTCGAGGTCATGCAATTTCATGCCGTAAAGCTGTGGCGAGGGGCTGGCGCGCTCGTAGGCCGGCCGGGGGTCTTGACGCAGGATTTGGCCGATCAGTTCCCGCAGGTCGCCACCTCCCGGCCAGGCCGCGCAAAACGCGCTGGCCGCCGGGCTGAATTCCACCGTCAGCTCGGCCTCCGGCGCTTCGGCGGCGAATCCGCCGACCGCTTCCACGATCCGGTCGGCGTAGGGCAGGTACGGTTTGATGTCGAGCACCGGCGTGCCATCCAGCAAGTCCACTCCCGCCAGATGCAGGGCGACCCGCCCCGCGCCAATCGCGATGCGGTCCAGCTTCACCGCCGTCAGGCCGATGGGATTGGGCCGGAAGGCGGAGCGGGTGGCGAACACGCCCAGCCGGCGGTTGCCGCCCAGGCGCGGCGGACGCACCGTCGCCCGCCAGCGCCCCGCCGGGACGCCGTGAAAGACGAACAGCAGCCACAGGTGCGAAAAGCCCTCCAGCCCGCGCACTGCCGCCGGCTGGTTGTACGGCGGTAGCAGCTCCAGCGTGGCCCGCGCGGCGGGGACCAGCCCCGGCTGGCGCGGAATGCCGAACTTTTCGCGAAAACAGGAATGGACGAGGCCAATCGGCGCGAACCGGAACATCTAGAGCCAGCCGGATTTCTTCAGCTTGCGATACAGCAGCAGGCAGATCGCCGTCACGCTCCCCATCACGGCCGGATAGCCATAGGTCCATTCGAGTTCGGGGAACCAGCCCTTGAAGTTCATTCCGTAGATGCTGAACACCATGGTTGGAATCGCCAGCAGGGCGCCCCAGCCGGCCAGGCGCTTGGTCGCCTCGTTCTGGCGGGCCGCGCCCAGCGACAGGCTGATTTGCAGGGCGAGCGCCAGGGTTTCCCGGATGACGTCCACCGCTTCGTTGATGCGCAGCGCGTGGTCGTAGACATCGCGGAAATAGGGCCGGATGTCGTCGGGAACGTGGTCGGTGAACACATCGGTCAGCAGATAATTGCAAACCTCGGCCAGCGGCGCGGTGACGCGGCGCAGTTCCACCAGATCGCGCTTGAGCTGGTACAGCCGACCCAGATCGCCCTGATCGAAATCACCCTTGAAGAACCGTTCCTCCAGTTCCTCGACCGCGTCTTCCAGGGAATGGAGAATCGGAAAATAGTTGTCCACCACGAAATCGAGAATGGCGTACAGCACGAATCCAGGCCCCTTGCGCAGCAGGCGCGGGTTGCTCTCGCAGCGGGCGCGCACCGCGGCATAGGGCAGCGAGGCGCCATGCCGCACCGTCACCAGATAGCGCGGCCCGACGAACAGATGGGTTTCGCCGAAAATGATCCTGCCCTCGCCCAACTGCGCCGTGCGCAGCGCCACGAACAGACAGTCGCCGTACAGCTCCACCTTGGGTCGCTGATGGGCGTGATGGGCATCCTCGGCGGCCAGTTCGTGCAAGTCGAACAATTCCCGCACCCGCGCCATCAGATCCTCGTCCGGCTCGCACAAGCCCAGCCAGACGAAGGCGTTCGGCCGGTCGCGCAGCGCCGGTACATCTTCCAGCGTCATGGGGGGCAGCTTGTGGCCGTCGGCGTAACCCGTGCAGTTGACGATCATGCTAGATTCGCGACCAGCGCGGTCCTCGGAAGCGGGCGAGGTCATTCGCGGCAGCTCGGGGCGATTCAATGCCGATGACGATGCGGACGCGGTTCGGGCCGGTAGGGCTCTTCCCGGTCGTGCAGGTGCATTCGGTACTCGACGAAGCTGGGGCTGTCGTCGAAATGCAGGAACGGGTTGCCGGCCAGTTGCTCGATCATGGTCGAGGTTGGGGCGATGCCATAGTTGTGACCGGGGCGGATGACCGTATCGCCCGGCAACCGTTCGCCCAGCCGGCGCAGGCTGTGGTACATCTGCTCCGGATCGCCGCCGCGCAGGTCGCAGCGCCCGCAGCCGAA
This sequence comes from Candidatus Contendibacter sp., assembly GCA_029624765.1. GTDB lineage: Bacteria > Pseudomonadota > Gammaproteobacteria > Competibacterales > Competibacteraceae > Contendibacter. The sequence goes on along the minus strand of JARSSO010000038.1, from coordinate 57,330 downwards.
CACGAACAGGGTGTCGCCGGTGAGCACCTGGTCGCCCACCCGGTAACAGGCCGAGCCCGGCGTGTGGCCGGGGGTGTGCAGCACCTCGATTTCGGTTTCGCCCAGACGGATGCGGTCGCCGCCATCATGCAGGGTCGGCAGGTCGGCGTAACGATCCCAGAACGCGGCCTCGGCGCGCAGCAGGTGCAGCCGTGCGTCGCTGGCGCTCAACAATGCATCGACTCCGTTAATATGGTCGAAATGGCTGTGGGTGAGCAGGATGTCCGTGATTCGCAATCCCCGCGGTTCGGTCAGCGCCAGGATGGCGGGTACGTCCCAGGCCGGATCCACCACCGCCGCACGGTCGGTGGCGCGGTCTTGGATGACGTAAATGAAATTGGCCATGCGCCCCAGTTCCAGGGCATGAATCGTGTGAGGGGCAGCTTTGGTCATTGCGCGTTCTCCCGGTCGTGACGGCGACGTGGCGGAGGCAGCAAGGCGCGCGGCCCGCGACCGTTCGGAACGTCGCCGGCGTTGTCGGTTCTGAAGGGGGACATCATACTGGACGAATCCGTTCCAGGCCCCGCCATTCGTTTCGAGGGATTGCCATGCGCTTCAGCCTTGACAGCGATCTGAACCGTTACTCCATCACTGGCTACGGTCCCGACTGGGTCCGGGTCAACCAGCAGGAATTTCGTCGCAGCGTGATCGTCACGCCCGAACGGCTGGTGAGCGACTGGCCGCCGCGGACCTTCGGCGATCTGGTGGAAGCGCATTTTGCGGCGATCGCGGATTTGGAGCCGGAAATCGTGCTACTGGGTACCGGTGGCCGCCAGCGGTTTCCACGTCCCTCCCTGACCCGGCCCTTGCTGGAACGGGGCGTGGGGGTGGAAATCATGGATACGGCCGCCGCCTGCCGCACCTACAACATCGTCATGTTGGAGGGTCGCCGAGTCGCGGCGGCGTTGTTGCTGCTGACGGACTAGCGTCCCCGCCCCCAACCCCTCCCTCGACGGGGCGAGGGAGGGGCTGGAGTGGATCGCGCTACAGAAAATCCCGCGAAAACCCTTCGTTTTCCAGAATCTTGCGCAGCCGGCGCAGAGCATCGATCTGAATCTGGCGCACCCGCTCGCGGGTCACGCCGATTTCGTTGCCCACCTGTTCCAGGGTGGCCTTGTCCTGGCCGCCCAGGCCAAACCGCCGCTCCACCACGATGCGCTGCTTGTCGTGCAACTGACTGAGCCACATCTCCAGTTTTTCGTTGAGATCGGCATCCTGCAACCATTGCGACGGATCGGGGTTGTCGTCGGGAATGGCGTCGAGGAGTGACCGATCCTCGTCCTTGCCGATCGGTGTATCCACCGAGGCCACCCGTTCGTTGAGTTGCAGCATCCGCTTCACCTCGGCCACCGACTTGCCCATCGCCTGGGCGATGTCCTCGGCGGTGGGCTCGTGATCCAGCGTCTGCGCCAATTGCCGGGCGGTTCGTAAATACCCGTTGATTTCCTTGATGATATGGATCGGCAACCGGATGATGCGGGTCTGGTTCATCAACGCCCGCTCGATGGTCTGGCGAATCCACCAGGTCGCGTAGGTCGAAAACCGGAAGCCGCGCTCCGGGTCGAATTTTTCGACCGCGTGAATCAGTCCCAGATTGCCTTCCTCGATCAGATCAAGCAGGTTCAGGCCCCGATTCATGTAGCGGCGGGCAATCTTCACCACCAGGCGAAGATTGCTCTCGACCATGCGGTTGCGCGCGTCGGCATCGCCTTGCAGGGTCAGCCGCGCGTAGTAAACTTCTTCCCGGGCGCTCAGCAGCGGAGAAAAGCCAATTTCGCTCAGATACATGCGAGTGGCGTCCAATTCCTCCAGGGTGAATTCCCGACCGGTCGCCATCGGCGCCGCCCACGGGGTTTCTCCCGGTTCCAGTATTTCCTCCGCGACCGCCTCGTCCTCGGCATCCTCTTGCTTGTCGTCATCCAGCAGAGGGTCGTCCATGCGCAATTCGTCTTCACACACCACCATTTCCAGACAGACGGCAATCCGTCGGGACATCGATGACCTCCTCATGGGCTTCGCTTGGTAGGTTCTCTGTGTCGACGCTTGGGCCGATGTCGGCCGCGTCTTTTATTTTTGGGTCGGAAATCGGCGTTCGCTTCGGAGGGACTGGCGGGAGTCCCGTCCCTGGCCGGGGCCGACGCTGGAACCGCGGAATCGGCTGCTCCTGGGTGCGTATTCCAAGCGTTTGATGATGATAAACTTTTTTCATACCCTTCGTCTACTGACGAAATGCCTATCCGGTACAACAAAAAACCATCCTAACCCGACTGCCAAGGCTGCCCGGCGCTCAGCCATTCCGTCAGGGAACCGAGCGCGCCGTGGCGCGTCAAGTCCACCTGCAGCGGCGTGATCGACACCTGGCCGGCATGCACGGCGTGGAAGTCGGTGCCGGGGCCGGCGTCCTGCTCGGGGCCGGGCGGCCCCACCCAGTAAATCGGCCGGCCGCGTGGATCGGCGCTCTTGATGACGGGCGCGGATTTGTGACGGTGGCCGAGGCGAGTGGCCCGGAACCCGGCGAGCCGTTCCCAGGGCAGATCGGGGACGTTGACGTTGAGGATGGTGTCCGGCGGCAGCGGCCGTTCGCGCAAGCGCCGCACCAGCCAGACGGCGATGCGGGCGGCGGTGTCGAAATGCGCCGGGCGGAGGGAGGCCTGGGAAACCGCGATGGCGGGAAAACCCAGAAAGCGGCCTTCCATCGCCGCCGCCACTGTGCCGGAATAAATCACGTCGTCGCCCAGGTTGGCGCCGCTGTTGATGCCGGACACCACCATGTCCGGCTCTTGCTCCAGCAGGCCGGTGATGGCGAGGTGAACGCAGTCGGTGGGAGTGCCCTCAACGCTGTGAAAACCGTTGTCGTGCTGGGTGACGTACAGCGGATTCTTGAGGCTAAGCGAATTGCTGGCGCCGCTGCGGTCGCGGTCCGGCGCCACCACCGTGATCTCCGCCAGTTCGCTCAAGGCGGCGACCAGCCGTAGCAGACCGGGCGCCTGATAACCGTCGTCGTTGCTGACCAGAATGCGCATGATTTGGCGTTCCTCCCGTGCGGCCGACGGGCCGATATCCCATAGGGTATCCGGCGGCGTTGACGTTAAAATGACCGTTGTTCGCTGTCCTGGCCGAACTTCCCCGCGTTCCCGCCGAGGCGTCCATGACCAAGCCATTCATTCTTGACCCGCAAGACCGGGCGCTGTTTCGGCAGGCCGTCGGTCCGGTCGAGCCGTTGCGTTGCGACCGGATCGAGCCGACTCGCTTTCATCCCGCGCCGATTCCCCGCTTCACCGAGGCCGACGAGCGGCAGGCGCTGGCCGATACGCTGTCCAACTGTTTTGAGCCGGCGGAGCTGGATACTGGCGAGGAATTGTACTACCGCCAGGAGGGGGTGCGGCAGACGGTGTTGCGCAAGCTTCGACGCGGTCAGTTTCAGGTTGGAGCGGCGCTCGATCTTCACGGGATGACGGTGACGACGGCTCGGGAATCGCTGGGGGAATTTCTGCGGCGCGCTCGCCGCGACAGTCTGGGCTGCGTGCGGATCGTGCATGGCAAGGGCAATGGTTCCCGTCAACGGGGACCGGTGTTGAAACAAAAAGTCAACCATTGGCTACGCCAGCGCGACGAGGTGCTGGCGTTCTGTTCCGCCCGACCGGTGGACGGCGGAACCGGGGCGATTTACGTGTTGTTGCGGCGACAGGCCTAGCGCGCCGGGATCGTTCGTCGCGCTTCGTGGTTCCCCATCTCTTTCGTGGGGACGGCTTGCTATGCTTCAGGTCATGCATTCCGTTGGGCCTCCCCGGAATGCGGCGATCGGGCTTCGTCACCAAGGTGGTGTTTCTAATCTGGATATGGATATCGAAAAATGCTTACAACACATTGATCATAAAGCAAGTTAATGAATCTATATCCACGTCTGAAGCACTACCCGTCACCGATAGGCGTCGTCCACGCGCCGGCGGCGCGAAATCGGCTGGATCGTCTCTTTGTTGTTGAGGGTGTTTCTCGTATTATCATTACTATGGTCGCCCTGTCACGGGTTATCGCGCCATGGCGCGATGGATTATCACCACCGCAAGGTCGTTGCGTTCGCGATCCTCGTGACGGACACTGACCAGGGTCATCGTGCTTCCAAAGCGGAAATTCTGCTAATTCACATGGAAAGCCAGGGGGGGTTATGACAATCCGACATGTTCTTGTGGTGGATGACTCCAAATCCGCGCGGCTGATGCTGCGCAAGATCTTGCAAAATCTCGGCATGACCGTGGACACGGCGGATTCCGCCGAAGAGGCGCTGGCCTATTTGCGCGACCGAAAACCGGATGTGATCTTCATGGATCACACCATGCCCGGCATGGACGGGCTGACGGCGTTGCGCCGAATTCGGAGCGAACCGACCACCGCCCGCATTCCGGCCGCGATGTACACGTCCAAGGACGAGCCGTCGTATCGGAACGAGGCGCATGCGGCGGGCGCCGTGGATGTCCTGACCAAGCCCGCGACGCCGGAGGCGCTCAGCTCGCTCCTTGAACGAATGAACGCCTTGCTCAACGCCGCCATTAATCCGGCCGCGGCGCCAGCGCCGGCTGGCGAAGGGATAACCGCCGAGTCGGTCGAAAAACTCATCCTCGAAAAATCCGAGCAGTTTTTCTACAACGCCGTCGAATCGCAGGTGCTGCCACTGGTCAATGACGTGGTCGCCAAACTGCGGCTGGAATTCGATCTGGGCCAGGAAGAAGCCATCAAACGAATCGCCACCCAAGTCGTCGAAGCCCGACTGGCGAACTGGCAGCCGCCGACGGTAGATACCGAAGGGACGATCGAGGCCGCGCTTCAAGCCCGATTACCGCCGCTGGTGGAAGAACAAGTGAAGACCTTCCAGCGGGAGGGGCGGGCGGAGATCGAGCAACTGATCCAGGAGATCGCCGCGCGAGTTTGCCAGAGCCAGCTACATGCGTTCACCGATCAACTGGTGCCACAATTGAGCGCGCGATTTTCCGAGGCCACGCGCAAGGGAAGCACCGCCGCTCAGGAGGCCGCGATCGGCGCCGCGCGCGAAACCGCTCTCGCCGCGGCCCGGGAATCCGCCTTGCAGGCGGTTGAGGAAGCGCGCGCCGCCGCCCACGCCGAGGAAAGCCCGGCGGCGGTGGCGGCGCGGGTGACGCGAAACTTGTTGGCGGAAGCCCAGCGCGAGCTGCGGCGCCACCTTTATCTGGCGGCGGGTTGCGCGGCGGCGGCGGGTATCGGCGCGGCGCTGCTGGTCTACGGGTTGCGATGAGAGACGGACGGCCCGCGATGGATCGGGTTGAAGCCAGGTTTAAAAAATACCAGTGGATCCAAGAACATGATCGATATCCTCTCGTTAGTAATCGGAGTGCTCGCCGGCGCGGTGGCGGGCGGCGTCGGGGTCTATTTCCTGCCTTATCAGACGTTGCGGCGCGAACAGAGGGCGACGCAGGCGGAGCTGGCGGAAATCCAATCGAAGAACAATGGGTTGCAGGCGGATTTGCTCGATGCGCAGTCCACGGCCTACCAGAGCCGCCAAGCCGCGCTGCAGCAACAGCAACGACTTGAGGAACAATTGGCCGAGGCGGGCGAACAACATCTCAAGCTGGAAAAGCGGATCGCCGACCTGGAGACGCAGCGCGAGCAGGAACAGCAGACCTACCTGCGCGAAGCCACCCGGTTGCGGGGCGCGATCTTGCGGCTGGAACAGGAACAGGTGGCGTTGCAGGATCGCTATGCCCAGGACAGCACGCGGTGGGATCGGGAGCGCCAGAACCTGAGCTTGCAAGCCGCGCACCTGGAGCAGCAGTACCAGGCGCTGCACCAGGACAAGTCAGGGCTGGACCAGCGATTGGAGCAACAGCAGGAAGCGTGGGAACGCGAACGCCTGGCGTTGCAGATCCAGATGAATACCCTGGAGGACAATTTGGCGCTGCAAAAGGCGCGCTCCGGCGGCAACTCGTCCCTGGGGCTGGACAGCGCGCTGCTGGTGGAGCAGGCGCGGTCCGAGGCGACGGCGGAGTTGAACCGGCGGCAGGCGGCCTGGGACGAGGAACGTCAGAAATTGCGGGAACAAGTGGAACGGTTGCATGCCGAGCGGCGGGCGATGCGCGAACAGACGGCGCCGAGCCCCGGCACCCCGTCGGCTTCGCGCGAGTTGGAACTGCGCCAGCAACTGGAGCAGGCGCAACGCGATCGTCAGGCGCTGGAGGAAAAACTGGCCACCCACGCCACTCGGGCCGAACAGGAACGCAGCGCCCTGGAAGCCGAAATCGAACAGTTGATGGAGCGCTTGCTGCGCTTGCAGGGTGGCCGCTAGTGGAGCACGGACCGGCGGCGCCGGATCGCGGATGAAGCGCCATGCACGTACTGGTCGTCGGCGGAGCGGGCTACATCGGCTCCCACATGGTCAAGCTGCTGAGCCAGCGTGGCTTTAATGTCACGGTGCTGGACAATCTGTCCGCCGGTCACCGGGACGCGGTGGTGGGTGGCCGCTTCGTGCTGGGCGATCTGGGCGAGCGGGATGTGCTGGACGAATTGCTCGAAACCCAGCGCGTCGATGGGGTGATGCATTTCGCGTCCCACATTCAAGTGGGCGAATCGGTGCGCGAGCCGGCCAAGTATTATCTCAACAACGTGTTCAAGACCCAGTATCTGCTGGACGCCATGGTGGCGCATCGGGTCCGCTCCTTCGTGTTCTCGTCCACGGCGGCGATTTTCGGCGAGCCGGTCCGCGTCCCGATGGCCGAGGACCATCCGAAAAATCCCATCAATCCCTACGGGCGCGGCAAGTGGATGGTCGAGCAGATGCTGCAAGACTATGACGTGGCGTATGGGCTCAAATCGGTCTGCCTGCGTTATTTCAACGCCGCCGGCGCCGACCCGGACGGCGAACTGGGCGAACGCCACGAACCGGAGACCCACCTGATCCCGCTGGTGCTGCAAGCGGCCGCGGGGCGCCGGCCGGGCGTCACCGTGTTTGGAACCGACTACGACACCCCGGACGGCACCTGCATCCGCGACTATATCCACGTGGCCGACCTGTGCGAGGCGCATCTGCTGGCGTTGCAACGGCTGTGGGCGGGCGGCGACGGCGCGGCGTACAACCTCGGCAATGGCAACGGTTTCTCGGTGCGGGAAGTGATCGAAACCGCCCACGCCGTCACCGGCCGCGCCATCCCGGTGCAATACGGCGCGCGGCGGCCCGGCGATCCGGCGCGGCTGGTGGCGGATGCGCGGCGGGCGCGGGCCGAACTGGGCTGGGCGCCGCGCCACGCCGAGCTGGCGACGATCATTGCGCATGCCTGGCGCTGGGAGACGCGGCCATCATCCCCTCATCCGGGCGAGAACGGCTGATCCGCCCTCCATGCTATCCCCGACCGCGGCGCGCCGACGCGCTTTACCGCTTTCCGGGTTTCGCCGGCCAGCGCCGGCTTGAATTTCCCCGATTGCGCCCCAAGTCTTTCCCGACCGGGGCGGCATTTCGTCCGCCCGCGCGCAATTTCATCGGTGACGGAGAACGATCATGACCCAAGCAGACCCCACGCTGGAGTCTCGCGTCCAGCCGGAGACCCCCGAATCGGCGCATCCCTTCGCGGAACCCGCGGTCGCGCCGGCCGCCGAATCCGAGGATGCCCTTCCGATCAGCCGCGAAGAATTCGACGCGCTGCAACAGGATCTGGACCAGGCGCTGGCCAAGGCCGACGAACATTGGAAACTGTATCTGGGCACCCACGCCGAGATGGAAAACCTGCGCAAGCGCGCCGAGCGCGATGTGCAGAACGCCCACAAGTTCGCGCTGGAGCGGTTTTTCGGCGAACTGCTGCCAGTGCGCGACAGTCTGGAACTGGGGCTGGCGGCGGCCAGTGGCGATGCCGTGGACGTGACCAGGCTGCGGGAAGGCGTCGAACTGACGCTCCGGCAACTGGCGGCGGCGATGGAAAAGTTCGGCGCCCGCGAGATCCATCCGCTCGGCGCCAGGTTCAATCCGAACGAGCATGAAGCGATGGCCATGGCGCCGACCGACCAGGCCGAGCCGAATACCGTGATCCAGGTGCTGCAAAAGGGCTATTTGCTCAACGACCGGTTGATTCGCCCGGCCAAGGTGCTGGTGGCCCAGGCCATCCCCAAGCCGGCCGGCTAAATCCCGCGAAACCCATTGAAAACCCGTCGTTCCGCCCCCACATCCAACGGCAGGAAAAGATTTTTAAACCGAATTCAGCGTACAGAGAGCGTGGCCAATGAGCAGCAGCAAGATTATCGGCATCGACCTGGGCACCACCAACTCCTGCGTGGCGATCATGGAGGGTGGCAAGCCCCGGGTGATTGAGAACAGCGAAGGCGATCGGACCACTCCCTCGGTCGTCGCCTTTCTTGAGGACGGCGAGATCACCGTCGGCCAGCCGGCCAAGCGCCAGGCGGTCACCAACCCGCGCAACACCCTGTTCGCGGTCAAGCGCCTGATCGGTCGCCGTTTCAGCGAGCCGGAGGTGCAGAAGGACATCGACCTCGTGCCCTACAGGATCGTCAAGAACGACAACGGCGACGCCTGGGTCGAGGCGCACGGCAAGAAGATGGCCCCGCCGGAAATCTCGGCGCGGGTGCTGATGAAGATGAAAAAGACCGCCGAGGATTACCTCGGCCACCCGGTCACCGAGGCGGTGATCACGGTGCCGGCCTACTTCAACGACAGCCAGCGCCAGGCCACCAAGGACGCCGGCCGCATCGCCGGCCTGGAAGTCAAGCGCATCATCAACGAGCCGACGGCGGCGGCGCTGGCCTTCGGCATGGACAAATCCAGCTCCAAGGATCGCAAGATCGCGGTCTACGACCTGGGCGGCGGCACCTTCGACATCTCGATCATCGAGATCGCCGAGGTGGACGGCGAAAAACAGTTCGAAGTGCTGTCGACCAACGGCGACACCTTCCTGGGTGGCGAGGACTTCGACAAGCGGATCATCGACTACCTGATCGACCAGTTCCAGAAGGAGAGCGGCATCAATCTGGCCAACGACCCGCTGGCCTTGCAGCGGCTGAAGGAAGCGGCGGAAAAGGCCAAGATCGAGCTGTCCTCCAGCCAGCAGAGCGAGATCAACCTGCCGTACATCACGGCGGACGCCAGCGGCCCGAAGCATCTGAACCTGAAGCTGACCCGCGCCAAGCTGGAAGCGCTGGTCGAGGATCTGGTGGACAAGACCATCGGACCCTGCCGGATTGCGCTCAAGGACGCCGGGATCGGCGTCGGGCAGATCGACGACGTGCTGCTGGTCGGTGGCCAGACCCGGATGCCCAAGGTACAGGAGAAGGTGCGCGAATTCTTCGGCCGCGAACCGCGCAAGGACGTCAACCCGGACGAGGCGGTGGCGGTCGGCGCGGCGATTCAGGGCGGCGTGCTGGGTGGCACGGTCAAGGACGTACTGCTGCTCGACGTCACTCCGCTGTCGCTCGGCATCGAGACGCTGGGTGGGGTGATGACCAAGCTGATCGAGAAGAACACCACCATCCCAACCAAGGCGACCCAGGTGTTCTCCACCGCCGACGACAACCAGACGGCGGTGACGGTGCACGTGCTGCAGGGCGAGCGCGAGGTCGCCGCGGCCAACAAATCGCTGGGCAAGTTCGATTTGCAGGATATTCCGCCAGCTCCGCGCGGTGTGCCGCAGATCGAGGTGACCTTCGACATCGACGCCAACGGCATCCTGCACGTCTCGGCCAAGGACAAGGCCACCGGCAAGGAAAACCGCATCGTGATCAAGGCCAGTTCCGGCCTGTCCGAGGAGGAGATCAAGCGGATGGTCGGCGACGCCGAGGCCCATGCCGACGAAGACCGCAAGTTCCACGAACTGGTCAACGCCCGCAACCAGGCCGAGAACCTGATTCACGCCACCGAGAAAACCCTGCGCGATCTGGGCGACAAGGTGGAAGGCGGCGAGCGGTCGGCCATCGAGGCGGCGATCAGCGACCTGCGCACCACGGTCAAGACCGACAACAAGGGCGCGATCGAGGCCAAGACCCGGACCTTGGCCGAGGCGTCCGGCAAGCTGGCCGAGCGGATTTACGGCCAGTCCGGCGGCGGACCGGAAGGCGGTCCGCAGGGCGGTCCGCACGGCGGCGCTGCTGGCGGCCACAAGCCAGCCGACGACGGCGTGGTGGACGCCGAATTCGAGGAAGTGAAGAAGTAAGGCGTCTCGCCCGCGCCAAACCGTGAATCCGGGAGGGTTATGAGACCTTCCCGGATTTTTGGTTTTGAATGTATCGACCCGCGAGTTCCGCGACCAACACCGAAACATGGCCAAACGCGACTATTACGAAACCCTCAACGTGGCCCGCAACGCCAGCGAAGCCGAGATCAAGCAGGCGTATCGGCGGCTGGCGATGAAGTATCACCCCGACCGCAATCCTGGCGATCAGGTGGCCGAGGAAAAATTCAAGGAGGCCAAGGAGGCTTACGAGGCGCTGAGCGACGCCCGCAAGCGGGCCGCTTACGATCAGTTCGGCCACGCCGGCGTGGACGGTTCGGCGGGCGGCGGCTTCGGCGGTTTCGGTGGCCCCACCGATCTGGGCGACATTTTCGGCGGGGTGTTCCGCGACATTTTCGGCGGGGCGCGCGGCGGCGCGCAAGGCTACCGGGGCGCCGACCTGCGCTATCCCCTGGACTTGACGCTGGAAGAGGCGGTGTTCGGCACCACCGCCAAGATACGGGTGCCGACTTTGGTGACCTGCGCCGCCTGCGCCGGCAGTGGCGCCAAGCCGGGCACCAAGCCCACCACCTGTCCGACCTGTCGCGGCGTCGGTCAGGTGCGGATGCAACAGGGCTTCTTCTCGATCCAGCAGACCTGTCCGCGCTGTCAGGGGCGCGGCACGGTCATTCCCGAACCCTGCGAGACCTGCCGGGGCGTCGGCCGGGTGGAGGAACAGAAGACGCTATCGGTCAAGGTGCCGGCGGGCGTGGACAACGGCGACCGCATCCGGCTGTCCGGCGAGGGCGAGGCCGGCGAACATGGCGGGCCGCCGGGCGATCTGTACGTGCAGATTCAGGTCAAACCGCATCCCATCTTCACCCGCGAGGAGAGCGATCTTTACTGCGAAGTGCCGATCGGTTTCACCACGGCGGTGCTGGGCGGCGATTTGGAGGTGCCGACCCTGGACGGGCGCCTGAGCCTCAAGATTCCACCCGAAACCCAGACCGGCAAGGTGTTCCGGATCCGCAACAAAGGCGTCAAACCGGTGCGCGGTGGCCCAACCGGCGATCTGTTGTGCCGGGTGGTGGTGGAAACGCCGGTCAACCTGACCCGGGAACAGAAGGAATTGTTGCAGCAGTTTGCCGAAACCATGGAGGCGGGCGGCAAGCGCCATACTCCGCAGCAGGGGAGCTGGCTGGATGGGGTCAAGAAGTTCTTCGAGGACATGAAGTTCTGAAAGCTTCTCTTCACGCCAAGTTGCGCCATCTCGTTTTTGCTTGCCATGTCCACCCGGTTCCGCCTCCCGCTCGCCCTGCTTGGCGGGCTGCTCCTGTGCTCCCCGTGGCCTGTCTGGGCCGCCGAACCCGCCACCGCCCCCCTGTTGCTGCATGATTTCGAGCGGCTTGATGGCGCTCCCAACCTGGGCGGAACGATGAGTGGCTGGGCTGCTGAACCAGGTCGCTGGACCGGCCGGGTCGGGTATCGGTTGGAACCCGCGTCCGAGCCGGAGCGCGGCCGGGCGCTGCGTCTCGGCTACCACTTCGCCCCCGACGCCACCGGCAATCTCGGCTGGCAAATCACCCTGCCCGATCTCGACGCCTCGGCTTACGATCATCTGGAATTCTGGATTCGCGGCGATCCGGCGGTTGGTTACGCCGATGCGCTGAAGATCGAGTTCAAACAGCCATTGCCGAACGCCCCACCCAGTCTGGTGCGCCAGGGCAGCACCGTGATCGCGGGAATTACCGACGACTGGCAGCGGGTTCGAACCCCGCTGAACCACATGAACGGTATCGCCGACTGGCGGCGCCTGCGTCAGTTCGGGGTCGTGCTGCAGCCGCGCCGCTCGCCGGTCCACACGGGCGCCTACTGGCTGGACGACATCGCCCTGATCAAGACCGGCGACCCTGGCCCCAGCATCCGGGATCCGGTGATCCCACCGCAAAAGACCGCCTGGGAGAACAGCTTGGGCGGCAAGGCGGCGGCGCAACCCCACATCCGCGCCCGACTGGCCGGCTGGCCGACGCGGCTGCTGACCGATCCGGCGGAACGTCCGGCCGATGACCTGGCCTTCCTGTGGCGGCTGGCGCGCGACACCTGGCGCGGGCTGGCAGCGCTCAGCGACCGCGACCACGGCTTGCCATTCGACACCGTGCGCCTGCATGGCTCGATGGAGCCCGAACGCGCCTGGCTGGGCGACTACACCAACGTCACGAACATCGGCCTGTACCTGATCAGCATCGTCGCGGCCTGGGAACTGGGCCTGATCGGGCCGGAGGAAGCCCGGGCGCGGCTCGACCGGACCTTGACCACCCTGGAACGACTGGAAACCCGTCACGGCTTTTTCTTCAACTACTACGACACCACCACCCTGGAGCGCACCAGCAACTTTCTCTCGTTCGTGGATTCGGCCTGGCTGACCGCCGGATTGATGGTGGTGAGAAACAGCGTTCCCGAACTGGCGGCGCGTTGTACCCGCTTGATCGAACGAGAGGATTACCGCTTCTTCTACGACCCGGTCGAACAGTTGATGATGCACGGCTATTACGTCCACCTGCCGCATCGGTCGGAATACAGCTATGGCTTGCTGTACAGCGAGGCACGGCTGGGTAGTCTGATCGCCATCGGCAAGGGCGAGGCGCCAGTGGAACACTGGTATCGCATGGCCCGCACCTTCCCGGCCCGCTTCAACTGGCAGTCGCAATCGCCCAAGGGCCGCGCCGACAAGACCGTCAACGGTGTCACGTTCCCCGGCGGCTACTATTCGTGGAAAGGATTGAAATATCTGCCGTCCTGGGGCGGCAGCCTGTTTGAGGCGCTGATGCCGCTGCTGGTGCTGGACGAGTTACGGTACGCGCCGGCCAGTCTGGGGCAAAACGCCCTGGCGCATACCGAACTGAGCCGCCGGTTCACGCTGGAGCATCTGGGCTATCCGGTCTGGGGGTTGTCGCCAAGTTCGACGCCGGGCGGCGACGGCTATGGCGAATACGGCGCGCGGGTGCTCGGGGCGCGCGGTTATCCCGCCGGCGCGGTCACGCCGCACGCGGCGGCGCTGGCGTTGCTGACCGAGCCGGCGGCGGCCACGGCCAATCTGCGCCAACTGGCGGAACGCTATCCGCTGTACGGTGACTTCGGCTTCTACGACGCAGTGGACCCGAAAACTGGCCAGGTGGCCTACAACTATCTGGCGCTGGATCAGAGCATGATCCTGATCGCGCTGGCCAATCATTTGCGCGACGGTGTCATCCAGCAACGGTTCGCCGCCGACCCGATCATCCAGCGGGTGGTGCCGTTGCTGGCGGAGGAGCGGTTTTTCGAGTGACCTTCTTGCGTTTAGGCTGTGGGGCCTTGCCGCTTTCCTCGGTTTTAGCCGCTTGGGCGCGGCGGGCACTGTCCAGCCAGTCGTAAATTCGTTTGGCCGCGCCGCGCACTTCGGGATTCACGTCCATCAGCTTGGCCTCGCCGTGCAGATAGGCGTCGAAAGCCACGCGCAGAGGCCAGTAATGGTCGGCATAACCCTGTTCATCCAACCAAGCGATCAGCTTGTCGCCGTAGCCGCGTTCGGCGGCTAGGCGAAGCAGTCGTAATAAATCGCGATTGATGGGATTAAATTCTATTCCTTTGTCTTCTTTGATAAGTGCTTCCAGAACCGAACAGGCCTCGCCAAAATTGTCCATTGCCAAGGCACGAAAGGCGCGCAGTAACCCTGATTTGGATGAAGGCAGGCGAGCTTCCACTGTTTCGAACAGTGCCTCGGCTTCACTGTATTTGTCTGGTTGGGCGTAGTAGAAAAAGGCTAGACAGGCTTTGGCCGTATCGTTTGAAGCATTCAGGTTTATGGCTTGGAGGTAAGCATTCTCGGCGTCTTCATGACGGGCAAGGTGGTCATGCAACAAGCAACCTAGATTAATCCACGGTAAAATATATCCCCAGTCGATTTTGATTGCTTGGCGATAACAAGTCTCAGCTTCTTTATAACGGGTTAGATAGTCTTGTAGCAGATTACCTAAGTTGTTCCAGGGCGAGGCAAACTGGGAATCCAGCGCGATGGCTTGGCGGTAGGCGGTTTCGGCTTCACCGTAATTTGCAAGTTTACGCATTAGATTACCTAGGTTGTACCAAGGCCAAGCGAACTTGGAATCTATTGCAATCGCTTGGCGGTAGGCAGCTTCGGCTTCCTCGTAGCGGAAGAGATGTTCTTGCAGCAGATTACCTAAGTCATTCCAAGGTGAGGCGAACTTGAGATCCAGCGCGATGGCTTGGCGGTAGGCGGCCTCGGCTTCGTTGTAACGACCTAACCGTCCATGTAACCACGATCCCATACCGAACCATTCCTGTGCAGTGCTTGGTGTGGGCAAACCCTCCAAGTCAACTATATCTTCCAATCGCTTACCACTGGCGGCAGCGAAACTCGCGAACTCGGTGCGAGCTTCTTGCGCGAGTAGATGGCGCAAGCCCTTGTCATCGACAGCTTCACCCAAAGCCATTGCATAGTGGCCGCGCTCTAAGCCATTCCGGCTATTGCCTTTCAATAATTCGAGCGCCCGCTCGGTCAGTTGACTGGGGGAATAGAAACCCCGCAGAAAGCTTGTTAGCCAGCGCAACCGGGTTTTCTGGCGACGCGGGCCGTGGCGCATCAGATACCAGATGTTGAAGAAACGCTCGCCCAGTTGGAAGCCGGCGCGGGTGGTGGAAGACAGGCTGACCTTTTCGACCACGCCGTTTTTCTGCAAGCGGTCCAGTTGCGCGGAGACGGCCGAAGTATCCAGCACGGTCGCGGTGGCTATGTCGGCGGCGGTGATCGGATTCCAGGCCAAGGCCACGGTGTCGAGCACCACGCGGGCTTGCGGCGCCAGGTCTTCCACTCGGGCCTTGTACAGCACGGTCACTTGATCGAGCAGACGTTCGAGGTCGGAGAACACATCGCCCTCGGCGTCGAGTTCGAGCAGGAGATACAGCAATATCAAGGTGCGCGGATTGCCGCCGGTGAGATCGTGCAGAGCGCGGATGCGCCCTGGATCGCAGTTCAGGACGTTCAGCACCTTGCGCCCTTCCTCGCCGCGCTCCTGGGCGAGTCGCCGCAGGCAGGCGATGAGTTCGTCTTGACCGAGCTTTTCCAGCACGGTCACCTGAAAGAAATCGTAAAAAGCGCCCTTGGGGTCGGCGGTGGCTTCGAGATAGGCGGCGGATGCCCCGACCACCACGATGCCGCCCGCTTCCTGCATGATCCGGCGCAGGCTCCAGTGCTGGACCTCCAGCCCATCAAGGATGAAATCGATATTGTCCAGCAGCAACAGGGGGCGGCGGCCTTCGCGCTTCGCCCAACGCTTGAAAACGTCGAGCGCGGCGCCGCCTTCAACGTCTATGTTGCCGCGCATCAGCGTCGCGGTGTCGCGGTCGATTTCGTCGGCCTTGTCGGCCTGGCCGGTTTTCTCGAAATAATCGCCCAGAGCATCCAGGCAGTTGAGCCAAAACGTGTGCAGGTTGTGGACGTTGTATTGCTCTTCCCGGAAGGTGAGCGGCAACAGCACGGCGGCCAGCGCGGCATCCTCGCGCACGCCGAGGGCCAAGCGGCGCAACAGGCTGGTCTTGCCCATCCCCCGCTGACCGAGAATGAGATGGTGCCGGGCCTGACCGCGCGGCGTGATTTCGCCCAGCCGGGCCAGCAGCGAGGCGGCCAGGTCCTGGCGGGCGACAAAGCCGGCGAGAAAATCGGCGTCGTCGAGAATGGCCGGGTTGTAAACGGCGAGATTGATGAGCTTGCCCATCGCGGCCACTCACAACACCACGTAGCGCAGCCACCACTCGCGCAACAGGTTCATGCGGAAACGGTAGCGGCGCTCGCTGTCCACAGCGAGATAGCCATCGACCAGCAAGGTATCGAGCAAGTGACGCAAAACCGCTTCGCTCACCGGCTCGCCGCCCCGGTTCAGCACGGGAAGCAGCGCGTCGGAACCCGCCCCCGCGTCACTCTTGGCAACCGTTTCCAGCACGGCGTAGAGGCGGCTGCGTTCGGGATCGGTGAAGTTGCGGTCCAGATGTTCCCGCCATGTACTCCAGTAGGTGCGTTTCTCCAAGTCGAGCATCCGGTCCAGAGCGGCTTGGGCGCGCGACAGGTCCAGAACGCCACCAGTCCCGGCCAAGGCGCAGGCGTCCTCGGCGACTTTTTCCAGGTAGTAGGGCGAAAGCCAGCCCAGGCGGTGAAGGATGACCTCGGCGGCGTCTTCGTGCAAGGTACGGCCGCGCCGCTTGGCGATGTCGGCCAGGAAGGCGCGGGCGGTATCGGGGGCAAAAGGGGCGAACGGGAACACGTCCAGATCGTTCAAGGCTCCTTCCACGCTATCGCGGCGCGCAACGCTGTCCAGACCGATGGAACCGGTATAAAGCCAGCGCACCCGGCGGTATTTCTGGCGCATGTTGCGCAGCCAGTAGAGGAAATCGCTGACCGCCTGAACCCCGCCGCGCTCGCGCAGAGCCAAAACGAAGATGGGCAATTCGTCTACCAGAATCAGCCAGGGCGGCTCGTTTTTATGCTCGTCCAGATGAGCCAACAGGTGGTTGGCGAACTCCCGCCAGTCGGTTTGCAGCAGGGCTTGCCGCCAATCGCCGCCGCCTTCATGGCCGCGCCACACTCGCGAAAGTCGCTCGCTGAAGGCGGTCATGACCTTGGCGCCGGTCGAGAGTTGTTCCTGAATGGTCGCGCAGCATTGGCGGAAGAAATCCTTTTCCTCTCGAAAGCCCGCCACTTCCAAAACGATGGCGCGAAAATCGTGCTCCGCCGCCGTGTCGCGCAGGTGATTGATTTGAACCGTCTTGCCGATCCGGCGTGGCGCGAGCATCAGCAGATTGCGTCCTTCGTTGAACAGGCGCCAAAGTTCGGCGGTTTCCTGGGTTCGGCCAAAGCAGGTCATAAACTTTCCCCAACAAGCTGCGAATCTTAATCGTATCACAACAAAATTGTATTGCAACAAGTTTGTTGTGATACGATTAAATGATAACGGCTTTGCCGAGAACCCTGGTGATATCCAGATCAGGCCATGGGGAACTGGGAGGCCGCCTTTTGGTAAGCTAACGATCACCCGCCTCTTCTTATGCCAGCGTAAAAATGGATAGTCCTGAAGTCCGAATGAACGCCATCGACCCCACCCCGCCATTGGGCATGACCACCGCCATCCTGGAACGGCTGGTGGCCATCGAGCAAACCGAAGCAGTCCGCGTCTTGTACGCCTGCGAATCCGGCAGCCGGGCCTGGGGCTTCGCCTCGCCCGACAGCGACTACGACGTGCGCTTCATTTACGTCCGCCCGCGCGACTGGTACCTGAGCATCGACCTAGAGCATCGCCGCGACGTGATCGAACGGCCTATCGAAGATGTGTTGGACATCAACGGCTGGGACCTGCGCAAGTCCCTGCAACTGATGCGCAAATCCAACCCGCCGCTGTTCGAGTGGCTGCACTCGTCCATCGTCTACCAGGCGGAGCCGGGATTTCGCGAGGCGATGCTGGCCTTGACGCCAACCTGTTACTCCCCGCTGGGTTGCGCCTGGCACTATCTGCACATGGCGCGGGGTAACGACCGGGCCTACCTGCAAGGCGAGCGGGTGCGGCTGAAAAAATACCTCTACGTGCTGCGCCCGCTGCTGGCGGTGCGCTGGCTGGAAAGCGGGCGGGGAGTGGTACCGATGCCGTTCCGCGATCTGGTGGAAACCCTGATCCCGTCCGGCGAGCTGCGCGACGCCATCGAGCACTTGCTCCGGCTCAAGCAGAGCGGCGAGGAAATGGCCTGGGGGCCGCGTATTCCGATCCTGAGCGACTGGATCAAGGCCGAACTGGCGCGACTGGTCGAGGGTCCCACCGCCCTGGCCCCGACGGCCAAACCCGGCCTGGAATCGTTGAACGCGCTGTTTCGGGAATGGCTGGCGGCGGATGCGACGACGACGATGACCACGGGAACAGCTTGTCCGCCAGCGGACAAGCCGCTACCCTGAATCCATTTTCTTGCCTCTGGATATCGTCATGTGTGGAATCGTGGGCGTCATCGCCGAACGCAACGTCACTCCCATTCTGCTCGAAGGGCTGCGGCGGCTGGAATACCGCGGCTACGACTCGGCCGGCATCGTCACGCTGGACAGCCGCGACGAACGCCTGCACCGGGTCCGCGCGGTCGGCAAGGTCCAGGCGCTGGCCGAGCGCTTGCGCCAGGAGCCGGTGCGTGGCCCGCTCGGTCTCGCCCACACCCGCTGGGCCACCCACGGCGAACCCTGCGAGCGCAACGCCCATCCGCATATCAGCGGCGACTCGGTGGCGGTGGTGCACAACGGCATCATCGAAAACTACCAGGAACTCAAGGCCGAGTTAATCGCCGCCGGCTACCGCTTCGAGTCCGACACCGATACCGAGGTGATCGCCCACCTGATTGACCAGAAGCTGCGGATCACCGGCGACTTGCTGGCGGCGGTGCAACAGGCCGTGGCGCGCTTGACCGGGGCCTACAGTCTCGGCGTGATTTGCCGCGAGGATCCGAACCGGCTGATCGGGGCGCGGGCCGGCAGTCCGCTGGTACTGGGCGTCGGCATCGGCGAGCATTTCATCGCCTCGGACGTGTTCGCGCTGGCGCCGGTGACTCAGACCTTCGTGTTCCTGGAGGAAGGCGATCTGGTCGAGGTTCAGCGCGAGAGCTTCGCGATTTACGACCGGAGCGGTCAGGTCGTGGAACGGCCGATGGCCTATTCGGGGCAGATGGGCGCGGCGGCGGGCAAGAGCGGCTACCGGCATTTCATGCTCAAGGAAATCTTCGAGCAGCCGGCGGTGGTCGCCGAGACCCTGGAAGGCCGGATTCATCAGGGCCACTTGCTGGAAGACAGCTTCGGGCCGGAAGCCAACGCGGTGTTCGACCAAACGCGGGGCGTTCACATCGTCGCCTGCGGCACCAGTTATCACGCCGGCCTGGTGGCGCGCTACTGGCTGGAAAACCTGGGCGTGCCCTGCGCGGTCGAGGTCGCCAGCGAATACCGTTACCGCCGTGGCGTCACCCCGCCGGGAACGCTGTTCGTCAGCATTTCCCAGTCGGGCGAAACCGCCGATACCCTGGCGGCGTTGCGCGCGGCCAGGGAGCGCAGCTATTTGTCCACCCTGACCATCTGTAACGTGGCCGAAAGCTCGCTGGTGCGCGAATCGGCCTTGACCCTGCTGACCCGCGCGGGCCGGGAAATCGGCGTGGCCTCCACCAAGGCGTTCACCACCCAACTGGTGGCGCTGCGGCTGCTGGCGCTGGCGCTGGGCCGGCGGCACGGCCTGAACGAGAGCGACGAGATCGCGCTGGCGCGGGATCTGGAACGGCTGCCCAAGGCGCTGGAGGAAGCGTTGATGCTGGACGGCGCCATCGAGCGGCTGGCCGGGCATTTCGCCGAGAAACATCACGCCCTGTTCCTGGGGCGCGGGCCGCAATATCCGATTGCGATGGAAGGGGCGCTCAAGCTGAAGGAGATTTCCTACATCCACGCCGAGGCCTATCCCGCCGGTGAGCTCAAGCACGGACCGCTGGCGCTGGTGGATGGGGACATGCCGGTGGTCTGCGTCCTGCCCAAGGACGGTTTGCTGGAGAAAGTGCTGTCCAATCTTCAGGAAGTACGGGCGCGCGGCGGCGTGCTGTTCCTGTTCGCCGACCGCGCGGTGGATACCCATCTGAGCGGCGTTAATACCCATGTCCTGTCGCTGGGCGCGGTGCCCGAGTCCATCGCGCCGATCGTGTTCACCGTGCCGCTGCAACTGCTGGCCTATCACGTCGCGATCCTCAAGGGGACCGACGTCGATCAGCCCCGCAATCTGGCCAAATCGGTGACGGTGGAGTAGGCGACGGCTTTTTCTCCCTCCTCACAACGCTTGTAGACTCCGATGGGTTCAGCCCCTCCTGGTGGCGACTTGGGTTTCCAGGCCCAGTGTCGGATTCAGGCCGATTGCGGGTAGAATCGGCGGCGACGAGATGCAATCGAAGCCCTTGCCGCCGCCTTGAACTGGAGCCCCCATGCGCGTCCTGTTTCCCGATATCCGGCCCTACGCCAGCCAGCGCCTGGCCGTGGACGACCGGCACACCCTGCATGTCGAGGAATGCGGCATCCCGGGCGGCCTGCCGGTCCTGTTCCTGCACGGCGGTCCCGGCGCTGGTTGCGAATCGTTGCACCGGCGGTTCTTCGATCCCCGGCGTTACCGCATCGTCCTGTTCGACCAGCGCGGCTGCGGTCAGTCCAGTCCCCATGCCGAGCTGCGCGACAATACCCTCTGGCATCTGGTGGCGGATATCGAAAAACTGCGCGAACATCTGCGCATCGACCGCTGGCTGGTGTTCGGCGGTTCGTGGGGCTCGACCCTGGCGCTGGCCTACGCCGAAACTCACCCGAAGCGGGTGCTGGGCCTGATCCTGCGCGGCATCTTCCTGTGCCGCGATCAGGACATTCACTGGTTCTATCAGGCCGGCGCCAACCGTCTGTTCCCCGATCTGTGGGAGCACTTCCTGGCGCCGATCCCGGCGGGGGAACGGGACGATCTGGTCCGGGCCTATTATCGGCGACTGACCAGCGGCAACGAGCTGGAACGGTTGCGAGCGGCCAAGGCCTGGTCGGTATGGGAAGGCGCCACGCTGACGCTGGAAAGCAATCCAGCCCTGGTCGAACAGTTCGGCGAGGCCCGCCGGGCGCTGAGCCTGGCCCGCATCGAGTGCCACTACTTTATCAACCACTGTTTCATGGAGCCGGATCGACTGCTGCGCGACGCGGGCCGATTGCGCGGCATTCCCGGCGTGATCATCCATGGTCGCTACGACGTGGTCTGTCCGCTGGACAACGCCTGGGCCTTGCACCGCGCCTGGCCGGAGGCGGAATTGCGCATCGTCACCCCCGCCGGTCACGCCGCCAGCGAACCGGGCATCGTCGACGCGCTGATCACCGCGACCCAGGGCTTGGCGGACCGGCTGGCATGATCGGGTTGTTGCAACGGGTCACGGAGGCCCGGGTCGAGGTCGGCGGCGACCGCATCGGCGCGATCGGGCCGGGACTGCTGGTACTGACTGGAATCGAGCGCGGCGACGGCGAAACCCAGGCCGACCGCTTGCTGGAGCGGTTGCTGGGCTACCGGGTGTTCGCCGACGCCGAGGGCAAGATGAACTTGAGCCTGCGCGAGATCGGCGGCGGGCTGCTGCTGGTCCCCCAGTTCACCCTGGCGGCCGACACTGGCAAGGGGATGCGGCCCAGCTTTACCCCGGCCGCGTCGCCGGCCGGGGGCGAACGACTGTTCGGCTATCTGGTCGAACAAGCCCAGCGTCGGCATGCGCCGGTCGCGACCGGCCGCTTCGGCGCCCACATGCGGGTCAGCCTGACCAACGATGGTCCAGTGACGTTCTGGTTACGCGCCGCGCCCCAGAGTTTGGATTGCTGATGGGCGCAACCCGAACGGTGCTGGAGCCAAACCGAGTTTCCGCCCACTCAATCTCCACCCCGAACCAAGAACCGCCGAAAAAGTTCGGCGTCATCACCCTTCGGATATTGCATGAAAACCCTCGAAACCCTGCTCGAACGCACCATCCTGCTCAGCCGCTGGCTGCTGGCGCCGATCTACCTGGCGCTGATCGCCGTTTTGATCCTGTTCACGGTCAAGGCCTTTCAGGAGATCGTCCACCTGTTCGCCGTTATCGCCACCGTCACCGAGGTGAATTTGGTCTTGTCGGCGTTGGCCCTGATCGACATGGCGCTGGTCGCCAACCTGCTGGTGATGGTGATTCTCAGCAGCTACGAAACCTTCGTGTCCAGTCTCGACGTGAGTGAGGGCCAGGAAAAACCGTCCTGGCTGGGCAAGATCGATGCGGCGACCATCAAGGTCAAGCTGGCGGTCGCCATCGTCGCCATTTCTTCCATTCACCTGCTCAAGGCGTTCATGACCGCCGTGCAGGGACAAGAAGATGTATCGCTGTGGAATAACCAGTTGTTCTGGCTGGTCGTCATTCATCTGACCTTCGTGGTGTCGGCGCTGGTCATGGCGGTGATCGACCGGATCGCCTTCGCCCAGCACCGCGGCCACTGACCATCAGACGCTGCTCCGACCCACCCAGTCGCGGGCGAACTGCCAGGCCACCCGGCCACTGCGCGACCCGCGCTGGAGCGCCCAGCGCAGGGCTTCCTCGCGCGCCGCGTGGTTCAGCCCGGCCGGCCAGCCAAGCTGCTCCAGCCAGTAATTGACGATGGCCAGGTAATCGTCCTGGCTGAACGGATGGAACGACAGCCACAGTCCGAAGCGCTCCGACAGCGAAATCTTTTCCTCCACCGCCTCGCCGTGGTGCAACTCGCCCTCGACGATCCGGGCGTCCTGATTCTCCCGCATGTATTCCGGCAGCAGATGGCGGCGATTCGAAGTGGCGCACAGCAGCACATTGTCCGGCGCGGCGCTGATCGAGCCGTCCAGCATCGCCTTGAGCGCCTTGTAGCTGGGATCGTTGGCTTCGAACGACAGGTCGTCGCAGTACAGCAGGAACCGCTCGGGCCGTTCGAACAGCGGTTCGACGATGTCCGGCAAATCGATCAGGTCGTGCTTGTCCACCTCGATCAACCGCAGGCCCCGGTCGGCGTGCTCGTTCAGCAGCGCCTTGATCAGCGAGGATTTGCCGGTGCCGCGCGCGCCCCACAACAGGACGTTGTTGCAGGGGCGGCCGGCCAGGAACTGGCGCACGTTCAAATCCATGGCCGCTTTTTGTCGGTCGATCCGTTGCAGGTCGGCCAGCCGCAGCCGGTGGGGATGCCGCACCGGTTGCGGCTGGCCGCGCGGGCCAAGTCGCCGCCACCGAAACGCCCGATATCGCGCCCAGTCCGGCGGTTCCGGCGCGCTGGGCAACGCGGCGGCCAACCGCTCGAGCGCGGCGGTCAGCCGCTCGGCCAGCGCTCCATCCAGCGTCAGCGCCACCGGCGCCATGCCGCTAGCGACTCATGACCAGCGCGTTGCCGGAACCGCTCAACACGATCAGATCGGCGACGATGCGGGTGCTTTCCTCCAGCGCCATGTCCGGAATCGCGCTGTCCTTGCCCTCCGGGATTTCGTCGCCGGCCTTGAGCGGCGGCAGATCCTTGGCGGCGCGGTAGCGGTTCTCGCGTTCCCGCTGCCAGGCTTCGACCCGCTCCCGCTCGATCCGGCGCTGGCTTTCCAGCAACGATACCGTGCTCTTGTCCCGCTGCTGCCGGGTGAACTCAAGATCGCGCAGAAACGCCTGATAGTCGGGATCGCCGACGATCCGTGCCTGATGTCGCCGGGCCAGTTCGGGCGCCAAGGTCTGGACGCCACGGTCGCCGCGATAGCGAGCGGCGGCGATTTCATCCCAGGGCAGCGCGTTCTTTTGCGCGCTCTCGCCGACCTCTTCACTGTCCACCGCCGAGGGAATGGCGATATCGGGTCGAACGCCGCGATGCTGGGTGCTGCTGCCGCTGACCCGGTAAAATTTGGCGATGGTCAGCTTCAGTTGACCCTGTGGGTCCTTGGCCCGGGTGAGCCGGTTCAGATCCACCAGGGTTTGTACCGTGCCCTTGCCGAAGGTGGGATCGCCGACGACCAGGCCGCGCCCGTAATCCTGGATGGCGCCGGCGAAGATTTCCGAGGCCGAGGCGCTGGCGTGATCCACGAGCACCGCCAGCGGTCCGTCGTAGGCCCGGCCGGGTTCGTTGTCCTGTTCGACTTCCACGCCGCCGCTGGCGTCGCGCACCTGCACCACCGGCCCCTCGCCGATGAACAGCCCGGTCAGGTCCACCGCCTCCTGCAGGGAGCCGCCGCCGTTCTCGCGTAGATCCAGCACCAGTCCGTCCACTTTGCCGTTCATCTCGTCCAACAGCCGCCGGACGTCGCGGGTGGTGCTGCGGTAGTTGGGATCGCGGCGGCGGGCGGCCTCGAAGTCGCTGTAGAACGTGGGGATGGTGATCACCCCGATCCGCAGCTCGCGGCCGTCGGGACCGCGCAGGGTCTTGATCTCGCTCTTGGCGGCTTGCTTCTCCAGCTTGATGGTGTCGCGCACCAGCCGAATGGTTTTTTCCGCCGCCGTCGCGCCAGCTTTGCCCGGCAGCACCTTCAGGCGCACCACCGTCCCGCGCTGACCGCGAATGCGCTCCACCACGTCATCCAGCCGCCAGCCCACCACGTCCAGCCAGGGTTCGTTGTCGCCTTGCGCCACCGCCACGATCCGGTCCCCGGCCTTGATCTGCCGGCTGAGATCGGCGGGACCACCAGCGACCAGCTCGACCACCGTCACCATCTCCTCCTCCATCCGCAGGACGCAACCGATGCCCTCCAGCGACAGCCGCATCTGGATGTTGAAGTTTTCGGTGTTGCGCGGCGAGAAATAGGCGGTATGCGGATCGAAGGCCTGGGCGACCGCGTTCATGTACAACTGGAACACGTCGCCGCTGGCGGTTTGCTGGGCCTGCCGCAGGCGATTGTCGTAGCGCTTGACCAGCAGCTCGCGGGCGGCGGCCCGATCCTTGCCGGATAGCAGCAGCGTCAGTAGCTCGTGCTTGAGCCGCTTGCGCCAAAAGTCGTCCAGCTCGGCCGACGTCTTGGCCCAGGGCGCGTTCTTGCGGTTCACGTCCAGCGACTCGTTCACGTCGAAGCGGAAATCCTGCTGGAGCAGAGCCTGAATCCGGGCGGTCCGCTCCGCCAACCGGCGCAGATAGACGTTGAAGATGTCGTAGGCGGGTTGCAGGTCGCCTTTTTTCAGCGCATCGTCCAGGGTGTTGCGGTACTTTTCGAAACCGGCGACGTCGCTGGCCAGGAAATAGGCGCGGCCGAAATCGAGATCGTCGAGATAGTTGGCCAGGATCAGGGCGGACAGCCGATCATCCAGTTTACTCTGGCGATAATGATGCTGGGACAGCAGTTCGGCGATGGTCTTGTCGAGCGTGACCTGCCGGTCGGTGGGGGTCAGGGTCGGGACGGCGACGGCGGCGATCTCCGCGCCGGTCGGTTCGACCGGTTTGGCGAAAGCCCCCGTCAGGCTCAGCGCGAGAATCAGGGGCAACCAGGCCAGGGATTTCGGGATTCGGCAATTACGCATGATGGTTCTCGACGGATGAGCCTCGACGTGTCGTTTCAGCCTTCCTTACTCCTCAGGACAAGGCGGGGTGGACCAGCAGGATATCGGTAGCGACCGGCTGCTTGCCGTTTGGTTCGGCCAGGGTGAATTCAAAGATATGGTTGCGGGACGGCAGTTTCATCACGTTGAATCCATCGGGCAGGCTGGAGTCGTGAAAAAACGCGGTCCGATACGGGGAGTCGGGATCGCGCGAGTCGGTCTTCCACAGATAGGGTGACAGCTTGACCAGAAACCGCATGAAACCAAAGCTCTTGTTGTCGTCGTGGTGATAGCAGTAACCGCGCACCCGCGACCCCATCGCCCCCCAGGTCGGCGCGAAATAGTCGTCGCCCCGGGTCGGCAGCAGGCCTGGCACCAGGTAACCGGACACGAACATGTCCGATTCCCGGCGTAACTCCTCGGACACGTTGTCGAACGCCAGGGCTTCGACCCGGCAGCCCTTGTTTTGCAGGGCGCGCACCACTTGCACGAAGTCGCCGTCGCCGGTCGCCAGCAGGACCCGGTCCAGGTTCTCCGATTGCAGCAGCACGTCCACGGCCATGTCGAGATCGGCGTTGGCCTTGCCGTAGCGGTTGCCGGCTTCGTCCTGAAACCATTTGACCCGTTTCTCGATGACTTTGTAGCCCAGTTCGCGCAAGGCCGACTGGTAGGCGCGGGCCTTGTCTCGATAGACCGCGTTGGTTTCGGCGCGTTCCTCGTCGTAGGTCAGGTAAACGTTCAGCCGAAGCGGTTCGGCATGATCGCGGCAGGCGAACTCGCGCAATACGTCATATTGCATGCGTTGCCCGCCGTTGCGGGAAATATTGGCGGCGTCCACGTAAACGCCAACCTTGGCATGAGATTTAAGCATAACGGTCATAGTGGCTTTTCTAGCGATGACTAATGAATGAATGAGTGAAAATGTCTTGCCCGCTCCAACCATCCGTGCGGATGGACTGAACATTATGACAAAATCGCCGTCGTCGCATCGCGCTTTTTGGAAGTTGTTTCGGCGTTTCGCCAAAGGAAACGGGCGGCCCTGAGCCGCCCGTTGGGTATCCGCCCGGCGCTTGTCGGGAATCAGCCGTTGGCGCGCGTCTCCAAAATTTCGACGGCGGGCAGGACCTTACCTTCGAGGAACTCCAGGAACGCGCCGCCGGCGGTGGAGATGTAGGACACCTTGTCGTAGATGTCGTACTTCTGAATCGCCGCGATGGTGTCGCCGCCGCCGGCCAGGGTGAACGCCTTGGTGTTGGCGATCGCCATGGCGACGGTCTTGGTGCCCTCGCCGAACTGGTCGAACTCGAACACGCCGACCGGGCCGTTCCACACCACGGTGCCGGCCTTCATGATGATGTCGGCCAGTTCCTGGGCGCTCTTCGGGCCGATGTCGAAGATCATGTCATCGTCGGCGACCGCGCCGGCGTCCTTCTGCACCGCCGGTTCAGCGGCGTCGAATTTCTTGCCGCAGACCACGTCGACCGCGATGGGAATGTTCGCGCCGCGCGCCTTCATTTTCTCCAGCAGCGCCTGGGAGGTCGGCACGAGATCGTCCTCGCACAGCGACTTGCCGACGTTCTTGCCGACCGCCTTGAGGAAGGTGTTGGCGATGCCGCCGCCGACCACCAGTTGATCGACCTTCTCCGACAGGCTTTCCAGCACAGTCAGCTTGGTCGAAACCTTGGAGCCGCCGACGATGGCGACCAGCGGCCGGGCCGGCTTAGCCAGCGCCTTGGTCAGGGCGTCGAGTTCTTCGGTAAGGAGGATGCCGGCGCAGGCGACCGGCGCGTACTTGGCGACGCCGTGAGTCGAGGCTTCGGCGCGATGAGCGGTGCCGAAGGCATCCATCACGAAGATGTCGCACAATGCGGCGTATTTCTTCGCGGTTTCCTCGTTGTTCTTCTTTTCGCCCTTGTTGGTGCGGCAGTTTTCCAGCAGCACCACCTCGCCGTCGGCGACTTCGAAGCCGCCGTTCACCCAGTCGCGGATCACCCGCACCGGCTTGCCCAGCTTGGCGGCCATCACCTCGGCCACCGGCTGGAGCGAGTCTTCTTCCTTGAACTCGCCTTCGGTTGGACGCCCCAGGTGCGAGGTCACCATCACCTTGGCGCCGGCCTTCATCGCGTGCTCGATGGTCGGCATCGAGGCGGTGATGCGAGCGTCGGACGTCACCTTGCCATTCTTGACGGGGACGTTCAGGTCGGCGCGGATGAACACCCGCTTGCCGGCCAGATCCAGATCGGTCATGCGCTTGAAATTCATTGCTCTCTCCTCCACAAGCAAAACCCCCGTCCGCCTGGCTCAAGACCCAAGGCGGCGGGGGCATGGATTTCGGTTCAGCAAGAAACCGCCACCGCGTGGCGACCGCCTACTTGGCCATCACCCGGACCATTTCCAGCACTTTGCAGGAATAGCCCCACTCGTTGTCGTACCAGGCCACGACCTTGACGAAGCTGTCGTCCAGGGCGATGCCGGCGTCGGCGTCGAAGGTGGAGGTGTTGCTCTCGCCGCGGAAGTCGGTGGCGACCACCTTATCCTCGGTGTAGCCCAGAACGCCCTTCATGGGGCCTTCGGCGGCGGCCTTCATGGCGGCGCAGATGTCCTTGTAGGACGCGGGCTTGTTCAACTCGACGGTCAGGTCGACGACGGACACGTCGGAAGTGGGAACGCGGAAGGCCATGCCGGTGAGCTTCTTGTTCAGCTCGGGGATGACCTTGCCCACCGCCTTGGCGGCGCCGGTGGAAGACGGAATGATGTTTTCCAGAATGCCGCGACCGCCGCGCCAATCCTTGTTGGACGGGCCGTCCACGGTCTTCTGGGTGGCGGTGGCGGCGTGGACGGTGGTCATCAAACCGCGCTTGATACCCCAGGTGTCGTTCAGCACCTTGGCGATTGGAGCGAGACAGTTGGTGGTGCAGGACGCGTTGGAGATGATGGCCTGACCGGCGTACTTGTCGTGGTTCACGCCATAGACGAACATCGGGGTGTCGTCCTTGCTGGGCGCGCTCTGGATGACTTTCCTGGCGCCGGCGGCGATGTGCTTCTTGCAGGTTTCCTCGGTCAGGAACAGGCCGGTGGACTCGACGACGATGTCGGCGCCCACTTCGTTCCACTTCAGCTCGGCCGGATCCTTGACGGCGGTCAGGCGGATCTTCTTGCCGTTGACGATCAGGGTGTTGCCGTCGACCGCGACCTTGCCCTCGAACTTGCGGTGCACCGAGTCGTATTGCAGCATGTAGGCCAGATAATCGGGTTCGAGCAGATCGTTGATGCCGACGATTTCGATGTCGGGGAAATCCTTCACCGCGGCGCGAAACACCATGCGGCCGATGCGACCAAACCCATTGATACCAACCTTGATAGCCATTCTCTTCCTCCAGTGGAGTGGTTTTTCATCAGAAGACGGGCGGGCGTCGCCGCCCGACCCAACATCATCAAGTTTAAACCCTATTTGTTAAAAAGCAGCATCCAGGAATAGCGCTTCCACGGCGGCGGCCACCCGTTCGGCGGTGAAACCGAAATGCTGGAAGATGGTTTCGGGCGGGCCGCACTCGCCGAAACAATCGATGCCGATCACCGTGCCCTTGGGGCCGGCGTATTTGTACCAGGGAGCGGTCACGCCGGCTTCCACCACCACGCGCCGGGTCACCGCCGCCGGCAGCACCGACTCGCGGTAAGCGGCATCCTGGGCGTCGAACACGTCCACCGACGGCATCGACACCACCCGAATCCGCCGGCCCTGCCCGTTCAACTGCCGGGCGGCCGTCACCGCCAATTGCACTTCGGAACCGGTGGCGACGATGATCGCTTCCGGGTCGTCCCCGCAGTCGAGCAGCACGTAGCCGCCCCGGGCGATGGCCCGCACCTGCTCGGGGGTCCGATCCTGGTGCGGCAGCTTCTGGCGGGTGAAAATCAGGCAGGTCGGGCCGTTGAGCCGCTCCAGCGCCGCTTTCCAGGCCGCCGCCGTTTCAGTGGTGTCGCAGGTCCGCCAGACGGACAGTCCGGGAATAATGCGCAGGCCGGCGACGTGTTCGACCGGCTGGTGGGTCGGGCCGTCGCCGCCGACGCCGATGGAGTCGTGGGTCAGGATGAACACGCAACGCAGCTTCATCAGGGCGGACATGCGGATGGCGCTGCGGCAATAGTCGGCGAACATCAGGAAGGTGCCGCCGAACGGCACGTAGCCCCCGTGCAGGGCCAGGCCGTTCATGATGGCGTTCATCGCGAACTCGCGGGCGCCGTAATAGATCAGGTTGCCGTCCGGATTCTCGAAATCGACGGGTCGGCAGCCGACCCAGGGGATGCCGGTGGATTCGGTCAGATCCGCCGAACCGCCGACCAGGCTGGGGAAATAGGGGCCGTAAGTCTCCAGCGCGCGCTGGGAGGCGGCCCGGGTGGCGAGATCCTCGTGCCGCTCCTGCATGGCCTGGATGAAGTTCCAGGCCAGTTCCTCCCAATCGGGAGGAAAACCACAGGCCAGCCGCCGCTGGAATTCCGCCGCCGGCCCCGGATATTCCGCCCGATAGCGGGCGAACAGCGCGTCCCATTCGGCTTCCCACGCCGCGCCCTTGGTCCGGGCGTCGAAGGCGCGATAGTACTCGGGCGGGATGACGAAAGGCTCGTGCCGCCAGCCGATGTTTTCGCGGGTCGCGGCGACCTCGGCGGCGCCGAGCGGGGCGCCGTGGGACTTTTCGCTGCCGCCCTTGTTCGGCGAACCCCGGGCGATGGTGGTTTTGCAGCAGATCAGGGTCGGACTTTGGGAGTAGGCCCGCGCCTGGGCGATGGCCTCGTGGATGGCGGCGGGGTCGTGGCCGTTCACGTTCGGGATCACCTGCCAGCCACAGGATTGGAAGCGCTGCACCATGTCCTCGCTGAACCAGCCCCGCACCGGCCCGTCGATGGAAATGCCGTTGTCGTCGTACAGGCAGATCAGTTTGCCCAGCCCCCAGAGCCCGGCCAGGGAACACGCCTCGTAGGAAATCCCTTCCATCAGGCAGCCGTCGCCCAAGATGACGTAGGTGTAATGATCGACGATGGGGAAGCGGGGACGGTTGAAGCGGGTCGCCAGCGCCCGCTCGGCCAGCGCCATGCCGACGCCGTTCGCCAAACCCTGTCCCAGCGGTCCGGTGGTGGTTTCCACGCCCGGCGTGAGGCCGTATTCGGGATGGCCCGGCGTGCGGGAACCCAGTTGGCGGAAATTGCGCAGATCCTCGATGGTCAGATCGTAGCCGCTCAGGTGCAGCAGGGAATACAACAGCATCGAGCCGTGACCGTTGGACAGGATCAGACGGTCGCGGTTGAACCATTTGGGATTGGCCGGGTTGTGCCGCAAAAAGTCGTTCCACAGCACCATGCCGAAATCCGCCATCCCCATCGGCGCCCCGGGATGACCGGATTCGGCGCGTTGCACGGCGTCCATGCTCAAGGCGCGGATGGCGTTGGCCAGTTCGCGGCGCGCGGGGGTCGAGGATTCGCGGCTGGCTGGGCCGGAAGAGACCGGTTCGTCGGTCATGTTGTCCACCAGGCGACGGGCGGCCAATTCACTACGCGAGGGCATTAGCTCTCTCTCCTACATCATATAAATAACAGGGAAATGCCAGGCACAACGCGCGCTGCCTGGAAGGCGCGCAAGGCGCGTTGCACCCTGACCGCGCGCGTCGCTCTTGCTGGGACGTTTACCGGAGAGATCACCAGGGATGTCCAGTCGCGCCAAAACCCCTTTGGGGATCGGTGTCGGCCGAAAAATGGCGGCGATTATAGGAAAGATCACGGGATACGCCAAACGATTCTTGGGATGACGGGGCGCTCCCCGGCCCATTGTGGATACGTGGGCCGCCATGGCACCCAACGCCGTCCTTGCCGTCTGAAGTCATTATGAGGGGGGGATAGGCCACGGCCGGGCTAGCCGTTAGAATTCAACCATGAGCACACGGTATGTTTTCGTCACCGGAGGGACCGGCTACATCGGTCGGCCCTTGATCCGCGAATTGCTGGTGCGCGGGCATTCCGTGCGCGCCCTGGTCCGCTCCGGTTCGACCGGCAAATTGCCGGCGGGCGCGGAGGAGGTCGTCGGGGATGCGCTGGACGCGGCCAGTTTCGCGGTCGCGATTCCACCGGCCGATACCCTGGTCCATCTGGTGGGAACACCCCATCCCAGTCCGCTCAAGGCGCGGCAGTTTCGGGAGGTCGACCTGGCTTCGATTCGCGCCGCCGTGGCGGCGGTGGAAAATACCACGGTGCGCCACTTGATCTATCTGAGCGTGGCGCATCCGGCGCCGGTGATGAAGGCGTTCATCGCGGCGCGAATGGAGGGAGAGGCGTTGGTGCGGGCCAGCGGCTTGGCGGCGACGATCCTGCGGCCATGGTACGTCCTGGGGCCGGGCCATCGGTGGCCTTACCTGCTGGCGCCTCTCTATCGCGTTCTCGAAACGCTGCCATCGAAACGGGAACAAGCACGCCGCCTGGGGCTGGTGACGCTGGATCAGATGGTGGCCGCGCTGGTGTGGGCGGTTGAGAACCCCGCCGAGGAGGTAAGAATTGTTGGGGTGCCGGAGATTAGGAACTGAGGCCGCCGACTGCTTTCACCGCTGGCCCGCGCCAGTCGCTTTTGCCGCTCGCTCTCGTTCGGCTTCGTCCTTGGCCAACTGTTCCAGCTTCGCCTTATCTTCGGCGGACAAACCGGCTAGGCCGGGGCAAGTTTCTTTAGCTTTCATCCGTGCAAGCAGCACCGATGCCAGACCAGCACGGGTCGAATCCATGTAAAAAGGAGCTTTTGATGTTTGTGTGTGAATTCCGCTTGCGATGTGAATATCCTTACAAGCCAGCGTCGCCAATGCCTCGTGCAATCGCATCATGAACTCACGTCGCTGGTCGGGGTTAGTTACATCATAAACCTGCTGGCATTTTGGCTGGCTTTTCCCATCAGTGAGACAGGAGGCGAACGTCGGTGTTTTGGTGCTGGGCGTGGCTGCCGATTTCAAAGGCTGTTTCATGATTTGTCCAATAAAGGGTTGTAATGTAACTTGCATATCTGGGATTTCCGAGGACTCCTTTTCCGAGAGCGGCGTTATGCTCGCTCTACGCACGTCCAGGAGATTGGATTGTGCAGGATCGCCGTTTTCGTAAATCGTTGAATCCAGAAAAATTGCGCCTTGAAGCCGCGCCCCCATCAAGTCCGCGCCTTGAAGCCGCGCCCCCATCAAGTCCGCGCCTTGAAGTTCCGCCCCCACCAAGTCCGCGCCTTGAAGTTCCGCCCCCATCAAGTCCGCGCCTTGAAGTTCCGCCCCCATCAAGACTGCGCCCTGAAGCTCCGCAATAACCAAGTCCGCACCCTGAAGCTTTGCCCCTACCAAGACCGCGCCTTGAAGCCGCACCCCTCCCAGGTCGGCGCCTTGAAGCCGCGCCCATCTCAAGTCCGCGCCCTGAAGCCGCGCCTGCGACAAATCCGCGCCCTGAAGCTGTGCGCTTCGCAAATCGGCCCCGACCAGCAACGCAGACTCCATTTGTGCGCGGCGCAGGCTGCGTCCCGCAAGCGAAATGCGCTCCAGCTTATCCTTGTTCTCCAGCCCTTTGCCCGCCCGCAGCGCGGCAAGAAGTTCGGGGCTGGGCGGCTTGGCAAACAGCGCCCGCTCATTGAGGTCGAGACGCCGCTGTTCGGCCAGAACGACGCAGGACAGCGCGGTTTGGCCGATGGATCTGCAACTGTCGCTTTCAAATTGCTGGGCAAGCGTTTTTCTTTGTCTGCCGGGCATTTGCCAATCAAGCAACGGCCTTTGCGCTTCGGCCATCGCCGCTTCCCAACCCTCGCCATCCACCATCAGCCCCAGTGCCAATAACGGCGTCAACACCAACGCCGAAAGCAATGCCAGGCTGCCACGCGGCGCTTTTGGATGCCAAAAGAATGACAGCATCAGCCCACCCAAGAACAAAGCGACCCAAATTGCAGGTTTTATAGATAGCAGCGAATTTTTGGAGCCCCATACCAGCGCCCAAAGCGCCGCGAGCAACCCCAAGAGCATCGCAAACAAAATGCAGGCGCGGCGGGTTCGCTCGTCCGAGAAGTGACCAACCAGCAAGATCAGCAGCAGGGGTGCAATCGAGCCGAGAACCAGCCCGACAGCGAAAATATCCGGCGTGGCCGCGAACAGGATGAGCGCCACGCTGGCGACCAGCACGATCACCGCCAGCCACGCCCGTTTTTTGGGCAGATACGCGGCGAGCGTCTCGCGCCACCACGCTTGCCAGTCGTCGCGCGGATGCAAAATCACCGGCCACAGCGCGACCAGCAACCCCACATCCAGGAACACCGCGACGCGCTGCGCCCAGGTGATGCCTTCCGCCTGATAAGCCAGAAACTTGAGTTGCAGCGCCAGCAAGGTGGCGAGCGGCAGCACGATCAGACTGACGGACACCACCAGGCCGAGCAGGCCGCCGACCACCACGCCGGGGCGACCAACCAGATAGTAGGTGTAGGGAAAAATGTGCAGCCGATCACGCAATCCCCCGACGCTTTCCTCGGCGGGCGTCGCGGCATCGAAAGCGAACAGCTTGCGCGACAGCAGTTGCAGTTGCAGCAGCAGGTTGAGGTGCATCAGCACCACCAGATAGGGCGCGAAGGCGTAGAAGCCGACGATGGGCACCGCCACGTCGATGACCGGCAATTTGACGTTGTTGCCGCCCATGAGCAGATCCAGATCGGTAGTGCCGAACACGATCACCAGCACATAAGCGCACACCGCCATGAACGCGACATGCAGCACGGCGACCGTTTGGGAAGCACTGTTAGCCGCATCCAGCAGCGCCTTGGCGTCGGGCGCCGCCTTCGTCGGGGCGGCCAGCAAAGCCGCCACGCGCTGGCGTTGTTCTTGGCGGGTGAGAGGCATTTTCGGAGCCTGCGACGAAGGGCCTGATTTTGGCCGGATCACCAGCAATGATGCCGAAATCCGCCCCTTGACGCCATTCAGCCGAATGGATGCAATCCCGCGCCATTCCCCCGATACCCGGCAACCGTGCATAATTGCCCGGTACGCCGAACCGGCGTCGATCCTGGAAAAACCCGAACAACAACCGTGCCCCTCGACTGCTCCATCCCGTCGAATTTCCCGCCGCTTTGGTTTCCGCATTCGCGCGCTCGCGCTCGCGACCTGCCGGATGGACTGACCGACTGGCTGCTCGACAGCGGGTCGCTGACCCAGCGGCTGCGGCGTGCCTGCGGAGGGCGGTTCCGCGTGGGCGTGCTGCGCCAGGGCTGGAGCCGGCCGGATCGCGATGAGGCGCGCGTCCTGGATTTGCGCTTGGACGCCTGGGCCTGGACCCGCGAGGTCCACCTGTTGTGCGACGAGCGGCCCTGGGTGTTCGCCCGAACCCTGATTCCCGCGCGAACCCTGCGCGGCCGGGGCCGCCGCCTGACCCGGCTGGGAACCCGCCCGCTGGGCCAGGCCCTGTTCGCCGATCCCGGCATTCGGCGCGGCCCGGTCGAAATCGCCCGCATCGTGGCCGGTCAGCGGTTGCACTGGCGGGCGTTCGCCGATCGTGGTGAGCCGCCGGACGCCATCTGGGGCCGTCGTTCGTTGTTCTGGATCGAGAAGTGCCCCTTGCTGGTCTGCGAAATTTTTTTGCCCGATTTGCCGGTGTCCGCCTGTCATCGACCGGATTGATGTTCACCATGACTATCGAACAGTTTGAAAACCGTCTGGGCGAATACGCCCAACTGATGCGCCTGCATCGCCCCATCGGCATTTACCTGTTGCTCTGGCCGACGCTGTGGGCGTTGTGGCTGGCCGGCGACGGTCAACCACAACGCGGCGTCGTCCTCGTCTTCGTGCTGGGCGTGGCGCTGATGCGCTCGGCCGGGTGCGTGATGAACGACATCGCCGACCGCGACTTCGACCCGCACGTCGCCCGCACCCGCGATCGGCCGCTGGCGGCGGGCCGGGTAAAGTTGAGCGAGGCGGTGAGCGTGATGATCGCGCTGTGCCTGCTGGCTCTCGGTCTGGTGCTGACCCAGAACGCCCTGACCATCCAACTGTCCTTCGTCGGCGTGGCCCTGGCCGCCAGCTATCCCTTCATGAAACGGCTGCACCACTTTCCCCAGTTCCATCTGGGCGCGGCGTTCGGCTGGGGTATTCCGATGGCCTACGCGGCGATCACCAACGCGCTGCCGCCGGTCTGCTGGCTGCTGTTTCTCGGCAACGTGCTGTGGTCGGTGGTCTACGATACCCAGTACGCCATGGTGGACCGGGAGGACGACCTCAAGATCGGAGTGAAATCCACCGCGATCCGGTTCGGCGCCCGGGACAAGCAAATCATCGGCTATCTGCAATTGGCGCTCCTGGCGGTCCTGATCGGGGTCGGTTTGCTGAGCGGCCGGGGCTGGCTGTATTACCTTGGAGTGTTCGTGGCGGCCTGGCTGGCGTTGTACCAGCAATACCTGATCCGCGACCGCAAGCCGGAGGAATGCTTCAAGGCGTTTCTCAACAACAATGCGTTCGGGCTGGTCGTCTTCTGCGGCCTGCTGCTGGATTACCTGCCGACGGGTTC
The DNA here is from genome assembly GCA_029624765.1 of Candidatus Contendibacter sp. GTDB lineage: Bacteria > Pseudomonadota > Gammaproteobacteria > Competibacterales > Competibacteraceae > Contendibacter. The sequence goes on along the minus strand of JARSSO010000038.1, from coordinate 21,484 downwards.
GCCCTGACGCATCCACTCGACGTCAAGGAAATCAAGGGAACAACATGCTCATCGTTCACGTTCTCGTTCACGTTAAACCCGACTGCGTCGAAGCCTTCCAGGCCGCTTCGCTGGACAACGCCCGGCACAGCGTCCAGGAACCCGGCATCGCCCGGTTCGACGTCATCCAGCAGGCCGACGATCCGACCCGCTTCGTGCTGGTCGAGGTCTATCGCGACGCCGAGGCGCCCGCCCGCCACAAAGAGACCGCCCATTACGCCCGCTGGCGGGACACCGTGGCCGAGATGATGGCCGAACCGCGCTCCAGCGTGAAATACGTCAACCGGTTCCCGGCCAGCTCGGGTTGGGATTATCCGCCGGGCGCTTGACGGCGCTTGGCGCTTGGCCGATGGCGGAAGAAGTTGAACTGCGCACACCCCAGTTGCGGCTGGCGGCGCGGGTTTGGGGACCGCCGGACGGCGTCCCGGTGCTGGCGGTGCACGGCTGGCTCGACAACGCCGCCAGCTTCGACGCCCTCGCGCCACGACTGCCTGGCGCGCGGCTGGTCGCGCTGGATTTGACCGGCCACGGCTATTCCGACCACCGCCCGCCGGGTGCGCATTACCACTTCGTGGATTTCATCCCCGATGTCGTGGCCGCCGCCGCCGCGCTGGGCTGGGAACGGTTCGGCCTGCTCGGTCACTCCCTGGGCGGCGGCATCGTCAGCTTCGTGGCCGCGATCCTGCCCGAACGCATTACCCGGTTGGCCGTGATCGAGGGACTGGGACCGCCGACCAGCAATCCGGCGGACGGTCCGACCAACCTGCGCAAGGCCATCGAACAGATGAACGCCCTGCCGCGCAAGCGTCCGCCGATCTATCCGAGCGTGGAAGCGGCGATTCAGGCGCGTTGCGAGGCCAGCGGTCTGTCGTGGGCGGCGGCGGCGATCCTGGTCGAACGTGGTCTCCAACCGGTCGACGACGGTTTCGGTTGGCGCACCGACCCCCGGCTGCGTTTCGTGTCGCCGCTGTATCTGAGCGAGCCGCAAATCCTGGCCTACATGGCGCGGATCGAAGCGCCAGCGCTGCTGATTTGCGGCGCGGACGGCTACCTGGTCAAGCGCGACTACATGCGGGAACGCTACGCCCGCATCGCCGGACTGACCGTGAAAATCCTGCCCGGCGGGCATCACCCCCATCTGGAAGACCCCGAACCCTGCGCCCGGCTGATCGGGCCGTTTCTTACCCAGGCATCCGACTGAGCCGGGGCCGATTACCGGGCGGAGCGCGCGGGTTGCCGCCCGCCCAGGGTCACGGCGTAAAACTTCTCGATGGCCGCCTTGCCTTTGAGCAAGCGGATTGTTTTGCCGTCGGGGAAGAAAGCGATTACATCATCCTCGACATGGGGCAGGAAATGCTCCTGCTCGCCATGGAAAATCATGGGAAAACCCAGTTGCTGGTCGATCCAGTTCATGAAGGCGAACCATTGCGGGCCGGCGCTATGCGCGACCCCCAGCATCTCCTCTTGGCGCGGCGCGGCGCGTTGACGAGGATTGGCGGCGGGCACCAAGGCGTATAAATCGTAGTCGGCATGGATATAGCGGGGCTGGAGAATCCCCTCCTCGATCCAGACCACGCAGCCGTAATGCTTGTGGCGGGGATTCATTTGCAGGGCGTAGGGTTTGCGGGAACCGCGTAAATCCATGCCGGTGGGATCGGTGCCCTCCGGCAGCCTGAGAATCAGTTCCTGGTGCTGACGCCATTCCCGCCAGGCGGATTCCAGCTTGGCGCCCACGAAAGCCTGCGGCTGGATTTCCGGCGAGGCCACCAGGCCCGCCAATCGGTAGAACCCTACGTCCCGGTTGGCGGTTTTCCACTTGCAATCCAGTCGCTTGCCCGTATAGCCCGGTCGTCCCATGTATTCCAGGCTGGCCGCGTTGGTTTTGCGGATCAGGACGTAAACCTGAAATTGCTTGGCGCCGGCCGCGAACAGCGGAACGTGGTTGGGACGGATGTATTCGCCGTACTGGTTGATTTCATCGATGGAAAATCCCTTCGACTCGGCGGTTTCGGCCCAAAACGGTGGGCTTTCCGGCCATGGACCGGCCAGGATTGAGCCGAGCACCACCTTCAAGTGGCTGGCCAGCATGTCCCAGGGATCACCCAGCTCGGTTCGCACCGACCCCTCGGCCGGTTCGTTTTCCCTCCATGGCGGCGGTTCACCGTCGGCCCGCGGGGTCGAACTTCCAGTCACGTCGGGTCGCGGCGATTGCCAGCGGGCCAGCGTCCCGTCTTCCACCGCCCCACTTGGCGAGGACCTCGTCCCTTGTGGACTTGGAATGCAATTCGAAGAATTCATCGCCTGTTCTCCTTCCGGGAAATCAGCGTTCGAGGAGCGCGCAACCAGGGGGTCTGGCCGAAAAGGTCCGGCGGACTGGACGTCACGGCCAATACTTGGCTTTCTCCGGCAACACCCAACGCACTCCGCCGCGCGGCTCGGGTTGGTCGCCGTGGTAGCGCGGGATCACGTGCACGTGTGAATGGCGCACGGTCTGGCCCGCGGCCACGCCGTCGTTGATTCCGATATTGAACCCGTCCGGTTGAAACTCGTTTTGCAGGCCCGCCCGGACTTCCACCAGCAACTGCCCCAGCTCCACCCACTCCACCACGGTCACGTCGAACAGCGACACCACGTGCCGGCGCGGGATCAACAGGGTATGCCCCGGCGACACCGGAAAGGCGTCGCGGATCGCGACCAGATGCGCGGTCTGATGCACGATGCGTTCCAGCGGGAGGGCGCAGAATGGGCACCGATCAGGAGGCGTCGCCATGAATCCCCATCCAACCAGTTGTTGCCGTGTGAGGCTTCAAACCTACCGCTTCAGCAGTGGCTCCAGCACCGGCCACACGTTGTCCAGAATCCGGGATTGCGCCTCGGCGCGCGGGTGCAGGCCATCGTCCTGAATCAGCGCCGGGTTGCCGGCCACGCCGTTCAGCAGAAAGGGAATCAGCGGAATCTGGTAACGCTGCGCCAGTTCGCCGAACGTGGCCTGAAACTTTTGCGTGTACAGCGGGCCATAATTCGGCGGAATCCGCATTTCCGCCAACACCACCCGTGCGCCGGCCTGCCGGGACAGCTCGATCATCCGCCCCAGGTTGGTGGCCATGGCCATCGGTGGTTGGCCGCGCAGTCCGTCGTTGGCGCCCAGCTCCAGGATGACCAGGGTGGGGCGGTACCGTTCCAGCGCCGCCGGCAACCGGCTCAATCCCCCGTTGGTCGTCTCGCCGCTGATGCTGGCGTTGACCACCTGATGGGGAAAGCCGCGCTCGGCCAGCCGGCGCTGCAGCAGATGGACCCAACCCTGTTCGGCCGGGATGCCGTAGCCGGCGCTCAGGCTGTCGCCCAGCACCAGAATCGCCGGCGCCTCGGCGCGGGCCGGGCCGGCCCAGATCACCAGCCACGGCAGCAGGATTAACAACCATCGTGAACGAATCGATTTCATCGTTGGAGCATTTGGCCATGCGTGTCGATCATGATCCCGGAACGGGCGGCCAGGTAAGCGTAGCCGCCGTTGCGCCCTTGGACAACCCGGCGGCTGCTTGCATCGCGCGAGTCGAGAACCTGGGCAAGGAGGTGGTCAGCCCGGAAGGAAAGCTGATCATTCTCGACGGCATCAGCTTCAGCATCGCCCAGGGCGAAAGCGTGGCGGTGGTCGGGGCTTCCGGCTCCGGCAAGTCCACCCTGCTGGGTCTGCTGGCGGGTCTGGATACGCCGAGCCGGGGACGGGTGTGGCTGGCGGGCGCCGATCTCGGCGAGATGGACGAGGATGGACGGGCTTTGTTGCGGGCGCAACGGGTGGGTTTCGTATTCCAGTCCTTCCAATTGCTGACCGGGCTGACCGCCCTGGAAAACGTCATGTTGCCACTGGAACTGGCCGGCCAGCCCGACCCCCGTCGGCAGGCGCTGGACTTGTTGGATCGGGTGGGGCTCAAGGCCCGCGCCCGGCACTATCCGTCGCAACTGTCCGGTGGCGAGCAGCAACGGGTGGCTATCGCCCGCGCCTTCGCCGGCAACCCCGCCGTGCTGTTCGCCGACGAGCCGACCGGCAACCTTGACCAGAAAACTGGCCATCGCATCATCGAACTGCTGTTCGCGCTCAACCGCGAGCAGGGAACGACCCTGATCCTGGTCACCCACGATCCGGAACTAGCCGCTTATTGCGATCGGGTGTTGGAACTGGACGACGGACGGCTGCGCGAGCGGCGGGAGGGCTAGCCATGGACGGGCCGAACCTGATCCGCATGGCTCTGCGCGCCCTGCGGCGCGACTGGCAATCCGGCGAATTGCGGGTGCTGGCGATGGCCTTGTTGATCGCCATCGCCAGCGTCGCCGCCGTCGGCTTCTTTACCGACCGCATCCAACTGGCGATGGAGCGCAAGGCCAGCGAACTGCTGGGCGCGGATTCGGTGATCGCCGCGCCCACTCCGATTCAGCCCGGCCTGGCCGAGGAAGCGGGCCGGCGGGGCCTGCAAACCGCCGAAACCCTGGGATTTCGCAGCGTGGTGTTGGCGGGCGAAACCACGCAGTTGACCGAGGTCAAGGCCGTCGGCCCCGGTTATCCACTGCGCGGTGCGCTGCAAGTCAGCGACGCGCCGTTCGCGCCGCCCCGGATCGCGACCGTCATTCCCAGTCCCGGCCAGGTCTGGCTGGACGAACGGTTGATGCAGACGCTCAACCTCCAGGTGGGGGACGCGCTCGATCTCGGGGCGCGGGCGTTCCGGGTGGAACGGGTGCTGGCCCACGAGCCGGATCGGGCCGGCGACCTGTTCAGCATCGCCCCCCGGCTGTTGATGAATGTGGCCGATATTCCCGCGACCGGCCTGGTGCAGCCGGGCAGCCGGGTGGAATATCGGTTGTTGCTGGCCGGCGAGCCGGCGGCGCTCGATGCGTTCAAACTCTGGGTTGCGCCCCGGTTGGCGACGGGCGAAAAGCTGCAAGGGGTGCGCGAGGCCCGCGCCGAGTTGCGGCTGGCGCTGGAACGGGCGCAACGCTTTTTGAATCTGGCGGCCCTGGTCAGCGTGATCCTGGCCGGGGTCGGGGTGGCCATCGCCGCCCGCCGCTTCGCCACCCGCCACTGGGACAGCGTGGCCATCCTGCGCTGCGTCGGCGCCACCCAGACCTTGGTCATGCGGCTGTTCGTACTGGAATTGCTGCTGCTGGCGGCGCTGGCCGGCGCGGCGGGGCTGCTGGTCGGTTATCTCGCCCAGTACGGGTTGAGCGGCGTGCTCGGGCAACTGGTCAGCCGCACCGAATTGCCGCCGCCGTCCTGGTGGCCGGTGGGACCGGCCTTGGTGACCGGGTTCGTCACTTTGCTTGGGTTCGGTCTGCCGCCGCTGTGGCGGCTGCGGGAAGTGCCGCCGCTGCGGGTGTTGCGCCGCGATCTCGGCCCGGTCGATCCGCGCCTGCTGGCGTTGTACGGTCCCGCCGGGCTGGCGACCGTGGCGCTGCTGGTCTGGCAAGCCGGCGAATGGCGGCTGGCGCTGTACGTCTGCGCCGGCGTGGCGGGAACGGTCGTGGTGCTGGCGCTGGCGGCCTGGGGTCTGGTGCGGTCGCTGAACCTGTTGCGCGGCCGGGTTGGCGTGGCCTGGCGGTTTGGGCTGGCCAACATCGCCCGGCGCGGCTCCGGCAGCGCGGTGCAGGTCGTGGCGCTGGGCCTGGGCCTGATGGCGCTGCTGATGCTGACCCTGGTGCGCACCGATCTTCTCGACAGTTGGCGGTCGAGCTTGCCGGCCGACGCTCCCAACCATTTTCTGATCAACATCCAGCCCGGCGAGGTGGACGGGGTGCGGACGTTCCTGCGCGAGCGCGGCTTGGGTAGCGCCGAACTGTTCCCGATGGTGCGCGGACGGCTGACGACGATCAACGGCCGGGCGGTGGGACCGGGCGACTACGACAACCCGCGCGCCAAGCGCTTGGTGGAGCGGGAATTCAACCTGTCCTGGGCCGACCGCTTGCAGGAGGACAACCGCATCCTGGCGGGTCGCTGGTGGAATGCCGGAGATCGCGGCCAAGGCGTCGCCTCGGTCGAGATCGGGTTGGCGAAGGACCTGGGCATCGCCTTGAACGACACGCTGCGCTTCCAGGTCGCCGGTCAGGCTTTGGAGGCCAAGGTGACCAGCCTGCGCAGCGTCGAATGGGATTCGTTCCGGGCCAACTTCTTCGTGGTGTTTCCCTCCGGCGTGCTGGACGCCTATCCGGCCACCTGGATCACCAGTTTCCACCTGCCCGCCGGGCGCAAGTCGCTGCTGGCGGAACTGGTGCGGCAGTATCCCTCGGTGACGGTGCTGGACGTGGAGGCGCTGATGAGCAAGGTTCGGGAGATCATGGACCGGGTCATCACCGCCGTGGAATACGTGTTCCTGTTCACCCTGGCGGCCGGGCTGGTGGTGCTATACGCCGCGATCCAGGCCACCCAGGACGAGCGGCGGTTCGAAAGCGCCGTGCTGCGGGCGCTGGGCGCGCGCCGGAGGGTGGTGCGGGAAAGCCTGTTGGCGGAGTTTGCGACCCTGGGTCTGCTGGCGGGGGTGCTGGCCGCCGTCGCCGCGACCCTGCTTGGCTACGTGCTGGCCGCGCATGTGTTCGAGTTTCCGTACCGCTGGAACGGGTGTATCTGGCTGCTGGGCGGCGGCGCGGGCGTGCTGGGCGTGGGACTGGCCGGTTTGCTGGGCGCGCGCTCGGCGTTGAATCAGCCGCCGTGGCGGGCGCTGCGGGAGATTTAACAGGCGCTGTGATCACGAGTTGGAAATTCGCTTTCAACCACGACTCCTCAAAGGCTCAGCAACCACTCCAGACAGGTTTCGAGATTGAGCGAGCCATGGTTATTCGCCATGACCGGCTGGGTCGTGCGGCTGATGAGAAAATGGCCGTGCGCACCCACCAGGTCGGCCTTCTTGCCCAAGGCCCCCAGATCGGCCAGCGCCGGCGAACTGGTCAGTTTGATCTCGAACGCCCACAACCGGCCGCCGCACTCCAACAGAAGATCGATTTCATACTGATCGCTGGTGCGCAGGTAAAAAGCCTGGTGGGGTTTGCCGTGGGCGCTGAGATGAGCAAGCAGTTGCTCGATCACCCATCCCTCCCAACTCGCGCCGACCCACGGCTTCGCCAACAGGTCCGCCGGCGATGCCCAGTCGAGCAAGGCGTGCACGAGACCGGAGTCGCGCCAGTAAAGTTTGGGACTCTTGACCAGGCGCTTGCGCAGGTTGGCCGAGTACGCCGGCAGTCGCCGGATCAGAAAGACCTGTTCCAGGAAATCGGCGTACTGATTGACGGTGTGGTAACTCAGGCCAAGGCTTTTGCCGAGTTGGGAGGCGTTCCAAACCTGGCCGTGCAAGGTCGCCAACATGCGGAACAGGCGTTGGGTGGTGGCCGGCCGGGCGGGGAGTCCCCAGTGGGGCAAATCACGCTGAGCGAGAAGATCGAGGTAAAACCGTTGCCATGCGGGATAGCGCGTCGCGTCCAGGATGCCGCCATCGGGATAGCCGCCGAAGCGCCACAAGGCGTCCCACCGGGATTCCGGCAGTTCGGAAGCCACGAAGGGGGTCAGCTCGCACAGAGCCAGACGCCCCGCCAGACTTTCACCGACCTGTTGCATCAAGGCAGGGGAAACGGAGCCCAGCAGCAGAAACCGCCCGTTGCGCTTCCGATCCGCGTCTATCGCGGCGCGCAGGCGGGGAAACAGGGCCGGCATTTCCTGCGCCTCGTCGAGGATGAGCAAATCCGCGCCGGCAACCGCTGTCTCCCACGCGACATCCAGCCGCAAACGGTCAACTGGCTGTTCGAGATCGAAATAGACGCCGCCCAGGGACTTGGCCAAGGTGGTTTTGCCCGACTGACGGGGACCCAGGATCGCCACGGCGGGATAGGTGGCCAACCTTTCCTGGACCAGGCGGGCAATGGAGCGAGCGATCACGATTTGCAAAATAGAATTTGGTTTCTGTTTTGCAAAAATAACCGCTGACCCAATGATAATCAAGCGCCTGAAACGTCCGGCCTGGACGCGGACCGGTCCGATTAACCAGCGCCGGGGCGCCTCGCTGCTTGAGTGTCGAGTGGGTCAAGCGGTGGAAACGTGGTGAGCGAGATCCGTCAGGCACTCAACTTCGGGTCCAGTCCCGATTCGCGGGAATGCTTCGCCAGCGTCACGACCACCCAGTGCGTCTTTCCATCCCGAAACAGCGGGATGCGGGCCGCGCCATCCTCGACCAAGCCACCGACATCGTCCATTTCCACCGCAACCACCCGCTCGGCGGCGCCATCGGGATTGCGAACCTCGATCTCGTACACGGCGTCGCCGTCCGCCAGTCGGTAATGCAGATGGAAACCCGGCCACTCGTCCGGGATACAGGGCCGCAGTCGCAGCGTATGCCCCTCGACCAATTCCAGGCCGAGGATGGATTCCAGCGCCACCCGCAGCATCCAGCCCGCCGCGCCGGTGTACCAGCTCCAGCCACCCCGCCCCACGTGCGGCGCCGCGCCGTAAACATCGGCGGCGACCACGAACGGTTCCAGGCGATAGACGGCGACCGCCTCCGGGGTCAGGGCGTGGTGAACCGGCGTCAGCATTTCCAACAGTTTCGCCGCCCGGTCGCGCCGGCCCAGTTCGGCCAGCGCCCGCACCACCCACAGCGCCGCATGGGTGTACTGGCCGCCATTCTCCCGCACCCCGGCGACATAGCCCTTGATGTAGCCGGGATCGTGGGGAGTGTTCTCGAACGGCGGCGTCAACAACCGGATCAGCCCTTCCGGCTCGGAAATCAGATGGCGTTCGACCGCGTCCAGCGCCGCTTCGGCCCGCGCCCACGGCGCGGCCTTGGAAATCACCGCCCAGGCTTGCGCCAGCGCGTCGATTCGGCACTCGTCGCTGGCGGCGGAACCGAGCGCCGCGCCGTCGTCGTACCAGGCCCGGCGGTACCACTCGCCATCCCAGCCGTGTTCGTTGAGCGCCTCGGCCAGATGACGGCGGAACGCGGCGTAGCGCCGCGCCCGGTCGTGATCGCCGCGCCGGCCACACACCGGGATGAACTCGCCAAGGATGGCGTACAGGAAAAAGCCCACCCACACGCTCTCGCCGCGTCCTTCCCGCCCGACCCGGTTCATGCCGTCGTTCCAGTCGCCGGTCCCCATCAGCGGCAAGCCGTGCGCGCCCTGGGTCAGTGACCGATCCAGCGCCCGGCAACAATGCTCGTACAGACTGGCAACCTCCCCGGAGTCCTCGGGGGTCAGAAACGCCTCGTCCTCGCCCGGTTCGAGCAGCCGCGCCTTGAGGAAGCGCGCCGGCGCGTCGAACAGGGTCCAGTCACCGGTGGCGCGGGCATAGAACGTCGCCAGGTACGGCAGCCACAGCAAATCGTCGCTGAAGCGGGTGCGGATGCCGCAACTGGTAGGGGGGTGCCACCAGTGCAGCACATCGCCTTCTCGAAACTGGTGGGCGGCGTGCAACAGCAGTTGCCGGCGGGTCAGTTGCGGGTCGTGGTAAACCAGCGCGGCGGCGTCCTGCAACTGGTCGCGGAAACCGAACGCGCCGCCCGACTGGTAAAACGCCGAACGTCCCCACAAGCGGCAACTCAGAGTTTGATAGACCAGCCAGCCATTCACCATCAAATCGAGCGCCGGACTGGGCGTCCGAATCCTGACGGCGGACAAGCGGTCGCGCCAGAACTGCCGCGCTTCGTCCAATGCGGTCGCAATCGCGCCATCCCTGCGATAGCGGCCGATCAGCCGGCGGACCGCATCCCGGTCTTCCGCCTCGCCCAGCAGAATGGCGTATTCCACCGTCGCGCCCGACTCCAGCGTCAGCGCGATTTGCAGCGCGAAACAGGGATCGAGCCCCGCGCCCAGCCGCCCGTTCAACACCGCGTCGCGTTCGAGCGCCGCCGGCCGGGCTGGATTGCCGTGATGACCGATGAAACTTGCCCGGTCGCCGCTGACATGAACTGGCACGCTGTCGAGCGGCGCGATGGCGGCGAAAGCGATGCAGCCGGCGAATTCCCGATTACGGTTCTCGGCCAGCAGCGCGCCGGTCGCCGCATCCCGCTCGATGACCAGATCCGCCGCGTAGTCTCCCGGCAACACCCCCAGCACCAGCCGGGCATAGCTGAACAATGACAGCCGGCGCGGCTGGTCGCCGGCGTTGCGCAATTGGATTCGGGTGATCTTGATCGGGTCCTCGCGCGGTACGAACAGCCACGCCTCCTGTTCCAGCCCTTGGCTGACGTGGCGGTAGCGGCTGTAACCGAAACCGTGGCGGACTTCGTGGGGCGCCGGTTGCGGAACCGGACCGGGCAGCGGTGACCAGAACGCGCCGTCGTCCTCGTCGCGCAGGTACAGCGCCTCGCCGTGCGGGTCGAGAATCGGATCGTTGTGCCAGGGAGTCAGACGGTTCTCGCGGCTGTTCCGGCTCCAGGTATAGCCGGCCCCGGTCTCGCTGGCCAGAAAGCCGAACCGGGGATTGGCGACGATGTTGACCCAGGGCAGCGGCGGCGGGCGCAAGCGACCAGTGGCGTCGGGCTGAAGGCGGATCACGTATTCGGTTCCGTCGGCGCTGAACCCACCATGGCCGTTCCAGAACTGGAGCGGCTCGTCGTCGAAAACCAACTGCTCGGTTTTCCCATCAGTTCCCCTCCCTGGATAAGGAGGGGTGGCGCGCAGCGCCGGGGTGGTTTGAGGGGTTTGGCTGCTAAACCCCCCCGGCGCTGCGCGCCACCCCCCCTCAATCGAGGGGGGGAATGGATGAACAGCCGTCGCCAGCGCCAATGCCTCTTCCCGTTCGGCCGCCGCGCCCAGCAGGAACGTGATTTGCGCCGCGCCGCCCGCCGCCAGTTGCACGGTCCGCCGCAAACTGACGATGGGGTCCAGCACGTTGCCGACCATGCCGGACCACGGACCGGTTTCCGCCAGCGCCTTCGGCGCGGCGAGCGAATAGCCCCGACCGATGAACCGGGCGCGGTCGGTTTCATAGCTGGGTGGATCGATTTCGTCCTCGGCGTCGATCAGCGTGTGAACCAGCCAGCAGACCGGTTCCCCCGCCGCGCGCGGTCGCCGCCGCGCCAACAGCGCCCGCTGTGCCACAACCCACTCGGTTTGCACGAACAGCTTGGAAAAAGCCGGATGGGCCATGTCGGCGGCCCGCGCGTTCAACACCACCTCGGCGTAGCTGATCAATTCGATCCGCCGGGGTTGATCGCCGTGATTGCGCAGGATTACCCGCCGCAACTCCACATCGGCGTCGCCGGGAACGACGACCGTCATTTCGGCTTCGATGCCCGCGTGCTCGCAGCACAGTTTGGCGCTGCCGTCACCGAACCGGCTGGCCCGTCGCGCTTCTGGCGCAGCCACCGGCTGTTGACCCAGCGACCAGCACTCGTCGCTGTCCCGGTCCCGCAGGTAGAGGAAAAATCCGTCGCTGTCCTCGACCGGATCGCCGTTCCAGCGGGTCAGCGCCAGACCGTTCCAGGTCGAGTAACCGGTCCCGGCGGCGCTCAAAAGGACCGCGTAGCGGCCGTTACTCAGCAGGTGAAGGTCCGTGGTCATGGCGACTTTTCCTGGCGGCGGTGGGTTCTGCCAACCCCTGTGGCAAGGGGTGGATTATGGATCGTTCATGGATGATTGGCGGCGTAGTGCAATTCCACCTCGGCCGGAAACTGATCGACCGTGACGGTGTTGGCGGTAAAGGCCGCCGCCTGGCCGTTGACCGTCGCCGCTTGCGGCGGCCGGTCGAGTGGCGAATGGAGGATGATTCGCCCCGGCGGCACGGTCACGTCACCCGTGAGGCGGACCCGCAGCGTATCGGGACCGGTCATCGCCATCCGATAGTGCAGGGTGCCGTGCCAGGTCGGCATCCGCCGTATCGTGACGCCTTCGGGACTTTCCACCCACGCGGCGGGAAGGCCGGCGCCGATCACCAGCGCCTGATCCGACTCGCGCTCGTACACGAACAGGCTACGCGCGGCGCGGATGAAATCGGAACCGACCCAAGTATGCGGCATGTCGCCGATGAAGCGCGGCGTCTTGGGGTCGCGCCAGACCACCTCGGCCCAATGGTTCCAGGCCACCGGCCGCTGGCCTTCCATGAGAAAGGCCAACTGGTCCAGCGCCCGGTCACGCCAGCCCAGACGGACCATGGTTCCGACTACCCGCCATTCGTAGGGGGTATAGGCTCGCCACTTCGCCTCGGCGCGGCGCTGGCGGAGAAACTCGTCGTGGAAGCGTTCGAAAGTGTGGTTTAGCGCCGGTTGCGGCAAGCGGCCCAGTTCACCGCCCGGATCGACGGCGATGGTGGTCGAGGTCGGGTCGAAATCGCCCAGTTCGACCGCGCCGGGAATGAAGTCGATCTTGTGCAGCTTGAGGGTTTCCTGGATCGAGGTATACAAATCCTTGCTGAAGTCGTCGCGCAGCGCCGCGAATCGCTCCGCCTGAACCTCCTCGTCCAGGATTGTCGCCATCGTCGCCGCGTCCTTAAGGCCGCGCAGGACGAAGAAGTTGTCCCAGTAGGAATGGCGCGGCTGGCTGGAATAGCCCTCGTGGCTGATGGATTCCGGCACCAGCCCGCCATAGGCCACCCAATCCCGATGGTTTCGATACTTGTCGGTCAGCCGCTGCTGGCGCAGGGAATCGATGTAGCCGACCGTTCGGACCACCGCCGGCCACATCTGCCGCAGGAAGCCGACATCGCGGGTGTACCGGTAATACTCCATCACCGCGTAGATGAATTCGCCGTGACTGTCGTGTTCGGGCACCGGATCGGCGCCGCGCCCATCCACGCAGCAGGGAATCGCGCCGTCCGCCGCCTGATGGCTGGCATACCATTGCAGAAACTCCCGCACCTCCTCGGTGTGGCCCATGCCCAGCAGGGCGGCGGAGGTCAGCGCGCCGTCGCGGATCCAGGAGCGGGCATAGTTGCGCGAGCCCGGTTGAATGGCGGGACCGTCACGGTTGATCAGGATGTAGGCCAGATTGCTCTTGATGCTCCAGGCCAGCCGCTGCGCGACGGGCGGCAGCTCCAGACCGACCCGGTCCAGTCGCGCCGCCCAATCCTGAGCGGTCCGCTCCAGCAGCCGGTTGACCTCGACGGCGGCCTCGGCGGCGGTCGCCGGGATCGGCCCATTCCCACCGGCGGCGTGAAACGGAATCCGCAACATGACTTCGCGTTTTTCGCCCGGTTTCAGATCCCAGCGGTATTCCAGCACGCCGGAGGCATAACCGAAGGTATCCTCGACCTGGTCGCGTTCGGGCAGCTTGCCCGTCGCCAGATAGTCGGTGAGCGCGCCCTGATCGAACGTGGCGGCGCGAAAGCGGTCGGGGGCGGTCAGCGCGGCGACCGTCTTGGCGCCCTGGTTGATGCGGACGGTCCGGTCGGCGTAGTCCAGCGCGCGGATCGGGGAAATTCCGCCGATCATGTTCAGCGACTGCCAGGGCGGATTGACCTGGAACGGTCGCAACGCCAGATACAGGGTGACGTGGCGCGGATCGGGACTCAGGTTTTCCAGCCGGTAACGGGCGTACAGCGCCGATTCCCCTGGCGGGCCGGCGGCGAAGGCGGTGATCGACAACCAGTAGGATTCATGCTCCCAGCGCACGGTGGGAATCGGCAAATAACCCTGGGCCAGGTCCTGGCGGGCGTCCACGTCGGCCCAGGTGATCAGGCGACCATCGGCGAACAGGAACGGCTCGATGGTGAAACCGCCCTTGTCCACCTCCAGTGCGCCGTCCTGGTCGAGCAGCGCCTCCTTGCCCTCGCCGGGGACTCCGACCACGGTCCAATAGCATTGTTCGCCCTGAAAGTAGCGGGGATAGAAGCCGCGTGGCGCGTCGCGGGCGATGGCCTCGAAAAATTGGTTGGGCGAGCTGGAAAACTCGTAGGACTGAACCAGGAGACGACCGATGCCGTAGCCCCGGCCCCGGCTGCTGCGTTGCAGGTTGAGTCGCAGGTAGCGCGATTCCGCGTCGGGCAGATAAAGGTAGTCGCGCCGGCCGTCGCCATCGCGCACGCGATAAGCGGTTTCCCAGTTTTCGCCGTCGTCGGAAATCTGCGCCTCGTAATCGACGGCGTAATCGTCCGGATCCCAGTCGATCACCAGTCCGCCGTACTCGCGCGCGGCGAGAAAATCCAGCAACAGCCATTGCTCCTCGGCCAGCGCGCCGCTATGCCAACGGGTGGTGCGGCTTGGGTCGAGCGCGGCGTCCGGGGGGTAGCCTTCGGCGGCGGTGGAAGCGCGAACGGTCGGGTTCATGGTATAGGCGTGGGCTGACTCGCGCTCCTCGAAGCTTAATTCGTCGAGCCAGATCGAGCCCTTGCCCGGCTTGCCCGGCGCGAAGGCGAATTCGATCACCGCCACGTCCTCCAGCGGGCCGCCGGGTCCCCAGGCCAGGTCGATCTGCCGCCGCTTGATCGTCATCGGCTGCCAGTCGCCGGGGACCGCGTACTCGCGCTTCTTGAACCACCAAACGTTCTTCCGGGAATCCACCAGCTTGAATTCGGCGTCGCCGGGCGCCGCGTCGCCACGGATGAGGAAGTGAAAGGCGAAATTGTCGGGCAGCCGCATGGGAAACGCCTTGCGGGCGATCACCCAGCCGGCCCCGTCCCGAAAATCGAAATCCAGCCGCATTCCCCGCCCGGAGCGGCCGGCGTCCTGGGCGATTTCCAGGCGGGCGGTGGGCGAAGTGACGGCGCTCCAGCCGCCGAGATTCTCGAAATCGTCGAGCAGGATGGTCTTGCGGACGGTGGCGACCGTGGCGGTGGACGGTTCGGGCGCGGCGGCGAGGGTTGGAAGCGACGACATGAGCGAAAGCACCGTCAGGAAGGGGATGAGCAGCGTGCGGGCCAGCGGCATGGGGATGGAGGCTCGGTGAGGATGGGTCGGGCGATTGGGTTGTCGACATTCCAAGGTCTGACCGGGCCACGGCCCGGCTGTTCGAAAGCGGCGACCCAATCGACGCGGCGGTCACGAAAAAGGGCGCGCTGGGCGCCCTTTTTCGTGGGTCGACGCCGGGCGGAATCAGGTATTGATCTTGTGCAGGGCCCGGCCATGGACCGACAGCGCCGCCTCGTGCATCGCTTCGTACAGCGTTGGATGCGCGTGGATGGTGCGGGCCAGGTCCTCGCTGCTGGCGTGGAACTCCATGGCCAGCACCGCTTCCTGCACCAGCTCGGACGCGAACGGGCCGATGATGTGGCAGCCCAGCAGCGTGTCGGTCTCGGCGTGGGCCAGCATCTTGACCATGCCGGCGGCGGCTTCCATGGCCTTGGCGCGACCGTTGGCGTTGAACGGGAAGGTTCCAATCTTGTAGGGAACGCCCTCGGCCTTCAGCGCCTGCTCGGTCTTGCCGACCCAGGCGATTTCCGGGGTGGTGTAGATCACCCACGGAATGGCGTCGTAATTCAGGTGTCCGTGCTGGCCGGCGATGTTCTCGGCCACCATGACGCCCTCCTCGGAGCCCTTGTGCGCCAGCATCGGCCCGCGCACCACGTCGCCGATGGCGAAGACGCCCGGCAGGTTGGTCTTGCAGGCGTCGTCGACGTGAATATAGCCACGTTCGTCGAACAGCAGCCCGGCCTCGGGCGCGGCGACGTTGTCGGTATTGGGTCGGCGGCCCACCGACACCAGCAGCTTGTCGACGACGGTCTCGTGGTCGCCGTCCTTGTCCTTGAAACGCACCTTGACGCCCTCGGCGGTTTTTTCGGTTGCGGTCACCCGCGTGCCCAGCCGGATGTCCAGCCCCTGCTTCCTGAACTGGCGCAGCGCGTCGCGGGCGATCTGCTGGTCGGCCAGGGCGAGGAAGTCCTCGACCGCCTCCAGCATGATGACCTTCGAACCCAGCCGGTTCCAGACGCTGCCCAGTTCCAGGCCGATCACGCCGGCGCCGATCACGCCCAGGGTCTTGGGCACCACGCGGAAATCCAGCGCGCCGGTCGAATCCACGATCAGCCCCTCGGCGTTGTCCACCGGCGCCGCGCCGATGTCGATGGGCCGGGAGCCGGTCGCGATGATCACGTAGTCGGCGTTCACCATGTCCGTCGAACCGTCGCGGGCGGTGATCTCGATCTGGCGGCCGGCCAGCAGCTTGCCGTGGCCTTTCAGCCACTCGACCCCGTTGGCCTTGAACAACGCGCCGATGCCGTTGGTCAGTTGCAGCACGATGTCTTCCTTGCGCGCCATCATCCGGTCCAGTTCCAGCCGGACGCCCTCGACGTGAATGCCGTGACTGTCCAGCCCTTCCATCAGGTGATGGTACTGTTCGGACGATTCGAGCAGGGTCTTGGACGGGATGCAGCCCACGTTCAGGCAGGTGCCGCCCAGGGCCGGTTCGTTCCTGAAGTTGATCCATTTTTCCACGCAGGCGGTTTCCAGGCCGAGCTGGGCGCACCGGATCGCCGCCACGTAACCGGCCGGGCCGCCGCCGATCACGACCACATCGTAAGTCTTAGCCATTGCTGACACCTTCGTTCAGGGTGAGGGGTGGGTCCGCGTCAGACGTTCAGAATCAGCCGGGCCGGATCCTCGATGCACTCCTTGACGGTCACCAGGAAGGTCACGGCCTCGCGGCCGTCGATGATGCGATGATCGTAGGAGTGGGCGACGTACATCATCGGCCGGATCACCACCTGGCCGTTCTCGGCCACCGGCCGGTCCTTGGTGGCGTGCATGCCGAGGATGCCGCTCTGCGGCGGGTTCAGGATCGGGGTGGACAGCAGCGAGCCGAACACCCCGCCGTTGGTGATGGTGAAGGTGCCGCCGGTCATTTCCTCGACCGTCAGCGTCCCTTCCCGCGCCTTCTGGCCAAGCTCGACGACGGCTTTCTCGATGTCGGCCAGGCTCATCTGGTCGGCGTCGCGCAGGATCGGCACCACCAGGCCGCGGGGCGAGGACACTGCCACCCCGATGTCGTAATAGCCGTGATAGACGATGTCGTTGCCGTCGATTGAGCCGTTGACCGCCGGGAAGCGCTTGAGCGCCTCGATCACCGCCTTGACGAAGAAACCCATGAAGCCAAGACGAACGCCATGGGTCTTTTCGAAGGTATCCTTGTAGCGGGACCGCAGCTCCATCACCGGCTTCATGTTGATCTCGTTGAACGTGGTCAGCATGGCGGTGTTGTTCTTGGCCATCAGCAACCGTTCGGCGATGCGGGCGCGCAGCCGGGTCATCGGGACGCGCTGCTCGATCCGGCCGCGGGTATCGGGCGGCAGCGGCGCGGCGGGCGCGACAGCGGGTGTTGGAGCAAGGGCGGGGGCGGCTATCGGCGCGGTGAATCCCCCCTGCCCCCCTTTGCCAAAGGGGGGTGGCGAAGCCGGGGGGATTTCGGCGGCGGACGCGGGCCGCGCCTGTTGCCGTCCTTCAAGATGCGCCAGCACGTCGGCCTTGGTCACCCGGCCGTCGCGTCCGCTGCCCGGAATCCGGGCGATGTCCAGGCCATGTTCGGCGGCCAGCCGGCGCACCGCCGGGCTCAGCCCTTCCAGATCGACCTTGGTCGCGGGCGCGGCCGGGGCCGGCGCGGCGGCCGGGGTGGACGCGGCGGCGGGCATGGCCTGGGCGCCCGCGCTTTCCTCCAGGGTGGCGATCACGTCGCCGGTGGTCACGGTCTCGCCTTCCTGACGCAGGATCGCGCCGAGCACGCCGTCGGCGGGGGCGGGAATGTCCAGCACCACCTTGTCGGTTTCCAGATCCACGAGGTTCTCGCCCTGCCTGACCGGATCGCCCGGCTGCTTCTTCCAGTTGACCAGGGTGCCGTCGGAGACGGATTCGGGCAGAGACGGGACTTTCACTTCTACGGTCATTTTATTTTCCCTTGGGGTTCCGGGTGATTTCACGAACGAGGCTGCGCGGGCTACTGGCCCAGGGCCTCGTTGACCAGCTGCTGTTGCTGTTCGACGTGGACGCTGTGATACCCCACGGCCGGCGAGGCCGACGGGGCGCGGCCGGCGTAGCGGATCCTGAGATAGGGCGGCAGGCTCCGCTCCAAATGATGGAGGGTCTCGAACCAGGCGCCCTGGTTCTTGGGCTCTTCCTGACACCAGACCATGTCGGCGAGGTTGGGGTAGCGGTCCACCTGGGCGTTGTAAAGCGCCTGCGGGAACGGATAAAGCTGTTCGACGCGCATGATGGCGACATGCTCCAGCTTGCGCTCGCGGCGGGCTTCGAGCAGGTCGTAGAACACCTTGCCGCTGCACGCCACCAGCCGGGTGATTCGCTCCGGGTCGTGCGGATCGATCTCCGGAATGACCTCCTGAAAGCGACCCTCGGTCAAGTCCTCCAGGCTGTTGACCGCCAGCCGGTGCCGCAACAGGCTCTTGGGACTCATCACGATCAGCGGCTTGCGAAACCCGCGCTTCATCTGCCGGCGCAGCATGTGGAAGCACTGGGCCGGCGTCGATGGCACCACCACCTGGATGTTCTGCTCGGCGCACAGTTGCAGGTAACGTTCCAGGCGGGCCGAGGAATGCTCGGGACCCTGGCCCTCGAACCCGTGCGGCAGCAGCATCACCAGTCCGCACATCCGGTCCCACTTGGTCTGACCGGAGGTGATGAACTGGTCGATCACCACCTGGGCGCCGTTGGCAAAGTCGCCGAACTGGCCTTCCCAGACGATCAGGCCGTTGGGCTCGGCGGTGGAGTAGCCGTACTCGAAACCCAGCACCGCCTCCTCGGACAGAATCGAATCAATGACCATGAAGTTCGGCTGGCCGGGGTAGAGATTCATCAGCGGGACGTAGCTGGTGCCGTCCTTCTGATTGTGCAGCACCGAGTGGCGATGGAAGAAGGTGCCGCGCCCGCAGTCCTGGCCGGAGATGCGCACCTGATAACCTTCCTTGAGCAGGGTGGCGTAGGCCAGGTTCTCGGCGAAGCCCCAGTCCAGCGGCAGCGCACCGGCGGCCATCTTGCGGCGGTCGTCCATGATCTTGGCCACACGCGGGTGCATCTCGAGCCCTTCCGGGACCTTGAGCAACCGTTCGGACAACTCGCGGATCGTCGCCAACGGCACCGCCGTGTGCACCGGAACGCTCCAATCCTCGTTCTTGAAGGGCAGCCAGTCAATCGAATACGGTCCCTTGGCATGCGGCAACGTCGGCCGCGACACCTGCCGCCCGGCGTCCATGTCGGCGCGATACTGGGCCTGCATCTCCTGAAAATCGGCTTCGGCGATCACGCCCTCGGCAACCAGCTTCTCGGCGTACAACGTGGCGGTGGTCTTCCGCGCCCGAATCTTCTTGTACATCATCGGCTGGGTGGCGGCCGGCTCATCGGCCTCGTTGTGGCCCAGCCGGCGGTAGCAGATCATGTCGATGACCACGTCCTTGTTGAAGGTCATCCGGTATTCGACCGCCAGCTGGGTGACGAACAACACCGCCTCGGGATCGTCGCCGTTCACGTGGAAGATCGGTGCTTGCAACATCTTGGCCACGTCGGTGCAGTACAGCGCCGAGCGGGTATCCAGCGGGTTGCTGGTGGTGAAGCCGATCTGGTTGTTGATAACGATGTGCACGGTTCCACCGGTGCGATAACCGCGCACCTGCGAGAACTGGAAGGTTTCCATGTTCACGCCCTGGCCGGCGAAGGCGGCGTCGCCATGAATCAGCACCGGCATCACCGTATTGAACGGGGGCGTTTCCGCGCCGGGCTGCCGCCGCCGCTCCATGCGGGCGCGCACCGAACCCTCGACCACCGGATTGACGATCTCCAGGTGCGAGGGATTGAAGGCCAGCGCCAGATGCAGCCGGCCTCCCGGCGTTTCCACGTCGGAGGAGAAGCCCATGTGATACTTCACGTCGCCGGCGCGGCCGATCCGGCGCTTACCCTCGAATTCCTCGAACAGCTCGCTGGGCGACTTGCCGATGATGTTGACCAGCACGTTCAGCCGGCCGCGATGGGCCATGCCGATGACGATTTCCTGCACGCCCTGGGCGCCGGCCTGCTGCACCAGATCGTCCATCATCGGGATCAGGCTCTCGCCGCCTTCCAGCGAAAAGCGTTTCTGGCCGACGTAGCGGGTGTGCAGGTAGCGTTCCAGCCCCTCGGCGGCCACCAGCCAGCGCAGCAGGTCCTTGCGCTGCGTCGGACTTAGCTCCAGCCGGGCGCGCTGGCCTTCCAGCCGTTTCTGGATCCACCGCTTTTCGGCGGTTTCGTTGATGTGCATGTACTCGGAGCCGATGGTGCCGACGTACACGTCGCGGATCAGGCTCATGATCTCGCGCAGGGTCCATTGCGAGGGCGCCACCAGCGAGCCGGTGTTGAACGCGGTGTTCATGTCGGCCTCGCTCAGGCCGTGATAGGCGGGGTTCAACTCCGGCACCGGCGGCCGTTCGCGCAGGCGCAACGGGTCGAGATCGGCGGCCTTGTGACCCCGGTTGCGGTAGGCGTTGATGATCCGCAGTACCGACGCCTGCTTTTCGGCGGCCTCGGGGCTGAGTCCCGGCGCGCGGCCCACGCCGGCCTGTGGCCGCAGCGCCAGTTGGGCGAAGGAGTCGCGGATGGGGCCATGCGCCACCTCGTGACCGCCCGTGGTCCGCGCTTGCAGATTGCGGAAATATTGCCGCCAGTTGTCGCTGACCGACTCGGGATCGTTCAGGAAGGATTCGTACAGTTCCTCGATAAACGCCGCGTTACCGCCGAACAGGGGCGAACTTTGGCGAAATTGCTCGATGAGAGTGCTCATTGACGATTAACGACTCCCCGGTGGTGGAGGATGCCCGTGCCCGAGGGCGATGGGCGCGATGTTTTCCTGGGGCGTGGCGCCGAGGGGCGCGGCCACGCTGGTTGTTTTCGTCATGGGTTTCCGGCGGGGACCGCGCGTCGGGTCGTCTTGAACAGCCGCGCCGCCCAGGGCGGGCGCCGAGTTGGGCCGGCGGATGGAACCCATGATTCTGGGCCAAGGCTTAGGAATGGCTGGTCTGAGTCACATGGGAATTATAACGACGGCATGGGCGTCGATAAACCTGCGTTCCGGGTTAATTCCAGAGGGGGATTGCTCGGTGTTTGGCAGCCGGCTTTTCCATATGGATCAAATTTCATCGTTGCCGGGCAACCGTTCGAACTCCCTCCGGGTTGCCCCGTTTTCCACGGCGCCGGGGGAGAGGGTCGAACGGTTGCGTTACCGGAAAAGTCTAGGCGAGACAGTTGGTTGGGGGTTCTACCAAAAAATTCCGGCGATTGAATGGCAGCGGTGAGGCGATAAAACCACCCTGTTTGGATGCCACCAAGCAATTAGGAACGGCCGCTTTCCTGCTCCGTCAGCCAGGCCGCCAAATCGGCTGGACTTTGAAAGTCCAGCAATGCTTCCGCCAGCGCCTCGGCTTGCGCCAGCGGCAACCGCTGGATGCGCGCCTGAACGGCCTCCACCGCGCCAAAGCGTCGCCGCAATTGTCGCAATATCAGTGACACGCTTTCTTCCCGACGGCCTTCCTGGCGGCCTTCCTGGCGGCCTTCCTGGCGGCCTTCCTGGCGGCCTT
>JARSSO010000037.1 GCA_029624765.1 Candidatus Contendibacter sp. | reverse complement strand
TGTCAAACCGGGTTGGTATTTGGAAATTCCACAAATGGCATAGGGGCGCTATATAACCGGAGAAAAGTTTACATTAGAGCTGTTTTAACTCACGCAGAGTATGATCAAAATACGTGGAGGAAATAAATTATGCAAAACCTCAAGATAAAGCAAGCTGAAAAAGCTTGGATACCCCTTACTAATTTTATTTATGTTCCTCATAACGAGAAAGAATATGATCAACTCGTCAATTTGCTAGATGATTTAATTGATGAAGTTGGTGAAGATGAAACTCATCCTCTAGCTTCCATGATGGAGATAATCGGCGTATTAATTGAAAATTATGAGACGAATTGTGTAGCTGAATTGACCAGCAATTAGTGGGTAAGGCGGGTTAAAACAGCATAACCCGCCGGACTTGAACGAGTCCATAATCAGTGGGTTATGGACTCATGTCCTGACCGGCCCTACTCAACTGTTAGCCCCAGTGATGATAAACTTTAATTGATAATTCAGCTTTGATAAGGAGCTAAACCCATGAGTCAAGTCGAAGAGCTTCAAATGCGCATCCGCAACCTGCCGATTGAAGATTTTTCAAAACTCCGAGAGTGGTTTCTTCAGCTTGAAGATGAATTTTTGGACCAAAAAATCCGTGCGGATTTTAAGGCCGGGAAATTCAATAAACTCATAGAGAAAGCACGGGCAGAATTTACTCAAGGCAAGGCCCGTGAACTGTGAAGCATTATACCTCTTCGGATTTCTGGGATAATGTATTCGGAGCTTCCTACTGGAATTCAGGAATTAGCCAACAAAAACTATCAGTTACTAAAGGGAAATCCTCATCACCCTTCGCTGCAACTTAAACGCATTGAAGAATTATGGTCAGTACGAGTTGGGAACCATTATCGAGCCATAGGTATTGATGCTCCAGATGGAATCCAATGGATTTGGGTAGGTAGTCATGCTGAATATGATAAGTTTATCGCCTAACCAGATGGAGGAAGTGAATTATGCAAACCTTAAAAATAAAGCAAGCCCAAAAAGCTTGGATTCCTCTCTCAAATCTTATTTTTGTTCCTCATAACGAAAAGGAATACGATCATCTCGTCAATTTGCTAGATAATTTAATTGATGAAGTTTGGTGAGGATGAAACTCATCCTCTAGCTTCCTTGATGGAAATAGTCGGTGTATTAATTGAAAATTATGAGCCGAATTGTCTGGCTGAATTGACTAACAATTAGCGAGTAGGCGGATTAGCGCAGCGTAACCCGCCGGAATTGAATGACTCCATAGGCAAAACTCCAAACTGCGTTGAAGGCGGCGCGGAGTTTCCGGCAGCGGATGCCATCGCGCGGTAAATATCCTTGCCGAATCTCGCGCGCTCGTGGTGAGGCTTTCGATCACCGTCCAGCGATGGCGAGCGGACGCCGGGGGGAGTGCGCGGGCAATGGCAACATTCCATGCCTAGTCTGGCCACGCCCAGCCCCCGCTTCACGGAATTCGCCACACCGTTCGCACAACCCAGCGCAACGCGAGGCGGGCAACGCGCTTATCTCGCAATGAGCGCGCTTACTGCGCCTCGCCCTTGAAGGCATCCACCCGCGCCTTGAGCTTTTGCCCCGGCCGGAACGTCACCACACGGCGCGCGGTGATCGGAATTTCTTCCCCAGTCTTTGGGTTGCGACCTGGACGCTGGTTCTTGTCGCGCAGGTCGAAATTGCCGAATCCGGACAATTTGACTTGCCGCCCTCGCTCCAGGGCACTGCGGATTTCCTCAAAAAAGATTTCCACCAGTTCCTTGGCCTCGCGCTTGTTGATGCCCAGTTCCTCGAACAACTGTTCCGCCATGTCGGCTTTTGTCAGTGCCATGCTCCTAAACCCTAAGCGTTGCGCCAAACTGGCTAGCCAGTCCGGCAATGATCCCGGAAACGGTCTCGTCGACCACACTGTCAGTAAGATTGTGCGAGAAATCTTGTAAAATCAATCCAAAAGTTAAACTTTTTTGACCCTCGGCCACCCCCTTGCCCTGGTATAGATCGAAAAGCCGCACTTCGCGCAACCGTTCGCCGCCGTGACGGCGGATACATGCTTGCAGCTCCCGCGCGGTAGCCGCCTTGTCCACCAGGATGGAGATATCGCGGCGGCTGGCCGGGAACCTGGAAAGCTCCCGAAACACCGGCGCCCGCGCCGTTCGCACCCCTTCCAGCCGCAATTCGAACAGGAAAGCGTCGCCTTCCACATCCAATTCCCGCGCCAAGCGCGGATGCAGCGCGCCCAGCCAGCCCACCCACGCGCCCGCCCGCTCGATCCGGGCGCTTTGGCCTGAATGCAGTGCTGGATGCGTGGCGGCGACAAAGGCGAACGCCTCTGGCTCGCCGGCCAGGGCAAGCAGCGCTTCCACATCGGCCTTTAGATCGAAGAAATCCATGGGCCGGGTCGGCGTACCCCACTGCTCCGGCAAGGCGGAACCGGTCGCGATGCCGCCGAGATACGGTTCCTGCCGCAATCCGTCGGTTTCAGGGACGAAGTTCAGGCCATGTTCGAAGAGCCGAATTCGGCTTTGCTGGCGCTTCTGATTATAGACCAGCGTCTTGACCAGGCCCGGCCACAGGCTGGTGCGCATGACGGCCAGGTCGGCGGAAATTGGATTGGCCAGCGCCAACGGTGGCCGTTCGGGATCGAGACACCGCTGAAAGACCGGATCGACGAAGCTATAGGTGATGGCTTCCTGAAAACCGCGCTGCGCCAGGGTTTCCTTGAATCGCTCCAATGCCACCTGCCCTTCCGGCCGCGGGGGCATCTCCATCCGGCTCAGCGGCCGGTTGCCGGGCAGGCGGTCATAGCCATGAATCCGGGCGATTTCCTCGATCAGATCGACTTCGAGCGCAAGGTCGAACCGGCTGCTCGGCGGGGCAACCAACCAGTGATCCACCTCAACCGCCACCGCCATTCCCAGTCGCCGCAGGATTTCCTCGACTTCGGCGGCGGGAACGTCCATGCCCAGCAGTTTGCAAAGGCGCTCCGGCCGCAACCGGATGGCGGGTTCCGTCGGCAGGTGTTCGGGCGAGACCGCTTCGACGATGGGTCCCGGTTGTCCTCCGGCGATGTCCAGCAGCAACCGGGTGGCCCGTTCGGCGGCGCGACGCTGCAATTGCGAATCCACCCCGCGTTCGAAGCGGTAGGAGGAATCGGTCTGCAACCCATAGCGGCGGGCACGACCGGCGATGCTGGCCGGGGTGAAAAAGGCGCTTTCCAGGAACACGTCGCGGGTGGCGTCGGTGCAGGAACTGATTTCGCCGCCCATGATGCCAGCCAGAGCCAGCGGGCCGTGGTGGTCGGCGATCAGCAAGGTTTCCACATCTGGCTCCACCACCACCCCGTTCAGCAGTTCCAACCGCTCGCCAAGTCGGGCGCGACGCACCTCGATGCCGCCGGTCAGCCGACCCAGGTCAAAAGCGTGCATCGGCTGGCCGAGTTCCAGCATCACGTAATTGGTCACGTCCACCAGCGGTCCCAGACTGCGCACCCCGGCCCGGCGCAGGCGCTCCCGCATCCACAGCGGCGTTTCGGCAGCGGGATCGACGCCGCGAATCACCCGACCCACGTAGCGTGGGCAGTCGGCCGGATCGAGCAGCGTCACCGGGAACGTGGCGTCCACCACCGGCGGCACGCTGTCGGCTGGCAGCGGGCGAAACTCGCAGTGGTTGAGGGTCGCCACCTCGCGGGCGATACCCTCCATCCCCAGGCAGTCGCCGCGATTGGGCGTCAGTTCGATCTCGATGAGCGCGTCGTCCAGCGCCAGCAACTCGCGCACGTTCTGGCCGGGCCGGCTGTCCGCCGGCAGCGCCATCAATCCGTCCGCGCTTTCCGCCAGGCCCAGCTCCTTGGCCGAACACAGCATCCCCCGCGATTCGACGCCGCGCAGCCTGGATGGCTCGATGGCGAATCCGCCGGGCAGCACCGCGCCGATCAAAGCCGTGGGCGCGCATAGACCCACCGCGACGTTCGGGGCGCCACAGACGATTTGCAGCGGCTCCGCGCCGCCCACGTCCACGGTCGCCACCCGCAACCGGTCGGCGTCGGGATGCGGAATCAGACCGACGACCCGGCCGACCACCACCGATTCAAACGCGGGCGCGGCGGGTTCGACGTGGTCGACCTCCAAACCCGCCATGGTCAATTGCGCCGCCAGTTCGGCGCCGGATACTGTGGGGTCGACCCATTCCCGCAGCCATCGTTCGCTGACTTTCATGTTGGGCGCCTTACTGAAACTGCCGCAGGAAGCGCAGATCGTTGTCGAAGAACAGCCGCAAGTCGTTGACCCCGTAACGCAGCATGGTCAGGCGCTCGACGCCCATGCCGAAGGCGTAGCCGGTATAACGCTCGCTGTCGATGCCGACTTTCTCGAACACCGCCGGATGCACCATGCCGCAGCCCAGCACTTCCAGCCAGCCGCTGTGCTTGCAGACCCGGCAGCCGCCGCCGCCGCAGATGACGCATTGGATGTCCACCTCGGCGGACGGCTCGGTAAACGGGAAATAGGAAGGCCGGAAACGCACCCCCAGATCGCGCTCGAAAAACCCGCGCAGGAAATCGTCCAGCACACCCTTCAGGTCGGCGAAGCTGACGTCCTCGTCCACCAGCAACCCCTCGACCTGATGGAACATCGGCGAATGGGTCAAGTCCGAATCGCAGCGGTAGACCCGCCCCGGCGCGATGACCCGCACCGGCGCCGCTTGCCGCTCCATGACCCGGATTTGCACCGGCGAGGTATGCGTCCGCAGCAGCGTGTGGGCATCGAAATAAAAAGTGTCGTGCATCGCCCGCGCCGGGTGATGGGGCGGAATATTGAGCGCCTCGAAGTTGTGAAAATCGTCCTCGACCTCGGGACCTTCGGCGACTGTGAAACCGATCCCGACGAAGAACGCCTCGATGCGCGTCAGGGTGCGGCCGAGGGGATGGCGACCGCCGGGCCACTGGCCACGCCCCGGCAACGTTACGTCGAGAGCCTCGCTCGCCAGGCGGACATCCAGCGCCGCCGCTTCCAGTTGCGCCTTGCGCGCGGCGATGGCCGTTTCCAGCGTCTGCTTGGCCTCGTTGATGGCCTGGCCGGCGTCGCGCCGCTGTTCGGGCGGCAGACGCCCCAGTTCCTTGAGGCGCTCGGTGAGTACGCCTTTCCTGCCCAGATAATGCACGCGCGCCCGATCCAGGGCGGCGGGATCGTCGGCCCCGGCGATGGCGGCCTGGGCGGTTTGAATCAGTTCGGGCAATGGGTCCATGCGAAGAGTCTCGCAACGATCAGCGACAAAAAAGGGAAAGGACCGCGGCCTTTCCCTCGTTCGGAATCCCTGGAGCCGCTGGACCGGAATCCGATCCAGCGGATGGTTCAGGCGATGCCGAGCGCGGCCTTGGCGCGGTTGGCCAATTCGGCGAAAGCCGGCTTGTCGAACACGGCCAGATCGGCCAGCACCTTGCGGTCGATTTCGATGGCGGCCAGTTTCAGGCCGTTGATCAGCCGGCTGTAGGACAGGCCGCTCTCGCGGGCGCCGGCGTTGACGCGGGTGATCCACAGCGCGCGAAAATCGCGTTTCTTCTGGCGACGGTCGCGATAGGCGTATTGCCCGGCCTTGATCACGGCCTGCTTGGCGACCCGATACACCTTGCTGCGGGCGCCGCGGTAACCCTTGGCCTGGTCCAGGACTTTCTTGTGGCGCGCATGGGCGGTGACGCCGCGTTTCACTCGGGACATGACGATCTCTCTCCGGTCCGATGGCTTAACTGTAGGGCAACATCCGGCGCACCGCCGGGACATCCACCGCCGCCAGGGTGGTGGTGCCGCGCAACTGGCGCTTCCGCTTGGTGGTTTTCTTGGTCAGGATGTGCCGGAGGTGCGAGTGGGAACACTTGTACTTACCGGACCCGGTGCGGCTGAAACGCTTGGCCGCGCCGCGATTGGTCTTGATCTTGGGCATTGCATGACTCCGCGATTTCAAAACAAAATTCTGGGTCGACCCCGGCGCGCGCCGGGGATGGGTGCCGCCAACCGTTGAGGGAGGTTACTTCTTTTTGACCGGCGCGATGGTCATCACCATCTGCCGCCCTTCCATCCTGGGCCGCTGTTCCACCGCGCCATACGCCGCAAGGTCGTCCTCGACGCGCTTGAGAAGGTGGCTACCCAAATCCTGGTGCGCCATTTCGCGGCCCCGAAACCGCAGCGTCACCTTGGCTTTGTCGCCTTCGCTCAGGAAACGGATCAGGTTGCGTAGTTTGACCTGATAGTCCCCCTCGTCCGTGCCCGGACGGAATTTGATTTCCTTGACCTGGATTTGTTTTTGCTTTTTCCGCGCTTCCTGCTGTTTCTTGGCCTGCTCGAACCGGAATTTGCCATAGTCCATGATCCGGCAGACTGGCGGCTTGGCGTTCGGGGAAATTTCCACCAGATCCAGTTCGGCTTCCTCGGCCATCCGCCTGGCATGGGCCAGGGGGACAATCCCTACCTGCTCGCCGTCCTGATCGATTAGACGCACTTCGCGCCCGGTGATCTCGTCGTTGAGCCGGAGTTCGTTAGTTGCGGCGATGTCGTTGTCCTCCCGTGATTATTCGATTCGTCCGCGCCGGGCGATGTCGGCTTGCAGCAATTCCACGAAGGCATCCAGATTCATGACGCCCAAATCCTTGCCGGCGCGGGTGCGAGCGGCGACGGTCCCGGTTTCCATCTCGCGGTCGCCGACGACCAGGAGATACGGAACGCGCTGTAACGTATGCTCACGGATTTTAAAGCCGATCTTCTCGTTTCTCAAGTCGGCTGCAACGCGGAAACCTTGTTGCATAAGGGATTTTTCGACCCTGGCGGCGTACCCGGCCTGATGGTCGGTGATATTCAGGATCATCGCCTGGGTCGGCGCCAGCCAGGCCGGCAACGCGCCAGCGTATTGTTCGATCAAGATACCGATGAACCGTTCCAGGGAACCAAGAATGGCTCGGTGCAGCATCACCGGAACCCGCTTGCTCCCATCCTCGGCGATGTAGTGCGCGTCCAGCCGGCCCGGCATGGAAAAGTCCACCTGAATCGTGCCGCACTGCCACAGCCGATCCAGGCAGTCGCGCAGCACGAACTCGATCTTCGGCCCGTAGAACGCGCCCTCGCCGGGCTTGAGCGTCCACGGCAGGCCGGTGCGGTTCAGCGCCAGTTCCAGCGCCTTTTCCGCCTTGTCCCAAACTTCGTCGCTGCCGACCCGCTGGTCCGGCCGGGTGGCCAAAGCGAGCTGCACCTCATTGAAGCCAAAATCGGCGTAGACCCGGAACAACAGGTCCATGAACGCCGAAACTTCGACCTGAATCTGATCCTCGGTGCAAAAAATATGGGCATCGTCCTGAACGAAGTTGCGCACCCGCATCAACCCGTGCAGGGTGCCGGACGGCTCGTTGCGGTGGCAGGAGCCGAACTCGGCCAGCCGCAACGGCAAGTCGCGGTAACTCTTCAAGCCCTGGTTGTAGATCTGGATATGGCAAGGGCAGTTCATCGGCTTGACCGCGTAGTCGCGGTTTTCCGACGCGGTGGTGAACATGTCGTTGCGGAACTTTTCCCAGTGCCCGGAGCGTTCCCACAGGCTACGGTCGACGATTTGCGGGGTGTGAACTTCCTGGTAGCCGTGTTCGCGCAGCAACTGGCGGATGTGGTTCTGCACCTCGACGTAGATGCGCCAGCCCCGGTCGTGCCAGAACACCATGCCCGGCGCTTCCTCCTGGACATGGAACAGATCGAGCGCCTTGCCGACCTTGCGATGGTCACGCTTCTCGGCTTCCTCCAGCCGGTGCAGATAGGCTTTCAGCGCCTTTTGATCCAGCCAGGCGGTCCCGTAGATGCGCTGGAGCATCTCGTTGCGGGAATCGCCGCGCCAGTAGGCGCCGGCGACCTTCATCAGCTTGAAGGCCTTGAGCTTGCCGGTGGAGGGCACGTGCGGGCCGCGACAGAGGTCGATGAAGTCGGCCTGCCGATACAGCGAAATTGGCTCGTTCGCGGGAATGTCGGCGATGATCCGGGCCTTATATTCCTCGCCCATGTCGCGGAAGAACGCCACCGCCTCGTCGCGCGGCATGACCGAGCGGATCACCGGAATATCTTGCGCCGCCAGTTCCTCCATTCGCGCCTGGATCCGTTCCAGATCCTCGGGGGTGAAGGAACGCTCGAAGGCGAAATCGTAGTAAAAGCCGTTTTCGATCACCGGACCGATGGTGACCTGGACGCCGGGATGGAGTTGCTTGACGGCGTGCGCCAGCAGATGGGCGCTGGAATGGCGGATGATCTCCAGCCCCTCGGGGTCACGCTCGGTAACGATGGCCAGATTCGCGTCCTGGGCGATCACGTGCGAGGCATCCACCAGCCGGCCGTCCACCTTGCCCGCCAGGGCGGCCTTGGCCAGGCCGGGGCCAATCGCGGCGGCGATTTCGCCAACGCTGACCGGCCCGTCGAAGACGCGCTGGCTGCCATCGGGGAGCGTGATGATCGGCATCGCTGCAATTCTCTTGATCCGCTGGCTCTGTTGCCCGGAGTGAAATAGTTAAGGGGCGGGCCTTGAAACCCTTCTTCTGGAAGGAAGGCGCGCCCCTTTCAAATCGTTTCGCTCTGCAACCCGTAAGAATCTGGTAGGCGCGATTGGACTCGAACCAACGACCCCCACCATGTCAAGGTGGTGCTCTAACCAACTGAGCTACGCGCCTGAGCGATAGGCGCGGAAGAGTAACCAAAGGCGGCGGGGTTGGCAAGGAGTGGTCCGCGATTTTTTAGCCCTCGATCGGTTCGGCGCCGGAAGGCGGAATGGCTCCGACAAGTTTTTTTCATCGCTCCCTCATCCAAATCGCGTTGGCTGGCGCATGACAGAGTGAAGCGGCTTGCGCTTCACGGGCGACGACGCGCCGTGCATTGCTTCATCCATACGATCACCGTGGAGGATCGCCATGCTCGATTCTTCCGGTGGGGTTTGAAGCTCCCACGGACTGCCTTGGCTTGGCGGCACTGACCAAGCGTCGCCGAATCGGAGGGATGCTCTCATGGGTTGGTCCACGCCACGGACGCGACCTGGCCATAACGACTGCCTTCAAGGAGGCTGAAATCATGAAAAAACCGCTGTTCCAAGTTTTGTTCGCAACGACGCTATTCGCCGCGACCGGATTGACCGCGCACGGCTCAAGCCACCGCGAGGCATTGGCGATCCTCAACGAGCCCTGCGCCGACAACACCGACACCTACGCCTGGGTGTCGCCCGGCTCGCACGACAAGCTCTACCTGATCATGAACTTCAACCCGCTCCACGAGCCGGGTCAGGGTAACCAGGGTCTGCGCGCCTGCAACGGCTACCGCTATGAGTTTCACATCGGAGTCGGCGAGAGCCTCCGGGACAGGATGGTGTATCGCGTCGAATTCAAGAACACCTTGCCACCCGAGGCCCCGCCCAGCGCCACGGATCCTCTAGGTGGCGGCAACGAGCTGCTCTGGCAATTGACCGGCGGCACCGAGACCATGACGGTCAGCCGGGTCCTGCCCTTGACCAGCGGAAATTCGGGTAACGTTATCGATGGAGATGGCGCTACCGATGGGGACGACTCTGGCCGGCAAGTCATCGTCCTCGGCAAGGATCTTCCCGTCCTTCCAAACAACCACGGTCCGCAGACCGACCGGCTCGTCTACGGTCTCGGCGCTTTCTCCGGTTACGACTCCGGAGATCCCACCAGCCGTGAAGTGGGCCTCTACGATCAGAATTTCGTCGATAGCTTCATCCACCCGTTGGCGAACGGGGGGCGGGTCATCGCCGGCCAGTTCGACGATCCCTATCAGCTCGACGAAAAAGGTATTTTCGATCTGGTCAACTTGAACAGGGGCGATCTCGGCGGAATTCCGGGCGCGCGCCGGCCGCCGGGCACGGACGTGTTCACCGGCTTCAATCTCTTTTCAATCGCCCTTGAGATTCCAATCACCGACATCTTCCCGCAGGGCATCCCCCACAACGGTGAACTCAGGGCCGATTCGACCGACAGTCTGCTCCGGGTATGGTCGAGCATCAGCCGTCAAAAAATCCAGACCGTCGATGCCGGCAACGCCATCACCGGTCTCAAGGGGTCCGGCCCCTTCGTGCAGGTGGGACGAAACGCCCTGCCGCTCTTCAACGCGGGCCTGGTCGGAACCCAGCGCCAGACGCGCTACCTGCGCAGCAGCCCCCTCAAGGACGTGACCAGCTTCGGCGCCGACATCCTGTTCCCGGTGCTGGTGCGCGACGCCGAGGCGCTCGGCATCTACAAAGCTCTGGGCGTTCCCGCTGGCGCCGTGGCCACGCTCAAGGGACCCCGCACCGACATCATCGGCGCGATCAACCTGGGTCGGCCCATCCCGGTCGCCGACGGTTTCACCGGTGACGTCATCACCCTCGACGCCGCCATCGATTCAAGCTTCCCCAATGGACGTCGCCTTGGCGGCGGCACCGCGCCGAACCGCAATCAGGTGAACGTGAATACCGTGCTGATCAGCCTGATCGTGGCGGGCAATCCGGCGGCCGGCCTGGCCAAGGGCATCGAAGTCAACGACAAGGACTATGTCGACCGGTTCCCGTTCCTGGCCCCGGCTCACCAGGGTCTCTACCAGGGACATGGCGGCGTCAACGTTCCGACCGAACCAACCCCGCCGCCCCCGCCCGCTCCTTGATATCGCCGTATCGATCCACGACCGCATGGAGACGGGTTCCGGTTCGGGGCCCGTCCCGGGAGACTGAAGATGTCACGTTCAGGATGGGTGAGGAGATGTCTGCCGCTGGCGATAGTGGCCTTCGCTCTGAGAAGTTCGCCGCTGTTCGCCCACGATCTGTGGATCGAGCCAACGACGTTCTCTTCGGAACCCGGTCAGTGGGTCGGCGTGCGGCTGCGGGTCGGGCAGGACTTGCTTGGAGATCCGCTGCCGCGCGATGCCTCTCTCGTCAATCAGTTCGTTTTCGAGGATGCGACCGGACGCAAGCCGGTCGTTGGCCGGGATGGCGTCGATCCGGCCGGCTTCCTGCGTTCGGATCTACCGGGCCTGCTCGTCATCGGCTATCACAGCCATCCGAGCGCGGTCGAGTTGTCGGCGGAAAAATTCAATCGGTATTTGCGGGAAGAAGGGCTTGAGACGATCGCGGCGCTGCGCGCCCGCCGCCATGAAACCGAAGCGAGCGCCCGCGAACTCTTTTCCCGTTGCGCGAAAAGCCTGGTGCTGTCGGGGTCGCCGAACGCGGCCCAGGGTGATCGCCCCCTCGGATTTCCCCTCGAACTGGTCGCCGAACGGAATCCGTACACGCTCGGCGCCGATGAGGAGCTTCCCTTGCGCTTGACGTATGAGGACCGCCCGCTGGCCGGCGCCCTGGTCGTCGCAATGAACCGGTCGAATCCCGCCGAGAGGCTGGCGGTTCGCACCGATGACGGCGGTCGGGTGCGATTTCGATTGCGGCTTGACGGCATGTGGCTGATCAAGGCCGTACATATGGTTCCGGCGGTGGCTGGCTCCCACGCCGAGTGGGCGAGCTTTTGGGCGTCGTTGACGTTCGAACGGCAACCCAAGATCGTTCAAACCCATTAAAGGTTAAAGAACCCAAAGGTCGCGGGCAATGTTGACAAGAATCTTCGGGATCATCCCTTCCACCTTGCGACGCGGATCTTTGGTCCACCTGGCGTGGTGCGTCGTGGTCGTCGCGCTGCTGAGCGGCGCAGCGGCGCGCGCCCATGAAATCGGCACGACGCGCGTGTCGGTCCTTTTTCAGGAAGACCGGACGTACGGCGTCCAAATCGTGACGGATGCGGTGGCCCTCGCCGAGAAACTCAAGGCCGTGGCCGGTGGATCACCCCTCGATACCTGCGCGGCTTGTCTCCAGTCCGCGTTCATAAGCCTTGAGGAGTCATTTCGTCAGCGCGTGAAGCTTGCGTTCGATGGACGGGAGGTTCGTCCCGCGATCTCCCATGCGATCACGCCCGGCGCCGACGCCATCTCGCCCACCGTGGTGACCTTTCGATTGACCGGCCCGATCCCTCCAAACGCGGGCCGCTTTACCTGGAGCTATGGGTGGACGTTCGCGTCTTACGCCTTGACGATCCAGGGGGCTGAACCCGCGGAGGCCACCACCGAATGGCTGGAGGGCGGCCAAACCAGCGCCCCGTTCACTCTAGCAGCGCCCACGCCGCCGGTCGACCGGCTCGGCACCGCCTGGCGCTATCTCGGGCTCGGCTTTACCCACATCCTGCCCCTCGGTTTCGACCACATCCTGTTTCTCCTGGCGTTGCTGCTGCCGGCGGTGCTGTGGTGGGAGAACGGGCGCTGGCGGCCGGCGACGACGCTGCGGACGGTGCTGCTGGAAACCACCGGCATCGTGACCGCCTTTACCCTCGCGCACTCGCTGACGCTGAGCCTGGCGGTGCTGGGGGTGGTGAATCTGCCCAGCCGGCTGGTGGAATCGGTGATCGCCCTCACCGTGCTGCTGGCGGCGCTGAACAACCTGTTCCCCGTGGTGACGACGCGGCGCTGGTCGCTGGCGTTCGTACTGGGGCTGATCCATGGCTTCGGCTTCGCCAGCGCGTTATGGGACCTGGGGCTGCCGACGGACGCCCTGGCGCTGGCGCTGGCCAGTTTCAACCTGGGCGTCGAAACCGGGCAACTGACTATTGTCGCGGTCGTGCTGCCGCTGGCTTTCGCCCTGCGGCAAACCTGGTTGTACCGGCGGCTGGCGCTGCCGGTGGGTTCGACCGCCGTCGCCCTGCTCGCCCTGGTCTGGTGCCTGGAGCGGGGCTTGAACATCAACCTTTTTGCCAACCCAACCTAAACCCAACCAAGCAGGAGAGCACCGTCATGTTCACCGTCGTTCGTTTCCAGCGTTTGTTGCCCCTCGTGGGCGTCCTGGCCCTGGCCGCCTGCGCCGCCCACTCGCCGACCCCGGCCAAAACGACCCTGTACGAGCGCCTGGGCGGACAGCCCGCGATCAACGCCGTGGTGGACGACTTCGTCGCCAACGTCGCCGCCGACAAGCGCATTAACCGGTTCTTCGCCAACGCCAACATCCCCCGGCTCAAGCGCCTGCTGGGCGAGCAGATTTGCGCCGGCGCCGGCGGTCCCTGCACCTATACCGGCAAGGACATGAAGACGGCTCACGCCGGGATGGGCATCACCGACGCGCAGTTCAACGCGCTGGTGGAGGACCTGGTCAAGAGCCTCGACAAGTTCAAGGTTCCGGCGAAGGAGCAGCAGGAATTGCTGGCGGTGCTGGGACCGATGCGCAAGGACATCGTGACTCGCTGACAGTGTCTCGGAAAACAGGCCATGCACGCGAGCAACGTACTGCCCTTCCCGCCCGGCGGGCAGCGTTGCCGCGCGCGACGCGGCTCGCTAGAATCCCGGTGCGACAA
Organism: Candidatus Contendibacter sp.; assembly: GCA_029624765.1. Classification (GTDB taxonomy): domain Bacteria; phylum Pseudomonadota; class Gammaproteobacteria; order Competibacterales; family Competibacteraceae; genus Contendibacter. Next base: position 53,432 of record JARSSO010000037.1, on the reverse strand, counting down.
TACCGGGAGCAGGCAAAGCGCCGTGGATTTGGCCCGTCAATCCTTACCCCCTCAATCCGATCCGCTGGCCGACCTGTTGGCGGCCACCGCGCGCGGCGATCGCCAAGCGTTCGCGGAACTGTATCGACTCACCCGAAGCCGGCTGTACGCGATCACGCTGGCTTTGCTGCGCCAGCGGGAGGCGGCGGAGGATGTCTTGCAGGAAACCTATCTGGCCGTCTGGCGCACCGCTGGGCAATACCAGCCCGGACGGGCGCCGGTCCTGGTCTGGCTGATGGCCATCGCCCGTCACCGGGCCATCGAGTGGCTGCGCCAGCGGCGGCGGCGGGCGGCGGAAGCCAACGCCGAACCGCTGGCCGAGGAAGCCTTGCAAATCCCCGATCCCCAGCCCTCGCTGTCGGTGGATCACCTGGCTCACGCCATTCAGGAGTGCCTGCGGCGCCTGTCCGCCGATCAATCCCAGGCCATCGGGCTGGCCTTCTTCCACGGTTTCAGCCACGAGGAACTGGCGGCGCGGCTACGAACTCCGCTGGGCACGGTCAAAAGCTGGGTACGGCGGGGTTTGCTGCAACTGAAGGGGTGCCTGGAATCATGAACCGGAACGAAGCCGAAAGCCTGGCCGGCGATTACGTGCTCGGCACGCTGAGCGGGCCGGAACTGGCCGAGTTCGAGGCGAGCCTGGCCCGTGATCCGGAGTTGCAGCGGCAGGTTGCCGCCTGGGAACGGCGCTTGACCCCGCTGGCGGCCACCCTGCCGGCGGTGGAGCCGCCCGCCTCGGTCTGGGACGCCATCGAGGCGGCGCTGGACGAGGTGGGTCCGCCCGCGACCGTGACCGTGCGCGCGCGGGAAGGCGAGTGGCGGACGCTGGTGCCCGGCACGGAAATCAAGGTGCTGATGGTGGATCGGGAGGCCGGTTTCCAATCCTTCCTGCTGCGGCTGGCGCCCGGCACCTGGCTTCCCCCGCACGACCACAGCATTCTGGAGGAATGCCTGCTGCTGGAAGGCGACATGCTGATTGGCGACCGCGCCTACAGCCGGGGCGACTACCATGCGGCGCTGCCTGGCTCGCGCCACGCGCCCATCTCCACCCGCAACGGCGGCGTCGTGTTCATCCGCAGCGAACTGCGGCCGGAAATGCTGGGTTGAACACGGTCAACGCCACGGCGCGGGAATGAACTCGGTCTCGCCCGGAATCGGCGCGAAGCGCCCTTCCGCCCAGTCGGCCTTGGCCTGCTCGATCCGCTCCCGCGTGCGCGCGACGAAGTTCCAGTAAACGAACCGCTTGCCGTCCAGCGGCGCACCGCCCAGCAGCATCAGGCGGGCCCGCGTTCGCGCTTGCAGGCGCACCGTCCGCCCCGGCGCCAGCACCGCCAGTTGGCCGGCCGCCAACGGTTCGCCCTCCACCGTCAGTTGTCCCTCGACCAGATAAACCCCGCGCTCCGGGTAATCCGGCGGCAGTGGCAGCATCCCGCCCTCGGTCAGCTTCACGTCGGCCTGAAAGGTGGGCGAATGGGTGACGACCGGCGATCGGAGACCGAATGTCGCGCCGATGAGCAGTTGCAGCGACACGCCCCGAAACGCGATGGCGGGCAACGCATCCGCCGGATAGTGGTGAAACGCGGGTTCCATCTCCTCGCGGTCGGCCGGCAACGCCAACCAGATTTGGATGCCTTGCACCGCCGCTTGATCCGCCCGAATGTCGGCCGGCACCCGTTCCGAATGGACGATGCCGCGTCCAGCGGTCATCAGGTTGACCGCGCCCGGCTCGATGCGCTGGACGCAGCCCAGGCTGTCGCGATGCACCATCGCGCCAGAATAGAGGAAGGTTACCGTGGCCAGGCCGATATGCGGATGCGGGCGTACATCGCCCGCCGTGCCCTCGCGCTCGAATCGGGCCGGTCCCATGTGATCGAAAAAGACGAAGGGACCGACCGATTGGACCTCCGCCGCTGGCAGGAGCCGCTGGACGGGGAACCCGACATCGCTGGTCTTCGGTGAAAGCAGGTGTTGAATGGCATTCATTTCGTTTTCCCTGGAGCGGTTTTTGCGCGATCCCTATTCCTCGATCCACACCGACACCGACCCGCCCTGGCAGTGGAATTCGCCCCAGCCGGCGTCGTTGGTGTAAACCGGCTCCCTGACCTGTTCGGTCAGGTCCACGAACCGGGCGTTGGGTCGGCGAACCTCCATCCATTTCCCGCCGCCGGGTCCGTCGCTGAGAAGCACCGCCATGGCCTTGGGGAATTCGTCGTTGCCCAGGCGGGTCCAGCCGACCCGGTTCCAGTGGTCGAAATAGTCGTGCTGGGGACCGTGGGCATAGTGGCGGCGGGCGTGGAGCAGCTTGTCGATCAGCGCGCGGTGGGACGGCATCACGATCCGGTAGGAGTTGCCGTCCCGGCCCTTGTCCTCGTACTCCGCTCCGTAATAGTCGGCGTGAAACACGCAGGGATAGCCCTCCCGCCGCAACAGGATCATGGCGTAGGCCAGGGGCTTGAACCAGGGCTCGACCACCGATTCCAGGGCTTGCAGGGGTTGCGAATCGTGGTTTTCCACGAAGGTCACGGCCTGATACGGCCGTTGCTGCATGAGCGTGTTGTCCAGGATGCGCCGCATGTCGTAATTGCCGCCCATGCGGCTGGCGACATGAAAGTTGTAATGCAGCGCCACGTCGAACAGGGACATCCGGGGTCCCAGCCGATTCAGGTACAGATGCAGGGCGTTGACGTCGGGGGACCAGTACTCGCCGACGGCGAACAGATCCCTGCCGGCATGCTCCGTCATCTCGTCCAGCCAGTTCGGAAAAAACCAGGCCGCGATGTGCTTGATCGCGTCGAGCCGAAAGCCGTCCACGCCGGTCGTGTCCAGATACCACCGTCCCCACCGGATCAGTTCGTCCCGCACCTCCTCGTTCTGGAAATCGAGGTCGCAACCCATCAGATAGGCGAAATTGCCTTTCTCCAGGGAAACCTGGTCGTCGAACTGCTTGCCTTCGAACAGATAGACTTTGTTCGACTCTTGGGTTCTGGCGTCGTAATCGACGGCGTCGAAATGCCGCCAGCGCCACTCGAACGGCGAGTATTGGCCCCGCCGACCCGGAAAATGGAAATGGGTGTACACCTCGACTTCACGGGGCTCTCCCCGGGGATGCACGCGGTCGTCCTGAAGGAATGGCGTGGCCTGGGTGATTTCCGTCGCGTCGCCGCCGATGCGGTGGTTGAGGACGGCGTCGGCGTAAACCTGAAGGCGGGCGGCGCGCAGCGCGGCGATGGCCTGGAGGTACTGCTGGCGGGTTCCGTATTTGGTGCGAACCGAGCCTTTTTGCTCGAATTCGCCGAGATCGTACAGATCGTAGACCCCATAACCGACATCGCGGCTGCCGCCGATGCCCTTGTAGGCGGGCGGCAACCACAGGGCGGTGAATCCGGCCTGGGCCAGCGCCGGCGCCCGTTCGGCGACTTCGTTCCAAAGGCTGCCGTCGTCCGGAAAATACCAGTGGAAGTACTGCATCATTACGCCGTTGAGCTCGGTCATGGTCTCTCCTGGAAAAATCGATCCGCCGGATGGAATGTATCGTAGAAAAATTCCGTGGCTGTCAAGTTGAATTTGCTGGTCGGGCATGACCGGGTTCCTACCAGTCCAACATACCGGCCCGCAAGCATCCGACAGGATTTCCCCGACTTGCGTGGAAAGATGGCGCTTGCCACTGTGACCGATCCCGATGAATGAATACCGTTGTCCCGCTGGCGGTTGCGGTTGCAGATAGGCTTTCAGCGCGGTTCGCACCAAGGTTTTCAAACTGACCGCTTGGGCTTGCGCGATATGCCGCAAATGCTCCATCAACTCGTCATTCAGTTGAATTTGCAAGGTGCCCATCGGTTTTTTCCCAAAGCGATTATGAAAGCATGATCAGGAGGCGGCTGCGACTTATCCCGGCTTCGCCTCCGGCATCCCCAATCCGAACCGCCGAATCCGCTGAATCTCATCCCGCAGCTTGGCCGCTTCCTTGAATTCCAGGTCGCGGGCGTGGCGGTACCTGTACATGGCCTGTTTCGGCGTACAGAACCAGCTTGTCGGAAAGATAGTTCTTTTGGCAGACTTGGTCTGCTCATCAGACCATCCAGAGAAAACGACCATGCCCGTGATCAATCTCAACGAAGCCAAAGCCAATCTGTCCAGGCTGGTCGACGCCGCCGCCGCTGGTGAAGAAATCATCATCGCGAAAGCGGGCAAGCCGGTTGTGCGGCTGGCGCCGGTCGAGAATCTCGCGCCCCGTCAGCCCGGCCTTGCCAAGGGTCGGGTAACCGACGCTTTCCTTGAACCTTTGCCGGAGCAAGAGCTATCCGCATGGGAAACGTGATCGACTATCTGCTGGATACCCATGCGTTGTTGTGGTGGCTGTTCGACGATCCCAAATTATCGGGGGCCGCTCGCCGCGCTATCGCCAATCCCGACCATCGCCTCTGGATAAGCGCGGCTTCGGCGTGGGAAATCGCTACCAAGGCCCGGCTGGGCAAGCTACCGGAAGCGGGCGACGTGCCCGTTCGGTTCGAATACTACCTGCGCAAGGCACGGTTCTCCGAACTGGTCGTCACCGTCGACCATGCCTTGCGAGCGGGGGCGCTGCCTGGACCTCATCGGGATCCATTCGATCGGATGTTGATCGCGCAGTCGCTGGCGACCGGTTATCCAATCATCACCGTTGATCCAGTGTTCGGTGAATACGGCGCATCGGTATTCTGGTAAAAAATCCGGCGGGAAAAGGATGACTTGGCGAGTTTGCGCTTTAGGACCCCACCTGCGCCTCCGGCATCCCCAACCCGAACCGCCGAATCCGCTGAATCTCATCCCGCAGCTTGGCCGCTTCCTCGAATTCCAAATCGCGGGCGTGGCGGTACATCGCCTGTTCCAGTTGCTTGATCTTCTTCATCAGCAACGCCGGCGTTTCATGGGCGTAAGCCGCTGTTTCCTCCGCCACCCTGGCGTATTCCGTCGCCGGCAGCGGTGCGCCGGGATGCGCATAAGCGCCCTCCAGGATGTCGGCCACCGCTTTTTGAATGCCGCGCGGGGTGATGCCGTGCGCTTCGTTGTAATTCCGCTGCTTGGCGCGACGGCGTTCGGTCTCGTCCAGCGCCCGCCGCATCGAACCGGTGATCTGGTCGGCGTACAGAATCGCCTTGCCGCGCAGATGGCGGGCGGCCCGCCCGATGGTTTGAATCAGGGAGCGTTCCGACCGCAGGAAGCCCTCCTTGTCGGCGTCGAGAATCGCCACCAGCGACACCTCCGGCAAATCCAGCCCCTCCCGCAGCAGGTTGATGCCGACCAGCACGTCGAACTGGCCCAGCCGCAGATCGCGGATGATCTCGACCCGCTCCACCGTTTCGATGTCGGCGTGCAGATAGCGCACCTTCACCCCGTTCTCGGCCAGGTAGCCGGTCAAATCCTCGGCCATGCGCTTGGTCAGGGTGGTGACCAGCACCCGTTCCCTCAAATTCACCCGCTCGCGGATTTCGCCCAGCAGATCGTCCACCTGATGCAGCGCGGGGCGCACTTCGACCTCGGGGTCCACCAAACCAGTCGGGCGCACCACCTGCTCGACCACCGCGGCGCCGGAATGCTCCAGCTCGAACGGGCCGGGGGTGGCGGAAATGAAAATGGTCTGGCCGCTCAGCCGCTCGAATTCGTCGAACCGCAGCGGCCGGTTGTCCAGCGCCGACGGCAGGCGGAAACCATACTCGACCAGGGTTTCCTTGCGCGAATGGTCGCCCTTGTACATCGCCCCCAGTTGCGGCACGGTCACATGACTTTCGTCGATGAAAATCAGCGCGTTCGGCGGCAGATAGTCGAACAGGGTCGGCGGCGCCTCGCCCGCCTCGCGGCCGGACAAATGGCGGGAGTAGTTCTCGATGCCGCTGCAATAGCCCAGTTCCAGCATCATCTCGATGTCGAAGCGGGTGCGCTGTTCCAGCCGTTGCGCCTCCAGCAGCTTGCCGACGGCGCGCAACTCGGCCAGCCGCTCGCGCAACTCGTCCTTGGTCCGGTCCACCGCCTGTAAAAGTTGTTCGCGCGGGGTGACGTAGTGGGTCTTGGGATAAACCGTGTAGCGCGGCAGCTTGCGCGCGACCTTGCCGGTCAGCGGATCGAACAGGCTGAGCGACTCGATGGCGTCATCGAACAACTCCACCCGCAGCGCCTCCTGATCGGATTCGGCGGGATGGATGTCGATGATCTCGCCGCGCACCCGGAACGTGCCGCGCGCCAGTTCCAGATCGTTGCGGGTGTACTGCAAATCCGCCAGCCGGCGCAGGATGGCACGCTGGTCCACCTTCTCGCCCCGCACCAGGTGCAAAATCATCTTCATGTACCACTCGGGATCGCCGAGGCCGTAAATCGCCGACACGGTGGCGACGACGATGGTGTCCGGGCGCTCCAGAATCGCCTTGGTGGCCGACAGCCGCATCTGCTCGATGTGCTCGTTGATCGAGGCGTCCTTCTCGATGTAGGTGTCGGAGGAAGGGACGTAGGCTTCCGGCTGGTAGTAGTCGTAATAGGAGACGAAATACTCCACCGCGCTGTCGGGGAAAAACTCGCGCATCTCGCCGTACAGTTGCGCCGCCAGGGTCTTGTTCGGCGCCAACAGCAGCGCTGGACGCTGCGCGGCGGCGATGACGTGGGCGACGGCAAAGGTTTTGCCGCTGCCGGTGACACCGAGCAGGGTCTGATGCGCCAGACCGTTGTTCAAACCGGCGACCAGGACGCGGATGGCCTCGGGCTGATCGCCGGCGGGCTGGAAGGGAGCACGGAGCGTGAAAGGCTTGTGGGTCTGCATGGGAGTTTGGCCGGGTGAAAATTTCCAGTATGATCCGACAGTCTCCTTAACCCCCGTGTTCAAACCCAACAGCGTCAGGAGCCCCTGTGAGCACCCCCCTTTCCGAACGTGTCCAGCGCATCAAGCCCTCCCCGACCCTGGCGGTCACCGCCAAGGCCAACGCCCTGAAAGCCGCTGGCAAGGACGTGATCGGCCTGGGCGCCGGCGAGCCGGATTTCGACACGCCCGACTTTATCAAGGAAGCGGCGATCAAGGCGATCAACGCCGGCTTCACCAAGTACACCCCGGTGGACGGCACGGCCAGCCTGAAGCAGGCGATCATCGCCAAGTTCGAGCGCGACAACGGGCTAAGCTACGAGCCGAAGCAAATTCTGGTGTCGGTCGGCGGCAAGCAGAGCTTCTACAACCTGGCCCAAGCGCTGTTGAACAGCGGTGACGAGGTGATCATCCCCGCCCCGTACTGGGTTTCCTACCCCGACATGGTGTTGCTGGCCGACGGCGCGCCGGTGATCGTCGCGGCGGGCATCGACCAGCACTTCAAGATCACCCCGGCCCAACTGGAAGCGGCCATCACTCCCCGCACCAAGCTGGTGGTGATCAACAGTCCCTCCAACCCGACCGGCGTGGCCTACAGCGCCGCCGAACTGACCGCCCTGGGCGAGGTGCTGCGCCGCCACCCGCAAACCTACATCGCCACCGACGACATCTACGAGCACATCCTGTGGACCGAGGAGAAATTCCACAACATCCTCAACGTCTGCCCGGACTTGTACGACCGCACCATCGTGCTGAACGGCGTGTCGAAGGTTTATTCGATGACCGGCTGGCGCATCGGTTACTGCGGCGGCCCGAAAAACTTGATCGAGGCAATGACCAACATTCAGTCGCAAAGCACGTCCAACCCCACCTCGATTTCCCAGGTGGCGGCCGAAGCCGGCCTGAACGGGGATCAATCCTGCATCGGGGTGATGAACAAGGCGTTCAAGGAGCGGCACGACCACGTTTACGCCGCGTTGAAAGCGATGCCCGGCGTCGAGGTGGCCCCGGCGGACGGGACGTTCTACATCTTCCCCAGCTTCCACAAGGTGATCGAACGGCTGGGCCTGGCCAACGACCTCGCCTTCGCGGAGCTGTTGCTCAACGAAGTCGGCGTGGCACTGGTGCCGGGTTCGGCCTTCGGCGCCGAAGGCTGCGCCCGTATCTCCTTCGCCACCGGCATGAGCAATCTCACCAAGGCGCTGGAGCGGATCGAACGGGTGATCGCGCGCTGAACGGGATTGACAGAGGGGATGTCGATCAATAAGATTTCGTCCTCTTATTCCCCAGTAGCTCAGTCGGTAGAGCAGGTGACTGTTAATCACCGGGTCCGTGGTTCGAGTCCGCGCTGGGGAGCCAGATAAAACAAGGGGATGCGTCATCGCATCCCTTTTCTATTTTCAGTCCAGGCACTTTCTAAGGCACCCGGCGTGCTCACGCCCGTTCGAACGGGAACGCCAACACCTCCGCCAGCGTCGTTTTTCCCGCCGCCAGCATGACCAACCGGTCGAAACCCAGCGCCACCCCGGCGCAGTCGGGCAGGCCAGCGGCCAGCGCCGCCAGTAAATTCTCGTCCACCGGCATGAGCGGCCAGCCCAGCCCGCGCCGCGTCGCGTTCTCCGCCTCGAAACGGCGGCGCTGTTCGGCGGCGTTGCCCAGTTCGTGAAAACCGTTGGCCAGCTCGACCCCGTTCACATACAACTCGAAGCGTTCGCCCACCGGCGGATCGCCCGGCCCCAAGCGCGCCAACGCCGCTTGCGAGGCCGGATAGTCGTACACGAACGTCAGCCGCCCCGCGCCCAAGCGCGGCTCGATGTAGTGAGTCAGCAACAAATCCAGCCAAGGATCGGTCCGGTCCGTCGGCATTCCTGGCGGAATCGATACACCCTGCGTTTCAGCGCGCGCCGCCAATTCCGCCACACTGGCGCGATGCGGGTTCAGATCGAGATGACGCTGGAACAGTTCGCGGTAACTCAGCCGTTCCGGTTGCGCCAGCGGCAACCGCCCGGCCAACAACGCCGTCACCAATTCCGTGACTTCATCCATCAACCGGTGATGGTCGAAGCCGACCCGATACCATTCCAGCAAGGTGAATTCGGGATTGTGGCGGCGACCGGCCTCGCCGTCGCGGAACACCCGCGCGATTTGGTAAATGCAACCACTGCCCGCCGCCAACAGCCGTTTCATCGGAAATTCCGGGGAGGTGTGCAGATACAGCGTCCGACCGTGGCGGGATCCGGGACCGGAATAGACCGTGCCGAAACTGGCTAGATTCGGCTCGGTCACCGCCGCCACCGACAGCATCGGCGTTTCCACCTCCAGCACCCCGCGCGCCGCGAAGAACGCCCGAACGCGCGTCAGCAGTCCGGCCCGCAGACGCAGCGTGGCCAGATCGGCGCCGGGTCGCCAAGTGGGTCGTTCCACGAGATAGCGCGATCCCAGTTATTCCTTGACCCGGGACACGTATTCGCCGGTACGGGTGTCCACCTTGATGACCTCGCCGCTCTGCACGAACAGGGGTACCCGCACCACCGCGCCGGTCTCCAGCGTCGCCGGCTTGCCCCCGCCGCCCGAAGTGTCCCCACGCAGGCCCGGGTCGGTCTCGACGATGGTCATGATCACGAAGTTGGGCGCCGCCACGTTCAGCGGTACGCCGTTCCACAGCGTCACCTGACAAATCGCCTCTTCCTTCAGCCACTTGGCCGCGTCGCCCACAGCCGCGGCGTCGGCGGTCAACTGTTCGTAGCTTTGCTGATCCATGAAATGCCAGTATTCCCCGTCGCTGTAGAGATATTGCAATTCCACATCGACCACGTCGGCGCCTTCGGCGGTGTCGCCCGACTTGAAGGTGCGTTCGATGACCCGGCCGGTTTTCAGATTGCGCACCTTGACCCGGTTGAACGCCTGACCCTTGCCGGGCTTGACGAATTCGTTCTCCACGATGGCGTAGGGGTCGCCATCCAGCATGATCTTCAGTCCGCTCTTGAATTCATTGGTACTATACGTCGCCATGCCAAATCTGCCTTCCGCTAGAATGATGGATTCACCAAAGCTGATTATGATACCGGCAAAGGCGATGTCGCGTCAGGTTCCGGTCTGGCAACGGGAACTGACCCGGGCCATTACCGATCCGGTCGAATTGCTGCGGGAACTGAAACTCGACCCCGCTTTGTTGCCCGCCGCGCGGGCGGCGGCGGCGCGCTTTCCCCTGCGGGTTCCGCGCGGTTTCGTGGCGCGGATGACCAGGGGCGACCCCAACGACCCGCTGCTGCGGCAAATTTTGCCGCTGGACGCGGAACTGGAAACGGCCCCCGGATTCGTGGCGGACCCGGTGGACGACCGGGCGGCCCACGTGGCGCCGGGGGTGCTGCATAAATATCACGGTCGCGCCCTGCTGATCGTCACTGGCGCCTGCGCCGTGCATTGCCGTTACTGTTTTCGTCGGGAGTATCCCTACGCCGACTTCCACGCTGGCGTCGATCAGTGGCGGCCGGCGCTAGCTTATCTGGCGAACGACCCCAGCCTGCGCGAGGTGATTTTGAGCGGCGGCGATCCGCTGTCCCTGTCCGACCGGCGACTGAGCGCGTTGCTGGCGGCGCTGGATCGGATTCCTCAGTTGGAACGGCTGCGCATTCATAGCCGGCAACCGATCGTGCTGCCCGAGCGGGTCGACGAGGGCTTGCTGGACCTGCTGGCGCGGACCCGGTTGCGACCGGTCCTGGTGGTCCACGCCAACCACCCGCGGGAAATCGACGCTGACGTGCGCGCGGCGCTGGAGCGACTGGCGGCGGCCGGGGTGACCCTGCTGAATCAGTCGGTGCTGTTGCGCGGCGTCAACGACTCGGCGACGGTCCTGGCGGAATTGAGCGAGACGTTGTTCTCCGCCCGCGTGCTGCCCTACTACCTGCACCTGCTCGACCCGGTGCGCGGGGCGGCGCATTTCGACGTGAACAAAACCGAGGCGTCGGCTATCATAAAAGCATTACGTCAGCGCCTGCCGGGTTATCTGACGCCCCGTCTGGTGCGCGAGCAGCCTGGACAACCAGCCAAGACCCTGGTTGAGTAGCCGCGCCGACGCCGTCTTCGCATTCATTACTCAGGCTACGCCATTGGCAGAGGTCGGTACGCGTGTCCAGTCCTTCCGTCATCAATCTGCTCATCATCGATCGCTCCCGATCCGACATCGATCATATCGTCCAGACGCTGCGTGGCGATGGCTATCAAATCGAACCGCTGAACACCGACCAGACCGAAACCGCCCGCAACGCCATCGAATACCAGCCCATGGACATGATCCTGCTGCGGATGGCCGAAAACCTGCCCACTCTGGCCGAAGTGCGCTCGATGGTGACCGAGGCCGAGCAGGATATCCCCATCATCGCCGTGATGGACGACGCCAGCCGCGTTCACTACCGACCCGCCCGGCTGCTGAACGATGGCGCCGACAATTTCTTCCACCTGGACGACGCCGACCATCTGGTGGCGGTGGTGCGCACCGAACTGCGTCACCTGCAAGCGCGCAAGCGCGAGCGGTCCTTCGAGATCCGCTTCAAGGAAGGCGAGATCCGCACCCAGGCGCTGTTGGAAAACATCCAGGAGGCCATCGCCTATATTCACGAGGGTATCCACGCCTACGCCAATCCCGCCTATCTCCGGCTGTTCGGTTACGAAGCCCCGGACGAGCTGGCCACGATCCAACTGGTTCACATGGTGCCACCAGGTTACCGGGACGCGCTGAAAAGCGTCCTGCGTCGTGGCATCCGCTCCGGCAAGGCGGTCGAACCGGTGGAGTTGGTCGGGGTGCGCCGCAGCGGTCAGACGTTTCCGATCCTGCTGGAATGCGCGCCGACCCGGATGAACGACGAACCTTGCACCCAGATCATCGTGCGTGACGCCACGCCGAAAAAGAGCGCCTACGACCAGCAACTCGAAAACCTGCTCAAGTATGACGACACCACCGGTTTGTACAGCCGACGCTATTTCATGGAAACCCTGGAGATCAATCACAACGGCGCCGTACTGTACATCCTGCTGACCGATTACGCCGCCATTCGCTATGCCATGGGATTCGAGGCCATCGAGCAGTTCGTGGTCGAAGCCGTCGGGCTGTTCAAGGAAATGTTGGCGCTCGACGACATGGCCGCGCATTTCGCCAGCGGCGTGTTCACGATCTTCGTCCCCGCGAACTCGCCGACCAATCCCCAGGATTTGGCCGAGCGCATCCGCGCGGTGATCGCCGAACACAGTTTTCAGGTGAGCGGCCGGCTGTTCACGACGACCTGTTGCGTTGGCGTTTGCCAAGCGCACGACACGCACGAGAGCGCGGTTCAGATCCTGTCGCACGCCGACCGCGCCTGCGAGATGGCCCGGCAGAAGGGCGGCAATCAGATCGAGGTTTACGCACCGCCCAAGGAAGATCAGCGATCCGGTCGGGCCGCCATCAGCCCCCAGGACGAGGCCGTCCTTCGCCTGATTCGAACCGCCCTGAGCAAGGGCCGACTCGGCCTGACGTATCAACCGATCGTCAGCTTCGAAAATGCCGAGGAAGCGCGCTACAAGGTTTATCTGCAGCTCATGGACGATGAGGACAAGCCGCAGGCCATGGACAAGCTGGGCGCCGTGGCGGTGCGTTACAACGTGATGGGCGCCCTGGACAAATGGACGATCATCCGGGGGCTGGGGATGCTGCTGGACATCCAGCGCGCCGCCGTCAAACCGCCCATCCTGTTTATCCGTCTTTCCCGCAATTCGCTGACCGACAGGGAATTCTTCGACTGGCTCGCCAAGCGCTTCCAGGATAGCCGGCTGGCCGGTCACTACCTGGTGCTGGAGGTCAAGGAGGACAACGCCGACGATTGCTTCGAGGAAACCAAACAGTTGCGCGCCCGTCTGCGCGAATTGGGCTGCGGCCTCGCTCTGTCCCACTTCGGCGGCAAGACGCACTCCGAGCGGTTGCTCAAGGAACTGATTCCCGATTACATCAAGCTCGATGGCAGTCTGATCGAACGGCTGGCCAAGGCCAAGGACGAGAACAGCCGCAAGGCGATGGCGGGTCTGGCCCACCAGGCGCAGGGATTGAAAACCCGGGTGGTGGCGGCCGGAGTCTCCACCGCGCCCCAGATGGCCAGCATCTGGCAGTTTGGCGTGACTCTGGTCCAGGGCAACATGGTCGCCGAAGCTGGACCGAGGCTGGATTTCGATTTCAAGCAGTTCGCCGGCTGAAGGCGAGCGGGGCTTTCGGCCCCGCCGGGTCGGCTGGCAACTCCACGCCTCGTCATCAAGCCTGTTGCCGCAACGCCGCGATTCGTTCCTCCAGGGGCGGATGGGTCATGAACAGCTTGCGCAGGCCGCCGCCCAGGCCGCCGTTGATGCCGAACGCCGCCATCTGCGAAGGCAGTTGCGAGGGTTCGTGCAACTGCCGCAGCCGTTCCAGCGCGGCGATCATCTTGCCGCGACCGGCCAGGCGGGCGCCGCCGGCGTCGGCGTGAAACTCACGATAGCGGCTGAACCACATCACAAGCAGCGAAGCCAGCAGGCCGAACACGATTTCCATAACCATGCTGGTGATCCAATAACCGATGCCGGGGCCGCGATTCTCGCCCCTGGACAGCAATTGATCCACCAGATAGCCGACCACCCGCGACAGCACGATGACGAAGGTATTGAGCACGCCCTGAAGCAGGCTCAGCGTCACCATGTCGCCGTTGGCGACGTGGCTGACCTCGTGGCCGAGCACCGCTTCCACCTCGTCGGCGGACATTTGTTCCAGCAAGCCGGTGCTGACCGCGACCAGCGCGTTGTTGCGGTTGGCGCCGGTGGCGAAAGCGTTGGGTTCCGGCGAGTCGTACAGGGCGACTTCCGGCATGCCGATGCCGGCCGCTTGCGCTTGGCGCTGGACGGTCTCCACCAGCCAGCGCTCGGCCTGGGTGCGCGGTTGCTCGATGATTTGGGCGCCAACCGACCTCTTGGCGATCCATTTCGACATCAGCAGCGAAATCAGCGAGCCGCCCATGCCGAAGATGGCGGCGAAAATCAGCAGGCTGGGTAAATTCAGCCCCGATTGGTGCAGAAAACGATCCACGCCCAGCAGGCGGGCCACTGTGCCAAGCAGCAGCACCACCGCCAGGTTGGTGGCGACGAACAACAGAATGCGTTTCATGGCGGACTCCTTGATGAAAGGGTTGCTGGCGAATCCATGGGTGCGTCAGGAGAAATTTCAAGCGGGCTCGGTTCGCCGGGTGACGAACATGGCGTCACCGTAGCTGAAAAAACGGTAGCGTCGTTCGATGGCGTGACGGTAGGCGTTCAGCGTCTCGGCGCGACCGGCGAAGGCCGCCACCAGCATCAGCAGGGTCGATTCGGGCAAGTGAAAGTTGGTGATCAGCGCATCCACGCAGCGGAAGCGGTAGCCGGGGTAAATGAAGAGGCGGGTTTCGCCGCGCCACGGTTGGATTTGGCCGGTTTGGGCGGCGGTTTCCAGCGCCCGGGCGACCGTGGTGCCGACCGCGACCACCCGCCCCCCGCGCGTCCGGGTGGCGTCGATCCGGTCGCGGACTTCGCCGCTCACCTCGATCCACTCGCCGTGCATGACGTGCTCCTCGATGCGCTCGACCCGCACCGGCTGGAAGGTGCCGGCGCCGACGTGCAGGGTGACGAACGCCTGCTCCACGCCCCATTGCGTCAGTTGGTTGAGCAAGAACTGGTCGAAGTGCAAGCCAGCGGTCGGCGCGGCCACCGCGCCGGGCCGGCGGGCGTAGACGGTTTGATAGCGCTCGCGATCCTGCGGGGTCGGCGCGCGGCGGATGTAGGGCGGCAGGGGCGTTTGTCCATGCCGTTCCAGCAGGGCCAACCATGGCTCGTCGCCGTCGAGGCCGATTTCGAACAACTCGCCGCGGCGGCCGAGTACAGTGGCGGCGAAGCCGACGTCGAACCGCAACGCGCCGCCGGGTTTGGGCGGCTTGCTGGCGTGAAGATGGACCAGCGCCCGCCGCTCGTCCAGCAGGCGCTCGACCAGAACCTCGACGCGTCCCCCACTGGCCTTTTGGCCGAACAGCCGCGCCGGGATCACCCGGGTGTCGTTGAGCACCAGCAGATCGCCAGGCCGCAGCAAGTCCGGTAATTCGCGAAACCATTGGTCGCCAAGCGCGCCGCTGGCCCCGTCCAGGGTCAACAGCCGGCTGTCACCGCGCCGTGCCGGGGGCTGCTGGGCAATCAGTTCCGGCGGCAAGTCATAGGCAAAATCCCGCCGCTCCAACGCACGGGCGGATTCCGGCGGACCGGCTTTCGCTTGCGTTTCCATCGCTGGCCGGTCATCGTTGAACCCACGCCGGCCGAAACACTCTGAATCCATCATCCCTTCGCTCATACCCTGGATCTCGAAATGCGTAACCTTTTGCTCGTTGCCGCTGTCTTACACGCCGCTGGCGCCCTGGCCGCCGATTCCACCCCATCCCCCGCCGCCGTTCCCGCCGCCGCTCCCACCGCTGCTCCGTCAGGCAAGCAACCGGACCTCACCCGACTGCAAGAGGCACTGAATGGCGAAAAGCCCGACGGCATTGCTCCGACCGCGATTCCGGGGTTGTACGAGGTCGTGCTGGGTGGCCAAGTACTATACCTCAGCGAGGATGGCCGGTTCGCGGTGCAGGGCGACATCATCGACCTGGGGTCTCGCGCCAATCTGACCGAGAACCGGCGCGGCGAGTTGCGCGGCAAGGCCATCGCGGCGGTCGGCGAGAATAATATGGTGGTGTTCGCGCCCGAGGGACCGGTCAAGCACACGGTCACCATTTTTACCGATATCGACTGTGGTTACTGCCGCAAGATGCACAGCCAGATCGCCGATTACAACAAGGAGGGCATCAAGATACGCTACCTGATGTTCCCGCGCGAGGGCATCGGCTCCGAGTCGTTCAAAAAGGCGGTGGCGGTCTGGTGCGCCGACAACCGGCAGGAAGCGATGACCAAGGCCAAGCGCGGCGAGAGCGTGGAACCCCGTACCTGCGACAATCCGGTGCAGGCCCAGTACGAATTGGGCGATAAGCTGGGGGTGCGCGGCACGCCCAGCATGATTCTGGAATCCGGAGAAATGTTGCCCGGCTATATGCCGCCCGCCCAACTGACCCGGTTACTGGCGGAAACCAGAGATAAAACCGTCAGGGCGGCGGCGCGACCCTGAGCGGATTCAGCAGCGTGTTTTTCGGCCAGAAGATCCATCCACTCAATTTCGACCGCCCCGAGCGGCTGACGGTCGACGCCGACGCGGTTGAATGGTCTGGTCCGGGCATCCGGCTGCGGGTGCGTTGCGCCGACATCTTTGCGGGTTGTTTACGGTTGCGGTTTGCAAGCGCCGCCGTCAACGACCCGCGTCAGCATTCGGACGCCGTATTGCCGCAATGGCGGGAGGAGAGTCGACCGGTCGTGGTCCGGTTGGAAGCTGATAAAGCAGTGTTCGCGGCGGAAGCAGGACGGGTCGAGCTGAATGCAACGTGCCTGCGGCTGGAACTGGCCGGTTTTGCCCTGGCGACGGTCGCCGATGGCGTCGGCGCTTGTGGCGAGGCGCTGCTGCTGAATTTCGATCTGACTGGCGTGGAAGGCTGCTACGGCTTCGGCGAACGCACCCGGCGCCTCAACAAGCTGGGCGACAGCGCCGATTGCCTGACCGTGGACGTGGTGGCGGTATTTCGCCATACCTACGCCCGCGACGATTACGATCCCAGCTATGTCGCCATTCCGTTCGCGATTCTCAAACGGGGCGAGCGGTTTCTGGGACTGTTTTTCGACAACCCCGGCCGGGCGGTCATGGATGCCGGCAAGGTCCAGCCGGGCGAATTTGGCTATCAGTCCCTCGGCGGCGATACCGACGTTTATGTCTTTGCCGGACCCGGCCTGCCCGAGGTGACGCGGCGTTACGCGGCGCTGACTGGCCGGGCTCCGCTGCCCCCCTTGTGGGGGTTGGGCTATCATCAGTGTCGCTGGGGCTATCGGTCCGAGGCGGAATTTCTGGATCTGGCGGCCCGGTTTGCCGCCGTCGACGTGCCGATCAGCGCCCTGTGGTACGACATCGATTACATGGACGACTATCGGCTGTTCACCTGGGACCGGGTCGATTTTCCCGATCCCGCCGGTTTGAATCGCGCGCTTAAAACCGCCGGCATTCGCACCGTGACCATCGTCGATCCCGGCGTCAAGCGCGAGCCGGGCTACGCGGTTTACGAGAGTGGACGGGCGCGGAATGCGTTCTGCCAGACCGCCAGCGGTCGCGAGTACGTGGGCAAGGTCTGGCCGGGCGACACGGTGTTTCCCGATTTCACCCTGGAGGCCACCCGTGAGTGGTGGGCTGGCTGGCTGGCCGGGTTCCTGCGCGAGAGCGCGGTGGACGGCGTCTGGCTGGACATGAACGACCCCGCCACCGGCTACAGCCGAACGGAAGAGATGCGGTTCCAGCACGGTGCGATTCCGCACGACCGCTATCACAATCAGTACGCGCATTTCATGGCCATGGCCAGCCGCGCGGCCTGCGACCAACTCGACTCCGGTGGCCGACCGTTTCTATTGACGCGCAGCGCCTGCGCTGGAACCCAGCGGTACAGCGCGGTGTGGACCGGCGACAACGCCAGCAACTGGAAGCATCTGCGGATGGCGCTGCCGTGTTCGCTGAATCTCGGTCTGTCGGGGGTGGCGTTCAACGGTCCCGACGTGGGCGGCTTCATGGACGACACGACAGCCGAACTGCTGGTACGCTGGCATCAGGCCTGCTGCCTGTTCCCGTTCTTCCGCAACCACTCGATCCGTCATTCTCGGCCGCAGGAACCGTGGCAATTCGGGCCGGGACCGCTGGCGGCGATGCGCGGCGCGATCCGTGCTCGCTATCGGTTGTTGCCGTATCTGTACCAGTGTTTTTTCACGCACTGGCTGGACGGCGATCCGGTCATCCGCCCGTTGCTTTATCACCATGCCGGGCCAGAGTACGTCGATTTGGACGATCAATACCTGGTCGGCGACGCCCTGCTGGTCGCCCCGATCCTGCACGGCGAGGGGCAGGGACCGGAAATCGTCCGCGGCGGCGTGAAATATCAGGAACGGTCGGTGACGTTGCCGCCGGGCTGGTGGTTCGACTTGAATCGGGGCGCGTGGGTGCAAGGCGGTCGGATGATCCCTTACACCGCCGCCTTGGACGAGTTGGCGCTGTTCGCCCGCGATGGCGCGGTGTTGCCGTATTACGCCGGACCGCTGCAAAACGGCTTCATGGATTTGCGCGATGTCGAGCTACACCTGTTCTGCCGCGAACGAGCGGCGCGGCTCGACTATTACGTGGACGACCTGGAGACCCGGCGTTATCAGGACGGCGGCTACGGTGTTGCCCGAATCACGGCGGAACTGGATGACGAACAATTGCGAGTCGAGATTGCCGAGACCGGCGACCATCCGCGCGACACGGTGGTTTTCACGCCGGTGCTGTATGGTCACCCCAAAGCACGAGAACTGGAGTTGACGGTCAATGGCGGGACCGTGGCCCGACCGTTGCGATCCGCGCGGCGCGAATGGCTGTGCCGGGAGTGGGCGGTGCGATTTTGAAACCTTGACGAAGGCAAATTCATGGCGAACTTCACGATCACTGGCGATGTCGATCCGTTCCTGCATGTTTCACTGCGCAAGGGCGAGCGTATTTATTGCGAGTCCAACGCAATGGTGATGATGGAGGACACGCTCGATCTCACGGGAAAAATGACCGGTGGCCTGGGCAGCGCGCTGATGCGCCGGTTTGCCAACGGCGAATCGTTTTTCCAGCAACATATCGAAGCGACCCGGGGGGATGGCGATTGTCTGTTGTCGCCGGTGCTGCCGGGGACGATCCAGGTTTTGGACGTCGGCGCGACTTGCTACATGCTCAGCGACGGGGCGTTCGTGGCGGCCGAAAGCGGCGTGGAGTTGCGCGTCCGCGCCCAGAACATCGGCAACGCGCTGTTCGCCCAGACCGGCGGCTTCTTCGTCGGCGAGGCGACCGGCAAGGGCAAGCTGGCGGTCTCCGGGTTTGGCTCCGGCTTTATCCTGGACGTGGAGCCGGGCAAGGACGTGATCATCGACAACGCCCACGTGGTGGCGTGGGACAGTCAGTTGCGCTACGAGATTTCGGTGCCCAACCGGCAGGGCGGCGGGGGGTTGTTCAACCGGCTGGTCAACAGCGTGACCAGCGGAGAGGGCGTCGTGCTGCGCTTTTCGGGGCAGGGCAAGGTCATCATCTGCTCGCGCAACCGCGACGCCTTCGCCAGTTGGGCGCGCGGTGGCCAGGCCAGCGGCTGATCGACGTTCATATCTCTTCCGGTCCCGACGCTTCCTCGCGCTTGGCGCGCTCCCACAGCGCATCCATTTCCGCCAGGGTCGAGCCCGTTGGCGCGCGGCCATCCTCGGCCAGCCAGTATTCGATCCGCCGGAAGCGCCGCTCGAACTTGGCGTTGGTGCCACGCAGCGCCGCTTCAGGGTCGAGCTCAAGATGGCGGGCCAGATTGGCGACCGCGAACAGTACGTCGCCCAGTTCGTCGGCCAGCCGTTCCGGCGGCGCTTGGGTCTCGATCTCGTGGCGGATTTCGCTGATTTCCTCCGCGATCTTGGCCAGGATCGGTTCCACCGCGCCCCAGTCGAAACCGACCCTGCTGGCTTTCCTTTGCAGCTTGACCGCCCGGGTCAGCGCCGGCAGGGCCAGCGGAACACCGTCCAGCGCGCCGGCGGATCGCTTGGAGCTTTCAGCCGTTTCCGCGGCCTTGATCCGTTCCCAGGCGGCGGTCTGCTCGGCGGCGTCGGCATAGGACTCAGCGCCGAATACATGTGGATGACGGCGGGTCATTTTCTCGACAATGCCGCGCGCCACGGCGGCGAAGTCGAAGCGGCCTTCCTCGCGGGCGATCTGGGCGTAAAAGACGACTTGAAACAGCAGATCGCCCAGTTCCGACCGAAGCTCTTCCCAGTCCTCGCGGGCGATGGCGTCGGCAACTTCGTAGGCTTCCTCGATGGTGTGCGGGACGATGGTCGCGTAGGTCTGCTGGCGGTCCCACGGACAGCCATTTTCCGGGTCGCGCAGCCGGGCCATCAGTTCCAATAAAGCGTCCATCGGGCAGCGGTCGGTCATGAGCGACAATCGTGGGGCGTGCGGTTATTGCGAATCGGGCGCGTCGGCTGGCGCGGATTTATCCGGCAACACCGGTTCGTCGGCGGCTTTCTTCGTTCCGATGGGAATCGACAACGAGGGTGACATTCCAAAAACCAGGCTGTTGCCCGAGGACTGGCCGAGAGACTGGATGAGCCGCAACTGAATGAGATGGGGATTCGCCTCGATCATCCTGGCCGCGTTGGCAAGGCTGCGCAGGGCGGCCGTCTCTCCCCGGGCTTTTTCGAGAGTGGCCAATCCTTCCTTGCGGGCGCTTACCACCCGCGCGAAAACCTCCTTAAGTTTTCCGGGAAACATGATGTCCTTGAGGTTGACCGAAAGCAGCTTCAGCCCGAGGGCCTGGGCCTTGGACTCGGTGATGGCCATCAGTTTCTTGGAAAATTCGCTTCTGCCTTGCAGGATGGCGTCGATATCGGCGGAGCCGACGATGTCCCGAAGCGCCAGTTGCAGTTCAAGATAAAGCGCCTCTTGAAAGTTCTGCGCCTTGTGCGTGGCCGCGAGCGGGTCGGTGATTTCGTAATGGGCGGCGAGACTGACCTTCAGCGTCACTCCATCCGAACTGAGCACCTCCTGGCCAGTGATCGAAACAAAACGGGGCCGGGTGTCGATCTTGTAGATAAGGGTGGACAGGGGGGTGTACCAATACTGTCCCGCTTCCAGGGTCTTTCTAAATTTGCCCTGGGTGTACAGCAATCCCCGTTCGTATTCGAGGATCGTGACCCGCCGGATACCGTACTTGATCAGCAGGATCAGGAAGGCGGCCAGGAGGATGCCGGGAATCAGGTATTTCATGGGGGCGCCTCACGTAAAACCCCGTTTCGGGAAACCTCCAACCGACGGCGGAGACCGGGGTCCGCAAGGCCGGAGGTCGAATGCGTTTCCGCGGGTTTCCCGAAGCGGGGGAAGGACCTGGCGATCCCTTGACAAGGGCGCGCTTCGAAGAAAGGGCCACACGCGGAACCCATGCGGCGATGCCACTCGGACCGCTGCCGTCTTCCTCCTGAAACCATTCTAAAACGTGTCGGTCGCCGGCGCCATTCCGCTCAAGCGGAACGGGCTCAAATCCGCCTCCAATCGAGCGCCACGACCACGGCGCCGGGCACGGGTCGGCGAGGGTAGCCACGCAGCGTTCGTTTCCAAGGCTCGCGCGCTGCATCGCCATCCCTTCTATAATCCCCGACCGTGCTTATGCAAGGGGAAGCCAAGACATGGGAAAACGTTACTTTGGTACGGACGGCATTCGCGGACGGGTCGGCGACCACCCGATCACGGCGGAATTCGTGTTGAAACTGGGCTGGGCGGCCGGGCGGGCGTTGCAGACCGAGGGCTTCAACAAGGTGGTCATCGGCAAGGACACCCGCATTTCCGGTTACATGTTCGAATCCGCCCTGGAGGCGGGCCTGTCGGCGGCCGGGGTCAACATCGCTCTGCTGGGGCCGATGCCGACCCCCGGCATCGCCTATCTGACCCGAACCTTGCACGCCTGCGCCGGCATCGTGGTCAGCGCCTCCCATAATCCCTATCACGACAACGGCATCAAATTCTTCTCTCGCGATGGCCAAAAATTGCCCGACACCGTCGAGCTGCGCATCGAGGAACTGCTGGAGCAACCGATGGTGACCGCCGAACCCGACGCCTTGGGCAAGGCCGAGCGCATCGTCGACGCCGCCGGCCGCTACATTGAATTCTGCAAGAGCACGCTCCCTGCCTACACCAGCCTGGCGGGCCTGAAAATCGCGGTGGACTGTGCCCATGGCGCGACCTATCACGTCGCGCCCAGCGTGTTCAATGAATTGGGCGCGACCGTGATCCCCATGGGCGTCGCGCCCGACGGACTGAACATCAACCTGGACTGTGGCTCCACCAAGCCGGCGCCGCTGCGCGCCCTGGTCCAGGAACAGAACGCCGATCTCGGCATCGCCTTCGACGGCGACGGCGACCGGGTGATCATGGTCGACCACCGGGGCGAAGTCCTGGATGGCGACGATCTATTGTTCATCATCGCTCGCGACCGTTTGCGCGCCGGCAGCCGCTTCAACGCCGTGGTCGGCACCCTGATGACCAATCTGGGCCTGGAAATCGCGCTGCGGGCGCTGGGGTTGGACTTGCGCCGCGCCCAGGTGGGCGACCGCTACGTCATGGAGGCATTGCTAACCGAGAATCTGATTCTGGGCGGCGAAAACTCCGGCCACATCATCTGCCTTGACCGAACGACGACCGGCGACGGCATCGTTTCCGCCTTGCAAGTGCTGTCGGCGATGCTGCAATCCGGCAAGAGCCTGCACGATCTCAAGGCGGGCATGAAAAAGTATCCGCAAGTGCTGATCAACGTGACGGTGACCGGCCCGGTGGATTTACGCCGGCCGGCGATTCAAGACGCGGCGCGGGCGGTGGAAAGCCAGTTGGGAGACCAGGGTCGGGTATTGCTGCGGCCCTCCGGAACCGAACCGGTGGTGCGGGTCATGGTGGAAGGCGCGGATGCGGACAGCGTCGCGCGCCACGCCCGGGAACTGGCCGACGTGGTGCGGAATACTCTTTCGGTGTGATTGATTTCCAGGCGCGAAATCCGTAAGCTTGCCCGGCTTTTTTCGCAAGGGGAGAAGAACGACATGCGCCGTAAGCTGGTGGCTGGAAACTGGAAAATGAATGGCTCGACCGGCAGCATCCGCGAGTTGCTGCAAGGGATCCTGGGTGGCGCCGCCGAGGTTGCCGCCGTCGAACTGGCGGTGTTTCCGCCGTTCGTGTACGTGGATACGGTCGCGCGGCAACTGACCGGCACCGCGATTGGCTGGGGCGCGCAAAACCTGTCCGAACACGCCTCCGGCGCTCATACCGGCGAGGTGGCTGGTCCGATGCTGAAGGACCTTGGCTGCGTCTACGTGATCGTCGGTCACTCGGAGCGACGCACCCTGTACGGCGAGAGCGATCAGGTCGTGGCGCGCAAGTACGCCGCCGCGCGCAAGTTCGGCCTCAAGCCGATCCTCTGCGTCGGTGAGACGCTGGAAGAGCGCGAACGGGGTGTGACCGAAGCCGTGGTCGGGCGACAACTCAAGGCGGTGCTCGATCTGGAGGGCGTCGCCAGTTTCGCCGACGCGGTCATCGCCTACGAGCCGGTTTGGGCGATTGGCACCGGCCGGAACGCCACTCCCCAGCAGGCGCAGGACGTTCACGCCTTTATCCGCGCCCAACTGGCGGCGCTTGATCCCGCGTTGGCGAGTCAGGTTCGTATCCTGTACGGCGGCAGCGTCAAGGGCTCCAACGCCGGGGAACTGTTGGCCATGCCTGACATCGACGGCGGCCTGGTGGGCGGCGCGTCGCTCGATCCCAAGGATTTTTTGCTGATCGCCAAGGCGGGTTGCTAGACTGGCGCCATGGTTCACACCCTCATTCTCGTCGCCCACGTGGTGATCGCGGTCGCCCTGATCGCGCTGGTGCTGCTGCAACAGGGTAAGGGCGCCGACGCGGGCGCGGCGTTCGGCAGCGGCTCTTCCGCGACCATGTTCGGATCGCGGGGTTCCGCCTCCTTCCTGAGTCGAACCACCGCCGCCCTGGCGACGGCGTTCTTTCTGACCAGTTTGACCCTGGCGTATTTCTCGACGCAAAGTTCCGCGCCGCAAAGCGTCGTCGAACGGGTTCGGGTGGAAAAACCCGCCGAACCGCTTCCGGGCAGTGGCCCTTCCGATGTGCCGAAGTTACCGCAAAAATAGCGGAAAATCCGTCTGATGCCTTACCATGCCGATGTGGTGGAACTGGTAGACACGCTAGCTTGAGGGGTTAGTGGCGCGAGCCGTGCCGGTTCGAGTCCGGCCATCGGCACCAGATAACTGATGCGGAGCATCCCGATTGCCCCAGCGCGGAGCCCGCGATGCGTTTTTCAGGCAGGGATTGCGAATCACCATGAGGTTTCACGTCCCATGCGACGTCTAATTATTATAAGAAAACACTTGCCTCCATCGTTGTTCCCGACCGATTCGTTCCAGGGTGTCATGGTTCCGCCAGGGGGTGGAATCACCTGTCTAAACCCAAGGTCAAGGTCTGACCCCCACGCTGGCTCCCCGCTCGCCTTATCGAAGGTGTGACTCCGATGTTGTCCAACTACCTTCCCGTTCTGATCTTCGCGGTCATTTCCCTCGCGATGGCCGTGGTCGTCATCGGCCTTGGCTATGTTCTGGGCACCCACCGTCCCGACGGCGAAAAGCTGTCGCCCTACGAGTGCGGTTTCGAATCGTTCGAGGACGCCCGAATGAAATTCGACGTCCGTTACTATCTGGTGGCGATCCTGTTCATCATTTTCGATCTGGAGATCGCCTTCCTGTTTCCCTGGGCGATCGTGCTTGACCAAATCGGCCTGTTCGGCTTCGCCGCGATGGCGATCTTTCTCGGCATCCTGGTGATCGGCTTCGTTTACGAGTGGAAGAAAGGAGCCTTGGAATGGGAATAGAGGGTATTCTCGAAAAGGGCCTGGTGACCACCACGGCCGACAAGCTCATCAACTGGGCGCGCACCGGCTCGATGTGGCCGATGACCTTCGGCCTGGCCTGCTGCGCGGTGGAAATGATGCAGGCCGGCGCGGCCCGCTACGACCTGGACCGGTTTGGCATCGTGTTCCGGCCCAGTCCCCGCCAATCCGACGTGATGGTCGTCGCCGGCACCCTCTGCAACAAGATGGGACCGGCCTTGCGCAAGGTCTACGATCAGATGCCGGAGCCGCGCTGGGTCATTTCCATGGGTTCCTGCGCCAACGGCGGCGGTTATTACCACTATTCCTATTCCGTGGTGCGCGGCTGCGACCGGATCGTGCCGGTGGATATCTACGTGCCCGGCTGCCCGCCGACGGCGGAGGCGCTGCTGTACGGCATCATCCAGTTGCAGAACAAGATCAAGCGCACCAACACCATCGCCCGTTGAGAGACCTCTTCCATGGCTGACGCGCAAGCCCTTGCGAAAAAACTCCAGGCCCGGTTTGGCGATGCCCTGCTGGAATGCAGGCTCGACCGTGGGGAGGTGACCGTCGAAGTCGCGCCGGCCCAGGCCATCGCGGTGTTCACCGCCCTGCGTGATGAACCCGATTTTGCGTTCGAGCAGGTCATGGACGTCTGCGGGGTGGATTACTCGACCTATGGCGAGGTGGAATGGACCACCAACGAATCCACCGACCAGGGGTTCAGTCGCGGTGTGGTGGAGCGGGCCACTGGCCGCGGTCCGGCCGCGGTCCGGTATGCGGCCGGGCGAACCATCGCCGGCAAGGGCCGTTTCGCCGCCGTTTACCAGCTTCTATCGGTATCCCGCAACCAGCGGCTGCGGGCGCGGGTCTTCGCGCCCGATGATGAATTGCCGGTGGTGCCCTCGGTCGTGGTGCTGTGGGCATCGGTCAACTGGTTCGAGCGCGAGGCGTTCGATCTGTACGGCATCGTGTTCGAGGGCCACCCCGATCTGCGCCGTATCCTGACGGACTATGGGTTTATCGGCCATCCATTCCGCAAGGATTTTCCGCTGATCGGCAACGTCGAGATGCGTTACGATCCGGAGCGCGGTCGCGTGGTGTACGAGCCGGTCAGCATCGAACCGCGCGTGCTGGTGCCCCGCGTTATTCGCAAGGACCATCGTTACCTGCCCGAGTCTCAATAACCGAGAAAACCGCCGATGCCTGAGATTCGCAATTACACCCTGAACTTCGGGCCACAGCATCCCGCCGCGCACGGCGTGCTGCGCCTGGTGCTGGAACTGGACGGCGAAGTGGTCCAGCGCGCTGACCCGCACATCGGCCTGTTGCACCGCGGAACCGAAAAGCTGGCCGAAAGCAAGCCGTTCAACCAAAGCATCGGCTACATGGACCGGCTCGACTACATGTCGGCGATGTCCAATGAACAGGCCTACGTGCTGGCCATCGAGAAACTGCTGGGCATCCAGCCGCCGGTGCGCGCCCAGTACATCCGGGTTATGTACGCGGAAATCACCCGTATCCTGAATCACCTGCTGTGGATCGGCGCGCACGGCCTGGACGTCGGCGCCATGACCATGTTCCTCTACGCCTTCCGCGAGCGCGAGGATCTGATGGACTGCTACGAGGCGGTCTCCGGGGCGCGGCTGCATCCCTCCTATTTCCGGGTGGGCGGCGTCTATCGCGACCTGCCGAATACGATGCCGAAGTACGAGTATGAAACGTCCCGCTGCCACAGCAAGAAGGACGTGGACGAACGGAACGCCACTCGACAGGGTTCGCTGCTCGACTTCATCGAGGCGTTCACCGACCGCTTCCCCCAGCGGGTGGATGAATATGAAACCCTGTTGACCGACAACCGCATCTGGAAGCAGCGGCTGGTCGGCATCGGCGTGGTGACCCCGGAACGGGCGCTGCAACTGGGCTTTTCCGGCCCGATGCTGCGTGGTTCCGGCATCGCCTGGGATCTGCGCAAGAAGCAGCCCTACGAAGTCTATGATCAACTGGATTTCGACATTCCGGTGGGGGTCAACGGCGACTGTTACGACCGTTATCTGGTCCGGGTCGAGGAGCTGCGCCAGGCCAACCGCATCATCCGGCAGTGCGTGCAATGGCTGAAGGAAAATCCCGGCCCGGTGATCGTGGACGACCACAAGGTCGCGCCGCCATCACGCGAGAAAATGAAGGAGGACATGGAGGCCCTGATCCATCACTTCAAGCTGTTTACGGAAGGCTACTGCGCCCCAGAGGGCGAGGTTTACGTGGCTACCGAGCACCCCAAGGGCGAATTCGGCATCTATCTGATTTCCGACGGCGCCAACAAACCTTATCGGGTCAAGGTCCGGGCGGCCGGGTTCGCGCATCTGTCGGCCATGGACGAGATGACTCGCGGTCACATGCTGGCCGACGTGGTGGCCGTCATCGGCACCCAGGACATCGTTTTCGGAGAGGTCGACCGCTAATGAGCCCACGCAAGAGCGATCTGCTGTCCGCCCACGCCCGCGCGGAGATCGATCACTGGCTGACCCGCTATCCCGCCGACCGCAAGCAGTCCGCCGTGCTGGCCGCGCTGCGCGAGGTTCAACACGAAAACGGCGGCTATCTCACTACGGAACTGCTGGACGCGGTAGCCGATTATCTGGACATGCCGCCGATCGCCGTCTACGAAGTGGCCAGCTTCTATTCGATGTATGAACTGAAACCGGTGGGCCGGCACAGCATCGCCGTTTGCACCAACATTTCCTGCATGTTGCGGGGCGGCGACACCGTGTTGAGCCATATCGAACGGAAGCTCGGCGTCAAAATGGGCGAGAGCACGCCGGACGGCAAGTTCTACCTGAAGAAGGAAGAAGAATGCCTGGCCGCCTGCTGTGGGGCGCCGATGATGCAGGTCGATCACGTCTATTATGAGAATCTGACCCCGGAAAAAGTGGATCGGATTCTCGATAGCCTGGAGTAAACCGCGATGGCCAACGAAGTCTGTTACCGGACCCTGGGCCTGGATCGGCCCTGGTCCATCGAGACCTACATGAGCGTGGGTGGTTACGAGGCCTGGAAGAAGATTTTGGCTGGGCGGACGACCTCGGATCAGGTGATCGACGAAGTCAAGAAATCTGGTCTGCGCGGCCGGGGCGGGGCTGGCTTCCCGGCTGGGCTGAAATGGACCTTCATGCCGCGCAACGCCACGGCGCAAAAATACATGGTTTGCAATTCGGACGAATCCGAGCCGGGCACCTGCAAGGATCGCGACATCCTGCGTTTCAACCCGCACGCCCTGGTCGAGGGCATGGCCATCGCCGGGTTCGCCACCGGCTCCACGGTTGGCTACAACTACATGCGCGGCGAATTCATGGACGAGCCGTACCAGCGATTCGAGGGCGCGGTCAAGGAAGCCTACGCCGCTGGCCTGCTGGGCAAGAACATCCAGGGATCGGGCATCGATTTCGATTTGTATCCCACCCTGGGCGCCGGTGCGTACATCTGCGGCGAGGAAACCGCGTTGCTGGAGTCGCTGGAGGGCAAGAAAGGCCAGCCCCGCTTCAAGCCGCCGTTCCCGGCCAGCTACGGTCTGTACGGCCGGCCGACCACCATCAACAACACCGAAACGTTTTCCTCGGTGCCGTCGATCATCCGCAACGGCGGCGAATGGTTCGCCAATCTCGGCACGACCAACGCCGGCGGCACCAAGATTTTCTCGGTCTCCGGGCATGTCGAGAAACCGGGCAATTTTGAAGTCTCGCTGGGTATTCCCTTCGCCGAACTGCTGGCCCTGGCCGGTGGGGTCTGGAAGGGGCGCAAGCTCAAGGCAGTGATTCCCGGCGGCTCCTCGGTGCCAGTGGTGCCGGCCGACATCATGCTAAAGGCCAACATGGACTATGACTCGGTCAGCAAGGTGGCCGGTTCGATGCTGGGTTCCGGCGCGGTGATCGTCATGGACGAAACCACCGACATGGTCAAGGTGCTACAACGCATTTCCCGGTTCTATTTTTCCGAGTCCTGCGGCCAATGCACGCCATGCCGAGAGGGTACCGGCTGGCTGTACCGGATGGTGACCCGCATCGTCGAAGGCAAGGGGCGACCCGAGGATTTGGATTTGCTGGACAGCGTGGCCAGCCGGATCGAGGGACGCACCATCTGCGCGCTGGGCGACGCCGCCGCCATGCCGGTGCGCAGCTTCGTCAAGCATTATCGCCACGAGTTTGCCTATTACATCGAGCACAAGCGCAGCATGGTCGGCGGCGCGACGGCACTGGCCGCGTGAGCCGCGAAACCACCAACACGGTCGCAGTGGGTAAAAGATGAGCGAGGAACAGGTCAACATCGAAGTCAATGGTATCCCGCTGAAGGCGCGCAAGGGTGCGATGCTGATTGAAATTACCGATGCGGCGGGCATCTCGATTCCCCGGTTTTGTTACCACAAGAAGCTCTCCATCGCCGCCAGTTGCCGAATGTGCCTGGTCGAGGTGGAGAAAGCGCCCAAGCCGCTGCCGGCTTGCGCGACACCGGTGATGGAAGGGATGAAGGTCCACACCGAGTCGCCCAAGGCGCTGGCTGCCCAGAAGGGCACCATGGAATTCCTGCTGATCAATCATCCGCTGGACTGTCCGATCTGCGACCAGGGCGGGGAGTGCGAGCTGCAGGACATCGCGCTCGGCTACGGCGGCGACGTGTCCCGGTTCGCCGAGCGCAAGCGGGTGGTCCGAGACAAGGACATTGGGCCGTTGATCGCCACTGAAATGACCCGATGCATCCATTGCACCCGTTGCGTGCGTTTCGGCGAGGAAATCGCCGGTCTGCGCGAACTGGGCGCGACCGGGCGTGGCGAGAACATGGAAATCGGCACCTACGTGGCCACGGCGGTGGCTTCGGAGCTGTCGGGCAACGTCATCGACCTTTGTCCGGTCGGCGCGCTGACCGCCAAGCCCTCCCGCTATCGGGGTCGTTCCTGGGAATACGTCCAACACGCCGCCGTCGCTCCGCACGATTCGGTCGGTTCCAACATCTTCATCCATACCCTGCGCGGCAAGGTGATGCGGGTGGCGCCGCGCGAGAACGAGCAAGTCAACGAAACCTGGATTTCCGACCGCGACCGCTTTAGCTACGAAGGCATTTACAGCGACGACCGCCTGGCCAGGCCGTTGCTCGGCGGCGGCGAGACGACGTGGGAAACCGCGTTGGAAGCGGCGGCCAAGGGCCTGAAGGATATCATTGCCCGTCATGGGGCTGAGTCGGTCGGATTCCTGGTTTCGCCAACCGCGACCGTCGAGGAACTGTATCTGGCGCAGAAGCTGGCGCGCGGCCTGGGCGTGGCGAACATCGACCATCGCCTGCGCCAGGCTGATTTCAACGACCAGGGCGCGGCGCCGGTGTTTCCGTGGCTGGGACAGACGCTGGAGGACCTGGAAAAGGTCAAGGCCGCCTTGTTGATTGGCTCCAACCCGCGGATGGAGCAACCGTTGGCTGGTCATCGCTTGCGCAAGGCGGCGCTGTCGGGTGGTCGGATCATGTTCATCAACCCGCGCGATTTCGACTTCCGGTTCCCGGTGGCGGCGAAGGTAGTCGCCGATCCCGGCGGGATGGTGACGGCGCTGGCTGGCGTGGCTCAGGCGGTGGCGGAATCGAAGGGTCAAACCTTGCCGGCCACGCTGGCGAGCCTGGTCGCGGGCGTTCCGGGCGAAACCGAGCGCGCCATCGCCGCCCATCTGGTGGACAACAGTCCAGCGACCGTGTTGCTGGGCAACCTGGCGGTTTCCCATCCGGCCCTTGCCGCGTTGCGGGCGCTGGCGAGCTTCGTGGCGCGGTGTAGCGGCGCGCGGCTGGGCTATCTGCCGGAAGCCGCCGATTCCATCGGCGGCTGGCTGGCCGGCGCGGTGCCGCATCGCCTGCCGGGCGGTCGGCCGGCCCCGGCGGCGGGTCTGGACGCGCGGGCGATGCTGGAGTCGCCGCGCAAGGCTTATGTGCTGCTCGGCGTCGAGCCGGAACTGGACTGCTGGGACGGCGCGGCGGCGCTCAAGGCTCTGCAAGGCGCCGAACTGATTGTTGCGCTTAGTCCCTATGGCTGTCTGGCCGGCGAGAGCCACGCCCAAATCATTCTACCGGTGGCGACCTTCGCCGAAACCTCGGGCACCTACGTCAACGCCGAGGGCCGCTGGCAGAGCTTCCAGGGCGCCAGCAAGCCGTTCGGCGAGGCGCGGCCAGCCTGGAAAGTGCTGCGGGTGCTGGGCAATCTGTGCGGGGTGGCCGGGTTCGAGTACGTCGATTCCGAGGAGGTTCTTGCCGACGTTCGCCGCGCCTGCGACGGCGTTGAGCCGAACAATGCCCTGGATATCGACCAACCGCTAGCTCCGTTCCAACAAGTGGGTGACCTGCTGCGGGTGGGCGATGTGCCGATCTACGCGACCGATCCGCTGGTGCGGCGCGCGCGTTCGCTGCAAGCAAGCCCGCTGGCGCGATCCGCAGAGGTGCGCCTGCATCCCGACATGGCCCGCGCCTTGGGCGTGGTCGACCGGGACCAGGTCCAGGTGCGCCAAAACGGCGCGGCGGTCGATTTGCCGCTGGTGCTCGACGAAAGCATTCCCAAAGGCTGCGCCTGGATTCCGGCGGGTTTGAACGCCAGTGTGGCGCTCGGCCCGGCGGTGGGGCCGGTGGCCATCCAATAACCATAAGGGTATCGGATCGTGGAAACGCTGTGGACGGTCATCATCATCCTGCTGAAAATCATCGCCCTGCTGGCGCCCCTGCTGCTGGGCGTGGCATATCTGACCTTCGCCGAGCGCAAGATCATCGGCTACATGCAGATTCGGCTGGGTCCGAACCGGGTGGGTCCCAAGGGTTGGCTGCAACCGATCGCCGACGCCATGAAGCTGATGTTCAAGGAAATCATCATTCCGACCAAGGCGGACCGTTTCCTGTTCCTGCTGGCGCCGGTGCTGTCGTTCGGGCCGGCGCTGGCGGCCTGGGCGGTGGTGCCGTTCGGGGATGGCATGATGATTTCCCATCTGGACGCCGGCCTGCTGTACCTGCTGGCGCTGACCTCGCTGGGCGTCTACGGCGTGATCGTCGCCGGCTGGGCCTCGAACTCCAAGTATGCTTTCCTCGGCGCGATGCGGTCGGCGGCGCAGATCGTCGCCTACGAAATCGCCATGGGTTTCGCCCTGGTCGGCGTGTTGATGGCCGCCGGCAGCCTGAATCTCAACCAGATCGTCCTGGCCCAGCAAGGAAGCATCCTGCACTGGTACTGGTTGCCGTTGTTGCCGCTGTTCCTGGTGTATTTCATCTCGGGCGTCGCCGAGACCAACCGGGCGCCGTTCGACGTGGCCGAGGGCGAATCGGAGATCGTGGCGGGGTTCCACGTCGATTATTCCGGCATGGCCTTCGCGGTGTTCTTCCTGGCCGAATACGCCAACATGATTCTGGTGTCGGCTCTGGCGTCGACCATGTTTCTGGGTGGGTGGCTGTCGCCGTTCGAGGGTATTCCGGTGCTGGGCAAGCTATTTGCCTTCGTGCCCGGCGCGATCTGGCTGACGCTGAAGGTTTCGCTTCTCCTGCTGTTCTTCCTTTGGTTCCGCGCCACCTTCCCGCGTTACCGCTACGATCAGATCATGCGGCTGGGCTGGAAAGTCTTCATCCCGGTGACCCTGGTCTGGATTCTGGTAATCGGGCTGGGCGTACTGGGCCAGGTTGGTCCATGGTTCGATTGAACGGAGAAAGCGAACGATGAATACCCTGAACACCGTTCGGTACTACTTCAAAAGCTTCCTGCTGTGGGAACTGTTGCAGGGCTTGCGGGTAACTGGCCGCTATCTGTTCGCCAAGAAGATCACGGTGCAATATCCGGAAGAGAAAACTCCGCTGTCGCCCCGCTTCCGTGGCCTGCACGCGCTGCGCCGCTACCCGAATGGCGAGGAACGTTGCATCGCCTGCAAGCTGTGCGAGGCGGTCTGCCCGGCGCTGGCCATCACCATCGAATCGGAGCAGCGGGAGGATGGCACCCGGCGCACCACGCGCTACGACATCGATCTGTTCAAATGCATTTTCTGCGGGTTTTGCGAAGAAGCCTGTCCCGTGGATTCCATCGTGGAGACGCGGACATTCGATTACCATTTCGAAAAGCGCGGCGAGCACGTCATGACCAAGGAAAAGTTGCTTGCTCACGGTGATCGTTGTGAAGCGCAGATCGCCGCCGATCGGGCCGCCGACGCGGCCTACCGCTAGCCGGCTTCCGGCGCCAGAGAGAAGAAAACAGGTCCGCTCATGGGATTTGAAAAATTTCTGTTCTACGTCTTCGCGCTCATTCTGATCTTCGCGGCGGTACGGGTCATCACGGTGCGCAACTCGGTGCATGCCGCCCTGTTCCTGGTGCTGGCGTTTTTCACCAGCGCCGCGCTGTGGTTGCTGATCGAAGCCGAGTTTCTGGCCATCACCCTGGTTCTGGTCTACGTGGGGGCGGTGATGGTGCTGTTCCTGTTCGTGGTGATGATGCTCGATCTCAACGTCGATCCGGTGCGGGAGGGCTTCATCAAGTATCTGCCAGTCGGAGCGACCGTGGCGCTGCTGATCGTCATCGAGATGGGACTGGTGGTGGGATCCGGTTATTTCGGCGCTGACCGGTACGGTCTGGTCTCGCGCGCGGCCGATTACAGCAACACCAAGGAACTGGGCGGCGTCCTGTACACCTTCTACGTCTATCCGTTCGAGATCGCCTCGGTGATCCTGCTGGTGGCGATCATCGCCGCCATTTCGCTGACGATGCGGCGCCGGGTGGGCGTCAAGTCCCAGGACCCGGCCCAGCAGGTCCGGGTATCGCGGGACGACCGGGTGCGGCTGGTGCGGATGGCGCCGGAAAAGAAACAGTAGTCTCGCCGATTCCCGGTTAGGCGAGCATGGACCGAAACAAACCAAAAAGTAAAGGCGGGGATCGATGATCGCGCTTACCGATTATCTCGTGCTTGGAGCAATTCTCTTTTGTCTCAGCGTGGCGGGCATCTTTCTGAACCGGAAGAACGTCATCATCCTGCTGATGTCGATCGAACTCATGCTGCTGGCGGTGAATTTCAACTTCATCGCCTTCTCGCGGTTTCTCAACGATACCGTCGGCCAGGTTTTCGTCTTCTTCATCCTGACGGTGGCGGCGGCCGAATCCGCCATCGGCCTGGCCATCCTGGTGGTGCTGTTTCGAAATCGCCGCACCATCAACGTCGCCGATCTCGACACGCTGAAGGGCTAGCCGCATGCGAAACGTCTACCTCGCGATTGTGCTCGCGCCGCTATTGGGCGCCATCGTCGCCGGCCTGTTCGGCCGCAAGATCGGTCGGGCCGGCGCCCACTGGGTCACCATCCTCGGCGTGGCGATCTCCTTTCTCTTGTCGCTGATCGTGCTGCGCCATCACGTGCTGGAGGGCGCCGACCCGTACAACGGCACGGTCTACACCTGGATGGTGGTCGAGGGCATCCGCATGGAGGTTGGCTTCCTGGTGGACAACCTGACCGCCGTCATGATCGCCACCGTGACCTTCGTTTCGCTGATGGTCCATATCTACACCATCGGCTACATGCACGACGACGACGGCTACCAGCGATTCTTCAGCTACATCGCGCTGTTCACCTTCTCGATGCTGATGCTGGTGATGGCCAACAACTTCCTGCAACTGTTCTTCGGCTGGGAAGCGGTCGGGCTGGTGTCCTATCTGTTGATCGGCTTCTGGTTCAAGCGCGAGAGCGCGATTTTCGCCAACCTGAAAGCGTTCCTGGTCAACCGGGTGGGCGATTTCGGTTTCCTGCTGGGCATCGCCGCCGTGCTGATGGCCTTCAACAGCCTGGATTACCAGGACGTATTCGCCGCCGCGCCGCTGATGGCCAAGATGACCGTGCAGATCATCCCCGGCGTCGACTGGTCGCTGATGACGCTGATCTGCATCCTGTTGTTCATCGGCGCGATGGGCAAGTCGGCCCAGGTGCCGTTGCACGTCTGGCTGCCGGATTCGATGGAAGGTCCCACCCCGATCTCCGCCCTGATTCACGCCGCGACCATGGTGACCGCCGGCATTTTCATGGTGGCCCGGATGTCGCCCTTGTTCGAATTGTCGGAGACCGCGCTGAGCTTCGTGCTGGTGATCGGCTCGATCACCGCGCTGTTCATGGGCTTCCTGGGCATCGTCCAGAACGACATCAAGCGGGTGGTGGCCTACTCCACCCTGTCCCAACTCGGTTATATGACGGTGGCGCTGGGGGTGTCGGCCTACTCGGCCGCCATCTTCCACCTGATGACCCACGCCTTCTTCAAGGCGCTGCTGTTCCTGGGCGCCGGCTCGGTGATCATCGCCATGCACCACGAGCAGGACATCCGCAAGATGGGCGGGCTGTGGAAGTACATGCCGATCACCTGGTTCACCTTCCTGTTGGGCACCTTGGCGTTGATCGGCACGCCGGGCTTCGCCGGGTTCTATTCCAAGGACAGCATCCTGGAAGCCGTGCATTACTCCCATATCGCCGGCTCCGGTTTTGCTTACTTCGCGGTGATGCTGGGCGTGTTCGTGACCTCGTTCTACTCCTTCCGGCTGTACTTCGTCGTCTTCCACGGCAAGGAGCGGATGGACCACCACACCCAGGAACACCTGCACGAACCCCCCGCGGTGGTGACCGTGCCGCTGATCCTGCTCGCCATTCCCTCGGTGGTGATCGGCGCGATGACCATCAAACCCATGCTGTTCGGCGATGTCTTCGAAGGCGTGATCGCGGTCGCGCCGGCGCACGACGTGTTGGAGCATGTCGCCGGACATTTCCACGGCGCCATGAATTTCGCGCTGCATGGCGTGATTGGCCTGCCGTTCGTGCTGGTGCTGGCCGGGTTCGGGTCGGCGTTCTATCTGTACATGATGAAACCGGAACTGCCGGATCGGATCCAGCGGCGCTTCGCCAAGCTGTACGACATCCTGGACCGCAAGTATCTGTTCGACGAGTTTTATCAGTCGTTCTTCATGCGCGGCGGCCGAAACCTGGGAACCGCGTTGTGGAAGTACGCCGACGCCGGGCTGATCGACGGCCTGATGGTGAACGGCGCGGCCCGACTGGTCGGCTGGGTTTCGTCCATGGTTCGCCACCTGCAAACGGGCTACCTGTACACCTACGCGTTCGCGATGATCATCGGCTTGCTGATCCTGCTGACCTGGTTCGTTGCCCGCTAACCTGGAAGAAGAAAAACCATGCTGTCGGAACTGCCTCCTCTGCTCAGTCTTGTGATCTGGTTCCCGATTCTTGGTGGCGCCGCGGTCCTGTTCGTGGGCGACGACAACCCCGGACGCGCCAAGGCGCTGGCCCTGACCGTGGCGATTCTCACCTTCCTGATTAGTATCCCGCTGTTCACGCTGTTCGATCCCACGACGGCGAAAATGCAGTTTCAGGAATTCGTGCCCTGGATTCCCGCGCTCAGCGTCAATTACCACCTGGGCGTGGACGGTTTCTCGATGCCCCTGATCCTGCTGACCGCGTTCATGAACGTGCTGGTGGTGATCGCCGGCTGGGAGGTGGTGCAATACCGAGTGGCTCAGTACATGGCCGCCTTCCTGATCATGGAAGGGCTGATGATCGGCGTGTTCGCCGCGTTGGACGCCATCCTGTTCTATGTATTTTTCGAGGCGATGCTGATCCCGATGTTCCTGGTGATCGGCATCTGGGGTGGACCGCGCCGGGTCTACGCCACCCTCAAGTTCTTCCTCTACACCTTCCTGGGCTCGGTGTTCATGCTGATCGCCCTGATTTACCTGTACACCCAGGCCGACAGCTTCGAAATCCTGGATTTCCACATGCTGCCGCTGACCCTGAGCGAACAGGTGTGGATCTTCTTCGCCTTCCTGCTGGGCTTCTCGGTCAAGGTGCCGATGTGGCCGGTGCATACCTGGTTGCCGGACGCCCACGTCGAGGCGCCCACCGGCGGCTCGGTGATCCTGGCGGCCATCACCCTGAAGATCGGCGGTTACGGCTTCCTGCGGTTCGCGCTGCCGATCACGCCGGACGCCTCGGCCACCCTGGACTGGCTGATCATCACCCTGTCGCTGATCGCGGTGGTCTACATCGGTCTGGTCGCCCTGATCCAGCAGGACATGAAGAAGCTGATCGCCTACTCGTCCATCGCCCACATGGGTTTCGTCACGCTGGGCTTCTTCATCGCTTTCAGCATCTCTCGTCATACCGGAAATTTGAATGGCGCGGCGATGGGCATCGAGGGCGGCATGGTCCAGATGGTGTCACACGGCTTCATTTCGGGCGCGCTGTTCCTGTGCGTGGGCGTGCTGTACGACCGGGTCCATTCCCGCCAGATCAAGGACTACGGCGGGGTAGCGAACACCATGCCGGTGTTCGCCGCCTTCATGGTGCTGTTCGCCATGGCCAACGCCGGTCTTCCGGGCACTTCGGGGTTCGTCGGCGAATTCCTGGTGATCCTGAGCAGCTTCAAGGCTAGTTTCTGGATCGCCTTCCTGGCGTCCTTTACCCTGATCTTGGGCGCGGCCTACACCCTGTGGCTGGTCAAACGGGTCATCTTCGGCGAGATCGGCAACCACCACGTCGCCGAGCTGGAGGATGTCGGCTGCCGCGAGATCATCATGTTGAGCCTGCTGGCGGCGGCGGTGCTGCTGCTGGGCCTGTGGCCCGACCCGTTGACCTCGACGATGCACGCCACGGTGGACAACCTGTTGCAGCACATGACCGTGACCAAGCTTTAAACCGCCGGTCGCCGAGAAGAATCGGAGAATAGGGAAACCCCATGAACTTCGTCGCTCCTGACTTCATGCCGGTACTGCCGGAACTGTTCGTCCTGACCATGGCCTGCCTGATTCTGGTGATCGACGTGTTCCTGGACCAGCGGCGGCGCCACATCACCTACGGGCTCGCGCAACTGACCCTGCTGGGCGCGGCCCTGCTGACCTTGTTCGGCTATGCCCAGGCATCGGTGGTGACCCTGTTCGGCCATTACGTCAAGGATGCGATGGGCGATCTGCTCAAGCTATTCGTCTATCTGGCCGCCGCCGCCGTGTTCCTGTACTCGCGCGACTATTTGCGCCAGCGCGATTTGTTCAAGGGCGAATATTTCGTGCTGGGGCTGTTCGGCGTGCTGGGCATGATGATCATGGTGTCGGCGCACAGCCTGTTGACCGTGTATCTTGGGTTGGAATTGTTGTCGCTTTCGCTATACGCCTTGGTGGCGACCGACCGTGATTCGCCGGTGGCGTCCGAGGCCGCCATGAAGTATTTCGTGCTGGGGTCGCTGGCCTCCGGCATGTTGCTGTACGGCATCTCGATGATCTACGGCGCGACTGGCAGCGTCGATCTCCAGGTGGTGTCCATCGCCGTCGCCCGGCAGGGCGCCAATAACCTGGTGCTGGTGTTCGGCCTGGTGTTCCTGGTGGTGGGTCTCTCGTTCAAGCTGGGCGCGGTGCCGTTTCACATGTGGTTGCCTGACGTGTACCAGGGTGCGCCGACTTCCGTCACGCTGTACATCGGATCGGCGCCCAAGCTGGCGGCGTTCGCCCTGGTGATGCGGATCCTGGTGGATGGGCTTGGCGCGTTGCAGGACGATTGGCAAGGCATGTTGATCATTCTGGCGGCGGCGTCCATGGCCCTGGGCAATCTGATCGCCATTGTCCAGACCAACATCAAGCGGATGCTGGCCTACTCGACCATTTCCCATGTCGGCTTCCTGTTGCTGGGCATCCTGGCCGGCACTGCGGAAGGCTACGCGGCGGCGATGTTCTACACCATCGTCTACGTGTTGATGGCCGTCGGCGCCTTCGGCATGATCATCCTGCTGAGTCGGACCGGCTTCGAGGCGGAAAACATCGACGACTTCAAGGGCCTGAACGACCGCAACCCGTGGCTGGCCTTTCTGATGATGACGATCATGATGTCCATGGCCGGCGTTCCCTTCCTGGCCGGCTTCTACGCCAAGTGGGTGGTGTTGCAGGCGGTGGTCAATATCGGACTGATCTGGCTGGCGATTCTGGGCGTGGTGTTCTCGGTGATCGGGGCGTTCTATTATCTGCGGGTGGTCAAGTGCATGTACTTCGACAAGCCGGAGCAAAGCGAGCCGATCCAACTGAGCCTGGATACCGAAATCGCCATCAGCGCCAATGGGTTGTTGCTGGTGGCGCTGGGTCTGTATCCAACCGCGCTGATGGGTTGGTGCGCGACGGCTCTGTCGTTGAAGGGACTGGCTTAGGCAATCTCCTCTATCGGTTATGCCCGAAATCCTCATTGGGCTTTGGCTGGGGTTGGCGGCGGTTACCGCCAATCTGCCCTGGCTAAGCGAACGCTGGTTGCTGATCTTCGCCCGCCCCCATCGGCGGGCGAAGCCGTTTTGGCTGCGGTTGATCGAATGGGGATTGTTGTATGGCTTGATCGTCGGCCTGGGGTTCGGCTTCGAGTACAAGATGACCGGTACGATCCATGCCCAGGACTGGGAGTTTTATGTGGTGACGTTGTGCCTGTTCGCGGTCAGCGCCCTGCCGGGGTTCGTCTATCGCTACCAGTTGCGGCGGTTGCTGGAGCAGGCGGGGCGAGCAGGCACTTAGGGATGGTTGAGATGCATCGTCATTTCGCGGCGTGCTGGTGAAGGGATCGGTTTCTCCGCTCTTCCTCGACGCTTCGCCAGCCAACCGCCATTTTCAAGGCAATCACTGGCACCCAACCGAAATTCACATGAACATGGCAATCAAATCCTGGGCGTCCCGCTAAAAAACGAGCGCCCCTCCCCCATCACCAACTTCCAGCGCGCGACGGTTCCGCCCATGAAAACTTCAAGTCAGAAACCCGACTGGGTTCCCGAAAACGCCGGCAAGGAATTCACCACCTCGGTCATGGCCGGGGTCGATGGCGGCCACGACGGCATCCTGGGTCAGACCAGCGTCCCGGTGCCGCGTCCACAGACCCCGCGCCGCCGCCGGCTGACCGTGGACGAATACGTGGCCGGCGTGCTGGCCGGCAACCGTAACGTGCTGGGGCAGGCCATCACTCTGGTGGAAAGCAATTCCCAGGCTCATTTCGATATGGGCCAGGAAGTGTTGCGGCAACTGATCCCCCACACCGGCAACTCGATCCGGGTCGGCATCACCGGCGTGCCCGGTGCCGGCAAAAGCACCTTCATCGAGGCGCTCGGTCTGCATCTGTGCGACCAGGGCCACAAGGTGGCGGTGCTGGCGGTGGACCCCAGCAGTACCGTCACCCGCGGCAGCATTCTCGGCGACAAAACCCGGATGGAACTGCTCTCGCGCGACCTCCGCGCCTTCATCCGCCCCTCCCCGTCCGGCGGCACCCTGGGCGGCGTGGCCCGCAAGAGCCGCGAAACCATCCTGGTCTGCGAGGCCGCCGGCTTCGACGTGATCCTGGTGGAAACCGTCGGCGTGGGCCAAAGCGAAACCACGGTGCGTTCGATGGTCGATTTCTTCCTGCTGCTGATGATCGCCGGGGCTGGCGACGAATTGCAGGGCATCAAGAAAGGCATCATGGAGCTGGCCGACGCCCTGCTGGTCAACAAGGCCGACGGCGACAACAAGATCCGCGCCAACGCCGCCCGGGCCGACTACAACCGGGCCTTGCACTATCTCGCTCCCGCGACCAAGGGCTGGCGCACCAAGGCCTATACCTGTTCCGCCCTGAACGGCGAGGGTATCGACGCCATCTGGAAGGTGATCGGCGAGTTTCGCCAGCAGGTCACGGCCAACGGCGTGTTCGAAAAGCGCCGGCAACGGCAAACCCTGGATTGGGTATACTCCATGGTCGAGGAGCACCTCCGCGCCAGTTTCTTCAACCATGCCGGCGTCGAAAGCATCCGCGCCGACGTGGAAGAGGCCGTGATCGAGGGCTATCTGCCCCCGACCGTGGCCGCGCAAAAACTCATCCGAAAATACGAAGATCACTAACCTGGGAGGATCAACATGCTGCGCAGTCCCCGCGATTTCTTCAAACCCAAGGTCGTCGGCGCTCCCGAACCGCTCCGCGAGATTCCGGTTCGTCCGTCGCGAATGATCCACTTTTTCGATCCCAGCAACGCCAAGATGGCGGTCAAGGTCCCGGACATCGCCAAGACCGTGGACATCATGCTCGGCAACCTGGAAGACGCCGTGCCCATCGACCGCAAGGAAGCCGCCCGCGAGGGACTGGTGCAGATCGGCAAGAGCGTCGATTTCGGCGACACGCAATTCTGGACCCGCGTCAACAGCCTCGACAGCCCGTGGTTCCTGGACGACCTGATTCGGCTGGTGGGCGAAATCGGCGACAAGCTGGACGTAATCATGCTGCCCAAGATTCAGGGCGCGTGGGATATT
This sequence comes from Candidatus Contendibacter sp., assembly GCA_029624765.1. GTDB lineage: Bacteria > Pseudomonadota > Gammaproteobacteria > Competibacterales > Competibacteraceae > Contendibacter. Next base: position 12,651 of record JARSSO010000037.1, on the reverse strand, counting down.
TATTTCGCCGATCAACTGCTGGCGCAACTGGAAGCCAAGTATGGCGTGAAAAAGCCGCTCATGATCCACGCCATTCTGGAAACCGCTCTCGGCGTGGCCAATGTCGATGAAATCGCCAACGCCAGCCCCCGGATGCAGGGCATGAGCCTCGGTCCCGCCGACCTCGCGGCCTCGCGGCGGATGAAGACCACCCGGGTCGGCGGCGGTCATCCCGACTATGTGGTGCGCACCGATCCCGATCCCGCCAATCCCGGCGCCCCGCGTCCGACCGCGCAACAGGACTTGTGGCATTACACCATGGCCAAGATGGTGGACGCCTGCGCCAGCGTCGGCGCCCTGCCCTTCTACGGCCCGTTCGGCGACATCGCCGATCTGACGGCCTGCGAGGACCAGTTCCGCAACGCCTACCTGATGGGCTGCGTCGGCGCCTGGTCGCTGCATCCGAACCAGATTGCCATCGCCAAGCGGGTATTCAGCCCGAAACCGGAGGAAGTGGCCTGGGCCAGGCGGGTGATCGAGGCCATGCCCGACGGCAGCGGCGCGGTGATGATCGATGGCAAGATGCAGGACGACGCCACTTGGAAGCAATGTAAAGTGGTGTTCAACCTTGCCCAGCTCATCGCCAGCCGCGACTTGGAATACAAAGCGTTGTACGGGTTCTAAAAACCAATCGCGCCCTCTCCCGCCGGGAGAGGGCCAGGATGAGAATGAGTCGATAAACCCCGTCGAATCAGGGATATCAATCATCCGAGGTGCTAAATGGCATACAGTGACTTTACCTTGGAAACTGCTATTGCCACGCTGGGTGTTTCGACCGAATTAACCATTCTTTTCCCCGATCTCCGCTCTTTACCGATTCCGGCTTGGCTCCAGGACACATTGTCCAAGCGCACTCCCTTGGCGTTGATCTCCGAAAAATCGCGTAGCGAATTCATCGTTGCGCCGATTTTGCTGGCCAGCCGCGAACTCTCTCACGAGAAATTGGCGATCTATTCCGGGCAAAGACTCGATATCGATTCCAACAAGGGCCTGGTTGGAGAATGCGATTTCATCCTGACTCTCTCGCCGCCTATCCTGCCGTTGCGATCCCCGATCATCACCATTGTCGAAGCCAAGAAGAACGACGTGGAAGCCGGCTTGGGGCAATGCGTTGCACAAATGGTGGCGGCGCAAATCTTTAACCAATCCACGGGACGCTCCAAACTGCCAGTATTCGGTTGCGTGACGACCGGCGAAATTTGGCAGTTCCTGCAATTGAAAGAATCCGTGGTCTCGATGGACGAACGACGCTATTACCTGGACGATGTCGGAAGTATTCTGGCGGTTATTCAATTTATCGTAACTCAAAACATTGCTCTTTTAGCCTAGGATTCTTCCTGTTATGGGGAGAGGAGATTTTTCAATTTCAAAAACCATTGGAACCCTCCATGATCGCGCCCTTCTCCATCGCCCGTCTGCCGCGCATCGAATTTGGCGCCGGCTTTATCGACAAATTGCCCGGCCTGATCGCGCAATACGGCAATCGCGTGTTGCTGGTCACTGGCCAGCGCTCGTTCGTGGACTCGCCCCACTGGCCGGCGCTGCTGGCCGCGCTGGAGAAAGCAGACATCGGTTGGGAACAGACGCGGGTTGGTGACGAACCCTCGCCGCGACTGGTCGACGAAACCGTCCGGCAATGGCGCGGCGCGGGAATTCAGGTCGTCGCCGCCATCGGCGGGGGCAGCGTGATGGACGCCGCCAAGGCGATGGCCGGCCTGTTGCCGAGCGGCGATTCGGTGATGGATTACCTGGAAGGGGTCGGGCCGGAGAAGCCTTACCATGGCCCCGCCACCCCATTCATCGCCGTGCCCACCACCGCCGGCACCGGCAGCGAAGCCACCAAGAACGCCGTGCTGAGCTTGCGTGGCCCCCAAGGCTTCAAAAAATCCTTCCGGCACGACTTGCTGGTGCCGGAATACGCCCTGCTCGATCCCGACTTGCTGGCGACCTGCCCCAAACCGCAAATCGCCGCCAACGCGATGGATGCGTTGACCCAACTGCTGGAGTCCTATGTGTCCATCAAGGCCAATCCGTTCACCGACGCCTTGGCGGAAAGCGGGTTGAAAGCGGTGCGGGAGGGTCTGTTCGCCTGGTACGAGGATGGCGACCAGGCCGCCGCCGGCCGTTCGCGCATGGCCTACGCCGCATTGCTGTCAGGGATCTGTCTGGCCCAAGCCGGCCTGGGGTCGGTGCATGGGCTGGCTTCACCCTTGGGCGCATTCTTCCCGATTCCGCACGGCGTGGTCTGCGGCACCTTGGTCGGCGCCGCCACCCGCGTCAACCTGGCCGCGCTGGCGGAACGCGATCCAGACAGTCCGTCTTGGCGCAAGTACGCCCGTGCCGGCGACCTTCTGCATGGACGGCATTACCCCAATCCCGAGGAGTCGCACGCTGCGCTGCTGGAGCTGCTGGACGACTGGACCGAACGGCTGGCCCTGCCCCGGCTCGGCGCCTACGGGATTCGGGAAAGCGACTTCGGCCATGTGGTCGCAAACTCGCGCGGCGGCAGCATGAAAACCAACCCATTGACACTGAGCGACGCCGAAATCGCCGAGGTGCTGCGGCAACGGCTTTAACCCCATGAAATCCTCGAAAGGCCATTCACCCTTCCCGTCCGGCGTGGTCGTGGATCGGGAAACGGTCGAACTCAAGCGGCTGGAAAAGCGGATTGGCCGGGTTCACTTGCGCCAGCGGCTGGGCATCGAGGCCGATCATGCGACCCAGGTGTTCGGGCGAGGCCGGACCTTTTTTCATATCGAAAACTGGTATTCGATCCACGCCTTGATCCGCCTGACCTTGCGCGGACTGGGCCTGTACCGCCGGGGCTTGCGCAACGCCACCGCCATTCAAGTCCGCCGCAACGAAGTCGTCATCCCCCGGCTGCCCGCCGCTTTCGATGGCTTCACCTTGTTGCATCTCAGCGACCTGCACCTGGACGCCGACCCCGCCTATCCCGCCGCGCTGATCGAGCGTTTGCGGCAGGTGGATTACGACCTGTGCGTGATCACCGGCGATTTCCGGGCCAAGACCCACGGTCCCCACGACGCCGCCATCACCGCCCTGGCCCAGGTGCGCCCCCACCTGCGCGGTCCGGTCTACGCCATTCTCGGCAACCACGATTCCATCCGCATGGCGCCTGGCATCGAGGCGCTGGGGATCACCTTGCTACTCAACGAATCGATCCGCCTGGAACGGCGCGGCGCGACCATTCACCTGGCCGGCATCGACGACCCCCACTATTTCCAGGCGGACAACTTCGACAAGGCCACCCAATCCATTCCATCCGATGCCGTCGCCATCCTGCTGTCGCATTCCCCGGAAACCTACCAGCGCGCGGCCCACGCCGGTTTCGACCTGATGTTGAGCGGCCACACCCACGGTGGCCAGGTTTGCCTGCCGGGCGGGATCGCGCTGATGACCAACGCCGATTGCCCCCGCCGCTTCTGCAAGGGCGCCTGGCGCTATCACGCCATGCAGGGCTACACCTCGGTCGGCTCCGGCGCCTCGGTGGTCGGAGTACGATTCAACTGCCCGCCGGAAATCACCCTGCACCACCTGCGTCTCCCACCTCAGTAGGGCCGGTTGCGGATGCCGAGCCAGTAAAGGATCGGCGACAAGCTTAGTTCGAGCACGACGAAGCCGGCCGTCGTCGCCGCGATGGTCGACCCGCTCAGCCCGAATACGCCGGCCACCGCCAGCAGCGGCAACAACGCCTCGGGAATCTGGTCCAGGCCCAGGGCCATGCCGCTGGTGGGAACGCCCAACCGCCGCTTGATAAAACTCGACAGTAGATCGCCCAGCATGGCGGCAACGCCGACCACCACCCCGACTGTCGCGGGCCAATCCAGCAACATGGCGCCAAGACCGGTCGCCAGCGGCGCCAGCATCACGCCGCGCCAGGTCTTGGCATCCCCCAACAGGCGTCGGCCATCGGTCCATCGCCGGCCGCCATCCACCGGCCAGGCGCCCCGGTGGCCGCACACCGCGGCCACAATGATCGGAACGCCATTGGCGATCAAGATCAGCAGCAGCAATTGCAATTCGATGGACGCCATGGCGGAATTCCAGGAAAGCCCTCTCAAGCATACGTCGGACGCGCTAGAATGGGGCATTGTCACTTGATGTCAGTCGAAAGCGCCGTCCCAGTGGGGACGAAGTTCCTCATCGCCGCACTCATCGGGAGAATCACATGAAAACGTCACGTCTGGGCGCTGGTCTCGGTATCGCCGGCGGATTGCTGTGGCTGGCCGCCGCCCACGCCGCCGATCTCAACTCGCCGGTCGGCAAATGGAAAACCGTCGACGACAAATCCGGCAAGCCCAAGAGCATCGTGCAGATCACCGAAAGCAACGGTGTGCTGACCGGCAAGATCGTGGAACTGCTGGAAGGCGCCACCGAGAAAACCTGTAGCAAATGCGAGGGCGATTTGAAGGACAAGCCACTGGTGGGAATGCGCATTTTGTGGGACTTGAAGAAGGAGGGCGACGAATGGACCGACGGCAAGATATTCAACCCGGCCGACGGCGGCACCTATACGAGCAAGGCCAAGCTGACCAACGGCGGCAAGACCCTGGACGTCACGGGCAAATGGATGTTCTTCAGCCGGGAGCAAAAGTGGCAGCGGGTTGACTGAGAGCCTATATGAAAACTCCCCTCGCCCTTTGGGAGAGGGGTTGGGGGTGAGGGTTTTCCCGGCCAGCCCCTCTCCTCGCTCCGCCGCCCCAACGGGGGGCGAAGAATGGATTTTCAAGCCCCTCCGCCGCGCCGCAGTCAAGCGGACGGACGAACCTCGGGCGCCGGAATACCGTGCTGGCGACAGGCGGCGGTCAGGGTATTCAATAACAGACACGCGATGGTCATCGGCCCGACTCCGCCCGGCACGGGGGTAATGGCGCCCGCCACCTCGACCGCCGATTCGAAATCCACGTCGCCCACCAGCCGACCCTTGCCGTCCGGGGTGGGAACGCGGTTGATGCCGACATCGATCACCGTCGCGCCCGGTTTGATCCAGTCGCCCTTGACCATGCGCGCCTTGCCGACCGCCGCCACCAGCACATCGGCCCGCCGGCATTCGTCGGCCAAATCGCGGGTGCGGGAATGGGCGATGGTCACGGTGCAATGTTCGCGCAGCAACAGCGCCGCCATCGGTTTGCCCACAATGTTGGAACGGCCCAGGACCACCGCCCGCAGGCCCGCCAGACTGCCGATCCGATCCTTGAGCAACATCAGGCAACCGAGCGGCGTGCAGGGGACCATGCCGGTCCCGCCCACCGCCAGCAGACCGGCGTTCAGCGGGTGAAAACCATCCACGTCCTTCCGAACCGCAATCGCCTCGATCACCGCCTCCGGGTCAATCTGCTTTGGTAGAGGCAGTTGCACCAAGATACCGTTGACCGCCGGGTTCCGGTTCAACTCGGCGACCCGCGCCAGCAACTCGGCCTGGGTCGCGGTCGCGGGCAGGCGGTGCTCGAACGAATTCATGCCGACCTCCCGTGTCTGCGAGCCCTTGTTGCGAACATAAACCTGGCTGGCCGGGTCCTCGCCCACTAATACTACCGCCAGACCGGGAGTGATGCCGTGCTCCGCCTTGAGCCGGGCGACCTGCGTGGCGATACCGACGCGCAGGCGGGCGGCGTAATGTTTGCCGTCGATGATGGTGGCGGTGGCCATGGGTTTCCTCGCAATCGCTGAAATTCGCCGCCGATTCTACTACAGCCGGCTTTCCATCCACCTTGCCTTGCCGGTGACTTCCCCGTATCTTTGCGCGTTCGTTTCACTACTCCCCGCAGGAGGACGCAGGCCGTGTCGAGTCAGGACCAGCAGATCATGTTCGTGTTTCCGGGACAGGGCTCCCAATATGTCGGTATGGGCAGCGACTTGCGCCGGGACTTTCCGGTTGCCCAGCGGCTTTACGAACAGGCCAACGACATCGTGGGCTACGATCTCGTCAAGCTTTGCCTGGAAGGGCCGGAAGAGGCGCTCAGACTGACCCGCCATACCCAACCCGCCCTGCTGGTTCACTCGCTGGCTTGCCTGGAAATCTTTCGCGAATTGACCGATGACCGGGTGAAACCGGTTCTGACCGGCGGTCACAGCCTCGGCGAATACTGCGCCCTGGTCGCGGCTGGGGCGCTCGATTTCGAAACCGCGCTGCGGCTGGTGCAAAAACGCGGTGAGTGCATGGGCACTTACGGCGCTGGCGAAATGCTGGCGTTTCCGCTGCATCTCGACAACGTCCAACCGTTGGCGGAAAAAAACTACTGCGTCGTCTCCGCCCGCAATCTGCCCGATCAGACCGTGATCGGCGGTCTTGGGGAAGACCTGGACCGGTTGACCGAGGAAGCCCACGCACATTTCCCACGCAAGCGGCCCACCCGGCTCAAGACCGAGGGCGCGTTTCACACCTTTTATATGATCACCGCCGCCCTGCACTTCCGCCCGGTGCTGGACGCCGCCACGATGAGCACTCCCACCGTTCGCGCCCTGTCCAATTGCACCGGCGCTTATCACGATCCCGATCCCGCCGCGATCAAGACCCGGTTGTTCTTCCAACTGTTCCATCCGGTCAACTGGATCGACAACCTCGAAATCGCTTTCCGCGACGGCATCAATACCATTATCGAATTCGGCGGTGGTCTAGGCAGTGGCGCGGCGCCCGAGGACAAGCGGCCCAATCTGGAAAGCATGATCAAGAAGGCGCTGCGCGGTTCCGATTTCACCGCCCACTACCACGCCGCCATCAACAGCCAGACCCTCCGGGAAACGGCGGAGGCGCTGCGGTCATGAGATATCGCGCCACCTCGCAAAGCCAGCGCGCCCGGCGCACGCTCAGCCAGGAAGCCGTGAAGCGTTCCCATCGCCGCTGCGATCTGATCCGGCTTGTCCCGGAAAACGAATCCGCGACATCCTCCTCCCGCGCGGTCGATACGGTGGAACCCATCGACGCGCCGATTCCCACTTCTTCCCGCGCTTGATCCGGAACCGCGAGCCAGAATTTCGACGATCATGGAGTACAGCTCGCGGTCCCGTCCATGAAATTCTGCGAGAAAAATTGTCGGCTATCGCGTTTGCCCGGATTTCGGCTACCCTTAAGCGCAAGCGTTTAGCAAAAAAGAAACCATCGCGGGATCGGCGGCGGTTCGCGGAGCCAAACCGCCCATCGCGCCACATAAGTCTTTCCCCCCGTACATAACAAAACGACCAGCCCCGCGTTACCCGAGCGCGAGCTGGTGGGAAGCGTTCGACTGTCCATTTACCATCCATACCACCATCACGAGGTGAGAACCATGCTCTCCGAGAAACATCTCGAAATCCTGCGGGAACGTCGCGCCAAGGTTTTGGCCGGCGGCGGCGAGGACAAGCTCCAGGAACGGCACGCCAAGGGTCTGCTGGGCGCCCGCGAACGGCTGCTGGCGCTGTTCCAGCCGGACACCTTCCAGGAAATCGCCACCCACGCCAAGCACGCCGGCAAGCACTTCGGCCTGGCCGACAAGGAGTTGCCCTCGGACGGCGTAATCGTCGGCACCGGTTTCGTGGACGGTCGGCCGGTGGCGGCGTTCAGCCAGGATTTCACCGTGATGGGCGGCACGCTGGGCAAGATGCACGCCAGGAAGATCGTCCAGTCGATGCAGCTCGCCCTGAAAATCGGCGTGCCGGTGGTGGCGTTCAAGGATTCGGCCGGAGCGCGCATTCAAGAAGCAGTGGACGCGCTGTCCGGCTACGGCGAGGTGTTCTACCACAACGTGCTGCTGTCGGGCGTGGTGCCGCAGATCGCCATCATCGCCGGGCCGTGCGCGGGCGGCGCGTCGTACTCGCCGGCGCTGATGGACTACATCATCATGACCCGACAGAACGCCTACATGTTCATCACCGGCCCGGAGGTGATCAAGGCGGTCACCGGCCGTACCACCAGCCTGGACGAGGTCGGCAGCGCCGAGATGCACGCCACGGTCAGCGGCAACGTCCATTTCGTCGCCGAGGACGACCGCCACGCCGTCCAGATCGCCAAGGCGCTGCTGAGCTATCTGCCCTCCAACAACACCGAGGACCCGCCGCACCGGCCCTATCCCGATCTCGATCTGTCCCCGGACGAGGGCATCAACGCGCTGATTCCCGAAACCTCCGCCGAACCGATGGATGTCAAGCAGATCATTTACCGACTGGTGGACAACGGCCAATTCCTGGAAGTCCACGCCGGCTGGGCCGGCAACATCGTGGTTGGCTTCGCCCGCATTCAGGGCATCGTGGTCGGCGTTCTCGCCAACCAGTCGCTGGTCAGAGCCGGGGCGATGGATATCGACGCCTCCGATAAGGGCGCGCGCTTCATCCGCTTCTGCAACGCCTTCAACATTCCGCTGGTGACGCTGGTGGACGTGCCCGGTTTCCTGCCCGGCATCGAGCAGGAACGCGGCGGCATCATCCGCCACGGCGCCAAGATGCTCTACACCTACGCCTCCGCCACGGTGCCGAAGATCACCATCATCCTGCGCAAGGCCTACGGCGGTTCCTATCTGGCCATGTGCGCGCAAGAGATGGGCGCCGACATGGTGTTCGCCTGGCCGACCGCCGAAATCGCGGTGATGGGTGCCGAAGGCGCGGTCAACATCCTCTACCGCAGCGAACTCAAGGCCGCCGAGGACCGCAAGGCCAAGGCGAAGGAACTGGTGGAGGAATACCGGGCCAAGTTCGCCTCGCCGTACATGTCGGCTTCGCGCGGCTACATCACCGACGTGATCGAGCCGGCCGACACCCGCGCCACCATCGCCTTGGCCCTGCGCAAGATTCTGACCAAGCGCGAGTTGCGCCCGGCCAAGAAGCACGGCGACATCCCGCTCTGATCCGACCGCCGAACCGAACCCAACGGGAACTTACCGCATGAAGACTTACACCACTTGGGACGCCATCGGCGACATGTTCGTGATCTACGGCATCGTGATCGTCATTTCGATGCTGGTCGCGGTAGTCATTCGCGGCATCGTCTGGGTGTTGTCGCGGCAGGCGCAAGAGGAGCCGGTCAAGGCGCCGGCCAAGCCCGCGCCCGTCGCGCAACCCGCCCTCGCCAGCATCCCGCAAGAGCATATTGCCGCCATTGCCGCGGCGGTAGCCGCGATGATGGGCGCGCACCGTATCGTCCGCATCGAAGCGCCAAGTCGGGGCTTTGGCTGGACCGCCGAGGCGCGCACCGTCCACCACACTTCGCACGCGCCGCGCGCGTCGCATTGAACACTGGAACCCCTTTTCATTCCACCTTTTGCGAGAGAACAACCCCATGGAGAAGAAATTCCGCATCACCGTCGAAGGCAAGCAGTACACCGTCACGGTCGAGGATATTACGACCGACAGCTCTCAGGGCTTTTACCAAGATACGGCGGCGGTAGTATCGCCAGCGCCCGTGGCTGCCGCAGCGCCAACCGCAGCGCCAGCCGCAGCGCCAGCCGCAGCCGGAGCGGGCGACGAAGTCGCGCCGCTGGGCGGCGTGGTGCAGACGATCCACGTCAGCGTCGGGCAGGCGGTGAACGAGGGCGATAAGCTGGTCTCCCTGGAAGCCATGAAGATGATCACCCACGTCGTCGCCAAGCGTGGCGGCAAAGTCACCAGCATCGCGGTCAAACCGGGCGACCCGGTGGATGCGGGGCAGGTGTTGCTGACCGTCGGCTGAGCATTGGGAGCGATCCATCATGGAATCCCTCAGCTTTCTCGATCTGTTCCAGGGGATCAACACGCTGATCCAGGGGTTCTCCACCGACCCCAAGATCGCCATTGGCCGCGTGTTCCTGATCTTTCTGGGCGTTTTGTTGTTCTATCTGGGGCGCAAGGGGGTGCTGGAAGCCCTGCTGATGATCCCGATGGGCCTGGGCATGGCCACCGTCAACGCCGGGGTAATGTTTTTCTACAATCTTGATCCGACCAGCGGGATGACGTTCGAAGCAATGAAAGCGGCGGGCCAAGCGGTTCCCACTCAGATACCGGGCACCCTGCACGTCGCGCCCTTGGCGACGGATACCGACGCGCTGATGAACATCCTGCAAATCGACTGGCTGCAACCGATCTACACCTTCATGTTCAGCAACGGCCTGATTGCGTGCTTCGTATTCATGGGCATCGGCACTCTGCTGGACGTGGGTTTCGTGATGGCTCGGCCGTTCCAAAGCATGATCATCGCCCTGTTCGCCGAGCTGGGAACCGCCATGGTGTATCCGATCGCGGTGGCGATGGGCTTGACGCCGGGGGAAGCCGCTTCGGTGGCGATCATCGGCGGCGCGGATGGCCCGATGGTGCTATTCACCTCGCTGTCGCTGGCGAAGCCGCTGTTCGTGCCGATCACGGTGGTGGCTTACCTGTACCTGGGATTGACGTATGGCGGGTATCCCTACCTGATCAAGTTGATGATCCCCGAAAAAATCCGAGCGTTGCCCATGCCGATGGAAAAGACCCGGACCATCACCTCCAACGAAAAGCTGGTGTTCGCCGTGACCGCCTGCATCCTGCTCAGCCTGCTGTTCCCGGTGGCCGCACCGCTGCTGCTGTCGCTGTTCTTGGGAGTGGTCATCCGCGAGAGCGATCTTCCCAACTTTTACGAGCTGTTCTCCAACACCGTGCTGTACGGCGCGACCTTTTTCCTCGGATTGCTGCTGGGCATCCTGTGCGAGGCCAATACCATCCTGAATCCGGTGGTGCTGAAACTGTTGGTGCTGGGTATTCTGGCGCTGCTGATTTCCGGTATCGGCGGAATTCTGGGCGGTTATGTGCTGTATTACTGGTCGGGCAAAAAATACAACCCGGTCATTGGTATCGCCGGGGTTAGTTGCGTGCCGACCACCGCCAAGGTGGCGCAAAAGTCGGTGGCGCCGGGTGTCATCATCCTGCCGCACGCCTTGGGCGCCAACATCTGCGGCGTCATCACTACCGCCATCTTCGCGGCGGTCTACGTGGCGTTGCTGTTGCCGAAAGGCTGATCCTTCTTCACCCGGCGGACTGCCCCGACGCGGCCCGCCGGCTTTCAGCTTTCTCCCTTTCCTCTTATCCACCCCGCATGGTTTCGCCCGGCAATCGGGCAAGGCCATTGCCATCCCAACCCTGGCCTTGCAGCGGTATTCCATGGACCTGATCCTCATCGGACTGGCCGCGTGCCTGGCGTCGGCGCTGACGTTGTTTTCCGGCTTTGGTCTCGGCACGGTGCTCATGCCCGTGTTCGCCCTGTTCTTCCCGGCGCCGCTGGCCGTGGCGGCGACGGCGGTCGTGCATTTCGCCAACAACGTATTCAAATTCGGTCTGCTGGCCCGGCAGGCGGACTGGCGGGTAGTGGCCCGGTTCGGCGTGCCGGCTGCGCTGACGGCTTTCATCGGGGCCGGCCTGTTGACCTGGTTCGATCACCTGCCACCGCTGGTCAAGTACACTCTGGCCGACGCAACCCATGAAATCACGGTGGTCAAGGCGCTCGTCGGGCTGTTGATCGTCGTCTTCGTGGGGCTGGAATTGTCGCCGCGTGTTCAGGCGCTGGCGATACCGGCGCGGTATCTGCCGCTGGGCGGGGCGCTGTCCGGCTTTTTCGGCGGATTGTCGGGCCATCAGGGCGCGCTGCGCTCGGCCTTTCTGATCAAGGCCGGGCTGTCGAAGGACGCTTTCGTGGCGACCGGCGTGGTTTCGGCGGTCATCGTCGACGCCTCGCGACTGATCGTCTACGGGACTGGTTTCCTGGCCGAACATTTCAACCAGTCGCGGGAATTAACGCCGGCGGTCGCGGTGGGCGTCCTGTGCGCGTTCGCGGGCGCGGTGATCGGCAAGCGCCTGCTTCAAAAGGTGACGTTGCGCGTGGTGCAACGGGTCGTGGCGGGCACGATGCTGCTCGTCGGCGTCGGCCTGGCCACCGGGTTGATCTGACCGGACAAGTTGTTCACGCCCGGACCACGGTAATGCGCCGTCCCAGTGGTGTTTCTAATCTGGATATGGATACCGAAAATGCTTACAACACTTTGATCATAAAGCAAGTCATCATGATGAGCCGTGTCAACGCAAGGGGTAGAGAGTTTTTGGGGAGGAGCGCGCAACGAGGATGTCGGGGTTAAGGGGTCGCGGCAATCACGGTATCATGCTCGCGCTCACCCTCGCTCCCGTCCCGTCCCCGGAATCCCGCCATGCGCTTTTTCAACACCGAAGGCCCGGTCCGAGCCGACCTGCACTACTGCCTGCCCCCCCTGCAACGCTGGAATCTGGACGACGTGCTCACGCTCATCGCGCGCCAGAAATATTTCCTGCTCCACGCCCCACGCCAGACCGGCAAGACCACTTGCCTGCTGGCCCTGATGGACCATCTCAACCGGGAGGGGCGCTATCGGGCTGTGTACGCCAACCTCGAAACCGCGCAAACCGCTCGCGAGGACGTGACGCGTGGGATGCGCGCCATCTGTGGCGCACTGGCCAGCGCCGCGCGGCTCTATCTGCGGGAAGAGCGATTGCAAGGCTGGCTCGAAACCGCTTGGGTGGCGCGTGGACCAGAGGGCGTGTTCAACGAATTGCTTGCATGCTGGAGTACGCACACGCCCCAACCGCTGGTGTTGCTGCTGGACGAAGTGGACGCCCTGATCGGCGACACCCTGATTTCGCTGCTGCGCC
>JARSSO010000036.1 GCA_029624765.1 Candidatus Contendibacter sp. | reverse complement strand
ACCAGATGGCGGCGGCGGCCCTGCCGTTCAAGATGTGTGTAATGGACAGGGTTTCAAAGGTACAGGTAAGCGTGACCGGGGCAAAAAACCCGTCTTAATCCCTTCTTCATCAGGGCAAGGTTTCAAAGGGATTGGTTCGGGGTACGCTGTTACGGCAATTCGTCTTAATCCCTTCTTCATCAGGGCAAGGTTTCAAAGTCGAGAGGAGTAGAAAATGCTTTATCACCCAGTCTTAATCCCTTCTTCATCAGGGCAAGGTTTCAAAGGGTTTCCGGCATGAAAGACGCACCCGCCACCCTAGTCTTAATCCCTTCTTCATCAGGGCAAGGTTTCAAAGTATGCAAACATAAAAGCTTGACATCGTAAAGTCGTCTTAATCCCTTCTTCATCAGGGCAAGGTTTCAAAGCTGGGGGATGTTAAAGAGTATTCCGTAGATTGGTGTCTTAATCCCTTCTTCATCAGGGCAAGGTTTCAAAGAAAGCGGAAAATGGGAATCTGGCAAACGTGGTATAGTCTTAATCCCTTCTTCATCAGGGCAAGGTTTCAAAGCCCTCGACGCTAGAAAGCCTTTCAGAACAAGTGCTTGCAAGTGGGGTTGCCAGAATTTTTGTTGTTTGAAAAGTTATCTTTTTTGCCATCTCGCAACACCTGTTGCACTAGCGCAAAATTCACTTGAAATAGACGCTAACAACATAGCGCATACCCACTGAAAATCAACGTCCTGCTTCAACTTGTATCAGCTAGGCAGGCAGGTCTGCCCAAACGGAGCGCCGACGCTACCATCGGAGTTGCCGCCGCAAGTAATCCAATACCCGCCGTCGCTGCGCTTCGTTTTCAGCGGTGGTTTCGATGCGCAGACCCAACCAATCCCTACCGTCGTTGAGCACACCATACAGATCGGAATGATTGTCGGACGCGGGTAACAACCCTGTACGCTGGCCAGCGCCGGCGTCGTAGCGAATCCGCCGCACGTAAATGTTACGGGCTATTTGATTAACCGTCTCTTTCCATCCCGTCGGGCGATGATGAGCAGTGCCTTCCAACTGGATTTTATCCATGGGTGGAGTCTCGCACTCAGGTGGCCAGCCGATTGGCGGAGTTTGAAACAGTTGCACGGCGAATTCACCCAGCAGGTTGGGCGCGACGTGCAATTGATCACCCACTTCCTCCGCTTCCAGCAACAGTTCAAGGCGGGGATCGGCTTGCAGTAGACTATGTACCTGTTGCCGGGGGACGATCTCCTCGGCGGCCAGCGTCTGCAATAGTTTTTCTCCAGGCCCTTGCCGCAGCCAGTCACCTTGTAGAGCTATCGGCAATGGCTCCAGCTTGATTAGGTGCTCGAATTGCTCGTAGATGTAATAAACCGGTGTGTCCAGCAAGGCCCCGACCAGATTGGCGACGGCGATTTCGGCCTTGAAACCACCGGTCGCCGCCAAGGCGACTTCACCCTGCGCGCGGGCGGCGCGAATCTGCTCAGCTAACACATGCACCAACTGGCGCAGGCCGCGATTGAAGGTGGCCGTGTCGGTGTAATGCAGTTCGGTGATATCCACCAGTGCGGCGTCCAGTCTGTGGCGTTGGGCGTAATCGCGCAGGCGTTCCGCGCAGAATTGACCATCCGGTGTGTGGGAATGGATCAAGCGAACCCGCTCGTGCGTCGGTTGCTCGAACAGGCCCAGCCGAAACCAGGTGTGCAACTCGGCGCTGGCCCGACGAGGATCGGCGTCCTGTAGCCACGCGGCGACTACGGCGGGATCGGGCAGAGGGTCCTTGGACCATGGCCGGCCATCGCGATTGTTCAGCAACGAAGTACCGACGGTGGTGATGATGGTGCGCATGAATCCTCCTTCCGAACGTAAAGGTTATCGTTCCTACGGGTTGTCGCCCTGCAAGCGCTTGAACGCCTTGCGTTCGTTCTCGCGCGGTGATTCCGCCCAGCCGGCCAGCGTCTCCCGGTGTAGTTCCCGCACCAGCGCCATCACCTCGGCAAACTGCTCCCCGTACTGCTGGCGAGTCTTGTTATAGTTTTTCCCGAAGAGGTCGGCCAGTTTTGGGGCGTCCCAGTTCTGGACCTCCTGCCGTCGCGACTCGGGACTATTCGCGGCAGCCGGCGCCGCACCGCTGCCCAGCGCTGGAATCCTCAAGGTCTGCGCCAACGTTTTGTTCAACGCCGGGTCATCGACAAAATAGCCATAACCCGCCGCCGTTTTACCGCCGATCCCTTCGTGGACCAGCGCCGCCCGCAACAGCGCCAATCCCAGCGTCGCCCAGCCGCCCGTGCCTTCCACCACGAACAGAAACGCTCCGCGCGCCGCCAGTTGCGCATTGGGGTTGGGCGAATCGAAATCGGTGGCGGGCGTACCGCCTTCCTGGCTGTAGTAGTCCGGGTGGTGCACCGTCACCACCTCGCGCGCCAGCGGCGTCGGTGCCGATTCCGGTACCCACCAGGCATCGTGAAAAATCAGATAACCAGCATCGTTTTCATCCGGCCGCTCGGTTTGCCGGCCGAACAGCACCCCCAATACCTCAGCGGTCAGCGCCCCACGCTTAGCTTGGGCGTGCGCCAACCCCTTGAGGGTGGAACCGGGAATCATCGGCATCCCATACGGCCGGCTGAATGTCAGATTCGTTTCCAGCACGTGCGCTTCGCCCAGCCCCACGAATAGCCGTCCGTCTACCCGGCCGATCCAGCGTTGACAACAGGCCGGGTCGGCGGTCAGCCCCAGCCAGCGCCGATAGGCCCGCAGGTAAACCGGCGGCACCGTTTGCGAAGCCACCCGCTCCAGAAACGCCGCGATCTCCTCACCGCGCTGGGTGGGCTGGTCCGCCAGTCGGCGCATCCCCCGCGCGAACAACAGACCGGCAGCTTGGGCGTCAGCGGGGCGGGCGAAGGTGGCGCGTAATGACGCGCGAATCATTTCAGCCATCAGGGTTCTCCCCCTCGTCGTCCCCACTACTGCGTTCCCCGGTGGCATCGATACCGAGCACGCTTTGCGCGAATCGCTTGTACCAGATCGCCGCCGCCAGCGCCTGTCGAGTCAGTCGGCGATAGTCTGGCAGCGCGGCGTTGATGACGACGTCCAGAAACTGGACGGGCGGTTGGTGAAGAATTTCCGCCAATTGACCGAGAAACACGCCTTCGGCCGAGCGGGCATCCCCGACAGCCTTGGCGGTCAGGAACCCCAGGGTTTGCGCCAGGCCGTTTTGTAGAACCAGGTTGGGAAAGCGGTTGCACAGCCGACCGTAATCTTTGTGAAACTGTTCGTTGCACCCGCGAATGGCATCGATCTGGGTATAAACGGCGCGGGCGTACTGTTGGGAGAGCGTGGGCATCAGTGCATCCTCCCACTTAACCCAACAGCCAGCGGCAGCGACCGCGCCCGACCGTCGCCTTGCCGCCGATCTGCAATTCCCGGTTGGCAGGCAACTGGGTCAGCAGTTCGCTCGCGCTCCGGGTAAGGCTGGCGCGGAACGACCGGTCGCAGGCCACCACCCCCCACAGGATGCTTTCCGCCGGTAGGTTTTCCTCATACCACAGCGCGCCCTTGGCCACGGTCCGGGTGCCTTCCTTCAGCCGGACGCGTGCGCGTACCTCGGTGGCGGTTTCGGCCAGGAAATCGAAGTCCTCGTCGGTCAGGATCAAAAAGCGCTGGCGGAACAGGGTTTGCCAATCGGCATCGCCGGGGAAAATCCGGGGCGCGATGGCATCGGCCCAGGTGCCTGCTTCCGGCGCGGCGTCCGCCGGTATCGCCAAATCTTCCAGGTAGACGTGGCCCTGGTCCGCCAAGACGGAATTGTCGGCATGCGCCGCCTGATCCGCCTCCAAGGGGGGTATAGGGGGATGGTCAGTACCGAGGTCGCGCGCGTAGCGCCGCAGCACCAGCGGGCAGGTCGCATAGGCGAAGGTACCGCGCAACGACCGCACCGGCAGGCAGAGCAGGCGGGCATCGCCCACCGCCAGCGCGCCGGCGTGCAGGTCCTGGCCGGCGGTGGTTTCCGGCCCGAACAGAGCCAGCCAGGTTTCCAAAGGCAGCGCATCAGGCCGCAATTCCTCGCGCAGAACGCCCTTGACGGCGCTGCCCGGCACCACTGGCAAACCGGTGGATTTTTCCCGGGCGATCGGCAGATCGATCACGCCGCTGCCCTGACCGATACCGACGTGCAGGGCGGTCAGGGTGTAGAGATGATAGAGACGGGTTTCCATGGGCAGAGACTCACTGGATATCGTTCCAAATTCCCGGCAGCGCCAGGCCGAAGCCGTCTCGCCGGTCCTGTTCTTGATCGCTCACGGCGTGTAGCCAGAGATCGGGCGCATGTACGGCGCCGCCCAGAATTTCAAACCAGTACACCGCGCCGGCCGGGACCAGTCGCCGGACAGCGCGGGGCTTGCCGGGACCATCAGCCGCCAGATCCCAGCCGGAAACCGCCTGCCAGCGATCCAGAGCCACCGCCCGCAGCCGCAGGTGCAGTGATGGAGCAGTGGGCGGTGTGCCTTCCAACCGCTCGTCCAGCCAACCTGGTTTCCATCCGCCCGTAAACAACGCAGGCGTCGCCAGAATCAGGCGTAACCCTTTCGCGCTTTTCAGAGCAGTCTTCAAGGAGGATGGGCAGTCGTCCGGCCAAGCGATATCGGCCAGCGGTTCCACGCGAACCAGCCGACCATCGCCGCCCAACCGTCGCCAGGTCGCCGGCAGGTTCACTGAGATCCGCGCCAGCAGGGCATGGCTGTGGTCGGCCCAGCCGCGCGCCGTGGCATTCCGCAGCGGGCCGCTATCGAGTCCGGCGCTCTGAAACAGCCGGCCGGCATCAGCAGCCAAGGTGGCGGGATTAAGCCCAACATGGGTACGGAGATCGACCGGCAAGGATGCGCTGCCACCCGGTTCCAGCGGACCAGGGTCTTGGTCTTGCAGCCAGTTCTGCATGGCCGTCTCGCCCCAGAACGCCGGGCCGGGTTGCGGCTTGCCGCGGTCGTCGGTTTCCAGGAAGACCGGCAGCAGGCCGGAGGGCAAATCGCAAACGGCCCCGCTTGGCAGAGCGCCCGGCTTTAAGCGGCGCAGGGTATTGAGATAGACGGCGTCGGCGGGTTTGGAAAAAAGTCGTTCGATCGAGCCTTGAGCGAGGCTACGCCGCGCCAGCAATGGGCCTTGCACGGTCACAGCCAACAATTCTGACTGACGAGCGCGATAGTCCACCGGCGCCCCCTGGGCGGTCGCCTCGGCATAGGCGGTGCGCAACGCGCCGGCCAGCGTGGACGGCAACGGAAACGGCAAGGTATCGCCTTCAGCGCCCGTGGCAAAGGGTTTGCCCGAGCGGAATACCAGCGGTGACTGCGGTTCGAGCAGATAGCAAGGCATGAGCGTCTCCTTAATCTGGCGCCGTGCGCTGCGCCAGCCAGCGCGCGATCAACAGTCCTTGAGCCAAGCGTGGCAAACCTAAATCCTGGGCCTGCTGAACCAGCGCCTCCTGGACGGCGGGGGGTACGGCCTTACCGGTATCGCCCTGTTTGCGGGCGAGAACACGTTGGGCTTCTGCTTTCACCAACTCGCGGGCTTTCGCTGCCCCCAGTTCGTAAGGTGCCCAAGCCAGATCATCGGCCAGGCGGCGCAATTCGTAGGCGGTCTTGTCCGGCAATTGCCCCTGGGCATACAGCACCGTCCACTCGTTGAACTGGTCGTCCGGCTTCCGATTCCACCGTTCACGGTATTTGACCGCCGCCCCGGAGCGGGTTTGTACGATAATCGCCAAGCCATCACGCTGCTCGGCTTCGGGAAGGCTATCCCCTTTGGCCAGCCGTTCGGCGGCCTGGGCAAGCTGGCGGAACCGGTCGAGCGGTTCCAAAACATGTTGCAGGGCGATGCCGACGCTCAGAGTGGGGCGGCCAGCACCGATTGCGTCAGCGATGTCCTTGAGTTCCTTGCCGAACCGGTCATGCAGAGCGCGGGCGCAGGCCAGGACCTGATCCAGCGGCAGCAGCGCCAACACATCATCCCCACCCGAATAGATACAATGGCCTCGGTGGTCCCTCACCAGGTCGGGTACGGCGGCCGCAAACCGGGCTAGCCCGGCGCTGATCGCTCTATGCGTCTCGGCATCATCGGCCTGATCCAGCAAAACGCCCATCCGGTCGCCATCGGCCAGCAGCAGGGCAACATAGGGCGGCGGTTCGCCGTAGTCGCGCCACAGTGGTTTGACCGCCGCGTGCAATGTCTCCAGGGCTGCCAGAGCCGATTCCCGCTCAGCCGGTTCCTCAGTCTGACATTCCCGGCGTGCGGTATCCAGGCGGGAGGGATAAAGCAGTTGCCCGTCATACGGCAGGGCGTTGTAGATCCCACCATTACCCTTGACTCGGGTGACCCAGTCCAGGCTGATCAGAGTTTCACAGGCAGCGTTGACGGCATCCAGCCGGTCAGCAGATATGACGCGCAACCAGGGATCGAGGGCAATGCGCGAGATCGGCGTGAACCGCGCCGGGTCACCGCCACAGAGGCGCTTGACCAGACCGGGGCAATCGAGCTGTTCGCCGACGCCCAGCCCCAGACGACGTCGAACACGGGCTGGCAGGGTTTCGCGCAGTACGGTTTCCCGCAGACCATCGAGGGAGGATTTGGGTAACCCATAACCCTTTTCGGCACGGGTCCCGGTCAGAGCGGCGGGCAAAAAATCGCGGGTGTTCTTACGCGCCGCCGCCAGTCGCCAGAGAGCGGCTAAGGCCGGACTGTAGCCCACCTCCTCGGCCGTCACCCAAGCGGCGGTGCATTCCAACACATCATCCCGCTGCCGCTGCCAAACGTCTTCGCGCAAGTGGGCCAAGCCGGCGTGACCGAAGGCGAATTCCGCTAAATCCTTCCAGCGGTTCTCGGCAGCAATGCGCGCCTGGCGCAGCACGGTGGGTGGATCGCCGACGGGTAGTTCCGCCAGGAGTTGATTGGCGACATTCAAGTCGCTGTCGGGGTCCAAATCGTCGGTCGTTCGGGGCGCGGGGAAAATCAGCCGGGCGCCGGCCTGGTGCAAGGCGTTGGCGGCGGCCTTGCTGACCTCCGAAAGCAGGTAGGACCCGAACCACAGATCGCGGGTGCGGCGCGCGGCGGCGATAAAACCCTGCACCGGGCCGAAGTTGAGCATGAGAAGATGACTCATGGTCAGCGTCCTTTCTCGAAATAGTCCAGAAAGGCCGTCAGCGGATCAGTGGCGTCCCGGTCTTGCATGGGTCTGATATCGGCGGCTTTCGCCCTTGCGCCAGCGGCGCCGGTAGGCCACCAGTTACCCGCTGGAAAGGTTTGTAAAGGCGTATCACCTCGCCTGAGCACTAAAGCCAAGCGATTCAAATGCTCCGTAGGCAACGTCAACGCACAAGCGGCATATTGCCCATCACTCAAAGCCAAGGGTTTGAGGATTAGCGGGCTGGCCATGCGCTCAATGCCCTCGCCCGCTGGCACCAAAGTGGTATCTCTGGGGTCGAAATGGAGGTCTCTACGCTCATTAGGCGGGTTATCCCTCTTGATATTTTTGAAATGAAACAGGATAGGGAGCCCAAAATACGCCCGTGGAAACGCGATACGCGCGGGATGCACAGGAGCAAACGAGGTACCATCAGCCTTCACCCGATGGTCCCTCGTTATGTCGCGGATCGAATCAGGTTCGGGCCAATGGCTGCGCCCAGGGACTGTTGCGCCTGGTCCGCGGGGCCGGCGCGCAAAGCCTTCGCCCTGACGGAAGGTTTGCAGCGCCTCGATAGCAGTTTTCCAAGCTTGATGAGCTTGGGGGAAAGAACCTTTGAGTATTAATCGGCAACCCTTGCTACTGGCTTCTTCAACAGTCGATACGGTTGTGAGACCCGCTATCTGGAGCGCCCCCAAACCGCGGCGGGTGCGCGCGCCCAACCCGCCGAAACTGGCCCACCAGCGTAGCGTTTCCTCGACCCCTCCCCAGAGCGTATCAGGGCATCTGATCATTAATGTAAAGTTGAGGCCGGTAGTCAGAACTTCGTTATTATCACGCCCAGTCAACGCCACAGCGATGGCGTAAGGAGGAATACCTACCTCTTGAGCCCTCTGGAAACGTCTTGGCGCACCACCAGACCATGAAGTAATGCGAATTTGCACCTTGCTGGATCGATCCTGTTTATCACTCATTCCACCCCAAATATCCCGTTCGGCCTCGAACTGATTCTGCGGATTAGAAAACCGTTGTCGATTCAACAACCGCCACCAAAAGCGCAGTTGTCCGCGAATGGTGGAAGCGCGCACCGGCATTTCGGCATCGGGTTCGCCGGCGGTGATGCCTCCACCGTAGACCGGAGTAATCGTGGTGACCTGGAAGCTTCGCCGGTTATTGTTGAGGGTTGCCGGAATAGGCTCGCTGGGTGGGCTATTGCTGGGTGTTCTTAGTTTCAACGTGCAATCCTCCTCACATTCCATCAATCCAATACCGCCCCAACCCCATCACCGCGCCCTTGCCGGCGTGGGTCCACTGGCCGAGCCACAGGTAGGACCAGAACGGCTCCAGCCCGGCGCCGTCGAGTTCGATTTCACCCACCAGCCCGCCCATCTGAATCAACGCATCCTGACGCGAGGAATAGCGCGTCCAGTCGTGCCAGCGCAGGCGAGCACCGGTCAGTTCGACGACGTGGGCGGCCTGGGTCAGGCCGGCGAAGTCGGTATCCAGCGGGGCGTCGGTGTGAAAGGCGGTCAACAGGGAAATGCGCCGCAGCAGGCTGGAAAACAGCAGGTGAAAACGGAACCGATCCTGAGAAACCAACTGTTCCTTGTGCGTCAGGCGCAGCGGGGTCAGCAGGCGCAGCGTCAACCGTTCCGGCAAGGGCGGCGCGACCGGCGCGACGGCGGGCAACGGGGCGAAGTCGCCGCCGGGCGCGTAAATTGGATGCCAGTGGGTGCCGTCCCTCTGGGCCACGCACAGCAGTTCCAGCGCGCCGCGATCCTGGCCCAAGCCCCGCTGGCCAGCCTGATTCAGCGCGTGGACGACATAGGGCAACTGGCGGTTGCCGTGGCCAAACAGGGTCACGTCCAGGGTCAGGGTTGCACCGGCGGCGACAGCGCTCCCGCGTTCGTCGGGCGCCAGTACGTAGGGATGGGGCGCGGCGGTGTAGCGGGTGAGCTTGCCCACGCCGGGATCGGGCGGGGTCTCGAACACGTAGGGATAGATGCAGGAGCGGTACAGCAGGCACGGCGGACAGGTCGGCTCACGGGTGACGCAGACCAGACGCTTGAGGGCGCGGCCGAAGGCGCCGCGCCAGGCCGATCCGGTGTAGGCGGGTAACCGCAGGTCGTCGACGGCGCGAAAGGTTAGACGGTAGCGGGCGAGTGGTAGAAGAGGAATGGCAGCCATCGCGTTCTGTTTGGTTACATTCTTTAATTATTAGGGACAGAATAATTCGTATTGGAACGCTGTCAAGGTATTCAAACACGAAGCGCAAAAAAATCTTTACACGTTTGCCCGCGCCCTCCCCGCTCGATACTTCCAGGCATATGATCGAAGCCGAACCGAATCCATTCAGCGTGGAAAATTTTTTGAAATACCCAAATATGATCGTTCGGAACCATCCGATGAGTGATGAAACGCCCGCCATCAAAACCCTGCCTCTCGCGGTCAAAGTAGAGTAGTATTTATCGCTTTCATCGGTTTGCCCGCTCTTTCCCTCCGATGGCGGCGGGCGCCTGTCTTTGCAGAGGTCGCGAATGTTCAGTCGAGAGATGCGGATCGCCGGATTTGACAGCGAGTTGTGGGCCGCCTTGCGGGGCGAGCGCCAGCGCCAGGAAGCCCATATCGAGTTGATCGCCTCGGAAAACTACGCCAGCCCGCGCGTGCTCGAAGCCCAGGGTTCGGTGTTGACCAACAAATACGCCGAGGGCTATCCAGGCAAGCGGTATTACGGCGGCTGCGAGTTCGTGGACATCGCCGAGCAACTGGCCATCGACCGCGCCAAGCAATTGTTCCAGGCCGATTACGCCAACGTGCAGCCCCATTCCGGCTCGCAGGCCAATGCCGCCGTCTACATGGCGCTGCTGGAGCCGGGCGAGACCGTGCTGGGCATGAGCCTGGCCCACGGCGGCCACCTCACCCACGGCGCCAAGGTCAATTTCTCCGGCCGGCTGTACCAGGCGGTGCAGTACGGTCTGAACGAGGCCACCGGTGAAATCGACTACGAACAGGTGGAGCGGCTGGCGCTGGAGTGCCGGCCCAAGATGATCATCGCCGGGTTTTCGGCCTATTCGCGGGTGGTGGACTGGCCCCGCTTTCGCGCCATCGCCGACCAGGTCGGCGCCTGGTTCGTGGTGGACATGGCGCACGTCGCCGGGCTGGTCGCGGCCGGCCTGTATCCCAATCCGCTTCCGGTCGCCGACGTGGTCACCACCACCACCCACAAGACTCTACGCGGTCCACGCGGCGGCCTGATCCTGGCCCGCGCCAATCCCGAGGTCGAAAAGAAGCTGAACTCGCTGGTCTTTCCCGGCACCCAAGGCGGCCCGCTGATGCACGTCATCGCCGCCAAGGCCGTTGCCTTGCTGGAAGCGCTGCAACCCGAGTTCGTCGAATACCAGAGGCAGGTGGTCGCCAACGCCCGCGCCATGGCCGGCGTGTTTCTCGAACGGGGGTATGATGTGGTGTCCGGCGGCACCGACAATCATCTGTTCCTGGTCAGCCTGATCGCCAGAGGTCTGACCGGCAAGGCCGCCGACGCCGCGCTGGGCCGAGCCTGGATCACCGTCAACAAGAACGCCGTGCCCAACGACCCGCAATCGCCGTTCGTCACCAGCGGCATCCGCATCGGCTCGCCGGCGATCACCACGCGCGGGTTCAAGGAACGCGAATGCCGCGAACTGACCGGCTGGATCTGCGACATCCTCGACGATCTCGACAACGACGCGGTCATCGAGCGGGTGCGCGGTCAGGTGGCCGAGTTGTGCGCCCGCTTTCCGGTCTACGGCTGAATCCCGGCGGCGGACGCGCGAGGCGGCGATGCATTGTCCGTTTTGTGGGGCGCCCGATACCCGGGTGATCGACTCCCGGTTGACGACGGAAGGCGACAAGGTTCGTCGCCGCCGCGAATGCCCCCGCTGCAACGCCCGCTTCACCACCTACGAAGTCGCGGAATTGCTGATGCCGCCCGTGGTGAAACGCGATGGTCGCCGCGAACCGTTCCTGGAGGACAAACTGCGCACCGGTCTGCTGCGCGCCTTGGAAAAGCGCCCGGTCAGCGCCGAACGGATCGAGGAAACCCTGCTCCGCGTCAAGAATCGCGCCCGCGCCAGCGGCGACCGGGAACTGAGCAGCCAACGCATCGGCGAATGGGTGATGGACGAGTTGCGCGATCTGGATCAGGTCGCCTACGTCCGCTTCGCCTCGGTCTATCGCAGCTTCCAGGACGTCAACGCCTTTCGGCTCGAAATCGAACGTTTGCAAGGCGCGTCGTCCAACTCGGCGGATGCCAAGTAATGCCCGACCTTCCCCTCATCCCCACCCCCTCTCCGCTCGAGGGCGAGGGAAGCGAATGGCGAGCCGACGACTACCGCCACATGGCGCGCGCCCTGGCGCTGGCCCAGCGTGGCCTGGGCCACACCGATCCCAACCCGTGCGTGGGTTGCGTGCTGGTCAAGGATGGCATCGTCGTCGGCGAAGGCTGGCACACCCGCGCCGGCGAAGCCCACGCCGAAATCAACGCGCTGGACGCGGCCGGCGACCGGGCGCGGGGCGCAACCGCCTACGTCACCCTGGAACCCTGTTGCCATCAGGGCCGTACTCCGCCCTGCACCGACGCCTTGCTCAAGGCGGGGATCGCCCGGTTGGTGGCGGCCATGTCCGACCCCAATCCCCAGGTCGCTGGCAAGGGTTTCGCAATCCTGCGCGACGCCGGCGTCGCGGTGGAGTATGGCCTGCTGGCAGCGGAAGCGCGGGCGCTGAATCCCGGCTTCATCCAGCGCATGATCCAGGGCCGGCCCTTCGTGCGCCTCAAGCTGGCCATGAGCCTGGACGGGCGCACCGCGCTGGCTTCCGGCGAAAGCCAATGGCTGACCGGCGAAGCCGCGCGGCGGGATGTGCAACGACTCCGGGCGCGCGGTTCGGCGATTCTGACCGGCATCGGCACGGTGCTGACCGATAACCCCAGTCTCAACGTCCGCCTGTCGGAAGCGACTCGTCAGCCGTCGCGAGTGATTCTCGACACCGAACTGCGCACGCCGCCCACCGCCCAAACCTTGCGGTTGCCGGGTCAAGTGCTGATTTTCACCACTGTCTCCGACTCCTCAATGCAAGCACCCTTGCGGGCGGCGGGCGCTGAAATCGTACTTTTACCGCGCGCCGAACAGGGGCTGGATTTGCACGCCGTCATGGCGGAACTTGCCCGCCGCGAGTGTAATGAAGTTCACGTGGAATGTGGTTCGACTCTGGCCGGCGCATTGTTGCGGGCGGGGCTGGTGGATGAACTGGTGATTTACATGGCCCCCCTGCTGCTCGGTGACAAGGCGCGCGGATTGTTTCAATTGCCGGAATTGACGCGGATGAGCGAACGGCGGGAACTGAAGATTATCGAAACGAGGATGGTGGGAAGGGATTGGCGGATTAAATTAAGACCGATAGCCGACGACAGGGGGAAAAAATCGAAAAAAACCGAATTGCACGCTGAAACTTGAGGAGAATCTCATGGCCTACAGCGATTTCTCATTGACCGATGCAAAAGAGAAATTGGATCTTGCCTTGATGGAAAAGGTCAGCCTATTCTCGCAAACCGTAGCCATGGATTACAGTGACCATCTCAAGGAAACGTTGAAATACAATGTTCCACTGGCCACCTCGATTAATACGGAAAAAGCGCGCTCTGAACTCATTGTCACACCGGTTCTGGTGGAGGTAATCAAGATACTCAATCAGGAAGTGAGTCTTTTTTCGAGGATAGAGTTCAATGTGGACAAGAATAGGGGCTTGAATGGAGTTTGCGATTACATCATCAGTCTTTCCGCCGAGCAGCTATTTCTGGATGCCCCCATCATTACTATTGTTGAAGCGAAAAACGATAACCTTAAAATTGGCTTGGGACAGTGTATCTCGGAAATGTTGGCGGAAAAAATATTTAATGAAAACAAAGGTCTTAACATAGAAAGCACTTTTGGTGCCGTCACTACGGGGAGTTTATGGAGCTTCCTGAAACTGACCCGGAAAACAGTCTGGATCGACATGGACGAATATCATATTTCCAATGTGGCGAAAATTCTTGGAATCTTCATCTCAATCATTAAATCGAACCAATCCGCCTCGACAGTTTGATGTATGCGTGAGGAGGAAAAGCAATGTCATATAGTGATTTTAGCCTCAAACGAATCAAGCAGGAATTCAACTTGAATTTCATCGAAAACAAGGATTTTTTCCAGGAGACAGAAGAAGCGGATATCAGCGAATATCTCCGAATGACTCTTGATTATAACGTGCCTCTCGCCTTGGCTATCAACACCGAAAAAGCGCGTTCGGAACTGATCATCGCTAACATTCTGCTGGAACTCAAGAGACAACTGAATGATCAGATCAGCCTGTTTCCAGGCGTTAATCTGGATGTTGATAAAAGCAGGGGTTTAAGTGGTTTCTGCGATTATATTCTGAGTAAATCATCAGAACAATTTTATCTAAGCGCGCCCGTTCTGGCGATTGTCGAGGCTAAAAATGATCAGGTAACCAATGGGTTGGGCCAGTGTATCGCGGAAATGATCGCTGCAAGAATATTTAATGACCGTGAAGGAAACTCTATCGGATCAATATATGGGGCTGTCACTACGGGAAGCGCCTGGAAATTTCTTAAATATGAAAATGAAAATGACGTGGTTTATATAGATCGCCCCGAATATTACATTGCCGATGTCAGGAAAATCATGGGTATCCTGGTAAAAATGATGCGCCAGGAAGCCTGAACATACCGCCGCGGCAAATCCGCCTACTTCAATCCCCCGCCGCGCCCCTTCGAGACCCCCCACCATGTTCACCGGCATCATCACCGCCGTCGGAACCATCGCCGCGATCCAGCCGCGCGGCGGCGATGTCCGCCTGCGCATCGCCACCGGCAAGCTGGACCTGAGCGACGTGCAACCTGGCGACAGCATCGCCGTCAGCGGGGTTTGCCTGACCGCCGTCGCACTGCCCGGCGACGGCTTCTGGGCCGACG
The DNA here is from genome assembly GCA_029624765.1 of Candidatus Contendibacter sp. GTDB lineage: Bacteria > Pseudomonadota > Gammaproteobacteria > Competibacterales > Competibacteraceae > Contendibacter. The sequence goes on along the minus strand of JARSSO010000036.1, from coordinate 55,852 downwards.
TCTCGCGCGAAACCCTGGAGCGCACCATCCTTGGCGAGGCCAAACCGGGGACGCGGGTCAATCTGGAAAAAGCGCTGACCCCGACCAGCCGGCTCGGCGGCCACCTGGTCAGCGGCCATGTGGACGGCATCGGCGCGGTCACCGAATGGCGAGCGGACGGCCGTTCCTGGCGACTGCGTATTCAAGCACCGGACGAATTGGCCCGCTACATCGCCGAAAAAGGCTCGATCGGCGTGGATGGCATCAGCCTCACCGTCAACCGGGTGGACGGCGCGGCGTTCGAACTCAACATCGTTCCGCATACCCTGGCGGAAACCACCCTCGCCGCCTGCGCGGTTGGACGACACGTTAATCTGGAAGTGGACCTGATCGCCCGTTATCTGGAGCGGTTGCTGCTGGGCGACCGCGCCGCGCGGCCGGCCAGTGGCGGTCTCACCGAGGCGCTGCTGCGCGAACACGGGTTTTGGAGCTAACCGATGGCGCTCGATACCGTCGACGAAATCCTCGCCGACCTGCGGCAAGGCAAGATGGTCATCGTCATGGACGACGAGGACCGGGAAAACGAAGGCGACCTGTTGATGGCCGCTTCGCTGACGCGCCCCGAGGACATCAACTTCATGGCCCGTTACGGACGCGGCCTGATCTGCCTGACCCTGACTCGCGAGCGCTGCCAGCAACTGCGTCTGCCGCTGATGGTGCAGGACAACGCCACGCCTTTTTCCACCAACTTCACCGTCTCCATCGAAGCCGCCCAAGGGGTCACCACCGGCATCTCCGCCTACGACCGCGCCCATACCGTCCGCACCGCCGTCCGCCCCGACGCCAAGCCCGAGGACCTGGTGCAGCCCGGCCACATCTTCCCATTGATGGCCCAGCCTGGCGGCGTTCTGACCCGCGCCGGTCACACCGAGGCCGGTTGCGACCTGACCCGGCTGGCCGGGCTGGAACCGGCGGCGGTGATCGTCGAAATCCTCAACGAGGACGGCGGAATGGCGCGGCGGCCCGAACTGGAGGTTTTCGCCGAGCGTCACGGCGTCCGGATCGGCACGATCGCCGATCTGATTCGCTATCGCATGCAGAACGAGAAAACCGTCGAGCGGGTCGCCGACGCTCTCATGGACACCGAATTCGGCCCGTTCCGGGTGCTGACCTACCAGGACCTGGTCGGCCGGCAGGTGCATTTCGCGCTGGTCAAGGGCGAGATTCACACCAGGGAGCCGATCCTGGTGCGGGTCCACGTTCAGCATCCGCTCAGCGACCTGCTGACCTTGCGCCTGCCCGACAGCGGCTGGCCGCTGCGCGACGCCTTGCGGCGGGTGGCCAGCGAGCCGGCCGGCGTGTTGGTGCTTCTGAACCGGACCGAGGAGCCGGCGGCCCTGATTCGGCGGATGCGCGGCTATCAGTTCGGCTCGACCGAGGCGCCGCGTCCCGCCGACTCGTCCGCCGAATTGCGCACCTACGGCATCGGCGCCCAAATCCTGATCGACATCGGGGTGCGCCGCATGCGCGTGTTGGGCGCTCCCCGGCGCATCACCGGTCTGTCCGGCTTCAATCTGGAAGTCGTCGAATACGTTTCCTGAATTTCCCTTGTCCTCACCTGTCGTGGAATCTCCCATGCACCACATCACCACCATCGAAGGCGATTTCGCCCCGCCCCAGGATGCCCGTTTCGCCCTGGTGGCGGCGCGGTTCAACAGCTTCATCGTGCAAAGCCTGGTCAGCGGCGCGGTGGATGCCCTGCGCCGGCATGGCGTGCCCGAAACCAATATCGACCTGGTCTGGACGCCGGGTTCCTTCGAACTGCCGCTGGCGGCGCAGCGGCTGGCCGCCAGCGAGCGCTACGACGGCATCGTCGCCCTGGGCGCGGTGATTCGCGGCGGCACCCCGCATTTTGAATACGTCGCCAGTGAGTGCGTCAAGGGACTGGCCAGCGTGGCGCTGGAACACGATATCCCGGTCGGCTTCGGCGTGCTGACCGTGGACACCATCGATCAGGCGGTGGAACGGGCCGGAACCAAGGCCGGCAACAAGGGCGCCGAGGCGGCGCTGTCGGTGCTGGAAATGGTCAGCCTGCTGCGCCGGCTGGAAGCGTGAGCCGTGGCGGGTCCAAGTCGCAAACCTCAGCCCGGCAAGCGCGCCTGGGCGCGGCGCTGCGCGGCGCAGGCCTTGTACGAATGGCAAATCACCGGCCAGGACCCCGACCGGATCGCGGCGCAGTTCCTGGCCGACGAGGATCTGCGCAAGGCCGATCCCGACTACTTTTGGGAACTGGTGCGACAGGTGCCGACGCGGGTCGCGGAAATCGACGCCGCGCTGGAGCCGTTCCTGGACCGGCCGCTGGCGCGGGTGGACCCGGTGGAGCGCGCCATCTTGCGGCTTGGCGGCTATGAGCTTCTGTGGCACCCGGAACTTGCCTACCGGATCGTCCTCAACGAGGCGGTGGAACTGGCCAAGCTGTTCGGCGCGGAACAGGGCCATCGCTACGTCAACGGCGTCCTCGACAAGCTGGCCCGCGCGATACGGTCGACGGAATTCGCCGCGCCGACCTGAGCAGGGACGGTTTCCCCGAATATATTAATTAAATATAACTACTTAATGACGAAATCCTCATGGCGAGACCGATCACCATCACCCGCGAAATCTTCCAGGTGGGCGGTCAAACCTTGACCGCCCCCGAGGATGCCGCCATCTATCTGATCAACTTCGACGGCCACGCCGCGCTGGTGGACGCCGGCGCCGGTCGCGGCCAGAAGCGGTTGCTCGCCCACCTCGCCACTGTGGGCGCGCGACTTGAGCAAATCGAATATCTGCTGCTGACTCATTGTCACTACGATCACACCGGTGGCGCCCGCGACCTGCGCGAGACGCTGGGTTGCCCGGTCGTCGCGCACGAACTGGACGCCGATTTCCTGGAACGTGGCGACAACGAGGTTACGGCGGCCAGTTGGTATGGCTCCAAGCTCTATCCCTGCCCGGTGGACCGCCGGCTGAGCGGCGCGCGGGAGACGCTGCCGCTGGGCGGACGCTCCATCACTGCCCTGCACATCCCCGGCCATTCCCCCGGCTCCGTGGCTTATCTGGCCGAATCCGAGGATCAGATCGTGCTGTTCGGCCAGGACGTGCATGGACCGCTGGACCTGCGGCTGCACTCGAACCGGGCCGATTACCGGGCTTCGCTCAAACAACTGCTGGCGCTGGAGGCCGATATTCTTTGCGAGGGCCATTACGGCATCTTCCGGGGCAAGACGGCGGTGGCCGAGTTCATCCAGTCGTTCCTGATCCCCTAAAATCCCATGTTTTAAGAGAGGACATCATGGACTACGCTATCGGCACCCTCCTGTGCGCCACCGATCTCGGTCCACGCAGCCCCGAAGTGCTGCGACACGCCGCCGGGCTCGCCCACCGCTTTGGCGCCCGGCTGCACCTCCTCCACGTCATCGAGCCGCTGAGCGATTTCGCCAGGTTCTGGATCAACGCCACCGTTCCCGAGGAAGCGCGCCAGGCGCACGACGCCGAAGTCCACGCCAGCGCCCATCGGGCCTTGCGGCAACGGCTGGATGCGTACTGCCTGGAGGCGTTGGAACATCACGCCGAACGCTTGATCACCGATATCCAGATCATCGAGGGACCGCCCGCCCGCGTCATTCTGGAACAAGCCCGGCGGGTCGGCGCGGAATTGATCGTCCTCGGCTCGCATGGGCATTCCGCCATCGGCGAGGCGGTGCTGGGCTCGGTGGCGCACAAGGTCACCATGAAGGCCACCGCGCCGGTGCTGCTGGTGCCGATTGGACATGGAGGGTAGCGAGGGGTCGGCCCCAGGCGCGGGATTTGTCGCTGGATTCGATCAGGCGTTCCGCGCCACCATCGCCAGGAATATCCCGATAATTCGATCCGGTTCCCTGATGCGTAATCGTCCAGATCGACATGAGCAACATCGTCGTCCAGTTTGACGAATTTCCATAGGTTTCCCGACGTGACCGCGCCGTAGATTCTGGAAACCGGATTGCCTTCCCGCTCGTTGAATATCCTGGGGCGGTTTCCGGCTCGGCGGCGGGTCGGACTAAAGGGAAGCTCCGAACAACTCCAGCGCCCGTTTCAGCGCGGCGCGGGTGGTTTCATTATTCTCCGGCGCGGTCAGCGCCTGTCGCATGAAGTCCACGGTCTTGGGCGGATTCTGGGAAAAGCGGTAAGCCGCGACGAATGCCCCGGTCGCCTTCTCGACCTCGTTCATCGCGCCGTACACCTGGCCGAGATTGAACCAGGACGAGGAGCGTCCCGGCGCCAGCGAAATCGCGTAGACCAATTGATGTTCCGCGCGCTTGAATTGGCCAAGCTTCAGGTTGGCGTAGCCAAGATTGCCGGCCACCTCGACATCGGCGGAATCCGCTTCCTGCGCCTTCTGAAACACAGTCGCGGCGGCCTGATAATCGTTCCGTTTCAGCGCATCCAAGCCCTGCTGATTCAAGGCACGGGCTTCCTTCGCGTTGCGGTGGGCCGGCCTGGGTTCGCTCTCCAGCCGTTGCCGGGTCGCATTCAAGCCCGCCTCGTCGTTTCGCGCCGCCTGGCTCAACATCCGCTGAATATCGCCGAACACGGCGTCGTATTGGCCCGCCCAAACCGGCGCGGCCATGCCCAGCACCGCCGCCAACGCCAGCATTCTCGATATCCCAATCATCACCATTTCGCCTCGTCTCGATTATTTTTGCCGTTGCAAAAACCGCGTCACTTCCAGCGCGAACGATTTCGCCCGCCATGTGCCGGTGGCGGTCACATGGGTCGCGTAAGGCATGACCCAGAGTCCGCATTGGGGAATCGCCCCGAACATTTCCAGAATCTGATCCAGCGGCGCCACCGGATCGCGGTCGCCCACCACGAGCAGGGTCGGCTGGGTGATGCGATCCAACACTTCAAGATCGTGCGAATGATCGGTGGTGGCCGGCTCCAGCGCCTCCGACACCCGGCCGATCACTTCTTCCCAGGCATCCGGCCCGCCTTGCGGCCGGTGGATGTCGCTCAACCACTTGTGCATGCCGACCCCGCGCCAGTAGGCGGGATCGGCCATGTCGCGGGTTCCCGCGTGGGTCTCCACATCCTTGCGGTAGCCGATTCGGTACAGCACCAGCTTGCTCACCCGGTGGGGATGGTAAAGGGTCAGCCACAACGCCACCGCCCCACCCAGCGAGGACCCCACCAGATGCGCCACCGGCAATTCCAGTTCGTCCATCAGGTCCAGCACCGCGCGGCCCATGTCGGCGACGGTCAATCGCTCGGCCACCATCGGGCTGCGGCCGTGTCCCGGATGATCGGGAACCACCACACGAAAATTGCGAGCGAACAGCGGGATTTGCGGCGTCCACTCCGCGCCGCTCATCCCGCCGCTGTGGAGCAGGATCAGCGGCTCGCCCTGGCCGCTTTCGGTGTAGTGCAGGATCGCCATGCTCGGATGCTCGCTGACGGAAAGCCGGAGAGATTATAGCCACCCTCTCGGGCTTGCCGGATAATGGGGCCGCTCACAACTTTAAGGAGATTGATCGATGGCGATGACATCGCGCTACTACCGGGCGCTCGGTCCCCACGGCTTCCACCGGGTTCACTACACCGAATGGGGCGATCCCGCCAATCCCAAGGTGCTGATCTGCGTCCACGGACTGACCCGCACCGGCCGCGACTTCGATTTCTTGGCCGCCGCGCTGGAGCACGAGTATCGAGTGATCTGCCCGGACGTGGTCGGGCGCGGCCGGAGCGAATGGCTGGCCGACAAGAGCGATTACACCTATCCGCTGTACGTCAACGACATGGCGATGCTGCTGGCGCGGATCGACGCCGAGCGGATCGACTGGGTCGGCACCTCGATGGGCGGACTGATCGGCATTTACTTGGCCAGCTACCCCGGCTCGCCGATCCACAAGCTGCTGGTCAACGATGTTGGGCCGTTCATCCCCGCCGCCGGCCTGAAGCGGGTCGCCGCGTATCTCAGCCAAGAGCACGTCTACGACAGCTTCGAGGAGATGAGCCGCGCCCTGCGCGCCTTCGCGGCCACCTTCGGCAACCTGACCGACGAACAGTGGCGGCACATGCTCATCCACAATTCCCGCCAACTGGAAGACGGTCGCTACACGACCGGCTACGATCCCGGCATCGTCGAGATCTTCAAGAAGCTGGTCATCGACGACATCAAGGACATCGATCTGTGGCCGCTGTGGGACGCCATCCGCTGTCCGGCCCTGGTATTGCGCGGGGTGTATTCCGACGTGCTGACTCACGCCGACGCCATCGCCATGACCGAGCGTGGCCCCCGGGCGCGACTGATCGAGTTCCCCGGCATGGGCCACGCGCCGGCGCTGATGGCCGACGATCAAATCGCGGTGGTGCGCGACTGGCTGTTGGCGGACTAGGCGACCAGGGCTAACCCTCAAGCCGCTGGAACACCAGCGTGGCGTTGGTGCCACCGAAGCCAAAGCTGTTGGACATCACCACCCTGAGGTCGGCGTTGTCGACCCGTTCGCGCACGATGGGGAAACCCTCCGCGGCCGGGTCGAGGGTCTCGATGTTGGCCGAGGCGGCGATAAAGCGGTTGTCCATCATCAGCAACGAATAGATGGCTTCATGCACGCCCGCCGCGCCCAGCGCATGACCGGTCAGCGATTTGGTGGAACTGATCGGCGGAATCCGCTCGCCGAACATCTCCCGAATTGCCTCCAACTCCCTGATGTCGCCGGCCGGGGTACTGGTGCCGTGGGCGTTGATGTAGTCCACTGGTTCGCTCACGCTTTCCAGCGCCTGTTTCATGCAGCGCAGCGCACCCTCGCCCGAAGGTTGCACCATGTCGTAACCGTCGGAGGTCGCGCCGTAGCCGATCAACTCGGCGTAAATTCGCGCGCCGCGCCGGCGGGCGTGCTCCAGTTCCTCCAGCACGACGATCCCGCCGCCGCCGGAGATCACGAAACCGTCGCGGTTGGCGTCATACGGCCTTGAGGCGGTTTGCGGCGTCGCGTTGTACTTGGTGGACAACGCCCCCATGGCGTCGAACAGATGGGTCAGGCTCCAGTGCACCTCCTCGCCGCCGCCGGCGAACACAAGGTCCTGCTTGCCCCACTGGATCAACTCGCCGCCGTGGCCGATGCAGTGCGCGCCGGTGGCGCAGGCGGAACCGATGCTGTAATTGACGCCCTTGATCTTGAACGGTGTCGCCAGACAGGCCGTGGTCGTGCTGCTCATGGTGCGTGGCACCATGTACGGTCCAACCCGCTTCAGGCCCTTGTTGCGCAGCAGATCGGCGGCCTCGACCATGTTCTGCGGGCTACCGCCGCCGGTGCCGGTCACCAGCCCGGTTCGCGGGTTCGACACCAGTTCCTCCGGCAACCCGGCGTCGGCGATGGCCTCGCGCAGGGCGATGTAATTGAAAGCGGCGGCGTCGCCCATGAACCGCAGAATCTTGCGGTCGATCAGGGCCGCCAGATCCACCCGCAGCGGCCCGCGCACATGAGAGCGCAGGCCCATGGCCTTGTAATCTTCCGCGAATTCCAGGCCGCTGCGACCCTGCCGCAGCGATTCCAGCACTTCCCAGCGGTCGTTGCCGATGCTGGACACGATACCAATACCGGTAATCACTACCCGTCTCATCGTTGCTACCCTCAAAAGCCGTCGGTCGAGGTGAACAATCCGACCCGCAAATCCTTGCCGGTGTAAATAGTCCGGCCATCCACCTCCAGGTTGGCGTCGGCGATGCCCATGACCAGTTTGCGCAGAATGACCCGCTTCATATGAATGTGATAGGTGAGCTTCTTCGCTTCCGGGCGCACCTGGCCAGTAAACTTGACCTCGCCGCAACCCAGCGCCCGTCCTCGCCCCTGGCCACCCATCCAGCCCAGGAAAAATCCCACCAGTTGCCACATGGCGTCCAGCCCCAGACAGCCCGGCATGACCGGATCGCCGATGAAGTGACATTGGAAAAACCATAGATCGGGATGAATATCCAGTTCCGCGACGATCTCGCCCTTGCCGTATTGGCCTCCCTCGGAACCGATATGGACGATGCGATCCATCATCAGCATGTTCGGCAAGGGCAACTGGGCGTTGCCGGGGCCGAACAATTCGCCGCGGGCGCAGGCGAGCAGTTCCTCGCGGTTGTAGCTGGACTGTTTATTCACGACCTTGGATATCCTGTGATGCAATGGAAAAAATTGAATGTGGGATTATAAAGGATTTATACCGGCTGACGATCAAACGGTTCATCGACACTCCCCAAATGATTCCAGTGCGCGAGATCACTTCATGAACGCACCCGACGACGCCTTGGTCCCGAACGCGATGCGGTTGGCGGAATACGCTCATCGCCAGCGCAACCACCACCGCAAGGCTCCGCCCGGCGAGGACCGTCCGGCCTACTTCCTGCATTTGGCCGAGGTGGCCTGGCTGCTGCTGGACAGCGGTATCCGCGACCCGGAACCGGTGGCCGCCGCTTACCTGCACGACATCATCGAGGACTGCGGCTACGACGAGACCGCGCTGGCGGAAGCCATCGGCAACGCGCGGGTGGCGGCGCTGGTCGCCGCCGTGTCGGAGACCGCCAAGAACCAGAGTTGGGAAATCCGCCAGCAACATTACCGCGAACGCCTGGCGGCGCTGAACGACCCGGTGATTCTGGCGCTGTCCTGCGCCGACAAGACCTCGAACCTCACCGACATGAACCGGCTGATGGCCAAAGGTCATCCGGTCAACAGCTTCACCAAGCGCGGCTTTGAGGCGCAACGGGCCAAGTTCGAGGCGTTGGACGCCTTGTTCCAGGGCCGGACGCCGGAGCGATTGCATCAGCGGTTCCAGCGGGCGCTGGCCGAATTTCGGGAATGGGGCCAGACCCAGGGCCATCCTTGAAACCGCCCCTCGCCTCCAGTTTCTCGCGGGAGAGTCACCCCTCCGGCCGATCCGTGCCGATCTTGTCCTCGGCGCCGGCCAGCAGGTTTCGAATGTTGGAGCGGTGCCGCCAGACCAGGAGCGCCACCATGACCAGCACGGCGGCGAGCGGAACGTCCCGCACTCCAAACCCCCAGGCGCACAACGGCGTCAGCGCGGCGGCGGTCAGCGCCGCCAGCGAGGAAATGCGGACCACGAAGGCCATGAACAGCCAGGTCGCCAGCGCCGCCAGCGCCACCGGCCAGGACAGGCCGAGGATGACGCCGAAGGCGGTCGCCACGCCCTTGCCGCCCTCGAAGCCGAAAAACACCGGGTACAGATGCCCCAGGAACGCCGCCAGCGCTGTCAGGGCCAGCCCGGTTTCGTCCAGGCCGGCCCACCGCGCCAGCAGCACCGGCAGCAGGCCCTTGAGAAAATCGCCGGCCAGGGTAACGGCGGCGGCCTTCTTGCCACCAAAGCGCAAGACATTGGTGGCGCCGGGATTGCGCGAACCTTCGGCGCGGGGATCGGGTAGACCCATCGCCCGGCAGACGAGAATCGCGGTGGAAACGGAGCCGGCCAGATAGCCAAGAACGACAAACAATAAAGTCACGAACATGGGATATACCGCCAACCGATCGCGGCTGAAATAAAACCGCCGCACTGCTCGATGTCTCCCGTCGCTGGATCCCCGAGCCAAACGCCCAAAGCGTCGTGCGGCTCAGTGCAGTATATCACGCCGCCAAGAACACCGGTGGTTGGAACTGAAACGATGATTTTGCATTAAGATAAGCCATTGCGCGGAGCCCCGTCATGGACATCATCTTCATTCGCGACCTGCGGGTCGAAACCCTCATCGGCGTTTATCCCCACGAACGCCAGCAGCGCCGAATCCTGCTCCTCGACCTGGAGCTGGGTACCGACATTCGCCCGGCGGCCGCGTCCGACCGCCTGGACGATACCCTGGATTATCAGGCCGTGACGCGGCGGCTGGTCGAGTTCGCCGCCGCCAGCAACTATCAGTTGGTCGAAACTCTGGGTGAGCGCATGGCCGATCTTGTATTGCGGGAATTTGCCGCGCTCTGGTTGCGGTTGACCGTGCGTAAGCCCGGCGCGGTGCGCGAGGCTGGCGAGGTCGGCGTCACGATCGAGCGCGGCCGCCGGAATCCCGCCTGAGAGGCGCTACAGCCGGCTCCACTGCGCCCGCTTCTGCTCGCGGATGCGCGGCATCATCACCGCCACCAACAGGCAAGCGCCCACGATCATCACTCCCATCAAAAATCGAATGCTGTCGTTGTCGTTGCGCAGCGCCCGGTTTTCCTGCTGGACGATTTGCAATTCCCGCTCCAGGGTCACCGCCTGCTCCTGCAAGGTCTTGTTGCGCTCGTCGATCGCCACGGTCTCAGCCGCCACCTTGCGATAGTACGCCAGTTGCTGGCGCAGCCGCAGGGACTCCTCGTAAAGCTGGGGATAGCTCTTGGCTTCCGCGCCGGGCTTGCTGACCATGCTGTCCATGTGTTGCTGAAGGTCAAAGTGCCGCGCCTTCAACTGCTCCAGCTCCTGGCGCGTTTGGGCTAGTTGTTCCTGACTGCTGGGCGTGGAGCCGAGTTGATCGCTGGGCAACCAGCCCTTCGCGCCGGCAGGGGTGCGGATCTGGGTATAGCCCTTGGCCGCGTCCACCTTCAGCACCTCGACCGGGGAACCGCTCCGCACCGCGCCGATCACCCGGTAGCGATTGGAAGTGCCCGCGCGCAACGGTATTTCCACGGTATCGCTGACATAGACGGCGGTCGGGGGCTGAGGGGCGGAGCCCGGTTGAGCCTTGGCGGGAACCGGGGCGAACGGAAACAGCAGCAACGACAGGACGATCAATGGCGTTTTCATTCGAAGGCGGCGGCAAGCCCAAACGGGCGAAGAAGGGATTAAAACGAACCTTGATTATTCTAACGGAATTGCGGCGCGGGTTGCATCCATGAACACCCTGATTGCGACAACGGACAACCCGGCGGCGCCTGTGATAAAACGCTATCTCGTTCTCCACCGTTTCCGGTTCATCGCGTCCCCATGATCCCGCCCGCCGATTCGCTCAACGCCCTGCCCGCGCCCGATCCCGCCGCCACCGCGCACAGCGCCCGGTTGCTCGATGTTCTTCGCGCCGCCATCGACGATGGCGGCGGAGCCATCTCTTTCTCCCGGTTCATGGACCTGGCCCTGTACGCGCCTGGCCTGGGTTATTACCGCGCCGGTGCTCGCAAGTTCGGTCCGGGTGGCGATTTCGTCACCGCCCCGGAACTGTCGCCCCTGTTCTCGCGCTGCCTGGCCCGCCAGTGCCAGGAAGTCCTGGGTGCGCTCGGCGGGGGCGAAATCCTCGAACTTGGCGCCGGCACCGGTGTCATGGCCGCCGATATCCTGCTGGAACTGCGCGCCCTGGACACCTTGCCGCGCCGCTATGCGATCCTGGAGCCGAGCGGCGAACTGCGCCAGCGCCAGCGGCAAACCCTGGCCGACCGGGCGGCTGAGTTGCTGGATCGGGTGGTCTGGCTGGACGCGCCGCCGGAACCCGGTTTTCGGGGCGTCGTGCTTGGCAACGAAGTGCTGGACGCGCTGCCGGTCGAACGCTTCCGCGTCACCGCGCGCGGTCCGCGCCGCTTGACGGTGGTCTGGACCGAAACCGGTTTGGACTGGGCCGAGGGCGAGGAAGACCCGGCGGTGACCACCACGGTCGCCCGGATCGAGGCCGAACTGGGTTGGCGCTTACCGGAGCACTACTGCTCCGAATATGTTCCCCATCTGGCAGCCTGGTTGCGAACCATCGCCGAACCGCTGGTGGCGGGGGCCCTGTTGTTCGTGGATTACGGCTATCCGCGCCGCGCCTATTACCACCCCGAACGCGTCGACGGCACCCTGCTCTGTCACTACCGTCACCGGGTTCACGCCGACCCGCTGATCTTGCCGGGCTTGCAGGACATCACCGCCAGCGTGGACTTCACCGCCGTGGCCGACGCCGCCCGCGCCGCCGGACTGGAGATCGCCGGCTATTCCTGTCAGAACCATTTCCTGTTCGGCTGTGGCCTGATGGAGTTGCTGGCCGATCAAATCCCCCCTAACCCCCCTTTGGAAAAGGGGGGTGGCGAAGCCGGGGGGATTTCAAGCCCCACCGATACCGTCCGTTACCTGGAACAGGTTCGCCAAGTCAAACTGCTGACCCTGCCGGGCGAAATGGGCGACCGGTTTCAGGCCATCGCCCTGACCCGGAACCTGGACATCCCGCTGCGCGGTTTCGCCTTCCGCGACGAGCGTCACCGGCTATAGTTCGTCCAGGCATCCCGCCATCCGGAGACACCGCGCATGGGCCAGGAAATTTCCCGCTCGACTTTCACCCGTCAGGATTTCCGCCGCTTCCGGGCACGGTTGCGTCAGGAAACCGCGACCTTGGGCGAATGGTTTCGCACCGGGCGATTCGCGCCGACGAGCGGCGTCGCCGGTTTCGAGATCGAAGCCTGGCTGGTGGATCGCCAAGGCCAGCCCGCGCCGCTCAACCGGGTTTTTCTGGAGCGGCTGGCCGATCCGCTGGTGGTGCCGGAACTGAGCGTGTTCAACATCGAACTCAACACCCCGCCCCTGCCCCTGCGCGAGGATGTGTTGCGGCGGATGCACGCCAATTTGGAAGACCTGTGGCGACGTTGCCAGCGGACGGCCGCCGAACTGGACGCGGCGGTGGCGCTCGTCGGTATCCTGCCGACCCTGCGGGCTCAGGACCTGAGCCCGGACCACATGTCGGACCAGCAGCGTTACCGGGCCATCAACGACCAGATTCTGTCGCGGCGGCGCGGCCGGCCGATGGAATTGGCCATTCACGGGATTGAAACCTTGTGTCTGACGCATCCCGACGTGATGCTGGAAGCCGCCACCACCTCGTTCCAGACCCATTTGCAGGTCACGGCCCACGACGCGGCGGCGTTTTTCAACGCCGCGCTGGCGCTGTCGGCGCCGATGGTAGCGGTCGCCGCCAATTCGCCGCTGCTGTTCGGCAAGACGCTGTGGCGGGAAACCCGCATTCCCCTGTTCGAACAGGGCGTGGCGCTGGCCGGCGGAACGCGCGCCGACGACCCAAGCCATCAACGGGTCACCTTCGGCTGCGGTTACGTTCAGGATTCGCTGCTGGAACTGTTCGCGGAAAATCAGACCCACTATCCTCCCCTGCTGCCGGTGGACCTGAGCGCGGAACCCGACGAACGATTGCCGCATTTGCGCCTGCACAACGGCACCATCTGGCGCTGGAACCGGCCGTTGCTGGGCTTCGAGGCCGACGGAACGCCGCACTTGCGCATCGAGCATCGGGTGATGCCCGCCGGCCCCAGCATTCCCGACACCATCGCCAACGCGGCGTTGTATTACGGTCTGATTCATCAACTGGCGCGGGCGACGACGCCGATCGCCACGACGCTGGAATTTGGTCACTGCCGGGCCAATTTCTACGCGGCGGCGCGCGACGGACTGCAAGCCGAAGTGATGTGGCTGAACGGCCAGCGGTTACCGCTGCGGCGGCTGCTGTTGGAGGAATTGTTGCCGCTGGCCCGACGCGGGCTGCGGGCGCTGGACATCCACGCGGCGGACGTGGCGGATTATCTGGACCTGATCGCCGCGCGGGTCGAGAGCGACCGCACCGGCGCCGACTGGCAGCGGCGGTTTCTCGCCCGCCATGGGCCGGATTTGAATCAACTGATGCTAGCCTATCTGGAGCAGCAGCAAGGCGGAACGCCCGTGCATGAGTGGGCGTGCTGAGGAATCCGCCAGCCACCCCCGCCTGATCTCATCAGGCCACAAAAAAGCCCGCGTCGGAACGCGGGCCCGAGGTTAGCCAGCGACGCTGGCTAAAAAGCCATGGAAACTTAAAATTAGTTCCCACTCCCAAAGCTGATATACGAATGATCGTACAAGGCCGCTTCGCTCAGCAGGGCGGTGGCGGAATCGTCCCGCGAAGTGATCGCAAACCCTACCACCGGTAACCCAAGATTCGTCCCCAATGGTGACCCGTTGATCATCGTCGTCAAGCCGATGTTCATCCAACCGAACAGGAAGGGGTCGTTGTAGATAACGTTGCCGGCGATCGGCGAGTTCAGAATCAGGCCCTGGTTGAAGGTCAGCACGTTGGCTTCGTAGCACAACTGCGGCGAGGCCCCCGGCGAGAAGCCCAGCCCCGCCGACGCCCGTTCCTCGCGGTCGCGCAGGGTCAGGCTGATCGCGTCGCAGGACGAACCGCGCCGGACAGCGGGGCTCACGCTTGTGTCCACGAATGTCTGGGTGAAGGGGAGAGGTTCAGCGGGACCCGGCCCAACACAACCCGGAGCTGGCACCGCGCAAGCCGCATTGCCACGTCCGGTGTTGCGCCCGGCGTAGCGGTTGCCGGGGTCGTTATCGACGAAGAAGTTCTTGGTCGGGAAGGTCAGCACCCAGTCGGTCGCCGTCACCCAACCGGCCGCCGGATTGGAGCGCCGCGACCACTCGTTGATCACGTTGGTGTGCATGAGAGCCCCGGTGACTCCATTGCCACCGTTGATAATAATCGTCAGCGTCCCCGGATCGGTCGCGGTGGGGGTCGGGAGGAACTGGTAGCCCGTATCGGTGGCCGAGTTGAGGGACGGCTCGTGCCAGGAATCGTTGAAGGCCACCGCCCCGACGCTGTCCAACTGCAAGGTCATCGCCCCAGTGTTGCGGAAGTTCTGCAACGCCACCGGCAACCCCACCGCGTTGAAGCCCTTGGCGCCGTTGACCAGGGCATAGGTGCCCTTGAGCGGTTGCAGCGGCAGCGTCGCGGCAGTATCCGAGGTCGCGTAGTTGCAGAATTCCCCGCGCAGGGTGCCCGAAACGCCCGAAACGGCGCTGGTCCCGGTCGGGCAGGCCCCGTAACTGCCCAGCAGGGCGGGATTCTGGAACGCCGACACCAGCGCGGCGCAACCCGGCGGGGTGCCGGTGGTGCTGCCGTGAATCGCGCCGGCCGCCAGGGGGAAGACCGCCGAGGGCGTGCCCGGCGAGGCGCCCATCATGATCATCTCGACGTAGCCCTCGCGCATCCGGTCCACGGTGGTCGGCCCGCCGTCGGCGAACGCGCCCACGTAGGATACCGGTGCCGGGAACGTCACCCCCGTCGCCCCCGTCCCCACGATATTGCCCACCGTGCAACTGCTGTCCTCGGTCCGAATCACCGGCCCGTTCGGGCTGTCCGTCACCCACGCCGTCCACAGGTCGTAGGGCGACAGGATGAGGTTGAAGTCGAACACGTCCCGCGAGTTGTACGCTTCCCGGAACCGTACCTTCACCGCCACCACCTGGTTGCTGGTGTTGGTCACCCCAAACAGCGTGGTCCAGCCCCCCCGCACCGTGTAGTACGGGAAAATCAACGCCTGCCCCAGGTTGTTGGCCGAGACGCTCACCGCCCCCGCCGTCGGCGCCAGGCTCAAGCCTCCCAGCGTCACTCCCACCGCCAGCGCCACGCGCTTCATCGTGCCAGTCATCGGGTTACTCTCCTCTCAAGTCCATCAACGGATCGGTTCCGATTGGTATCGGAGCAACAAGTCTGTTGTCAGTATACCTCACTTTCTCAACTTATCGACTTTTAGAGAGAGCAACAAAAAAGCCCGCGTCGAAACGCGGGCTGGGAGTTAAACCACCGTGCCGATTAAATCAGCGCGGAGTTTTCCTTGGGCAGTGCCTGTTTATGGCGTTGGTGGCCCATAAACAGGATAGCCGGTAATGGTTGGGGCAATGGTCGACAAATACGAATGATCGTACAGGGCCGCCTCGCTCAGCAGCGCGGTGGCGGAATCGTCCCGCGAAGTGATCGCGAAACCCACCACCGGCAGACCATAATTCACGGGATCAGGTATCCCGTTGCTCAACGAAGTTAAACCGATATTCATCCAGCCGAACAGGAAGGGATCGGTGTAGTTGACGCTGGCGGCGATCGGCGAGTTCAGGATCAGGCCCTGGTTGAAGGTCAACACGTTGGCTTCGTAACACACTTGGGGCGAGGCACCCGGCGAGAAGCCCAGCCCCGAGGAGGCCCGCTCCTCGCGGTCGCGCAGCGTCAGGCTGATCGAATCGCAGGATTGACCGCGCCGCAGCGGCGTGCTCAAGCTCGTGTCCACGAACATCTGGGTGAAGGGCGTGGCATTGGCGGGAGAGGACACGTTGCAAGGAGCGGAACCCGCGCAGTTCGTGCGTCCCGCGTTGCGCCCGGCGTAGCGGTTGCCGGGGTCGTTGTCGACGAAGAAGTTCTTGGTCGGGAAGGTCAATACCCAGTCGGTCGCCGTCACCCAGCCGGCCGCCGGATTCGAGCGCCGCGACCATTCGTTGATCACGTTGGTGTGGGCGATTACCGCGCTGACCGCCGTAGCGCCAGAGCCGCCGCCAGTGACGGTGGTTGGATCGGTCGCGCCCACCCCTGGAACGAACTGGAAGCCGTTCGAAGTCGCCGAATTGAGGGACGGCTCGTGCCAGGAGTTGTTGAAGGGCACCGCCCCGACGCTGTCCAACTGCAAGGTCATCGCCCCGGTGTTGCGGAAGTTCTGCAACGCCACCGGCAAGCCCACCGCGTTGAAGCCCTTGGCGCCGTTGACCAGGGCATAGGTGCCCTTGAGCGGTTGCAGCGGCAGCGTCGCGGCAGTATCCGAGGTCGCGTAGTTGCAGAATTCCCCGCGCAGGGTGCCCGAAACGCCCGAAACGGCGCTGGTCCCGGTCGGGCAGGCCCCGTAACTGCCCAGCAGGGCGGGATTCTGGAACGCCGACACCAGCGCGGCGCAACCCGGCGGGGTGCCGGTGGTGCTGCCGTGAATCGCGCCGGCCGCCAGGGGGAAGACCGCCGAGGGCGTGCCCGGCGAGGCGCCCATCATGATCATCTCGACGTAGCCCTCGCGCATCCGGTCCACGGTGGTCGGCCCGCCGTCGGCGAACGCGCCCACGTAGGATACCGGTGCCGGGAACGTCACCCCCGTCGCCCCCGTCCCCACGATATTGCCCACCGTGCAACTGCTGTCCTCGGTCCGAATCACCGGCCCGTTCGGGCTGTCCGTCACCCACGCCGTCCACAGGTCGTAGGGCGACAGGATGAGGTTGAAGTCGAACACGTCCCGCGAGTTGTACGCTTCCCGGAACCGTACCTTCACCGCCACCACCTGGCTGCTGGTGTTGGTCACCCCGAACAGCGTGGTCCAGCCCCCCCGCACCGTGTAGTAGGGGAAAATCAACGCCTGCCCCAAATTATTAGCGGCCACGCTCACCGCCCC
This sequence comes from Candidatus Contendibacter sp., assembly GCA_029624765.1. GTDB lineage: Bacteria > Pseudomonadota > Gammaproteobacteria > Competibacterales > Competibacteraceae > Contendibacter. The sequence goes on along the minus strand of JARSSO010000036.1, from coordinate 38,675 downwards.
CGCCGTCGGCGCCAGGCTCAAGCCGCCCACCGCTACTCCCACCGCCAGCGCCACGCGCTTCATCGTGCCTTTCATCGGGTCAATCCCTCCTCAAAATCGGTCAAACGGATAGGTTCCGATTTGTATCGAATCAACAAATCTGTTGTCAGTATACCTCAATATTCTCAATTTGTTGACCCTCAGGACAGGGCCACGAAAAAGCCCGCGTCGGAACACGGGCTTCGGATCGGACGGCAACGCTGATTCAATCAGGGTGAGGTTCCTACGCCGATATACGAATGGTCGTACAGCGCCGCTTCGCTCAGCAGGGCGGTGACCGAATCATCCCGCGAGGTAATCGCGAAACCCACCACCGGCAGGCCAAAATTAATCGAATTTGGTGACCCGCCGTTCATCGTCGTCAAGCCAATGTTCATCCAGCCGAACAGGAAGGGATCGGTGTAGTTGACGCTACCCGCGATCGGCGAGTTGAGGATCAGGCCCTGGTTGAAGGTCAACACGTTGGCTTCGTAACACAACTGCGGCGAGGCCCCCGGCGAGAAGCCCAGCCCCGAGGACTGCCGTTCCTCGCGGTCGTACAGGCTCAGGCTGATCGAGTCGCAGGACGAGCCGCGCCGGACGGGCGTGGTCAGGGCTGTGTCCACGAACATCTGGGCGAAGGGCGCGGCTGCGTTACCCGACGTGGCAGCAGAAGCATTGCCGCGCCCGGTGTTACGCCCGGCGTAGCGATTGCCGGGATCGTTGTCGACGAAGAGGTTCTTGGTCGGGAAGGTCAGCACCCAGTCGGTCGCCGTCACCCAGCCCGCCGCCGGGTTGGAGCGCCGTGACCATTCGTTGATCACGTTGGTGTGCAAGAAGGCTACGCTGACCCTATCGCCAGCGACAGTATTCCCCAGCAGGCCCCCCGGATCGGTCGCGGCGAGAGTCGGGAGAAACTGGAAGCCCGTCGAGGTGGCCGAATAGAGGGACGGCTCATGCCAGGAATCGTTGAAGGCCACCGCCCCGACGCTGTCCAACTGCAAGGTCATCGCCCCAGTGTTGCGGAAGTTCTGCAACGCCACCGGCAACCCCACCGCGTTGAAGCCCTTGGCGCCGTTGACCAGGGCATAGGTGCCCTTGAGCGGGTTCAGGGGAACGGCTACCGGGGCGGTCGCGCCGGGGGGTGTGGTGAGATAACTCGGGTAGTTACAGAATTCCCCGCGCAGGGTGCCCGAAACGCCCGAAACGGCGCTGGTCCCGGTCGGGCAGGCCCCGTAACTGCCCAGCAGGGCGGGATTCTGGAACGCCGACACCAGCGCGGCGCAACCCGGCGGGGTGCCGGTGGTGCTGCCGTGAATCGCGCCGGCCGCCAGGGGGAAGACCGCCGAGGGCGTGCCCGGCGAGGCGCCCATCATGATCATCTCGACGTAGCCCTCGCGCATCCGGTCCACGGTGGTCGGCCCGCCGTCGGCGAACGCGCCCACGTAGGATACCGGTGCCGGGAACGTCACCCCCGTCGCCCCCGTCCCCACGATATTGCCCACCGTGCAACTGCTGTCCTCGGTCCGAATCACCGGCCCGTTCGGGCTGTCCGTCACCCACGCCGTCCACAGGTCGTAGGGCGACAGGATGAGGTTGAAGTCGAACACGTCCCGCGAGTTGTACGCTTCCCGGAACCGTACCTTCACCGCCACCACCTGGTTGCTGGTGTTGGTCACCCCAAACAGCGTGGTCCAGCCCCCCCGCACCGTGTAGTACGGGAAAATCAACGCCTGCCCCAGGTTGTTGGCGGCCACGCTCACCGCCCCCGCCGTCGGCGCCAGGCTCAGACCGCCCACCGCTACTCCCACCGCCAGCGCCACGCGCTTCATCGTGCCTTTCATCGGGTTACTCTCCTCTCAAGTCCATCAACGGATCGGTTCCGATTGGTATCGGAGCAACAAGTCTGTTGTGAGTATACCTCACTTTCTCAATTTGTTGACCCTCAGGACAGGGCCACGAAAAAGCCCGCGTCGGGCGGATACCGCAACCGGCAGCGTGCCATCGAAACCCACTATGAGCCATAATTATTTTGTTCTCGCGGACGCTCCGCGCTCCCGAGAACGGGGTGGCGGGTGAAGTCAACTTTGGGTGGAAAAGATAAGAGGTACTCCGTGTTACGGATCAGTCAACGCTCCATGGGAGCCTTCGAACGGGAAGCGAACCAATCCTCCCAACTGGCCATGGCCGCGCACTACCGCGACTTTTTCCCCTGGCACACTCGGGCTTGGGGGCCGGAAGCAACGGCCAAGATACTTGAACACGGTCGTGAGCAGGCCGCGCGGCACGGCTTCAAAACCCGCCGCGACGTATGCCTGTATCTTACCTTGCTGCCACTGCTTGGCAGTTGGTTCGACGAAGATACGCAGCTTTCCTGGGCCAGTCAAATCCTCGCGGACAAGGACCGAAGCCCGCGAATCGACCATTTGACTTCGCGGGCATTAAGCTATGTCGTGAGGGTGCAGGGGTCGGACTACGGCCAATTGCTGGTTGCCTTGATGGCGGCTCGCAACGAACTGGTTGGACTCCTGGAGGATCGGACCATTGCCGACGGCCGGGTCCATGTCAGGGTGATGCTCCGCCGCCTCTGGCCGCGAAAGTATGAGGTTTACAAGGTATCGGCGCTCATCCAGGAGGGACTTCTTCGAGCCAGCGCGCACCGCCTGAACAACCGGCGGGGGCAGCTCCTTATCATTGCGTTGATGTTCCTGTTTGGAACGGGTTTCGACCGCGACCCGCAATTTCCGACGCTTGCGGAAGCGGTGCAAATTGGGCCGGACGCGCTCCAGGCGGCGACGCTCAAGGTGCTGGAACGATGGATCGCCGCGTCCCGCGGAGAAGGCCATCATGCCGAACGGTGATCCACCCAAGCCCACCCGACCGGTACCGCAACTGCCTTCGCAGGATGATCCACCCAAGCCCACCCGACCGGTACCGCAACTGCCTTCGCAGGATGATCCGCCCAAGCCTACCCGACCGGTACCGCAACTGCCTTCACAGGATGATCCGCCCAAGCCCACCCGGCCGGCCCCGCAACTGCCGCTGCCACCATGGCCAGATGCGGAAAGAGAGCCGCCCAAGCCCACCCGGTCGGCGCCACTGCCACCGCCGCCCGCCACCCCGTCTCCCGCCGACGCCATCCAGGCGGCTCTCAACCAACCCGCCGTGGCAGGCCCCGTCACTGCCTGCCCACAATCCTTGCCAATTGCACCGCCACTCGCGCCGGTTCCCATGCCCGGTCCCTATGCCCACTACGTGAATGACCGAGGCGATCATGCCGCGGTCTGGGGACCACCCAAGGCCAACGGCTCGCAAGATCTGTATTTGGAATTTCAGTTTTCAAAGGGAGTTCCGGAAGACAGAGGCCCAGGCAATCCCGATGACGAAGCGATTGCCCGAGACCTGGCATTGACGGCCGTTCGGCAGGCACGGAGCCTGTTGCCGAAAGGTCCCTATAACAACCGGGCCGGTCTTCCCGAAAATATCCGTAATCGCGCTGAACATCCCCTGACCGAGGACGGGCGGGGGGATTTCATCTGGCAAGACGGTATGGACCTGCTCGAAGAGAAACCGGGCGACCCGAATCGACTGTTTGACCAAACTCGTATGGCGCAACTACCCGAGGGGTTGGTCCGGGCGCTGTCGCTGATGGCGGCCAGCACCATCAAGATGGAGGGCGGGGTCTGCGAGAAATTCTCCTCGGTGGTCCTGGGCATCCTGTCCACGACGGCCCCTCCGGGGACGGAGGCCCTTAAGGTGGCCTGGAGCGGGGACCATCATTACGTCGTGGTCCGGCACGGAACCTCACAGTGGTACGTCGCCGACCCATGGCCGCACAACGCCTATGTTCAACCTTGGGGAGACAACTACTTCGAAAGGGAAAGTACGGAAAATTACACCAGGCTAATCGTCCACGCGCCGGTCGAGGACATGTACGGAGTCGTATTCGACCACAACGCGCTCGAAAACTCGAAGAAGACCGCAAGCCGAGTTGTACCTTACACCGGCACGGACGGGCAGTTCGACCACAACTGGGGGCAACGAGACAACCTCCCCAAGGGGGTCATGGCGCCTCCCCGAGGAATCCTCGCGGCTGGGGAGGAAGAATGGGGATAACCAATGGCATCAGTAGCATCCCCGTCCGTCAAAACTCGATCCCCCGCTGTGCCTTGACGCCCTGCTCCCGATACGGATGCTTGATGGCGCGAATCTCGCTGACTAAATCAGCCAGGTCCACCAGCGCCGCCGGGGCGTTGCGCCCGGTGACCGCGATATGCAGTTCCGGCCGTCGGTTGGAAAACACCGCCAGCACCCGCGCCGGATCGAGATAACCGTAGTTCAGCACGACGTTGAGCTCATCCAGCACGATCAGAGCGAAGCGGGGATCGCCGATCATCCGTTCCGCTTCGGCCCAGGCACGCTCCGCCGTGGCGATATCCTGCTCCCGGTCCTGGGTCAACCAGGTAAAACCGTCGCCAAGGGTCTGAAAATCCACGTTCTCGAACCGGCTCAACACCGCCCGTTCGGCGCTGTCCCGTTCGCTCTTGATGAACTGCACCACCCCGACTCGCATTCCGTGACCGACCGCGCGCAGCGCCATGCCAAACGCGGCGGTGGTCTTGCCCTTGCCGGGACCGGTGAACACCATCAGCAGGCCCTTCTCGCGGGTGGCGCGGGCTTGCTTGCGCTCGTAACCCGCCTTGCGGCGGGCGGTTTGACGGGCGTGGTCGGAAGGATCAACGGACATGGCGACAAACTCCCCTTTTCCCCGCCGACAGCAAGACCGGGAACGAGGGAGGGTCAAACGTGAAGGCTGAACCGGGTCCAGCTCAGCGGGGTCCAGTCGGGATCGAGACCGGCGTCGTCGCCGGCCACGTTCAGGCCGCACTTGCGGGCGAAGTAGCGATGAAACGCCAGGCTGGGCGTCAATTCGGGATGAAACACCGTGACCAGAATCCGGTCGTCCTCCGCCGCCGCGATGTAGTCGTCCAGTCGCAGCAGCACTCGCACCTCCTCCCCCGCTCGCACGATCTTCGGCGCGCGAATGAAGGTCAGCGGAATGGGCTCGCGGGCCACCGTCGGAGCCAGCGCCTCGCGGTTGAAGCTGTCGAGCTGGCTGCCGAAGGCGTTGCGATTGACCGCGACGTCGATCAGTCCCAGGAACGGGGTTTCGCCGACGTTTTCCCGCGCCAGCAGGATTGCCCCGGCGCAGGTGCCCCACAATTTGAGACCTTTGCCATGGGCTTGCCGGATCGCCGTGTCCAGGCCAAAGATGTTGAGCAGTCGCGACAAGCAAGTGCTCTCGCCGCCGGGAATGATCAATCCCGCCAATCCAGCCAGGTCGGCGGCGCGTTTGATCGGCCGCGCGGCCACACCGACCCGCCGCAGATGATCGAGGTGCTCCTGCACCCCGCCCTGCAAATCCAGCACGCCGATCCCATCGGAACCGGCGACCGCGTCCATCACCAGCCCCGTCCCGCCAGCCGTTCCCCGCTGGCCATGGTAGCCACGTCCAGCCCGGCCATCGGCTCGCCCAAGTCCATCGAGACTTCCAGCAGTTGCCCCGGATCGTCGAAATAGGCAACCGCCTTGACGATGGCGCGGGCGCGGCGGGCCGGATCGCTGGACTTGAAGATACCCGAACCGACGAACACCCCATCGCAGCCCAACTGCATCATCAAGGCCGCGTCGGCGGGGGTGGCGATGCCGCCAGCGGCGAAATTGACCACCGGCAAGCGGCCCAGCTTCTTCACTTCCAGGGCCAGCTCGTAGGGAATGCCGTTGACCTTGGCGAAGCTGATGATTTCTTCCGCCGGCAGGGCGGTCAATTGGCGGATTTCCCGGTTCATGGTCCGCATGTGGCGCACCGCCTCGACCACGTTGCCGGTGCCGGCCTCGCCCTTGGTGCGGATCATCGCCGCGCCCTCGGCGATCCGCCGCAGCGCCTCGCCCAGATTGCGCGCCCCGCAGACGAACGGAATCTCGAAGCGGGTCTTGTCGATGTGGCATTCCTCGTCGGCCGGGGTCAGCACCTCGCTTTCGTCGATGTAATCGATCCGCAGGGCTTGCAGGATCTGCGCTTCCACGAAATGGCCGATGCGCGCCTTGGCCATGACCGGGATGGTGACCGCTTCCTTGATCGCCTTGATCAGGCCCGGATCGGACATCCGCGCCACCCCGCCCTGCTTGCGGATGTCGGCCGGCACCCGCTCCAGGGCCATCACCGCCACCGCGCCCGCTTCCTGGGCGATCTGGGCCTGTTCCACGTTGACCACGTCCATGATGACGCCGCCCTTGAGCATCTGCGCCAGTTGCGCGTTCAAAAGATAACGATTCTCTGCCATGCTGGTACTCGTTCATAATGACGAAAGGACAGTCGCGGCGGGCGCGCTGCCCGACCTCACCCGCTTGCGAAGGCGATGGAGTATATCACCGTCGCGGTTGCGCGCCGCACCCCGCCGGTAACCGGTTGCGCCCGCTCCCTGGCCAACGGGGACCGGGCCGCCGCCCCGCCCGCAAGATACGCGCGACGATCAGTCTTCAAGGGTCATATTGCGGCAACGGGTTTCGTGGAAGAACGTCGAGGCTCCGATAGCCAGCGCCACGCAGCCCAGCATCAGGACAAAACCCGCCCGGTAATCGGCGGCCCCGTACACCCGCACCCCGCTCGCCAGCGTGCCGCTCCAGGTCAAGTCCATGATCCAGCCGAACAATGGCTGGAGAATGGCTGCTCCCAAAAAGACCCCCGTATTCACCAGAGCGATGGCCATGCCCGACAGGGCCGGGACCACGACTTCCTTCGCCCCGGCGTAGGTCAGGGCGAAAGACCCGCAACCGAAGCCCATCAGGACGAACCAGGCCATTCCCGGCGCGCCCGGCTTCCAACCCGGGTGGACGATGCCCAGCCAGGCCAGTCCGTACAGCAGGGTCCCGATGACCAACAGGGGCTTGCGGCGGCCCAACCGGTCGGAAAACCAGCCGCAGAACAAGGTGCTGCCAGCAAAGCTGGCCAACGCGACGGTGGTGTACAGGGAAGCCGCCGACCGCTCCAGGCCATGCAGATCGCGCAGGAAGGGAATCGCCCACAGGCCGAGAAACGCCAGCAGACTGGCCGGCATCCCCAGATTGACCCAGAATCCCGGCCAGACCCGGCGGGTGGCCAAAACCCCCAGCAGATCGTGCCACCAGTGTTGCTCGCGGCCCGCGTGCCGGGTCTGACCCTCCATCTCCCGGATCGAGGGGAAACCGGCGTCCTCCGGCGTGTTGCGCACCACCAGCCACGCCAGCACCGCCAGGAGAAGGGCCAGTACCCCAAAAGCCACGAACACCGCGCGCCACGACCAGACCGCCAGCACCCCAGCCAGGGGGCCGGCCGCCAGGATGGCGCCGACATTGCCCAGCAACAGGGTCAGACCGCTGATGACCCCGTAATCCCGGTCCCGGAACCAGAGGGTATTGCTTTTCATCAGCCCCACGAACACCACCGACACCCCCAGCCCCACCAGTGCCCGCCCCACCGACGCCTCCCAAAAGGTGGCCGCCAGACCAAACAGGATGGAACCGGCACCGGACACCAGATTCCCCAGCGTCACCGAAACCCGCGCGCCCAGGGTATCCGCCAGCACCCCCGCCGGAATCTGCATGGCGGTATAGATGTAGTAGTACACCGCCGCCAGCGATCCCAGCGCCGCGCCCGTGGTGCCGAAGGCCCGCATCAGATCGGCCGACACCACGGCCGGAGCGATCCGATGAAAAAACACCAGGATGTAGGATGCCGCCAGAATGGCGTAAATGGACCAGCGCACGCGCGCGAACCGCGCGCGGTCGAACGTTCGAACCGAAGCCGCCGCCGTCGATACCGTCATCTTCACTCCGTTTCCCAAGCGAATAAATCCTCATGCCCGACTTGCAGGCGCGACGCTCCCTGCGCGATCCAACGCCGCCGTCGCGCCAGCCAATCGGCCCAAGCGTCCTCCGCTTCCGGCGCGATTTGGCGGGCCGCGCTCACCCAACCCTCCAGCAGCGCCGTCTGCATCGCCCACCGCTCCGGTCCCAATCGCCAGGGACTGGGCCGCGTCATCACTTCGTAACCCCGCTTGCGCAGCGCCACTGCCAGCGCTTCGGTTGCGTCGGGGCCGAGCGCCGGACCGAATCCCTTGTCGGTGCGCTGATGCCGGTTCACCTGTTCGCGCACCGCGTCGTCACCGGCCAGCGCCGGCTCCCAGGCGATGGAACCGTCGTAGCTCAAGACCACGAACACCGCCGCCCGGGCGTCCCGGCAGCGTCGGGTCAGCCGTTCCAGCCACTCCGCCGACACCAGATCGAGCAGGGCGGAGGCCGTCACCAGTTGCGCGCCGTCAACATCCAGCGCCTCCCAGTCGTCGACCAAATCCACCCGCCGCCAGTCCAGCGTCAAGTCCATCCCCCCCTCCGCCACCCACGCGCCGCATTGTTCCTCGCCCCGCGCCAGCAGGACCGGATCGTGATCGACCAGTCGCCAATGCTGTTCGCCACCGAGCAACGGCGCCAGAAACCGTAGATTGGCGCCCGTGCCGCTGGCCAGATCCAGCACGGTCAGCGGACCCCTCCCCCGCCGCCAGTTCAGCAGGCGCGTGGTCAGTTCCGGGTTGCGCGCCGCCGCGTCCACCGGCTCGCGCAGCGCCAGCCACTCGGCGGAAAATCCGCTCATGTCGGGACCGCTTCCAGCGTGGCGGTAAACCGGGCGCAAGCCGTCGGCCAGTCCGGCAAGTTCTCTCGGGCCACGCGCGCGCCCGCGGCCAGCCGTTCGCGCAAACCAGGTTCCGTCATGACGCGCGCCAGCGCCTCGGTCAGCGCCGCCGCGTCGCCGGGTGGAACCAGCAGGGCGGCATCCGTCGGCACGGTGTCGGGAATCGCGCCGGCGGTCGTGCTGACGATGGGCAGACCCCGCGCCAACGCCTCGGCCAGCGCCATGCCATAACCCTCGTGATACGACGGCAACACGAACAAATCCGCCCGCCGATATTCGGCCGCCAAGGCCGCTTCCTCCAACGGTCCCAAGAATTCGACGCGCTCGGCCAATCCCAATTCCGCCGCCAGGGTTCGCAAGCCAGCGGCGGTGACGGAATCGAGGTCGGCGCCGCCCACGCAACGCAGCCGCCACGCCAGCGACTCCAGCCGCGCCAGCGCCCGGAACAGCAGGGCGTGGCCCTTGCGCGGCGTCAGCGACGCCACGCACAGTAACACCCATTCCCCCCCGCCCGACCCCTCGGCCAGCGGCGCGGGATCGGTTCCGGGCAACACCACCGCGCATTGTTCCGGCGTCAAGTCGTAATCGGCCAAGGCCCGCGCGGTGCTGGGGCTGGTGACGATGACCCGCCGGACGTGGCGCAGCGATTCGCGCTCGCTGGCGTACAAACGCCGACACGTTGCCTCATCCAGGCCGGTTTCCAGCGCCAGCGGATGATGCACCAGCGCCACCAGTTGCAGCCGGTCCCGATGCCGCGCGGCGATTTCGGGCATCGCGCCCAGCGCCAGGCCGTCCACGACAACCCGCATTCGGTCCGGCAACGCGGCCAGGACCGCATCGGCCTCGGCCAGCGCCGCCGGGGTGGGCGCGGGGAAGCTGGCGTCGAGACGATGCAAATCCACCCGCCAGCCCAGCGTCGTCAGGCCGGCCATGATCCGGCGGTCGTAGAGATAGCCGCCGGTGCGGGTTTCCACGTCGCCGGGAACCAGGAAATGGACCCGATTCACGGCAGTGGCCCCTCGTAGGCGGCCCAGGCGACATGGGATTCACGCAAGACGACGCGCATCGAACTCAGACCGGCCGCGTGCGGACCCAGTTGGCCCTCCTCGATCCGCACCGCGATGCGATTGAAGATGGCCTGAGCCAGGAATTCGGTGGTGGTGTTGCGGCCGGCGAATTCGGCGACGCCGTCGAGGTTGCGGTAATTCCATTCCTCCAACACCTCCCGCAGGCAGGCGCCGGCCTTGCCGATGTCCACCACCACGCCGTCGGGGTCCAGATCGGGACGGCGCAGCTCCAGGTCAACGACGTAGGTCGCGCCGTGCAGGCGCTGGGCGGGACCGAAGGTCTCGCCCCGGAAGCTGTGGGCGATCATGAAATGGTCGCGGACGCAGACGGTGTACATGGTCAAACCTCGGGTTGGGCCCGCGCGCCGGCCAGCGCCAGCCAGTCGCGCGGTTGCAGGAAAACGTCGTAAAGACGCGCCTCCGGACTGTCGGGTTCAGGTCGCCAGTCGTATTCCCAGCGCACTCGCGGCGGCAGCGACATCAGGATGGACTCGGTGCGCCCGCCCGATTGCAGGCCGAACAGGGTGCCCCGGTCGTAAACCAGGTTGAATTCGACGTAGCGCCCGCGCCGGTAAAGCTGAAACTGGCGCTCGCGCGCGCCGTAGGGCGTCGTCCGCCGCCGTTCGACCAGCGGCAGATAGGCCGGCAGGTAATGGTCGCCCACGCTGCGCAGGAAGGCGAAGCAGCGCTCAAACCCGCCTTCGTTCAGGTCGTCGAAGAACAATCCGCCGACGCCGCGCGGTTCGTTGCGATGCTTGAGGAAGAAGTAGTCATCGCACCACTGTTTGTAACGCGGATGGACCTCGGAGCCAAACGGCGCGCAGGCGGCCTGAGCCATGCGATGCCAATGGACGCAATCTTCCTCAAAGCCATAATACGGCGTGAGATCGAAGCCGCCGCCGAACCACCAGGTCGACTCGGCTTCATCTCCGGCGGCGTGGAAAAAGCGGACGTTGGCGTGCGAGGTCGGCACGTAGGGATTACGGGGATGCGCCACCAGCGACACCCCCATGGCCTCGAAGCCGCGTCCGGCCAGTTCGGGCCGCCGCGCCGTGGCCGAGGGCGGCAGGCATTCGCCGATCACGTGGGAGAAATTGATGCCGGCCTGCTCGAACACCGCGCCCTCGCGCAAAATCCGGGTTCGCCCGACGCCGCGCAGGCCACGTTCGCCGCGGCGCTCCCAGGCGTCTTCCCGGAACCGGGCGCCGCCATCGGCGGCTTCCAGCGCCTGGCTCAGCCGGTCTTGCAACTCGCGCAGCCAGACCCTCACTCTTTCAGCGGGGGCGGGGCAATTCGTATCGGTCATCATGGAACGGGTCGGACGGTTGGCGTTCATGCGAACTCGGGGACAGCGATTACGGGTTCGACCGCAATGGTATTAGACTATCGCGCCCGGACGCCCGCTATTTTTTCCGTCAACCCACCTCTCCAGGCACTCCACGCCCCGCTCCACCATGAATCCTGAGCGTTTCGTCCACTGGTTCCGCCAGGCCGGCCCCTACATCAACGCCCATCGCCACCGGACCTTCGTGGTGTCGTTCGGTGGCGAGGCGGTCGAGGCCGACCACTTCTCCAATTTGATTCACGATCTGGCCCTGCTGCACAGCCTCGGCATCCGCCTGGTGCTGGCGCATGGCGCGCGGCCGCAAGTCGAGGAGCGCCTGCGCGAGGCCGGTCGCGCACTGCGCTACGTCAACGGCCTGCGGCTGACCGATGCCGAGGACCTGCGCTACGTCAAGCAGGCGGTGGGGCGCGTGCGAATCCGGATCGAGGCCCGGCTTTCCATGGGCCTGGCCAATTCGCCGATGCACGGCGCGCGTCTGCGGGTGGCGTCGGGCAACCTGATCACCGCCCGGCCGCTGGGGGTCCGCAACGGCGTCGATTACGGCCTCACCGGCGAGGTGCGGCGGATCGACGACCGCGCCATCCGCCTGTGGCTGGATCAGGACGCCATCGTGCTGCTGTCGCCGCTGGGCTACTCGCCGACCGGCGAAATCTTCAACCTGAGCGCCGAGGACGTCGCCGCCGCCGCCGCCATGGCCCTGCGCGCCGACAAGCTGCTGGTGCTGGGGGAAAGTCCGCCGTTGCGCGATCCCGCCGGACAACCGGTTCGCGAACTCAGCCCCAGCGACGCCGCGCGCCTGCTGGCCGAGCACCCCGCGCTGACCGGGGAAACCGCCCGCCATCTGCGGCTGGCGCTGCGCGCCTGTCAGGCTGGGGTACGCCGCGTTCACCTGCTCAGCCGCCAGATGGACGGGGCGCTGCCGCTGGAACTGTTCACCCGCGACGGCGTGGGCGTCCTGATCACCGCCGATATTTACGAGGGATTGCGTCCCGCCGCCATCGACGACATCGGCGGGATGCTGGCGCTGATTCAACCTTTGGAAGAGGAAGGCGCGCTGGTGCGCCGGTCGCGGGAGCGGCTGGAAATGGAAATCGAACGCTTCTCCGTGCTGGAGCGCGACGGCGCCATCATCGGCTGCGCCGCGCTCTATCCCTTCGCCGAGGAACGGCTGGGGGAACTAGCCTGCGTCGCGGTGCATCCGGACTACCGCAACCGCGGCCGCGCCGATACCCTGCTGCATTTCATCGAGCGCCAGGCCCGCGCTCAAGGTCTGGCACGACTGTTCGTGCTGACGACCCGCGCCGAACACTGGTTCCGCGAGCGCGGCTTCGAGCCGGCCGAGGTGGCCGATCTGCCGATCCGGAAACAGGCGCTGTACAACTGGCGGCGCCGTTCGAAAGTGTTCATCAAAACCCTGTAAGCTGTTCGCATCACCCTTTTTCGAGGACCTTGCGCCATGCCGACCATCGCCCCGCTCCGGGTTGTTCAGATTACCGATCTTCATCTTAAGACCACGCCCGGCGGCCGGCTTTGGGGGGCGGACGTGGACGCCGGTCTGAACGCGGTGCTGGCCCATATCCAGGAACGCCAACCGACCGCCGACCTGGTCCTCGCCACCGGCGACCTGGTCGGCGACGAACCGGACGCCTATCCTCGTCTGCTCCAGGCGCTGGAGCCGCTGGGTCTGCCGGTCTATTGCCTGCCGGGCAACCACGACTTTCCGGCGGTCATGAGCCGCGCGCTGCGCGGCGGCCGCGTGCGTTGGGAACGGTACTTCGTCGCCGGGCACTGGCAATTCGTGTTGCTGGACTCCAGCTTTCCCGGCACGCCCGACGGTCATCTGGCCACCGGCGAACTGGCGCTGCTCGACACCGTCCTGGCCACCGGCCCCGAACGACCGACCCTGGTCTGCCTGCACCACAACCCCCTGCCGGTCGGCACGGGCTGGCTCGACACCATGACGGTGAGCAACGGGGCGGCGCTATTCGCGGTGCTGGATCGTTACCCGCAAGTCCGGGCGGTGGTCTGGGGGCACATCCACGGCGAGTTCGCCGACCGGCGCGGCCACGTGCAACTGCTGGCCGCCCCCGCCACCTCGGTGCAATTTCGGCCCGATTCCCCGGAACCGCGCGTGGACGATCTCCCGCCCGGCTACCGCTGGTTCGAACTGTATCCCGACGGCGCGCTGCAAACCGGCGTGGAGCGGGTCGCGCCGCTCGTCCGCGCGAACGGCCCGGCGCGGCGGGTTTCGGCCTAGCCGCCCTCCCGGTATAATCGCCGCCATGAACATCAAAGACGATCTGGTTCGACACTATCACTGGCTGCGCCAGTACGGCCTCAACGACTCGCACAGCGGCAACGCCTCGGTACGGGACGGCGCCGCCTTCTGGATCACGCCCACCGGTTGCTGCGCCGATACCCTCAGCAGCGGCGATCTGGTCGAGTGCCGCCTCGACGGCGGCATCGGCAAGGGGGCCTCGATGGACGCCCGTCTCCATCTGGCGGTCTACCAGGCCAATCCCAAGGTCCGCGCCCTGCTGCACAGCCACGGTCCCTATTCCGTGGCGATGACCATGGACAACGAGGAATTCCTTCCGGCCGATTTCGAGGGACAGTTGTACTTCAGCCGGGTGCCGGTCCTGACCATCCCCTACGACCAGTACGAAGCCCGTTCGCCGCGCATGGTCGGTGAAATCCTGGCGGACTATCCCATCGCCGTGGTGCGCGGCCATGGCGTCTACGCCGGCGCCGACAGCCTCAATCTCGCCTACAAATGGACCTGTTCGCTGGAACTGTCGGCCAAGACCGCCTTCATCGCTCAGCAGGCGGGCAAAATCTGACGGCAATGCTCAAACCGCTCATCCCCGAAGGCGAGGCGCTGCGCCACGCCTTTCAGTGGTTGACCGAACAAGGACATTGCACGCCGAGAACGGTCGAACAGGCCAGTCTGCGGTTCGATCTGACGCCGCGCGACGAGGAATTCCTGCTGCGGCAGTTCGTCCATCACCGGGGCGCGGCCAGCGACACACCGGATTCACAGTGACAGCGGGTTACCGGTCAGCCGCCGGGCGAAATTGACCAGCATGGCGGCGGTCGCGCCCCAAATAAAACGATCCTGATACGGAATCACGTAATAACGCCTCGGCTGGCCCTTGTAGAACACACTGCGCTGTTCGTGATGGCGCGGATCGAGGATGAATTCCAGCGGCACCTCGAACGCCTCGGCGACTTCGAAATCATCCAGCGTCAACTCGAACGGCGGGGTCACGAAACCCACCACCGGCGTGACCAGAAACCCGGTGATGGTTTGATACAAATCGAGAAAGCCGGCGATTTCCACCACGTGCCGGCGATGCAGGCCGATCTCCTCCTCCGCCTCGCGCAACGCGGTCTCGACCGGACTGGTGTCCTCCACCTCGGCCCGGCCGCCGGGAAAGCTGATCTGGCCGGCATGATGCTCCAGATGGGCGGTGCGCTGGGTCAGCAGCACCGTATAGCCCTCGGCCCGCTCGACCAGCGGCACCAGCACCGCCGCCGGGGTCAGCGTCCCCTCCTCGGGTTCCAGTCCGGCCACCGCGTGGTCGCCGGTGAAAATCTCCACCTGATGGGTGGAACGCAGGCAGCGGCGAACCCGGTCGCGCATTTCCGCGTGATTCACGCCGCCTCCGCGCGCAAGCCGAACAGCCGTAGATAGTTGGCGGTGGTGACCGCCGCGATCCGCTCCAGGGTCTCGCCGCGCAACCGGGCGACAAACTCCGCCACCGGCCGCACCCAGGCTGGATGATTAGGTTTGCCCCGATAGGGGACCGGCGCCAGATAAGGAGCGTCGGTTTCCACCAGCAAACGCTCGGCGGGCACGCGCCGCGCGGCGTCCTGAATGGGCTTGGCGTTCTTGAAGGTGACGATCCCGGAAAACGAGATGTGGAAATTCAGTTCCAGCGCCCGCTCCGCCATCGCCCAATCCTCGGTGAAGCAGTGCAAAACCCCGCCGACCTCGGCCGCGCCCTCTTCCGCGAGAATCCGCAAGGTGTCCTCGCGGGCGTCGCGGGTGTGGACGATCAGCGGCTTGCCCAATTCCCGAGCGGCGGCGATGTGAACCCGGAACCAGTCCCGCTGGCGGTCGGCGCGGTCGGCCCCATGGTAGTAATCCAGCCCGGTCTCGCCGACGGCGACCACCCGCGGCGCGCGACCCAGCGCCGTCAGTTCCACCACGGTCGGCGCGCGGCCGCCCTCCTCGCTCGGATGCACGCCCACCGACAACGCGATCTGGGGATACGGCTCGGTCAGCCGGGCCAGGGCCGGCCAGCTTTCCAGATCCACCGCCACGCTCAACAACCGGGTGACGCCGTTCGCGGCCGCCGCATCCAGCACCCCCGCCAGACCGCCGCCGAAGGGCCCCAATTCGATCCGGTCCAGATGGCAATGGGAATCGACCAGCATCGCCCGCTCAAATCCTACATCGTGTTGGTGGGTTGTTCGGCCCGGACGTAACCGGCCAATTGCGCTTCGATCTTCTTCTGAAGGCTGGCGCCCTCCACGCCGCCGAATTGGATGCCGACCCCCATCTGTCGGCTGCCCGGCGTGGTTCGGTAGTTGATCCAGACCACCTTGCCGGTAATGGCGAACCGCTCCGGGTCGTCCAGGATCGTCAGCAGCAGAAACACCTCGTCGTCCAGCTCGAAGGTTTTCTCGGTCGGAATGAAGATGCCCCCGCCCTTGACGAAGGGCATGTAGCTGGAATGGAGCATCGCCTTGTCCTTGATGGCGAGGGAAATGACGCCTTGCCGTGGAACCGCCATGGTGTTCAACCCCTTGCAAACGAATCGGGAACCGGGAATCAGAGAAGCGCGTCGCCGAGAAACGCTTCCAACAGCAGGGGCGCGTTGACCTGGGTGGTCGCGCAGAGCGCGCGCAATCGAACCGCCGCGTCCAGGCGCCCGAACAGGACGCGCGGCGTTCCCCGCCCGGCCCAGCGCCGCAGCGCGGAACGCAGGTCGGGATGGCTCAGGCGCGGAGGCTCGGCGCTCATCTTAAGCCGAATCAGGTCGGTATGCCAGCCGACCAGCCAGCCCAGATTCTCGCTCAAATCGCCCTGTGTCCAGCGTTCCGCCGCCCGGATCGGGTCGATCCGTCCGGCCAGCGCCTGTTCGTAGCATTCAAGCAACTCCCGACGACGGCGCCAGCGTTCGTCGCCGGCCTGGGCCAGCGCGGCAAGCGGTCCACCGCCGGCGATGTCCAGCAACACCGCCGGATCCAATCCGTCCGCGACGCGGGCGGCCAGCCAGGGAACGGCGACCGCCGCCGCGGGTGGATCGAAATCGATCCTCTGGCAGCGGCTGCGCACCGTGGCCGGCAAGCGCGCCGGCTGGGCGGTGACCAGCAGCAGCAAACCGTTGCCCGGCGGTTCCTCCAGCGTCTTCAATAGAGCGTTGGCGGCATTGACGTTGAGCCGGTCGGCCGGTTCCAGCAACGCGATCTTGTAACCGCCGTACTGGGCGGTATAGCCGAGAAAGACGCGCAACTCGCGGATTTGATCCACCTTGATGATCTTGCCGTCTTCTTCCGGGCGCACGACGCTGTGGTCAGGATGGCTGCCGGCCCGGAACAGCCGGCAACTTCGGCACTGGCCACAGGCTTCGCCCTCGGCGTCAGGGCGGTCGCACAGCAGCGCCCGCGCCAGCCGGCGGGCGAACAGTCCCTTGCCCAATCCGGCCGGGCCGGACAGCAACAGCGCGTGCGGCAGGCGGCCAGCGGCCCGGCGCTCCCGCCAGCGCCGCCAAAGGTCCCGATGCCAGGGCAAACGTTCGTCGTCCATCAGCCCCGCTCCAGCCACCCGGCGAGGATGGCTTCCACCTCGGTCCGAACCGCTTCGACCGGCCGGTCGGCGTTCACGATTCGGCAGCGACCGGGATCCCGCCGCGCCCGGTCGAGATAAACGGCGCGGATCCGCTCGAAAAAAACCTTTTCCTCCCGCTCGAAGCGATCCGCCGCGCCGCGCCGCCCGGCCCGTTCCAAACCCACCGCGACCGGCACATCGAACACCAGGGTCAGATCGGGCCGAAGACCGCCTTGCACCCAATCCTCCAAGATCGCGATCCGTTCCGGCGGCAACCCCCGCCCGCCACCCTGATAGGCGTAGGTAGCGTCGGTGAACCGGTCGCACAACACCCAGCGGCCGGCGGCCAGCGCCGGCCGGATCACCCGTTCCAGATGCTCGGCGCGGGCGGCAAACATCAACAGCGTCTCGGTAGCCAACGCCATGCCGTCGTGACGATGATCGAGCAGCAGGGAGCGGATTTCCTCGCCCAGCGCCGTACCGCCCGGCTCGCGGGTCGACGTCACCCGACAACCCGCCCGCTCCAGAACCTCGCGCATGAACGCAAGCTGGGTGGTTTTGCCGGCGCCCTCGCCGCCCTCGACGGTGATGAACTTGCCCGACACGTCACTTTTCCTTCAACTGATACTGCCGGACCGCCCGGTTATGCTCGTCAAGCGTCCGGGAAAAGACATGCCCGCCCCGGCCGGTGGCCACGAAATACAGCGCGTCGCCGACGGCGGGATTGACGGCGGCGGCCAGCGCATCCGCGCCGGGCAGGGCGATCGGCGTCGGCGGCAAGCCCTTGCGCGTGTAGGTGTTATAGGGGCCGTCGTGGGCCAGATCGGCGCGGCGCAGATTGCCGTCGAATGCCTCGCCCAAGCCATAGATCACGGTCGGATCGGTTTGCAACAGCATTCCCCGTCGCAACCGGCGCGCGAACACGCCAGCGATTTCCGGCCGTTCCGCGGGCGCCGCCGTTTCCTTTTCCACGATCGAGGCCAGAATCAGCGCCTGGTAGGGATCGGTCAGCGGCAAATCAGGAGAGCGGCGGCTCCACGCGGCGTCCAACTGCCGATCCATTGCCGCCAGCGCCCGCCGCAGGAACGCCTCATCGGTGAAGCCCGCGGGGAAATGGTAGGTATCCGGCAGAAAGCGCCCTTCGGGATACTCGCCCGGTCGACCCAACCGCGCCATGATTTCGGCGTCGCTCGCATTTCCGAGGGTTTGTCCGATCCTGGGATGCTCCGCCAGCGCCCGGCGCAACTGCCGGAAGGTCCAGCCTTCCACCACCGTCAGCGTATGCTGGATGACTCGTCCAGCCACGAGCTGGTCAAGCAAGCCGCGCGGCGTGAGGCCCGGCGCGAGGGCATATTCGCCGGCCTTGAGCCGGGAAGCCAGCCGATTGGATCGGGCATGGGCTTCCAGGTACAGCCCCGACCGCAGCAAGCCCGGTTGTCGCCGCAGTTCCCGGACGAGGTCGGCCATGCCCATCCCGGGCTTCAGTTCCAGTGTCAGGCCTTCGGCAGGCACGCCAAGGGGGATATCCAGGAATACGCGATAATCGGCGTAAACGATATACAGCGCCGGACCAAGAATCAGCGTCAGCGCCGCCAGGATCAGCAGGAACCGTCGTCGAGGCCAGCGGGGGGAAACCATGCCCTCACCCCCCGCTCCTTTCCCACCAGCGGACGAGGGAAACGAACGGGAACACCGGACTTACTCCAGAGCGCGGAAAATCACCGTGCCGTTGGTGCCGCCGAAACCGAAGGAATTCGACAGCGCGACCTTGATGCGTCGCTCCTGGGCGGCGTGCGGGACATAGTTCAGATCGCACTCCGGTTCCGGATGATCCAGATTGATGGTGGGCGGGGCGACCTGATCGCGAATCGCCAGCACCGAAAAAATCGCCTCGACCCCGCCAGCCGCGCCCAGTAGATGACCGGTCATGGATTTGGTCGAACTCATCGCCAGCCGATAGACGTGGTCGCCGAACACCGCCTTGGCCGCGTCGCTTTCGATTTTGTCGCCCGCTGGCGTGGAGGTGCCGTGGGCGTTGATGTAATCCACCGCCTCGGGCGCGAGGGCCGCGTCGCGCAGGGCGTTGGCCATCGCCCGCCGCGCGCCGTCGCCGTCCGGCGGCGGCAGCGTCATGTGGTAGGCGTCGCCGCTCATGCCGAAACCGATCAGTTCGGCGTGAATCCGCGCGCCGCGCCGCCGGGCGTGCTCGTATTCTTCCAGCACCATCACCCCGGCGCCGTCGCTGAGCACGAAACCGTCGCGGTCCCGGTCCCACGGCCGGCTGGCTTTCTCCGGTTCGTCGTTGCGGGTGGACAGCGCCCGGGCCGCCGCGAAGCCGCACAGTCCGGTGGGGGTAGTAGCCATTTCGGCGCCGCCGGCGATCATCACGTCGGCGTCGCCGTACACGATCAGCCGGCCCGCCAGACCGATGCTGTGGGTACCGGTGGTGCAGGCGGTCACCACTGCCAGGTTCGGGCCCTTGATGCCGTACAGGACGGACAGATTGCCCGACACCATGTTGATGATGCTGCGCGGCACGAAGAACGGGGTCAACTTGCGCGGTCCGCCCTTCAGGAACGCCGCATGCCCTTCCTCGATGCCCGGCAGACCCCCGATGCCGGAGCCGATGTAAATCCCGATCCGCTCGGCGTTCGCTTCGGTGATCTCCAGTCCCGCGTCTCGAATCGCCTGCGCCGCCGCGCCGATGCCATAGTGGATGAAGGTATCCATCTTCTTGGCTTCCTTGGTATTCAGGTACTGCTCCACCTGAAAATCCTTCACCGCGCCACCGATGCGCACTGGAAAACCGCTCACGTCGAAGGCGGTGACCGGTCCGATTCCGCTCCGACCCGCCAAGATGTTGGTCCAGGCGGTCTCGACGGTACTGCCGACCGGGGACACGATGCCCATGCCCGTCACTACCACTCGCCGCTCGGTCACGAAACACCCCTCACTGCGCCAGGCTGACAAAACAAGGCCGCGACCCCTGGCGGGCGATCGCGGCGGGTTGGGATTCGCGCGGAATGGACACCTTCAACCGAGGTGCGTTGCGATGTAGTCAATCGCCTGCTGCACCGTCGTGATCTTTTCGGCATCCTCGTCGGGAATCTCCAGTTCGAACTCTTCTTCCAGGGCCATCACCAGTTCGACGGTATCCAGGGAATCGGCGCCGAGGTCCTCGACGAAAGAGGCTTCGTTGGTGACCTGTTCCTCCTTCACCCCCAACTGCTCGATGATGATTTTCTTGACGCGGGCTTCAATGTTGCTGATGTCGGTCATGATCGCTTGCTTCCTCGTTGTGTTTCAATCCGCGCCCACTTTATCACGGCGGGCGAAATCTTGGTGACAGTACCACAAACTGGGCGCGGTTTCCGGCCCCCCCTTGTCAACCACTGGCACGTCGACGCGGCTCCTCCACTTCAGTCGGCCATCAAGCCATGTACATTCCACCGTTGACATGCAGGGTCTCGCCGGTGATGTAAGCCGCTTCCGGCGAAGCCAGAAACGCCACGGCATTGGCGACGTCCCGGGGTTCGCCCAGCCGTTGCAGCGGAATGCTGGCGAGCACCGCCTGGCGTTGCGTTTCCGGCATGTCCCGGGTCATGTCGGTGGTGATGGCTCCCGGCGCGACCGCGTTGACGGTGATGTTGCGCGAACCGATCTCGCGCGCCAGCGATTTGGTGAAACCGACGATCCCCGCCTTGGCCGCCGCATAGTTGGCCTGGCCCGGATTGCCGGTGGCCCCCACGATCGAGGTGATGCTGATGATACGCCCGCGCTGGGCTTTCATCATCCCGCGCAGGACGGCCTTGCTCATTCGATAGACCGACGTCAGGTTGGCGTCGAGAATCGCCGCCCATTCCTCGTCCTTCATCCGCAGGAGCAGGTTATCCCGGGCAATGCCGGCGTTGTTGACCAGAATGCTCGGCGGGCCGAACTCCTGGGTCACCGCTTTCAGCGTCGCCTCGATCGAGGCCGGATCGGTCACGTCCAGCCGCAGGCCACGGCCCTTGAGATCGTGCTCGCGCAAATCCTGGGTAATCGCCTCCGCGCCAGCATCGGTGGTCGCGGTGCCGATCACGGTCGCGCCGCGCCGGCCCAGCTCGCGGGCGATGGCCTGGCCGATGCCGCGACTGGCTCCGGTCACCAGGGCGATTTCGTTGCCCAACATCGTCATCGTGAACCCTTCCTCACGTTCAATAGGTCAGCAGCACCGCGCCCCAGGTGAAGCCGCCGCCGAACCCCTCCAGCAACAACGTGTCGCCGCGCTGGATGCGGCCGTCGCGCACCGCCACGTCCAAGGCCAGCGGCACCGAGGCCGCCGAGGTATTGCCGTGAGTCCGCACGCAGTCCACCATCCGTGCCTCCGGCAACCCGAGCCGCTTGGCGGTGGCGGCCAGAATCCGGCGGTTGGCCTGATGCGGGATCAGCCAGTCCACGTCGGCGACCGTCATCCGGTTGGCGGCCAGAATCTGTTCAGCGATATCCTTGAGCGTGGTGACCGCCACCTTGAAGACTTCGCTGCCGCGCATTTCGACGAAGGCGGCGTTCCGGCGGGTCTGGTCGTAACCACTGGACACACCGGCCGGTACCCACAGCAGCTCCTTGTAGCGGCCGTCGGCGCCCAATCGGCTGTCGATGATGCCGGGTTCGTCGGCCGCTTCCAGCACCACCGCGCCAGCGCCGTCGCCGAACAGGATGCAGGTGCCGCGGTCCGTCCAGTCGATGATGCGGGTGAAGGTGTCCGCCCCCACCACCAGCGCCCGCCGCGCCGCGCCGGTGCGGATGAAGCGGTGGGCGATATCCAGAGCGTAGACGAAACCGGTGCACACCGCCTGCACGTCGAAGGCGGGGCCGCCAGGACAGCCGAGCCGGTGCTGCAACTGGGTGGCGACGCTCGGAAAAACGTGATCGGGCGTGGTGGTCCCCAACACGATCAGGTCGATGTCGCCCGGCTCGATGCCGGCCGCCGCCAGCGCCCGCCGGGAGGCCCGCTCAGCCAGATCGCAGGTGGTCTCCCCCGGCGCGGCGACATGGCGTTCCTCGACCCCGGTGCGTTCGACGATCCATTGCGCCGTGGTCTCGACGCGCTGTTCGAGATCGGCGTTGGTCAACACGGTTTCCGGCAGATAACCGCCGGTTCCAACGATTCGGGCGTGATTCAAAGCGCTTGCCTCGCGGCGTGAAGGGCGGCCAGATGGGCGTCGATGCGTTGAGGCACCGCTTGTTGAGCTTCCAATACCGCTACCTGGATGGCGTTGGCGAACGCCAAGGCGTCGGCGCCGCCATGGCTCTTGACCACGATGCCCTGCAAACCCAGCAGGCTGGCGCCGTTGTAACGGCGGGGATCGATCCGGCGGCGGAAGGCGCGCAATACCGGCAGGGCGACCAGACCGGCCAGGCGGGTCAGCGGGTTTCGCTTGAATTCCTGGGTCAGGTAATGGCGGATGAGCTTGGCCACGCCCTCGCTGCTTTTGAGCGCGACGTTGCCGACGAAACCGTCGCAGACCACCACGTCGACCTCGTCCAGATAAACACCGTCGCCCTCGACGAATCCGATGTAATTGAGATCGCTGGCGGCCAGCAACTGGGCGGCGTCCTTGACCTGCTCGTTGCCCTTGATGTCTTCCTCGCCGATGTTCAGCAAACCCACGCGCGGTCGGCGAATGCCGTTCACCTCGGCCAGCACCGAACCCATGACCGCGAATTGCAGCAGGTGTTCGGCCTTGCTGTCCACGTTGGCGCCCAGGTCCAGCACCCGGGTATGGCCGCGGACGGTGGGCAACGTGGTACAGATGGCGGGACGGTCGATGCCGGGCAGAGTCTTGAGGACGAAACGGGCGGTCGCCATCAGCGCGCCCGTGTTGCCGGCGCTGACGCAGGCGTTGGCCTCGCCCTGCTTGACCAGGTTGATCGCCACCCGCATCGAGGAATCCTTCTTGACCCGCAGCGCCTGCGCGGGCGATTCGTCCATGTTGACCAATTGCGAGGCGTGGCGAATGACGATGCCGGGATGGTCCTTGGCCTTGAGCTGGGTCAGCCGGGCCGACAGAATATCCTCCTGGCCCACCAGAATCAGGCGCATCGCCTCGGTGGCGGTTTTCAGTACGCGGAGAGCGGCCGGCACAACCACGTCGGGACCGATATCGCCGCCCATGCCATCCAGGGCGATGGTGAGCGGCCGGGTCATGGGAACGAAACAGGCGTCATGGGCGGGGTCGGAAAAAACAGGGGAACCGGGGCGTGGGGCGCGACGCTCAATCCTCGCTCTCGTCGACCACCGGCTGGGTGATGACCTGACGACCCCGATAATAACCGTTTGGAGTGACGTGGTGGCGGCGGTGCAATTCCCCGGAGGTGCGATCCGTCGACAGCGTGGGGGCGGTCAAAGCGTCGTGGGCGCGGCGCATGCCACGCCTGGAAGGACTTTTGCGGCTTTTCTGTACAGCCATGCTTAATGACTCCTGGGAAAATCTCGTAACAGGGACGCCCATGTCGCCGAGGGTGGATCGTGCTCCCCCCCAGCGGGCGTCCGATAACCGTCGGCCTGGCAGTCGCGCGCATCCTCGTGCCGGGGAATTAGCGGCAAGGCCAGCAACAATTCGTCCTCCACCAGATCGGCGACGCCAATGACGCCCTCGGCAACCAACAGCGGTTCGTATTCCTCGGGCAACCGGTCGGCTTCGGCCTCGTTCCGCGCCAAACCCAGGCTGACGACCGCTTCCAGCGGCAACCGCAATACGCCCAGGCAGCGTTGGCAGATCAGTTCGACCTCGGTTCGCACGGTACCCTCGATAAAGCGGACACCCCGTTGGTCGACGCCCGCCAGCAGCGCGACGTTGGCCACGCCATCGGCCCGATTCAGCACGGCCGCCAGGCGCGGCAACGTCGCCAGCGTCAACGCGCCATTCAGCCGCCCACTCTCGGCGGCCAGACGCCAAGGATCGACCTTGTTGGGAAGCGACGGAGCCCACATAAGGCGCGAAATGATATAGACGCGCCGGATTGCTGTCAAAACAAGGCCACATTCCGCACAATGACCGCAATTTCCATCGACCCATCGATCCATCGAGCGCTCGCCATGCCCGAAACCCTCCCCGACGGTCGCCGCCTGGTTCTGGCTTCCACCTCGCCGTTTCGTCGCGAGCTGCTTGCGCGGCTTGGACTGCCCTTCTCCACGCAGGCGCCCGACGTCGACGAATCCCCCTGGCCCGGCGAGGATGCGCCGACGCTGACCGCACGGCTGGCCGAACGCAAGGCACGGGCGGTCGCCCGCCGCGAACCGGCGGCGCTGATCATCGGTTCGGACCAGGCAGCGGTGCTGGATGGCGCGATCATCGGCAAACCGGGCAATCATCAAGAAGCGACAACGCAGTTGCGACGCGCCTCGGGCCGGACCGTGATTTTTTATACCGGCTTGTGCCTGCTCGACGGCGCCAGCGACCAATGCTGGACGATGGTCGAACCGTTCCAGGTCGTGTTCCGATCGTTGACGGCGGAAATGATCGACCGTTACCTGCGACGGGAACGGCCTTATCAATGCGCGGGCGGCTTTAAATCCGAGGGGCTCGGCATCGCGCTGTTCGAACGGCTGGAAGGCGACGACCCCACCAGCCTGATCGGCCTGCCGTTGATCCGGCTGACTCGAATGCTGGAAGCGGCGGGAGTGGCGGTGTTGTAACCGGCGGCGCGCGACGATTCCAGGCAACACCACGGAAGCCGTCAATGGAGAACCAGCCTTTCCGTGTCTTCCGTGTCTTCCGTGTCTTCCGTGGACCATGGATTACAATTTCTTTCAGCGGCGCCCACATCGGTTAGTCCGTCCAACATTCGATCCAGCGGGGGAAATTCGACCATGACCAGCCTTCAGCCCAAAAGCATCGGCGTCCTGACCAGCGGTGGCGACGCCCAGGGCATGAACGCCGCCGTGC
Source organism: Candidatus Contendibacter sp. (assembly GCA_029624765.1). GTDB lineage: Bacteria > Pseudomonadota > Gammaproteobacteria > Competibacterales > Competibacteraceae > Contendibacter. The sequence goes on along the minus strand of JARSSO010000036.1, from coordinate 13,750 downwards.
GCGCCGTCGCGCGCGCCGCCCTCCATCGGGGCGCCGCCGTTCACGCCATCTACGAAGGCTATCAGGGCATGGTCGACGGCGGCGACCGCATCCGCCCGCTGTCCTGGGACGATGTCGGCAGCATCCTGCACCGGGGTGGCACCGTCATCGGCACCGCCCGCTGCCCGGCGTTCCGCGAGCGGGACGGCCGCCGCCGCGCCGCCCGCAACCTGTTGCGACACGGGATCGACCGGCTGGTGGTCATCGGCGGCGATGGTAGCCTGACCGGGGCCGACACCTTTCGCCGGGAATGGCCGGAGCTGCTGGCGGAACTGGTTCAGCGCAACGAAATCGACGAGTCCACCGCCCGGCGGCATCCGGCCCTGATGATCGCCGGCCTGGTCGGATCGATTGACAATGACATGGTCGGCACCGACATGACCATCGGCGCCGATTCCGCCCTGCACCGCATCGTCGAAGCCATCGACGCGATCACTAGCACCGCCGCCAGCCACCAGCGCAGCTTCGTGGTCGAGGTGATGGGTCGACACTGCGGCTACCTGGCGCTGATGAGCGCCATCGCCGGTGGAACCGACTACGTGCTGATCCCGGAGAACCCGCCGTCCGACGGCTGGGAGGAGCGGATGTGTGAGTTGTTGCGCAACGGGCGGGCCGCCGGTCGCCGCGACAGCATCGTGGTGGTCGCCGAGGGCGCTCAAGACCGCGCTGGAAATCCCATCGGTTGCGACTATGTGCGCCAGGTTCTGGAGGAACGGCTGGGCGAGGACACCCGCGTGACCATTCTGGGCCATGTGCAACGCGGTGGAACCCCCAGCGTCTTCGACCGCTGGATGAGCACGCTGCTGGGCTACGCCGCTGTCGAGGAAGTGCTTGCGGCGACGCCGGACAGCGAGCCGCAACTGATCGGTATTCGATACAATCGGATCCAGCAGGTCCCACTGATGCAGTGCGTTGAGCAAACCCACACCGTCGCTCGCATGATCGCCGAGCGCGACTATGCCGGAGCAATGGCTCTGCGGGGCGGCAGCTTCACCGAAATGTTCCAGGTATTCAACCGGATGGCTGAGGCATTGCCCAGCGTTACCCCACCCGTCCGCCCCCGCCGGCTGGCGATCATCCACGCGGGCGGCCTGGCGCCGGGCATGAACACCGCCGCTCGCGCCGCCGTGCGTCTTGGACTGGATCGCGGCCATACTTTGCTGGGAGTGCGCGGCAGCTTCCAGGGACTGATCGATGGCCGGATCGAGGAACTGGGCTGGGGCGATGTCGAGGGCTGGACCGGTCTGGGCGGCGCCGAGCTGGGCACCAGCCGGCAGATTCCCACGGTCGAGCAGCTTTACGCCGTGGGGCGGGCGCTGGAAAATCACCGCATCGATGGCCTGTTGATCATCGGCGGCTGGATGGCCTACCGGGCGGCGCATTACCTGCTCAGCGAGCGCGACCGCTATCCGGCCTTCAAGATTCCCATGATCTGCCTGCCGGCGACCATCGACAACAACGTGCCCGGCTCGGAGCTGAGCGTCGGCGCCGACACCGCGCTCAACGTGATCGTCGAGGGACTCGACCGCATCAAGCAGTCGGCCATGGCGGCGCGGCGCTGCTTCGTGGTCGAAACCATGGGTCGCTATTGCGGTTATCTGGCGTTGATGAGCGGTCTGGCTGGCGGCGCCGAACGGGTCTACCTTCACGAGGAAGGCGTCACGCTCAAGGACCTGCAGGCCGACGTGGAACGCATGGTCGAAAGTTTTCGCGGCGGCCGGCGACTTTATCTGACGATCCGCGGCGAATACGCCAACCCCCGCTACACCACCGACTTCCTGTGCCGGTTGTTCGAGGAAGAGGGTCACGAATTATTCGACGTGCGCCAGGCGGTACTGGGGCACACCCAGCAGGGTGGCAACCCCTCGCCCTACGACCGTATCCTGGCGACCCGGCTGGCCGCGCGCTCCATCGATTTCCTGACCCAGCAACTGGAACGCGGCTCGGCGGAAAGCGTGTTCATCGGCCTGGTCGAGGGCAAGGTTACCCTCGTTCCGCTCAAACAAATGCCGGACATGGTTGACTGGGCCTTCCGGCGACCCAAGGAACAATGGTGGCTGGCGCTGCGTCCGGTCGTGCAAACCATGGCCCGGCAACCACCCCCCGCGGATATCGGCGGTTCGATTTAAGCGACGAAGTTACTTGTAACCCAGTATATATTGGCAGTCGAATTGTTTTGAAAATGGCGCTTTCTTGAAACCGCTCCATGGTGGAAATATAATGGGTAAAATTCGATTACCAAAGTTGAGGAATAACCGATGACCCAAATAACAACCGACCATGACAAACGCGACTTCCCACGCCTTCCCAAGGAAGCCGACGTCACACTCGCCAAACTTGAATATCCCATTTCGACGGAGAAAGAAGAGTTTGGCGCCTTGAAAAACATAGCTAAAGGCGGAATTGGTCTTATCGTTGCCAACGCCTATGAGCCTGGAACCCGGCTGAGCTTTAAAATAAATCTGAAAGGCTGGCGACGGTACCTCAAAAACGTCGCCGCGATCGTCGACGACTCGGCTGGAACCGTAGCCACCACTCCTCTGACCGTGATTGCTGAAGTCGTCTGGACCAATCCATCGCCCGACGGCAATGGACATGAAATCGGCGTGAAATTCCTGGATATCTACGAGGATGAGTACAACGCCCTCAAAAAGTATCTGGAAAACATGGCCGATTACCTGGCCCGATAACTAGTGTCTGGCCGAAAACCCTGAAACCCAGTAGGTTGGGCTGAGCTTGCGAAGCCCAACATCCTGATCCTGTTGGGCAACGCTTCGCTTATGCCCAACCTACATTTCAGGTTTCCGTTCAGACACTAACCAGGGTCATTTCAAGTCAACCGGTCGGAGTATGCTCTCGATATCGGTCACTTCACTCAGATCGGCCGCTTTCGCAAACCGATCCTCCACCAGGCCGGTAATGTCGCCACTGGTGAGCAACCCAAAATGCACCATCAAATCGGCCATCCGTTGCATCTCTTCATCCTTGGGCACGAACTGGTCGTAACGAATTCGGTTGGGAGGAGTCGAAAGCGCGTATTCAACCAATTCAACCGGCTGGTTCCAGTATTGCCCGGCAATCCTGGCGGCTGCCTGGGTGTTCTTCGCCGCCCAGATGCCGGAACGGGCGGCGCCTTCGACCAGTAGCTTTACGACAGCCGGCTCTTCCCGAATCAGCTTTTGGTTGACCACGGTCAGATTGCAAATAAAATTCGGCCACACCTCCTCGACATAATAAATCCGACTGGCATCGCCGCTTTTCAGAGTCTTGGCCGCGAATGGCTCTCCCACGAAATAGGCGTCCAGGGAACCGGCGGCCAAGGACGCCGCCATGTCCGGGGGATTCATTTCGACCACCTTGATCTTATCGACCAGCCCGCGTTCCTCCATCAGCCGACGCACACCGAGGTTATGCCCCGAATAGCGCAAGGGAACAGCGACGGTTTTGCCAACCAGATCATTCAGCGTGGTGGCGTGTAAATCCTTCCTGGCGACCAGCGTGCTTTCGTGGCGATTGCCGATATAAACCAGTTTGACATCTTCTCCCTGCTGCCGGAGCACGATGGCCAGGGGCGCGATCATGAAAGCGGCTTCAATCTGATCGTTGCGCAGTGCTTCCCCCAACTCCGCGAAAGAGGAGAATTTCAGCGCCTGAAGTTGCACCGCTCCATGGTTCCGGCTGGCGTAATCCAGCAACGGCGCTGCCAGATTGCTGATCACCGGCATATAGCCCAACCGCACCACCTTCCTATGACCACGCTCCACATTAAGCCCATGGTGCAACGCGGAAATGAGAATCAACCAACCGGCAACGACGACGGCAACACGCCAGGTTAGCGGCAGGCGACGCCAGTGGCGGATCCATTCATACGGCATAACTCACCCCAAGCATCAGGAACAACTCATCCCGCAAGTCGCCCAGCGCGGCATTCTTCTTGGGATCGCGCGGATGCGGAAAATCGAGTTGACGATTCAATTTGATCTGAGCGGGTCTGCCGCCCATGACCACGATCCGGTCTCCCATCAACAGGGCGTCGTCGATATCGTGGGTGACCACCAGCGTGGTCTTGCGCAACAGTTCGTGCATATTGACGATTTCCTCGCGAATCCGCATATGGCTCAGGAAATCAAGGCCATTGAAGGGCTCGTCCATGATCAGCACATCCGGATTGGCGGCCAGCGCCCTGGCCAGTTCCGCGCGGCGTTTCATTCCTCCGGACAACTGATGGGGATAATGCTGCTCGAAATCCGTCAAATCGACCATGTCGATGTTCTCCTGGACCTTTTCCTGTCTGGTTCGAAGATCCTCCACATTACGCACGCCAAGCTCGACGTTTTGCCAGACCGTCATCCAGGGCAGCAGGCCGCTGTGCTGAAAAACGAAGATATGATTCGGGCTGGGGCCGACCACTTTTCTACCGTCAATCACCACCTCGCCAGCGGTGGTCATATCGAATCCCGCGATCAGGCGCAGCAGGGTCGATTTACCGCAGCCGGAAGGCCCCAGCAGGCACACCATCTCGCCTTCGCAAAATTCGAGATTAATGTGATCTAGAATCCGCATCGTTTCGCCGGGTTGATACGGATCGCGCGACCCGCGCCGCGTGATCCGCCGGTTCCTGTACGACTTGCAAACATCTCGAATCAGGATATGCCCCACGACACTACTCGCCACTCTGTCAGTTTTTCGGAGAAACCGGAATCATCACGGCGACTGTTTTCGTCAGTAAGCTCTTTGCAACGCGGGATGCAGGTATACCAACCGCCGCATCAGATCGTCGAGCGCGATTCCGATCAGACCGATCATCATCATGCCCACCATCACGTAATCCATCCGCAGGGCGTTTCTGGAATCCAGGATCAGGTACCCTAGGCCAGAACGGACCGCGAGCATTTCCGCGGCCACGACCACTAGCCAACCGATCCCCACCGTCAGGCGCAACGCCGTCAGCACATCCGGCATGATGGCGGGAACAATGACCTTGGTGGTGGTCTCCCAGCGGTTGAATTTAAAATTGGCGGCGACCTGGAAGAACACGGGATTGATGGCGCGGGCCGCGATCGCCGTGGCCACCACGAGGGGAAAGAAACAGGCCAGGAAAATCAGAAAAACGGCAGGCTTATCCCCGATTCCAAACCACAGCACCGCCAACGGAATCCACGCCAGCGGCGATATGGGACGCAAGAACTGAATGACCGGATTCAGCATCAGATTGAGCGTCTCCACGCGGCCCAGGACAATGCCGATGGGTATGGCGAAAATGATCGCCAGGTAAAATCCTGCCGTAACCCGAAACAGGCTGGCTATCGAGTGCCGCAAGAGCATACCGTTGACGATCAACTCCCCCATGCCGCGCATCACTCTCGAAGGGCTTGGAAAAACCTGCGCGCTCCAGCCGCTATAGCGGGTTGTCAACTCCCAGGCCAAGAGGATCACCGCCAACGCGACCAAGGGCAAAACAATCCGCCGTTTCCCACGGCGCCACCCCACCAGCTCCGACGCGCGTTCCATCAGCAAAGACCGGGTATGAGTAGCGGACCGATTCATACGCGCGTTCCTCGCAGTTCACATCTCGACATGGGCGGCATTTTCCATCAGTGCCGCTATCGTGGCGGGAAGCTGGTTTTCGCTCACCACCCGATCCACCACGCCCCGCTCGATGGCGCACTGAATCAGATTGGGATAGACGCAGGTCTCCACTTCCTGGGCGATGGTGGCGCCCGCTTTTCTTTTGATCTGGGCGAATCCATCGGTGCCATCGTTACCGATTCCCGTCAGCAACAGGCCGATGGCATGACGCTCAAAGATATTCGCGGCGGAAGCAAACAGCGCGTCCAGCGGCTTGTCCGAGGCTTCATCGACCCGTAGACAGATTTCTCGATTGGAATTTACCTGAAACGTGATCGTGTTTTCATAGGAACTGACATAACAGACGCCCTGTTCCAGCACCGTCCCGTCGCGCGCCACTTCCACTTTCCACGGAACATACTCGTCGAATTTTTTCACGAAGGCCGGCAGGATCTTCGGAGAAATCTCTTGAACGATGACCGCCGCGGCCGGCAATCTCGGCGAAAGGCTTGACATCAGACGCAAAGACGTATTCGGCCCGCCCAGCGTGGTGCCTATCGCCAGGAGATAATCCAGTGACTGAAACCGATAGCGTTCGGCCAACAGTTCCCGACTGTCCCAGCGGCTCAGTTTGACCCGGCGAATATTTTGCAAACTCACCACCGCCGCCAGTTTGACGCGATCGATCAGTTGTTGCTTGGCGCGATGGATGTCGTGAGAAATGGCGCCGGACGGCTTGGGGAGAAAATCGACCACGCCCAGTCGCAACGCCTCGAAGGTAATGCCGCCATCGCTGAACAGGGAACTCAAAACCACGACCGGAACCGGCGCCTCGATCATGATATGACGGATGGTGGTGACACCGTCCATCACTGGCATGTCCATGTCCAGGGTAACGACATCGGGATGCAACGCCTTTATTTTCTCCAAGCCTTCCAGACCGTTTCTGGCGTTACCGACGATCTTGATGCCTGGATCGGATTCCAGCAGCTCGCTGACGGCCTTGACCATGAACGCGGCGTCATCCACGACCAGGACTTTTATTTTTTCCACCATATCGAAACTCTCCACCGGTTAGAGCGAAGCCAGCCAGCCGCAACCGCGGCTTCGCCCAACGCGAGGGTTGGATTCGGCCGGCTTAATTCGGCCTGCCCGTCGCCGGATAGCTGGTTTTTTCGCCAGCCGCTTTCCGTCTTCCAAGGCTTAATTCCTGATAGCGGGCAACCTGCCGGGTCATGGCGATATTCGCCAATTCGTACACGTCCAGAATCAGGGAGACCCGGCCATCACCGATGATCGTGGCGCCGGACAACCCGCTTTTTTCCTGCAAATAATCCACCAGCGGCTTGATCACCACCTCCTCCTGTCCCAGCAATTCGTCCACCACCAATCCAAGTTTCCGCAGACCGGCGTTGACGATCACCACGAAAAATTTGCCGGCCTCCCGCTGGTTCGAGGGAATGTCAAACAGGACCGACAGGCGAAAGATTGGCGTGGTCCTGCCGCGCAGATGAATGACTTCGGTACCCTCGACCGTCGTGATGTCCTTGGCGAAAATGCGCAGCGTTTCTTCCACATTGGCCAGGGGCACGGTAAACAGATTGTCGCCGACCCGCACCATCAGCGCCGAAATGATCGCCAGGGTCAGCGGGATTTTCAGTCGGATTCGGGTCTGGAGACCGATGGTGGATTCAATGTCAATCGTGCCGTTCAGCTTCTCGATATTCTTCTTCACCACATCCATGCCGACGCCGCGACCGGAGGTATTGGTCACTTCCGCCGCCGTGGAAAAGCCGGGCGTCATGATCAACCGAAGCAGCTCCCGGGCCGACATTCGCTCCAGCTCCTCTCTGGAAAACAATCCCTTTTCGAGAGCCTTGGATTTGATCAGTTCGGGATTCATGCCCCGACCGTCGTCGGTCATCTCGATGACGATATGGTTGCTCTCGTGGTAGGCTTCCAACAGCAACGTGCCGGTCGGCGGTTTGTCCAGGCGCTTGCGTTCCGCCACGGTTTCGAACCCGTGATCGACCGCGTTGCGGATCAGGTGAATCAGTGGATCGGAAATCTCCTCGATGATCATCCGGTCCAGTTCCGTTTCCTCGCCCCGGATTTCCAGTTGCACCTGTTTGTTGGTGCCACGGGTGAGATCGTGAATCAGGCGCGGATAGCGATTGAACAACTGGGCAATGGGCAGCATCCGTACCTTCATCACCCCTTCCTGAAGCTCGTTGGAGGTTCGGCTCAGGGAAACGATGGCCTCGCCGAACCGGTACGTGAAGGCCCGGATCAGCTTCATGTCCTTCGGATCAAGTCCGGCATTGACCTTCAGATACTGCTGAAGGTTTCTCATCTCGTTGAACAACTGGAAGAAATAGGAGCGGTCGACGATCAGTTCCCCCACCTGGTTCATCAGGATGTCGATCTTGTGCGCATCCACCCGCACGCTCTTCTTCAAGACCCGCTCGCCGGCCTCCTGGGATGGCTCCGCTTTCTGGCGCTCACCCTCGGTCTCCCAGGCCGGCCCGGCGGCGGGTTCTTCCGGCCGCTCGACGACCGCGGGCCCCGGCTGGGCCGGGGCCGGTTCCACAGCGGAAACTGGGGGCTTGCCCAATGGAGCCGGCGGCGCCTGATCCTCCAGCGATTCCTTCGGCAAGAGATCCTGGGCGATTTCCGGCGCGGGTGTCCTGGCGACCGGCCGCGCCACCGGTGGTTCGCCGCCTTCCGGCAAGCGGTCGCCGTGTTGCGGGAAGAACTGGATCACCCTCTCAACATAGGTTTCCATGAAACCCATGGAAACCGGCTGGCTCAAGGCTACGGCCTGCTGGGCGGCGAGAATCGCGTCGCACCATTGCTCGTACAGCAGCGAGAGCGCCTGGTAACCCATGTAATTGGCGGAGGAATCGAGACTTCTGATGCTGTCAAGGCATTGTTCCAGCACCTCGAATTGATCGGGCGCGGTGGCAAACCGTTGCGCCTGCGCGCTCAGGAAGGCCAGCTTCTCCCGCAATTGCTCGATGAAAATGGCGAACAGTTCCTTGTCGTACTCTTCCTCGTAGGTTCCCATTTCCGGCGCGGGTGGAACGGTGGACGGCGGTTTCGGCGTCTCGACGCCGAGGGTCGCCGATTCCACCGGTTCCACCGGCTCCACGGGTTCCTCCACATCCTCCACTTCCTCCCGCCCCTCGATGATCCGTTCGAGCCGGGCGATCAGATGGTCAACCGGAGTTTCCTCGGTCTGGGAGCGGGCCAGATCGGCCACCAGCATGGCGAGGTGATCGCGGGCCACGATCAGGGTTTCCACGATGCCCGGACTGGACGGCCGCTTTCCCTGACGAAGCAAATCCAGCAGGTCTTCCAGCTTGTGGGAAAGGGCGGCGATCCGGACCAGGCCCATAAATTGCGAAGCGCCCTTGATGGTGTGAACCGGCCTGAAGATGGCGTTGAACAGATCCCGATTCGCCGGATCCTCCGCCAACCGCAGCAGCATCGATTCCATTTCCTCAAGATGCTCGCCAGCCTCGACAACAAAATCACTAATCAGCGATGGATCAAGCTCGATCATGGGATGTTCTTCCGTCAAAGCGGTATTTGGTATCGCGGTGGAGGATGAGCCGGCTAGTCGCCGGTGCCAGCTTTCTCGGTTTTTTCCAGGTTCTCGATCAGTTTGAGAACTTCCTCCGATTTATGCTTGTTGATGAAGCCAATCGCCCGGAGTCGCTCGACATCGTCGCGATATTTCTCCTCGTCCAGATTGGAGAGAAACAAAATCCGGGCGCCGCCGTCGTAGCGCAGGATTTCGCGAGCGGCGCTCAAACCGTCCATGCCTTCCATGGTGATATCCATGGTCACCAGGTCCGGCCGCAACGACTTGTAAAGCTCCAGGGCTTCGATCCCGTTCTTGGCTTCCCCGACGATCAGATGACCCGGCGGCTTCAAAACCTTGGCCAGCAATTTCCTCATCATGGTGGAATCGTCGACGACCAGAATGCGTATGCTCATCGTCCTGCTCCGCGCCTCTCGCTCCGCCCCACTATCCCGCCGCACCGCTCAAGCGTTGCCCGCCCATGTTGACTTCCTTGAGCCGCTTGATTTCCTCGACCAGCAAAATGCGGTTGAAATCGAGCAGGATGAGCAAGCGTTCGCCAATATCGCAAACACCCTGAACATATTGGCTCTCCAGTCCCGCCACGACGATCTCGGGCGGCGGTTCGATGGCATCCCGCTCGATCTTGAGAACCTCGGTCACGGCGTCCACGATAAACCCGGTGACCCGGCCGGCGATGTCCAGAATCAACACCCAGTTCTTGCCCGTGCCTTGCCGGTCGGTCGGCAGATTGAGCCGTTTGCGCAAGTCGATCACCGGGATGATGTTGCCCCGCAAGTTGGTGACCCCCTCGACGAAGGCCGGCGTGTTCGGCACCGCGGTGATCGGGGCGCCGCGAATGATTTCCTGCACCATCAGGATATCCACGCCGAACATTTCCCTGCCGTTCATGAAGCCCACCAATTGCATCAGGTGGTCTTTTTCCTCGGTTTCTTCCATTCGCCTGGTTGTATATACATCAGCCATTTTCGCGCTCCTTTAGGTCCGCGCCCGGAGATCGGGCCGGCCAGCCGGCGATCCGTTACGATCGGCCGGCCCGCCGCGCCCCGGATCGGCGCCGCTTCAACCGGCCTGCCATTGCATGGGGGCCGCTGGCGTGATCGGGCCTTCGTTTCTGACGATCCTGAACTGCCGCACCTGCTCGGTCAGTTGGCGGGAACCGTCCTGCAACTCCTGGCTGAGCTTGACCACGCCGCCGGCGCGTTCCACCGTCTGGCGCGCCCCCTCGGCGGAGGTCTGGGCGATTTCCATGACCTTCTTCGAGCGTTGCGCTTGCAGGCCCGTCAGGCTGGTCATGTGCGCGGTGCGCTCCACGATGCCCTTCATTTCGTCGCCGATGGCGGTGGCGCCCTGGTTGGCCTCGGTCACCAGTTGACCGATGCGCCGCGACTGCTCCAGCAGCGCCGCCAGCGCCTTCTGCGCGGCTTCGCGGCGGGTGCCTTGCTCGCCGGCCATGCCGCCGATCTGTTGCGCCAGGGTGTTGAGTTCGCCGACCAGGTTGCGCACCTGCTGGGTGTTGGCGACCAGCAAGCCAGCGGTCTTGGCGATGCCCTCGATGGCCTGCATGTTGATCTTGCCGCTTTCGTCGATCTTCACCAGCGCCTGCCGCGCCTCGTCGCTGAGCTTGGTGCCTTCGTTGACGCGGGCGGTGGAATCCTTGATCAGCCGGGTGATTTCCTTGGCAGCTTCCGAGGCCCGCTGCGCCAGCTTGCCGACCTCGTCGGCCACCACGGCGAAGCCCTTGCCGTGCGCGCCGGCGCGGGCGGCTTCGATGGCGGCGTTCAACGCCAGCAGATTGGTCTGTTCGGCGATTTCCGTGATCACGCCGATGATTTCGGAAATCTGTTCCGAAGACTCGGCGATGGACCGCATGCCGGTCACGGTGGAAGCCACCGACCGGCTGCCCGCCTCGGCGGCCTGCGCCACTGAGCGGCCGAACTCGGTGGCCTGCGCCACCGCCTTGTTCATTTCCTCCACCGCCTGCGCGATCTGATTGACCGACTGGGTCACGTCCACCACTTTTTCGCCCTGCTGCCGCGCGGTTTCCACCACCTTGGCACCGGTCTGGCCCATTTCGGCCACGCGCTCCATGGTGGCGTTCACTTCCTGGTTCTGCGCGGTGGCGGACGCCGCTACTTCCTGCATGGCCTTCTGCAGCGTGACGACCGTGACGTTGGAGCGATCCGCCGCTTCCTTTTGCGCCACCGACGCCTGCGACACCTCGCCGGCGGTAACGCCCATCTCGGCGATGATCTTGGCGGCGGTTTCGGATTGCTCTGCTTCGATCTGGGCGCGGTCGCGGTTGGCAACCGCGCGTTTGGCCACTTCGCTGGCACTGGTGTCCACGGTGGTGGCCGTGTTGTTCACCACGCCGAAGGCGTTTCGCACCACATGCATCATCTGGTTGAACGCTTCGGACATGCGGCCGATCTCGTCCCGGCCTTCCACCGGCACGGCCAACGTGAGGTCGCGAGTGGTGGCGATCTGAGTCACCGTATTGGCCATCTGGGTCACCGGACGCGTCACGCTACGGGCGATGAACCAACCCGCCAGGATAGCGAACAAGACACCGACGAGCATGGCCACAACCGACCAGATTCCCAGTTGAGCCGCTGTGGCCCGATCTTTCTCGATCATCTGATTCGTGTTTACGGTATTATTTTCGGTCATCTCGTCGAAGGTTTGCCCCATGCGATCCGAGATTGGCACCATATTGTTCATCACCCGCCGGTAATCGGCGAACAATTCGGTCCTCTGGTTGGGGTCGGCGGTGGTGGCAAGCCGCGCAATGAGGTTATCCAGTTCCACGTAAACCGTCCGCCAGGACTGATACTCTCCCTTAAGCTGTTCTTGCAGGGCCTTGCCCTTTGCGGTGAATCGTGGAATGGCCATTAGCCTCTCCCAGTTCTTGTCCACCGCCTGCCAACTCTTGCGACGCTCATCCTGAATACGCCGCATCCCATCCTGGACATTGTCTTGTCCCTCGTAAGTCAAGACGAGGTAAGTCTGAGCACGAATCACCATGCGCTGGCGATTCAGTTCGCCCAGCGCTTCCAAGGCGGGATACCGGTTACTAGCGAAAATCTCCATGTCATTGGAAAGGGTACGAATTCCAACCACCCCCAGGAGACCAAGCAGTAGCGCGATCACGGCCATGATTCCAAAGCCGATACCCAGGCGTTTGCCAATGCTGAGATTTTTGATATTCACAGTTGCGTTTCCCCAGTCTTCGATGAGTGACTCCCGGATCTGCCCGGCCCTTTGGCGGGTATCCTCCACCGCAAGCTTTTCACTGAATTAACCTCCCAACTTATTGAAGAAAATAAACCGATCAACGAAATGGTTCGGTGATTTCATCGCAAACCGTTGAGGGCGGCGGCGATCTTGACATCCGCAAGCACGAAATCGGGTTTGCAACGGGCCAGGGCGGCGTGCGCCATGCCCTTGTGCAAACAGCTTTGCGGAATCTGAACGATGGCGACGCCGCCCATGCGATGAATTTCCTCCAGTCCCTCGCTGCCATCCTCTCCGGAACCGGACAGGACGACGCCTGCCGCTTGCCCCTTCATCGCCTCGGCGACGGAAAACAGCAGCCGGTCGATGGAACCGCGCCGCGAGACGAACGGCGCGGGGTGAACCTGTAACACCAGCCGGCCGCTGCGAGTGACCATGGTGAGGTACTCCGCGCCGGCGCCGAGGTAGCAGACGCCCGCCTCGACCGGCTCGCCATCGACCGCCCGCTTGACCCGCACGCTGCTGTAATCGTCCAGGTAACGGGCGAAGGCTTCGACATGCGGCGGCGGCGCGTACAGGACGGCCAGATAGGCGGTGGGCAAATCCGGGCGCAATCGCGGAATGATCTTCAACAGCGCGCCGTAAGCGCCCTCGGCCGCGCCGAACGCAACCACCCGGTCGCAACGGCGCGGCGTGGTCGGCGTGGCGGCCTTGTCGCGTGGCGTGGCGCGGATATAGCACACCGATTCAAGCGCTACGGCAGCGGCGAGATTCACCTTGGCGATGATGTCCTGGGCCTGGGCTTCCAACTCGCCGCCCTCCAGCCGGGTCGGCTTGGCGATGAAATCGACCGCCCCATAGCGCAGAGCGTCGAAGGTGGTCCGTTCCCCTTCCCGAGTCAGATTACTGAGCATCACGGTCGGTTTGGGACCGCGAATCATCAGGTGCTTCAGGGTGGTCAACCCATCCATGCCCGGCATGGTGATATCCAGCGTGATCACATCGGGGGCAAGCCGGGAAATACTGTTCAACGCCTCGATACCGTCGGCGGCCTCTCCAACCACTTCAATCTTGTCGTCCGAGTCGAAAACCTCGGTAATCAGCCGGCGCATGATTTTCGAATCATCGACCACCAGCAACTTACATGGAGCAATCATTCAGCCTCCTTTCCTTCCGCCAGGGGAGTAAGGCTGGGCCGACCGGATCGCGGATCGAATCCACGATTTTCACCCATAACCTCTCCTCCAACGGCTGTCCATTACACACATCTCTAACCGGTGGATTGGATATGGAGATCAGACG
>JARSSO010000035.1 GCA_029624765.1 Candidatus Contendibacter sp. | reverse complement strand
TGCCCCAGGTTGTTGGCCGAGACGCTCACCGCCCCCGCCGTCGGCGCCAGGCTCAGACCGCCCACCGCCACGCCCACTGCCAGCGCCACGCGCTTCATCGTGCCAGTCATCGGGTCAAACCCCCTTCAAGTCAACTAATAGACAGATTTCAATAGGTATCGAATCATCAAGCCTGCGACTCAGTATAGTCGACGTTTTCAATCTCTTGATAAGTTTTTGAGTGAACCTTGGGTGGCATCAGACACGAAAAAGCCCGCGCCTAAACGCGGGCTTCGGTCAGACGGCAACGCTGACTCTACTAAGGAATAGGATTAGGAAGAGGGCTGATATACGAATGATCATACAGTGCCGCCTCGCTCAGCAACGAGGTGGTGGAATCATCCCGCGAGGTGATCGCGAATCCCACCACCGGCAGACCATAATTCACGGCCGATGGCCCACCTTGTTCTATCAAAGTCAAGCCGACGCTCATCCAACCATACAGGAAGGGATCGTTGAAGTTGACGCTGGCGGCGATCGGCGAGTTGAGGAGCAGGCCCTGGTTGAAGGTCAGTACGTTGGCTTCGTAGCACAACTGCGGTGAAGCGCCGGGCGAGAAGCCCAGCCCGGCAGAGGTCCGTTCCTCGCGGTCGCGCAGGGTCAGGCTGATCGAGTCGCAGGATTTACCACGCCGGATGGCAGGGTTGACGGTCGTGTCCACGAACATCTCGGCAAAGGGAGCAGCAAAGGCAGCACCTGGCAACAATGCCGCATTGCCACGTCCGGTATTGCGTCCGGCGTACCGGTTGTTGGGGTCGTTATCGACGAAGAAGTTCTTGGTCGGGAAGGTCAGCACCCAGTCGGTGGCCGTCACCCAGCCGGCCGCCGGATTCGAGCGCCGCGACCATTCGTTGATCACGTTGGTGTGCGCCAGGGCGTCACTGACCGCGGTGGCGCCGAGACCACCATAGTTATAGATCCCCGGATCAGTCGCAGTGGGGGTTGGGATAAACTGGAAGCCATTCGAGGTGGCCGAGCTGAGGGATGGCTCGTGCCAGGAGTCGTTGAAAGCCACCGCCCCGACGCTGTCCAACTGCAAGGTCATCGCCCCGGTGTCGCGGAAGTTCTGCAACGCCACCGGCAACCCCACCGCGTTGAAGCCCTTGGCGCCGTTGACCAGGGCATAGGTGCCCTTGAGCGGTTGCAGCGGCAGCGTCGCGGCAGTATCCGAGGTCGCGTAGTTGCAGAATTCCCCGCGCAGGGTGCCCGAAACGCCCGAAACGGCGCTGGTCCCGGTCGGGCAGGCCCCGTAACTGCCCAGCAGGGCGGGATTCTGGAACGCCGACACCAGCGCGGCGCAACCCGGCGGGGTGCCGGTGGTGCTGCCGTGAATCGCGCCGGCCGCCAGGGGGAAGACCGCCGAGGGCGTGCCCGGCGAGGCGCCCATCATGATCATCTCGACGTAGCCCTCGCGCATCCGGTCCACGGTGGTCGGCCCGCCGTCGGCGAACGCGCCCACGTAGGATACCGGTGCCGGGAACGTCACCCCCGTCGCCCCCGTCCCCACGATATTGCCCACCGTGCAACTGCTGTCCTCGGTCCGAATCACCGGCCCGTTCGGGCTGTCCGTCACCCACGCCGTCCACAGGTCGTAGGGCGACAGGATGAGGTTGAAGTCGAACACGTCCCGCGAGTTGTACGCTTCCCGGAACCGTACCTTCACCGCCACCACCTGGCTGCTGGTGTTGGTCACCCCGAACAGCGTGGTCCAGCCCCCCCGCACCGTGTAGTAGGGGAAAATCAACGCCTGCCCCAGGTTGTTGGCCGAGACGCTCACCGCCCCCGCCGTCGGCGCCAGGCTCAAGCCTCCCAGCGTCACTCCCACCGCCAGCGCCACGCGCTTCATCGTGCCAGTCATCGGGTTACTCTCCTCTCAAGTCCATCAACGGATCGGTTCCGATTGGTATCGGAGCAACAAGTCTGTTGTGAGTATACCTCACTTTCTCAACTTGTTGACCCTCAGAAGAGGGCCACGAAAAAGCCCGCGTCGGAACGCGGGCCGGGGGTCAAACGACAATCTCGATTCAAGAGCAACAGGGTATTTTTATAACACTAATTTAATACATTAATACTGTATTAAAAAATTCCGTCTTGGCACGCGCGGATATTCGGCGATGAGCGCCGACGATTCTCCCGTTCCGTGGCGTCTGGGTCTTGCCGTGCGATGAACATTATGAAATGATTGGAAATGTTGATCGTTGAGGAGGTGGCTATGGGTATGTTGGCACATCAACTGTCCGTTTCGCCGGCTGAGTATCTGGAGGGCGAGAAAACGGCCAAGGTTCGTCATGAGTACGTGGATGGCGACGTTTACGCAATGGCGGGCGGCACCAAGGCGCATAACGAGTTGGCCGGCAATTTTTACGGATTGCTGCGCGCTCATCTTCGCGGTACGCCCTGCCGGGTATTCATTGGCGACGTCAAGGTGCACGTGGCCTGGGACTGGCGCGAGCGGTTTTACTATCCCGACGTCGTGGTCGGCTGCGCGACCAGCGACAACGACCCGTATGTGGTCGAACAGCCCAAGCTGATCGTCGAGGTGCTGTCGGACTCGACCGAGCGCGACGACCGCTCGGACAAGTTCTATGCCTATCGCCGCCTGCCGAGCCTGGAAGAATACGTGCTGGTGGCGCAGGAAACGCGGCGCGTGGAGGTGTACCGGCGCGAGACCGGTTGGGATTTGGAGCTTTACGAAACCGAAGGAAATTTCAGCCTGCGCGGCGTCGGGCTGGAGTTGACCCTCGCCGAGGTCTACGAAGGGGTGTTGGCGGCGACCTGACCGTCCGCCCGCGCCGCCGCCCGCTCGGCGTCGCGGTCGTGGGCGTGGTCCCTGGCCAGCAGCACATACAGCGCCGGCACCACGAACAGCGTGAACAACGTGCCGATGGCGATGCCGCCCACCAGCACCAGGCCGATGGAATTGCGAGCGGCGGCCCCGGCCCCGGTCACCAGGGTCAACGGCAGGTGGCCGGCAATCGTGGCGGCGCTGGTCATCAGGATCGGCCGCAACCGGATGAGCGCCGCTTCATGCACCGCCGCCAGCTTGGCCAGACCGTCGCGCTGAAGCTTGTTGGCGAACTCCACGATCAAAATACCGTTTTTTGAAATCAACCCGATCAGCGTCACCAGCCCCACCTTGGAGTAGATGTTCAGCGAGGTGGTCCAGCCGGCGGTCAGCGGAAACGGCGTGTTCGGGTCGGGGATCTTCAGAAAGGTGAACACCAGCGCCCCGAACAGCGCCAGCGGCACCGAGCCGAGCAGGATGATCAGCGGATCGCGGAAGCTGTTGAACTGGGCCGC
Organism: Candidatus Contendibacter sp.; assembly: GCA_029624765.1. Lineage (GTDB taxonomy): Bacteria > Pseudomonadota > Gammaproteobacteria > Competibacterales > Competibacteraceae > Contendibacter. The sequence goes on along the minus strand of JARSSO010000035.1, from coordinate 72,754 downwards.
CAGCACCAGGAAGATCAGGACGATGGCCAGGCCCATGGTGGCGAAGAACCGGCCGCCGCCTTCCAGACGCAGTTGCCGCGACTCGCCGGTGTAGTCGATCACGTAGCCTTGCGGCAGTAGCTTGGCGGCCTCGTCCTCCAGAAAGCGCAACGCCTGGTCGAGCGGGCGGATGGCTACCCCGCTGAGCTTGACCGCGTTGAGCTGCTGGAACCGGTTGAGCGAACGCGCCTGCGTGCTCTGGCGCAAGGTGGCAACCGCGCTCAGCGGCACGAGCTGGCCGTTCGGGCCGGTGACGTACAGATTTTCCAGTTGCTCGGGGTTGAGCCGGTCGCCGCGCGCCACCTGCGGAATCACCTTGTAGCTGCGCCCGGCGATGCTGAAGCGGTTGACGAAGTTGCCGCCCACGGCGGCGGCGAGATCGGCCCCGATCTGTTGCAGGTTGAGCCCCAGCGCGGCGACCTTGTCGCGGTCGATCACCACTTCCGTCTGCGGTTGATCCAGCTTGACGTCGACGATGGGCGGAAAGGCGAACATCCCGCTCTCCATCGCCTTGAGCTGCAGCTTTTCGACGATGGCCAGAATTTCCCGGGTGTCGGCGGTCGAGGCGATGACGAACTCGACCGGGAACTGACCGCCGCCAGGCAACGCCGGCGGCGTGACCGGGAACATCTGAATGCCGGGGATGCGTTGCAGCTTTTCCTGGATTTCCGGCAGGATTTGAAACACGGTGCGCTCGCGCTCGTCCCAGGGCTTGGTCACCATCCCACCAAAGCCCGAGGTGGGAAAGGTGACCTGGAAGGTGAACTCGGTCTCGGGCATGCTTAGGAACGCCTGATTGGCGGCGGCGGCGAACGCGCTGGTCTGATCGAGGGTGGCGTTGGCCGACGCCTCAACGATGCCGAAGATCACCCCCTGATCCTCGGTCGGCGCCAGCTCCTCGGGCGAGAACAGCCACATCGGCGCGACCAGGACCGCCAGCGCGCCCCACGCCAGGTAAACCGCCGGCCGCGCGCTCAGCGCCCCGTCGAGCAGGCGGCCGTAGAACCGCTTCAGGCGTTCGAATGCGGCGTTGATATGGGCCGGCAGCCAGTGCCGCTCGTCCTCGGCGTTCAGCAGCTTGGACGACATCATCGGCGACAGGGTCAGGGCCACGACGCCGGAGATGGTCACCGCGCCGGCCAGGGTGAAAGCGAACTCGCGGAACAGCGAGCCGGTCAATCCGCCCTGCAAGCCAATCGGCGTATAGACCGCGATCAAGGTAACGGTCATGGCGATAATCGGCCCGACCAGTTCGCGGGCGCCGAGAATGGCGGCGTCGAACGGGGTTTGGCCCTCGCGCAGATGGCGCTCGACGTTCTCCACCACCACGATGGCGTCGTCCACCACCAGCCCGACCGACAGCACGATCGCCAGCAGGGTCAGCAGGTTGATGGTGAAGCCGAACAACTGCATCAGGAAGACGCCGCCGATCAACGAAATCGGAATGGCGATGACCGGAACCAGGACCGAACGCAGCGAACCCAGGAACAGGAAGATGATGATCACCACGATCAACAGGGTTTCCGCCAGGGTCTTCACCACCTCGGCGATGGCGTTGTTGATGTAGTTGGTGGCGTCGTAGGCGACCAAGGCTTGCAGGCCGGTCGGCAGTTCCTTCTCGATCAGCGCCATTTCGGCCCGGACCCGCCGGATGACATCGATGGCGTTGGCGTTGGGCAGCGGAAAGATGCCCATGAACACGGCGGTCTGCCCGGAAAAGCGCACCTCGGCGTCGTAGTCCTCGGCCCCCAGCACCACGTCGGCGACATCCTTGAGCCGCACCAGCGCGCCGTCCTTTTGCAGCACCACCAGGTTGTTGAATTCCTCGACCGAGCGCAGATCGGTGTTGGCGGTGAGGTTGACCTGAATCAGCGAACCCTTGGTGCGGCCGACGGCGGCCAGCACGTTGTTGGCCGCCAGCGCCTGGCGGATTTGCACCGGACTGAGGTTGAGCGCGGCCAGCCGGTCGGGCTTGAGCCAGATCCGCATGGCGAAGGTGCGCGCGCCCAGGATGTCGGCGCGCTGCACGCCGGTGATGGCGGTGAGGCGCGGTTGCACCACCCGCACCAGATAGTCGGTGATTTCGTTCTGCTGGAGCACGTCAGAACTGAAGCTGAGGTAGGCCGAGGCGAATTCGCTGTCGGCCGACTCGATGTTCAAAATCGGTGTCTCGGCTTCCGGCGGCAGGTCGCCGCGCACCTGATCCACCTTGGAGCCGATTTCGGCCAGCGCCTTGGTAGCGTCCTGATTCAGCTTCAACCGGGCGCGAATGGTGGACAAACCTTGCGCGCTCTGCGATTCCAGGTACTCGATGCCGTCGGCCGCCGCGATGGCCCGCTCCAGCGGGGTGGTAATGAAACCGCGCACCAGATCGGCGCTGGCGCCGACATAGGCGGTGGTGACGGTGACGCTGGCGTTGTCGCTGCGCGGGTACTGGCGGACGTTGAGGGTGAAGATGGCCTGGACGCCGGCGATGATGATCACCAGATTGACCACGATCGCCAGCACCGGCCGGCTGATGAACAGATCGGTGAAAGAGGATTTCATGACCGGATCAGGAATTGGTCGGCTTGGGCGCGAGCTGCGGCTGGGGCGCCAGAGTGTTGTCCACCACCACGCGCATCCCGTTGCGAAGCTTGAACACGCCGGTGCTGACCACGGTCTGACCGGCTTCGAGGCCGGAAGCCACCACCACGAAATCGCCGCGGGTCGGCCCGAGCCGCACGAATTTCTGGTTCAACACCTTGCCGACCACGCCGGTCTTTTCGTCCTTTTTCTCCTCGATCAGGAACACCGAGTCGCCGTAGGGCGCGTACAGCACCGCCGTGGCGGGAATCATCAGCACCGCTTCGGTTTCCGGCGGCACGACGGTGACTTCGGCGTACATGCCGGGTTGCAGGTGGCCGTCGGGATTGGCCAGGGTGGCCTGCAGGCGGACGTTGCGGGTGGCGCTGTCCACCTCGGGGCTGATGGCGGTGAGCTTGCCGGCGAACGGCTGCTGGGGAAAGGCGTCGGTGGCGACCCGCACCGTCATGCCGGCGCGAAGCTGGGCCAGATAGCGCTGGGGCAGGGCGAAATCCACGTACACCGGATCGAGCGATTGCAGGCTGACCACGGCGGCGCCGTTGTCGAGGAACTGGCCGAGATTGACCTGACGCATCCCCAGCCGGCCCGCGAACGGCGCGTGGATGATTTTCTTGGCCAGGACGGCGCGAAGATTGTCCATTTGCGCCACCGTCTGCTTGGCCTGGGCCTCGGCGGCATCGAAATCGGCGGCGGAGATCATGTTCTTGCCACGCATGACGCGGGCACGCTCCAGGTTGGCGCGGGCCAGATCGGCGGCGGCGGCGGCGGAGCGCAGTTGCGCCTGTTCGATGGCGGTGTCGAGTTCCACCAGCACGTCGCCGGCCTTGACGGTCGCACCCGATTCGAATGCGATGTTCTTGATCGTGCCAGAGATTTCGGCGCTGACCGTCACGCCCTGGACGGCGGACACGGAACCGATGGCGGTCAGGGTCGACTGCCAGCGGTCCGGCTTCACTTCGGCGGTGGTGACGGTCTCCGGCGGCGGCGCGAATTGAGCGCCCTGCGCCATCATGGTCTGAAACTGGGACAACTTGAGTCCGGCCAGCGCCCCCACCAGGAGCAGCAGGCCAACGATGGTGAAAACGATTTTCTTGGTCATGCCTTACTGTACGCGAAAAGCGGTCCCAAGTTCCCGGCAAAACGGGTCGTCGGTCAGGACAATCGCGCTGTGCGGGGGCGGATCGACGCGGCGTAGGCCACGGCGGCCTTGCCGAATTTGGCGGGCGAGCCGATCTGGGTGGATGGCAAGGCGGTTCGGGGGAGTTCGGATGGAGCGAACCCGGCGGTGCATTGGGGGAGAAAGTGAATGCTTGCGTCAAGATCAGAGTTGAGGGTTATTGTGATAAACACTCACATCCGGCGGCCAGTTCCCTTCCAGTTGGATAAAGCTCGATGACGGCAACCAAGAAACACCATTGTTGGTCATGCCTTTGGAAGGAATAGCGACATCCTGGGGCTTGACGAAGATGGGCACGATGCGAAACTGATTCATGTCTTCCATATTGACCGGGCTAGAGATGAGATAGAGGACCCCGGTTTCCTGTAAGGCGTACTCCTTCTTGCCCGGCGCATCCCGCCGACTCAGCCGGATTCCCCGTTTCTTTATATCGTCCAAGCTGGAAACCTGCTCCCCATCCTGGATAACCGCCGAATAGAAATAGTATTTTTCGATCTCGGGTTGCGCGTCGCTGAGCTTCAACGAAAAGTAATCAGGATGCTCGGATTGTTCCAAATGCCAGTCCAAGGCAAACGTCATGGGAGCCGTCAAAATCAACGGCATTGCCAGTAACCAGGATCGAGCGATCATTACTCTTTGCCTAGGGTGGTCTGGGTGGTCTGGATGTCTCATCGCAAGGCGAAGGTTTATGCACAGACTGGAAGTACGCAGCCAAACTGCCATCGGCCTGCTTGGCGAGAAAATCCGCCGCCAGACTCAGGTAACCGGAGGCGTTGGCGCCACGGGTGGAACCAGTGAAGCGTTCTTCAAATTGCTTTTGCAAGGCGTCCAGATCGAAGCCGAAGAACCGCTTTACCAGAAAAACCAGCACGCCTGCTTCGGCCTGGTCGTCGAGTTGCTGAGATCGCCCCCAAATCGTTCCCGCTCGCTTGCGAAGTTGCGCGGCGCCATTTTCCGTTGCCAGAAAGTGAAGTCCGCTGCGTTCTCCAACATAAGCCACTGCGAGATGATAACCTTCGTAGCCGACGATGCCGGCGATTTTATCCAGAAGGCGGTTGCTCAGGGAAGGATTGGGAAGCGGGGGCTCGCCCAGCCGGATCAACCAGCTCAAGTTTCCATTGACGGGAACTTGCGGCGTTAGACCATCGCGCGGCAGTGACTCATAGTCTGGCAGCCCCTTGCGTGGCGAGAAGCAACGGATCAGCAGGGAACCGGCCCCGCCGGTCGGAGATTCAAGGCGCAAGGGAATCGGTTGCCTGGCGCTCCAGACGGCGATGCCCACGGCGCCAGCGCACAGGAGGGCAACCCCGGACAGAACCGCGCGGCGAACGATCAGGCGTCGTCGGACATCCAGGTTGATGTCCAGATGCGCGGCGGCGTCTTTGAGCGTCGGAACTGGAATAACGGTTAATCCCTTTGCTCGTAAAGCAATACATAATTTATCTATTTCTGCTCGTTCTTGTTTTTGTTTTTGTTCTTGTTCTTGTTCTTGCTGATTCTTAGCCGATTCTGGAATGAAGACGGTGGTCGCTCCATGTAGGTTGCCGCTCTTTACTTCCTCAAGAATAGTAGCGAGCTTGATTCGCAGACCTTGAACCGGCTCCACCGGGGCATTATTTCCTGATTCTCCAAGTTTCCCGGTGGCGATAATCGACTTTTGCTGGCTGCCAGCGCCAGCCATCAGTAGCAGGAGAGCGATACCCAATTCGGCACTGTGATCCTCGGTAACGATGGGTTGGCTGCCGTAATGGATTTGGCGTCGATCCAGATCGAAAAACCGCTTGGCCCGGGCATCTAGCAGTTTTCTGGTTTGCGCCAGGGCATGGCCACCGGATCCTTGGAGATTAATATCGAGCAACTTGTTGATGATAGGATCAATGCCTGGATATTGCGCCGTACCTGCCGAATCAAGCTTTACATCAAGATCAATATAGAGCTGCAACAAACAACCACTGCCGTCCGGTTTTCGCTCCACCAATGGGATCAACACCGTTCGTCGATGCGGCATCTTCGGCGGTGTTTCACGGTTCGTGGGCATCGGGCAGACTCAAGCGGGGATGAAGCAGCATTCTTCGATGTTCCACCGTATCGGGAATCGTCCGATACCCCCTGGCCGTGTGGTCCAGTTGAATGATGGCCAAAGCCGCGTTGGTCTCCTCGGGTCCGGTCAAAACCAGTTGATGACCGGCAAATTCGCCGATGGCTAAACCGATCGCTTCCAGGGTTAATTTAAGTTCGTCGCCACTTTTTTGAACCGTCAACCAAAATCGCCCATCGCTTGAAGGCAGCGTTGTTGTCGGTAACGGGTAGCGATCCTTGCTGCTGCTCGCCGCCATGCGAACGAATTCGGTGATCGCCACCCGGCGCCGAACTTTGGCGGAATTTAGCCAATCGCCAATCGTTTGACCGGGCTTTAGTTCTGGCAAAACATCGACTAGTTCTTGAATCATCTCTGATGAAACGGCTGGTCGAGAATCCAGGTAGTGCAGGCCGCGCCAGGCCATAAACCATAACTGGGCTTGTTGATCAGATGCGAGCATGACGATTCTCCATTGGCGATGGTTAGGAGCGATGAATGCGGGAATGAAGATTCAATGACTGTCGAACGATTGACCTCAATTGAGGCGATTTTTCCATGAACAATGTTTCCACTTCGCCGAACAAACAATCATAAAGTTCCTCATTGGTCAATGGTTGGTAAGCGGGATGTTTGGCAATCAAGCGGCGGAAAGCGGGGTCATTCATTGCATTCAGCCGTTGTTGATGCTCGGGGAACGCGCAAAATATGTCCTGGATAAAAAACCGGAGAACTGGCGTAAAATCATCTGGGTGACTCTTAACGACCTTTTCCAATGCGCGTAAAAAAGGACCGGTGGAGAAAGGGTCGTCGATGGCATTCATTTCATCGCCAGGTTCAGGGTCTGCGCCTTCGAACCGGAGCGCGCCATCGAGTTCGGGTAACAACTTCCCGGATTCGGTTTCTTCCGAAAATTCCGATTCCGCCGATGCTGGTCGGTCTGACCTGGATTCATCATCCGGTGACGCGGTTTCGGTGTAAGAGTGGTGATGGTCTTTCAGCATGGCCTTTCCGACAGGGTCCGCTCGCCACGCATCGAAAGACGCAAACCCTCCCCATTTTCTTTTTCCTTGTCGGCATTGCTCAAAAGCGGTTCGATAGGCCCGCTCGGTCGAGTCTTGCCGAAGGGAATCGCCAGCCTCTTGCTCGTACTTGGCGGCTTGCCTTCGCAATTCCGCCAGTTCTTTCATCTGCTGGTTGGACGGTTCATCGCGGGCAAGCCAGTCCACTGGTTTGAGCCCACAGGCCCGCAGGCCACGATAGCGTTCATTCAAGGCTTCCAGCACCCGCAGCAGTCGCTTGCCAAACTCCAGATCTTCGGTAAAACCCTCCTGAAGCGGTAATGGGCAAGCCTCGGTGACGTTGTCAAGCGACAGTTCTTCGGGAACTTCGGCGTTGGCGCCTGAGACGACAAGCTGGAAGGGGCCGTATTCGCCCCGGCGTGTTTGAGAGATGGTGCTGTAGCCATCGCTCAGCCGCTTCAATTGGGCTTTAAGTATTTCGGCGGTCTTCTTGAAAGAAGTTTCGATCGTGACTATTGAAAAGATGTTGGTACGATTGCGCTCGATATAGGCTTTTTGCCAAAAAGCTTGATTCGCATGGAGTTGGCAAAGCCGTTCCAGCAATAAGTGCATATTGCCAGGTTGCGCACGCACGGCATTGTTGATCCGTAGCCGGCGCGTCCATAGCACTTCGTCGATATAGCGTATGGCTTCCGCGGGAATGAGCGATCCGTTGGGTAATTTTTGATCAAGTTCTGGGGTGTGGAAATCGCGGTATAACAAGTTCCAGCGATAAAACTCGCCGCGCGGGTTGTCTCGCGCAAAGAGCAGCAGGATGGCGAGCACCAGGCGATCTCGCGGGCGCAGTTTCGCATCGAGATGATCCGCGAAAATGTCCTTTAAATCCCGCCACAAGATTTTGAGAATATCGGGAGTCTTCATGTTTTAGCGCCTTCTTTCACTCAAAAAACAGCGCCACTTCAAAAAAACCGCACCGCACCGCGCGATTTTCATCGGCTACTTGTGGATAACTTTTTCAAAAAAATCGCCCGCGCTGCGCGCGGGGGTAAAGGGAAAAAGAAAAAAGATCAAAGGGTTAGAACGTCCTGGCGAGACGGAACCCGGCGTCGACGTTCCAGTAGCGCGGGGAGCTCCAGGCGCGAGCGGCCGACCGCAACCTCAACGGTTCGAAGTTCCACGCGCCGCCCCGCAGCACCCGGGGACCGGTTGTATCTTCAACGCCACATCTCTGTTCTGCACCATTGTAATCTTTTTCATACGTCGAACAGGTCCATTCCCAGACATTGCCCAACATGTCGTACAGCTTCCAGCCGTTCGGCTGAAAGGAACCCACCGGCGCGGGATACCAGTAGCCATCGGTGCAGTCATGTTTCATCTCCCAGAATTGGCCTTCCGGCCCCTTCGTTTGATCAGTCACGTTCGCGTAGCGGCAGGCTTGATCCGGGTCCTCCCCCCAGTACCGCGCCGTCGTCGTTCCCGCCCGCGCGGCGTATTCCCATTCCGCTTCTGTCGGGAGGCGGTAGGTCTGCCCCGTTTGCTTCGCCAACCACTCCGCGTACCGGTTGGCGTCGTTCCAGCTCACGCACACTACTGGATGATAGCTGTCCTTCTGCTCGTAACCGGGCTTCCGCCAGCTTAGCCCCGCTCGCCAGTCCGCTTTGCCGTCCTCGGCGCTCCAGGCATGGCAACCTTTCGCCCCCACATCCCGCTCAGCCTCGGTTTGGTACTTCGTGGCTTCCACAAACCGCCGGAACTCCCCCACCGTCACTTCCCGCTGCCCTAGCGCGAACGCCCTCTCGATCTTCACCCGATGGCGCCGTTCCTTCGCTTCGCCCGGCTCCCGCCCCACTTCGCTCTCCGGGCTGCCCATCCAAAACTCCCCCGCCCCGATCACCACCAGCGCCGGTCCCCGCGTCCCGTCACTCAGCGTGTCCCGGAACACTTGACCCGGTTGCGGGCGACTGCCTTCTGCGGGCGCTTCGTCGGGCACGGTGGGCCGGAAGGGCGACGGCACGGCGGCGCTGGCGACCGGAGTTGATGCTGGTTGGGACGGTGGGATCGAGGCTGGCGACACGAAGTAGAAATCCCCGAACAGGGAAGACTGGATGGAGGGGACTTGCTTTTTGTCCGGTCCCAACCTGTCGGTTCTAGCCGCTACCAGCGCGCCGACCGCCTTGAGAACGTCTTCGACCTTTCGGCCCGGTTTCGGCAGCTCCTCCAGTAGTGCGGTGACATAGGGGCTATGCCGGTCACCTTCTTTCAAGTAATCCAAGGCCCGCTTGTTGGGGCTGGTGGCAAACGCGATCAGGGTACCTTCGGGCGCTTGGGCGACTTGCATGCCCGGCTCCACGCTGCCCTTGCTCCTTGATTTCAGAAAGATGTCGCGGCAGGCGTCGATAATGAGCAAACTCGTCTTGGCTTGGGCTGCTTCCATGTCACCCAGAATCCGCTCGACGGCGACGCCGTCCCACTCGATTTGCTCCTGAAATTCGAGCTTGGCGTCCACCGGGATCAGGTAATTGTTGCCGTTCGCCCCGCGCAAACCGTGACCGCTGTAGAAAACCAGTCCAGTTTGGCCCGACTGGTCCGCCAGCTTCTTCTGGAAAACCTGCAACGCTTCGAAAAACTCCCTTTTGGAGACATTGGTGCGAAGCGTCACCTCAAAACCAAGCTTTTTCAGCACGTCCGCCACGGCCTTCGCGTCGTTGACCGGATTGTTCAACGGCGGCAGCGACGGTCCACTCGAATACGCGCCATTTCCGATGATCAGTGCGTACCGGGCTTCCGCCAAAACCGGTGGCGAAATCGCCAGCAGCAGGCCAACGACCATCATCAAAAATCCTTTGCGTCGATTCGCCATGAACGTGCTCCTTCTCAATTAATCAACAGCAATCGCTCATATCGGTAAACACCAGCCGCTCCAGCCCGATGCAGACCACCGCGTGGGTATGGAGTTTGAGCGGGCCGCCGGCCGCTTCCAGGGTTTGGCGATACCGCGCCAGTTGCACTTGCGCGTCCCGCAAGGCGTCCGCCACCGCTGGCAGCGTCCGCAGTGCTTCCCGCGTCGTGGTCACCAGCTCGGCGCTGGTCAGTCCGACCGCTTTCGGGCTGAGCGTTTTGAATTCCAACAGATGATCGAGCAAGGCGTACTGGCGCATATCGGGCCGCACCCGCAGCAGCAAGTCGCCATAGCCCCGCCCCAGCGCCGGTTCCGAGTCCATCAGGTAGAACGCGTCGTTGAACAGCGTGACCAGGAACGCGGTCTTGACCACCAGCTCGTTGCTCCAGCGCAAATCGCGGTTGTCGAAGATTTTGAAATAGGTCTGTTCTAGGAAGTCGCAGAGTGAATCGAGATCGCCGGTGGCGTAGAACCGCTCGACCACCGCTTGCCGTTGTTCCTGATTGGTGTAATCGGGCAAGACCTGCTCCTGGAGCCGCTCGACGTAGAGTTTGCGGATCACCTGGTTGGGAATGGTCAGGACCAGCTTGCCCAGGGCGTCTCGCCCGGCCAGGGTGAGCACGCCGAAGTAGTAGAGCAGGGTGGCGAGGAAGTCCGGGGTGCGCGGGGCGGTGAGCATGTCGCGCACCCCGAACCGGTTGACCAGTTGCGCGACCGTCAGCGGCGTGGCGGGATCGAGGGCGCGGTTGACCAGCGCCTCGCCGTGCGGCAACCGCGCCACGTACTGAATCCGGTTGCGGTCCATCGCCAGGTTGTCGTCGAGCAACCGGGGCGGATAGGCGCCGTGCCGCCCCAGATGCTTGAGAAAGTACAGCGCCAGAGTCGGGTTGTAGACCCGTTCGTCCCGCTGGGAGGAAAACCGGTAGCCGTTGTAGAAATCGCGCATCAGGTCCAGGGCGATTGCGGCTTGATCGGCCTCCAGCCGCCGCGCCGTCGCCACCGCGTCCAGGGCGGCGCGCAGTTCGGGCTCGGTAAAACCGCACAGGTCGTGATAATCCGGATCGTTGCTCAAATCTTCCGCCACGTTGTAGCCGCTGGTGATGTCGCTCAGCACCACCGGCGACACCCCAGTCAGAAACACCCGGTCGATCCCGCCACCGCTGGCTCCGCTCTTGATCACCTTGAACAGGGTCTTGATGATCCCTTCGCCTTCCACCAGTTCCTCGTAACGACCCGCGTCGCGCAGGGGGCTGATCATCACCTCGTTGGCGAAGTTGTCGTATTCGTCCACCAGCAAATAGAGCTTGTGGGGCGTGCGCGACACCGCGCTAAGCAGCGATTGCAGGGAGGCCAGACCATCGTCCGGGTTGACCTCCACCCGCCCGTCCAGCCAGTCGCCGTAGCGGGCGATGGCGTCCTTGATGCGGACATTGACGTGATTGAACAGGGAGCGCCGGATCGCGTTCAGGTTGCCGCCGGGATCGACCGCCGAAAAATCCCAGCGCATGACGAAGTAGTGATTGCGCAGCGGTGTTGGATTTTGGCCGATCTTGAGCCCGCCAAACAGCGGCTCAAAGTCATCCGCCCGCGCCAGGTCGTAGTAGTTTTCCAGCGTGGACAGCCATAAACTCTTGCCGAACCGGCGTGGCCGCAAGAACAGCAGTTGACTCCCCGCGTCCTCGATCAGCGGAATCCGGTCCGTGCGGTCCACATAGAAATAATCGCCTTCGCAAATCTTGCGGAAGTCGGCAATGCCGTAGGGAAAACGCATGGTCAGCACCTCGCCGGGGTTCGCTCCTATGGATAATCCCCTAAAAAAATCGTGCGAAAAAGAAGCGCGCTTCACAGATGGCAAAAGACAAAGAATTAAATGTCAAATACTTATAATAATCTTGCGAGGCGGAAGCCCAGGTCATGGCTGCGGATGGTCGGGCCGCTCGCGCTGCGGTCGGCGGAACGCGCCCACACGGGATTGCTGCTCCAGGCACCGCCGCGCAACGACCGGGGGCCGCCTGCATCTTTAATGGAGCAGATCTCCTCCGCGCCGTTGTAATCTTTTTCATACATCGAGCAGGTCCACTCCGACACATTTCCCATCATGTCGTACAGCCCCCACGGGTTGGGCTTAAACGAGCCCACCGGCAAGGTCTTTCGCCGGTAAACACCCGTCTTCGCCCCGCAGTCCGGCTTGCCATAGCCATAATTCCCATCGTAATTGGCTTGATCGGTGTGCACGCAGCGGCCCGTCCAAAAGGGCGTCGTCGTCCCCGCTCGCGCCGCGTATTCCCATTCCGCTTCGGTCGGCAACCGGTAGCTCTGCCCCGTCTGTTGCGACAGCCATTCCGTGTAGGCCACCGCATCCCGCCAATTCACGTTGATCACCGGCCGCCGGCCCCGGCCCAAGCCCCAATCCTCCGGTTTCTTCCGCTCTGTCGCGGCGCAAAACCGGTCATACTCCTCGAACGTGACTTCGTATTGGCCCATCGCAAAGCTACTAATACGCATGTCGTGCGGGCGCTCGTCATCACGCCCCGACTCGCTCGCCGGCGAACCCATCGTGAAGCTCCCCGCTGGAATCACCACCATTGCGGGTCCCCGTATCCCGTCGCTCAAGGTATCCCGGAACACCTGACCCGCTTGCGGACGACTGCCCGCCGGTGGCGCTTCCTCCGGCACGGGCCGCCGGAATGGACTGGGCGTGCTTCCACCATCCGCTACCCGTTCTAGATGCGCCGGCTCAACCCGATCACGCCGTTCTTCGCCACCACGATCACGATTAAACCTGAATTGTTCGACCAGGCTGGTTTGCAGCGATGGAATTTGCTGCTCACCGGTCATGATCGCTACTTCCTCACCCGCCTTCAAAAACACCTCTTTAGCGGTCAAGCCAGGTTCAGGCAGATATTTCAGCAAGGCCGTCATGTACGGGCTGTGTTTATCGTCCTTGTTGATGAAATCCATCGCCTGTTGACTGGGGCCCGCTGAAAACGCAATCAGGGTGCCTACAGGGGCCCGCATCGACACCAGTCCCGGATTACCCCCTCCCCTATACTTCGACTTCAAGTTCGCGTTATCCCGACAAGCGTCAACAATGATCATCCGCAGGCGAACGCCCTCGGTCTTGATATCCCCCAAAACCCGTTCCATGGGAATCCCATGGAACGCGACGTCTTCCAGGTATTCCGGCCTGGCGTCCACGGGCATCAGGTAATTGCTTCGCTCCGCCGCCAGCCCATGACCACTGAAAAAGAACAACGCCACTTCGCTGGAATCCGCTTTCAGCGCCTGTTTGAACGCTTGGAAAACCTCCCAAAATTGATTTTTGGTTACATTCCGATGGAGCGTCACCTCGAAACCAAGCCGTTCCAATACATCCGCCAACGCCTCCGCATCTCTGACCGGGTTATTCAGCGGCTTCAACCCGCCCTGATATGCCTGATTCCCGATCACCAGCGCTCGCCAGCTTTTCGCCAAAACCGGTTGACAAACCGCCAGCAGCAAGCAAACGACCACCATCCGCAACCATTTGTTTCGACCAACCATCGGCCTGCTCCCGTTTAAAAACTTTCAGCGCACGGTGATCGTCATGATCTTGAGGGTGACCGGCCCCTGAGTTCGCTGACGATAGCCCACTTCCAGCTCTTCCAATCTGCCAATCGGCAACGGCGAAGCCCGCAGCACGTCCAGAGCGAACGGCCAGGGGGACGCCAACACCGCCGGCGACGCCACGCAGCCGATTTGTTCCACGCCAGCTTTGTCGAATGTGATCTCGAAGGCCGGATTCGGCCCCGGAACCATGATGCCAGCGCCAGCGCCGAGCCGGGCGTCCGGCTGGTTCAGATTGGGGAACAAGGGGCGTACCTCATTCTGGAGATTGCGGATGAAGCAATGCACCTCGGCGGGCTGATCGACCGTCATCTGGAAATTCAGCTTTTCACCCCGCCGATAAATCGGGTTCCGCCCGCGCGGCGTGTCCAGCATCAATTGCAAGGGCTTTACCGGGGCGGGTTCCCGCAGTTTGCGGTGGGTGGCCAAATCCGGCTCCCCCGATGGAATCACGCTCGCATCCCTCTGGTATTCAGCGGTAGCTCGGCGCGTCGCGGGGTCGTCTTGGCCAGTGACCGGCCCCGAGTAATACGGCGCATCGGTTCCCGGCTTCAGCGTCCGCCCCAAGCCATCCTGCACGGCTTGGATGCGCTCTGACTCGCTGGCACGGTCGTAGTCTTCCGCAGTCTTTGTCTGAGTGGACGCCTGGGTGCTTTTCAATTGCAAGCATTGCTCGTAAGGCACGCCCGCCAATTGCCCCAACATCTCGATCAGGCTGAGTTGAATCAGCGTCCGCACCGCCTGATGCAGACCTTCGCTGCGCTCGTAGCTGAAATCCAAGTAAACCCCGGATTTCTTGACGCGGCCACCCAGATCGCCGGCGCTGCTGCTACGGGTGACCGTCATGGAATTGGCGACCGCTCCGCCGTTGCGCATTTGCAAGGTATCCCAGTCGTACAAGTACAAATCGACCGTCACGACGCTCAAAATCCGATCCCGCGACCCGCCGAGTGACCCCCCAAAACTCCCTCCACTCAGGTCGAGACCACCGCCCTGCGTTTCGGAAACAACGCTATCGTCCAACTGCGAAACTGAGCCCGCGATCACCCAGTCGGGGAAAACAAACGACTTGGGCGCCGTGCCTTTCGGATACATCTGCTGTAGTTGCCCAATCCACTTCTGAATGGCGCCAGGGTCGAAAGGCTTCGTATCTGTCACATCCTGCACCGATTGGGCGGCGGGGGCCAAATGGGCCAATTCGACGAAACGAAAGACATTGTTAATCCTTGAGATTTGGGAAACCGCGTTGCGCAGCATGTCCTGACCGCTGCGCAAAGTGACTTTATCGCCCGCCCGACTCGGCAGACCCGGCGAGGTCAGATAGATGGGCGCAACGGTTTTTTGTCCCAGAAGTCGATCCATGCAGGTCAAGGCGGCGTCCATGTTGGTCAGGTTTCGGGCGGGAGCGGTCTGGGGTTGCGCCAGCGAATACGCCTGTTCCGGCGGGGTAGTCATGCACCCCGTCAGAACCAGCATCCCGACCGCCATGAAACCCCACGAGTATTTTTTTTCCATCGCTCCTCCCCGAAAAAATTACCGCATGAATTCTGCCCGGTAGCGCCTGGCTCCCATGCTCCAGCAGCGCCTGGCTCCCGGCGACACTCCGGCGGTCGCGGGTTCTAGTGCCCCCCTCGGCAGTGCAGGCAGATCACCGTGTTGTCCCCCGTGACAATAGTCTGCTCGCGCGGAGTCGAAGAAGAACCGCCACGGCCACCAGTCGTGGTGGTGCCGATTTCCAGGATGGCGGCGGCATCGCCACCGCGACGGACCGTCAGATTGTCTCTAACGCCTCCTTGCGCGTAGGCGCTAGCCAATAGCCGGTTGACCTTGGCCTTGGTCGCCGGCGCGGCGCCCTGCCGCTGATTGACCCCGTCGGCCAAGGCGCCGTTGGCGACCAGCAACGTGAAGGCCACGATTGCGGAATTGAGAACTTTCATCGTCATTTCCTCTTGGCGTTGATCAAATCGACCCGGCGATTGACCCCGTCTTCGGGGTGCTGAGGGTCGAGCAGGTTGTGGTAGCCGTTCCCAAGCGCCTGTAACCGCCAGGATTCGACGCCTTGGGTCACGAGATAGGATTTCACCGCCTGCGCCCTGCGCAACGACAGCCGCCGGTTGTAGGCGTCGGAGCCGGTGCGATCCGTATTACCCTCGACGTTATAGCGTTCGCCGGTGGAAACCGGATCGGTCATGACGCTAACAACCTTGTTAAGCTGCCGTTTCGCGTCCGGCGATAGCTGATCGGAGTTGAAAGCAAAGTTGATATCCTGCAATACAGCCCGATCCGGGGCGGCGATAGTCGAAGGAGGGCCCATCCGACTCTTAAACTGCCCGCCCTCTCCCGAAACCGCACTCGGACAATGGGAGGGCAGCTTGCCGGGACCGTTGAGGGCCTCGAACAACTGGCAGGAGTCGACATCGTCGTCCAGCTTCAAATAAGTCTGCGCGGCGCCGACAACGGACACCGTGGCCAATCCGACCAAAAAAACCCAAACACGCTTGATCATCTATTCCTCCCGACATTCAGCCGCATCTCCGGGCAGCGCGACGGTGGCCGACGCATGTTCGCCGACGGCGACTCGCTCGATGTGGCCGCACCGCACGCGGACCCGACCACACGGATCGCCGCCACCGGATGTGTTGTCGTCGGTCAAGCCACCGATGTTGGTGTTCGCCTTGGCCGAGCGGCCGATGGCGCTTACTGCAATACGGCCGACTTCCACGTTGACGCGGCGCGAGGTGGCTGCCCGATCACACCCAAACACCGGTAGCGGATTGGCGACCAGCGCCAGTCCCAGACACCCGCCGGCCATTCCGATAATTGTAACAGCGCCTTTTTTCATGCTCCACCTTCGGACACTACGGGCCGGGGCCGCCTCAATAAGGCGACCCCAGCTTTGTGAATCAGTGGGCCGCAATACCGCCGATATTCTGGCTGGCCGTGGACCGGTAGCCACCGGCAATGTTGACATTGTTACCGGTGGTCACATCGGTTTTGACGTTGCCGCCAACCTTGATCTTGCCGTCCCGCGCGCTGTGGACCCCGCCGATGTTCTGGCTGGCCACGGCATCCATGCCCAAGGCAGCGTTGTAGTTGTCCTTGGTCCGGACCTTGGATTCGTAATTGCCACCCATCTCGACACTACCGCCGGCCCAGACCGGGCTGCTCAACATCAGCAATGTCGTCATCATCGCCAAGCTTTTCATCGTTCACGCTCCCGAAAAGTTTTAAGAGGCCCGGAGTATTCCCCTGGCAACCAAAACTTCGGGTTAGAAATGGGCTGGTCACGATCGAGCGATGAAAAAATTATTGATCGCGCTTCCGGCGCCGCGAACGCCACGCCGCCCCTAATGATCAGGACCGGTAAGCGCGGCGGGGATTTGGCCGGCGAAAATTTTGAATCGGGGGCATCAAGTCGGCGGAGCCGCGCCATACGACATGGCACGCATCATGCTCATTTAAGCTCGACACACCCGGCATTGTCGGCCGGGCGGTTCTTCACCCACGGAAGACGACTGGCTTGGGAGAGGATGCGATGAACGCTACCATCCGAATCCGCCGCGCCCAGTTGCGCGGCGCCATGACCTCGGGGCAGGCGCGCGAGATCGCCATCTTGCGACAGGGCCGCCGCCTGGCTCACGCCGGCGCCGGTTCAAGGCAGCGCGCCGCCCTGGCGGGAATTACCGCATATTGGACCTCTCGCGCCGCCCCGGACCCCGTCGCCGGGTTGGGCCATTCCCTCATTCCTCTAGAAACTGCGGTTTGGTGACGTGATAACCCTGCGCCGCGATGTCGCCGAGCGTCTTGTGGACATCGAGGCCGATGGTGGGCTTGTCGGCCGACAGTTCGAATTCCTTGACCCAGGAGTTTTCGCTTAGAAGACGCTTCACCGCCGCCGGTAGCGAGGCGGGATCGGTCGCGGCCGGCAGGACGACGAACAGGCCATGAGCCTTATCGGAGGAGTAAATACGTACTTGCATGATCTTCTTTCCTCGGTTTGCCAACGCCCACCCGCGCCAATGTCCGAAATTTCGCGCCAAGCCGCGAAATCCGGGCATTGGGGGTTCACATTGAACCACTCTACCAAAGGCTGTCAACCGATTGCCCCGGACAACGTTCGGAGAGAAGACGCGAAAGGTGTACAATGAAATTCATACCCCGTCTCGTCGCGACCACGACAAAGAGTATAGCGCGATGGCCAAGGCATCCCATCATTACGAAAGCCGCGTGGTGTCCATCGCTCCCCAGCGCATGTTCGACCTCGTCGCCGACGTGGAGCGGTATCCCGAGTTCCTGCCGTTGATGCGCGAAGCGCGGATCGTCCAGCGCGACGCCGACGGTTACGAAACCGAGCAGGTGTTGGCGGTCGGCCTCCTGGCCCACCGGTTTCGCACCCATACCGTGCTGCAACCACCCCATTCCATCCTGGTGACCTCGGCGGATCGGGGTTTTCGCCGTTTCGACATCCGCTGGGCGTTCGCGCCCGAGTCCGAGGGAGGCTGCCGCATCGCGTTCACCTTGGACTGCGAGGTGCGCTCGATCTGGCTCAAGCCCCTGGGCGACGTTTTGGCGGCGCAAATGGCGTTGACGACGGTCAACGCCTTCATCCAGCGGGCGCATGCGCTCGATCTCGCCAACCCCGCTTGAAAGCCGGCGTCGACGGCGCGTGGCGCGCGCAACGCTCATCACGCTGCCCGGAGCGCTTTCAATGCCCGCGGACGGCTCAAGCCGCCGCCGGGACGGACGCCGTAGCAAGCGCCGGAGGCAATGACCCGTCCGCGCTGAAACCTTCGCGAATATAGCTGGCCAGGCATTCCGCCACGGCGGAAACCGAAGTACCTCGGTGCAAGGTGATGCTGGCCGAAGGCAACGGTGGAAACCCCTCTTCGCCATTCAGCACCCGCACCCCGGACGGCACCACGCTACGGCACAGCACCGTGACCGCCAGGCCGGCCGTGACCGCCGCCAGGATGCCGCTGATGCTGGCACTGGTGTAGGCGATCCGGTACGGCTTGCCCAAACGATCCAGGCTGGCCATGGCCCAGTCGCGAAAGGGACAACCCGGCTGAAACAGCGCCAGCGGCAAAGGCTCCTCTTCGTAAGCAAGATGGCGCTCGGCGGCGGCCCACACCACCGGCTCGCGGCGCAACACCTCGCCGGTTTCCGCGCCGGGCGTGCAGGTGATCAACGCCAGATCGAGACGTTCTTCGGCCAGCATCCGGCGCATGTTCGAACTCGGTTCGCAAATCACTTCCACTTGCACGCGCGGAAAAGCGCGGGCGAAGCGCGCCAGGATTTCCGGCAGGAAGCGATCCACGTAATCGTCCGGCGTGCCGATCCGCACCAGGCCGGAAAAGTCGGGGCGGGTCAGGGCGGCCACGGCCTCGTCGTGCAGTTTCAACAATCGCCGCGCATAACTTAGAAGAGCCTCGCCGTCGGGAGCGAGCTGCACGCCGCGTCCGTCCCGCTGAAACAGTTCCCGACTTAACGTGTCTTCCAAGCGCCGCACTTGCATGGAAACCGCCGATTGCGTGCGGTGAACCTGCTTCGCGGCTTGCGTGAACCCCCCCGCATCGACGATGGCGACGAAGGTGCGCAACAAATCCGGGTCGAGTTGAATCGCCATGAAGGAAACTCCGATTCATCACAAGAATTGATTGATCTTATCAGATTTATTCGTTAGATGAATCAATACGGGTCGAACATACTGGCTGCGTCCGAAGAATCCTGGAGGAGAAAGCCATGTTGCGCAGCGCGACCTTGAAGCTGGAGTTTTTCGCCGAGCGGCCCCTGAACATCCGCGCGCTGCTTGCCCGCGCGAGACGTCAAGTAGCGGAATGGTATGAAATCCATCGCCAAAGGCATGCCTTGCTGGGTTTGAGCGACGCCATGCTGAAAGATATCGGCATCGGCCGGGCCGATGCTTTTCGCGAAGGAACCAAGCCGTTCTGGCGTTCGTAGCACAAGGTTCGGGCCAACGGCCTCCACCAAGGGCGGTTGCGCAAGGGCGGTAAATGGCATGATACGTTGGAAAGCGTCGGCCATGCGGTCGATTGTGGACTATGCTTTCGGCGCTTTCGCGCTTTCTTTCCACTTCGCCCGGATGCTTGGCCATGCCCGAATTAATTGTCCATTTTCACAAACCCGCCCACTGGGCCGACACCGTCCACATTCACTACTGGGACACCCGGCCAACCCCACAAGCCACGCTCTGGCCCGGCACGCCGATGACGGCGGAAGCGGACGGCTGGTTCGTTTACCGGTTCGCCGGCATCGAGGCCGCGAACCTGGTGTTCAACGACAACCACGGCTGTCAAACCGGCGACCTGCGGTGCGAGAACGGCGGCTTTTACACCAACGGCCAGTGGCACGACAACCGGGCGGCGGCCGAAGCCAGCGCCGCCGCCGCGCATCATCCCTCCCCGTCCAGCCAACCCGCCCCGGCCAGCGCCCACGCGCCGCTCGACCCGGCCGGACCGCTGGGCGATTTTCGCGAGGAGACCATTTATTTTCTGCTGACCGCCCGCTTTTACGAAGGCGATCCCAGTATCAGTTTCTTCTGCCGCGACCGCATCAAGTTCAACCGCGCGACCGGCCAGCCGGAAGACCCGCACTGGCGCGGCGACTTCAAGGGCCTGATCCAGCGGCTCGATTACATCCGCGACCTCGGTTTCACCGCAATCTGGATCACCCCGCCGGTGGAGAATCGCAGCGGCCTGGACTATCACGGTTACCACGCCTACGACTGGACCCGGATCGACCCCCGACTGGAATCACCGGACGCCACCTATCAGGATTTGATCGACGCGGCCCACCAGCGCGGCATCAAGATCATCCAGGACGTGGTGGTGAATCATTCCTGCCAGTACGGCATTCGCGGCAAGGTCCACATCGACCACCTGCCGATCAAATACTACGTGCCGCAAGGCTCCGAACAGGGCCGGGTCAACCACGGTCCCTACCAGGGTAACCTCGGCAACTACGCCTGGCCGAATCGCGACGATATCGACAATCCGGTCGCCCCGGAGTGGTATCGCGAGCGGCACGTCATGGACCCGGAAGGCAAGGTTCCGCTGGTCGATCCCAAGACCGGCGAGACCGTGCCCAAGTCGGGCTACAACCCCGGCCGCTTCTTCGGCATCGACGCCAACCACCTCGACCCCGAGTGGTACATGCAGCACGGCTTCATCTGCGGCGGCGACTGGGAAAGCGCGGCGGTGCAGTTGAAACACATCGCCGGCGACTGCATCAACCTCGCCACCGACCGCCAGAACGTCAAGGACTATCTGATCGGTTCCATCAACCGCTATCTCGACATGGGCGTTGACGCGCTGCGCATCGACACGGTGAAGCACGTTCCGCGCGACAACCTGCTGGAATACGTCAACGCCTGGAAGGCGCACAAGCCGGGGTTGTTCGTGTTCGGCGAGAATTTGGTCAAGGGCTACGGCTTTGGCGATCTGGGCCACGGCGACAACGGCCCCTCGTTCATTCGGCCCTGGTGGTACACCCGGCTGGGTCACGATCCACGCGACCCCAATTCCGGCGGCGATTCCGGCTTCGCGGTGCTCGACTTCGGCCTGTTCTCCACCTTCCGCGACAACCTGAGCCGGGGCAGTTTCGGCGGGGTCAAGGCCGTGCTGGACATGGACTGGATCTTCGGCAACCCCTCGACCCTGGTCACCTTCCTGCAAAACCACGATGTCGGTCCCGACAACGATTTCCGCTTCCGTTTCAAGGGCGAGCAGTGGATGGCGGCGGCGGCCTACAATCTGTTGTGGACGGCGCGTGGCATTCCCTGCCTGTACTACGGCGAGGAAATCGAGTTCATGAAGGGCGCCCCGCAAGACGTGATCGGCAACGACGACACCCTGGATCAGACCGGACGGGCATATTTTGGCGATCACCTGACTGACGACCGCATCGCCGAAACCCAGAGCCACCCGCTCTACCAGCACATCAAGCGACTGAATCAAATCCGCCGCGCCATCCCCGCCCTGCAAAAAGGGCCGATGAGCCAGGTCAACGAATGGGGCAGCGGCATCAGCTTCGTCCGCGACCATAACGACGGCGAAAGCTACGTCGTGGTGGGATTGACCATCGGCGGCGGACAGGACATCAGCGTCGGCAACCTCCGCAACGGGGTTTATCGCGACGCGGTGACCGGCAACGAAATCACCGTCCACCACGGCGGCATGTCCTTCCATGTACAGGCCAATTCCGCCGGCATCTACGTGCTGAACGGGCCGGGCAAGATCGGGGTGGATGGGGCGTATTTGCGCTAGGGAAATACCATGCTCATGGCGCTGAACCGAATTTCCTCCCTCCTCGTCGCCGCCCTGCTGGCCAGCGGCGCCCTGTCGTCCGTTCGCGCCGCCGAATCAGCGTTCACCAGCGAGGAGCACGCTTTTCGCGTGGCGGTCGTCACCCGTGGACTCGAACATCCCTGGGGGCTGGCGTTTCTACCCGATGGTCGCTTGCTGGTCACCGAGCGGCCGGGCCGGCTGCGCCTGGTGGCCGCCGATGGAACCCTGGACCCCCAACCCGTGGCAGGTCTGCCGCCCATCGCCGCGCAAGGCCAGGGCGGCCTGCTCGACGTGGCGCTGCATCCCCAGTTCGCCAAAAACGGTCTGGTGTACCTGTCCTACGCGGCCCAAGGCGAAGGCGGCGTCGGCACCGAAGTGGCCCGCGGCCGGTTGGTGGATCGCCGGCTGGAGGACATGAAGGTGCTGTTTCGCCAGCACCCGAAATCGAAGGGCGGCCGTCATTTTGGCTCGCGACTGGTGTTCGACCGGCAGGGAAACCTGTACATCACCATGGGCGACCGGGGCGAGATGGAGCGGGCGCAAAACCTGGACGACCTGGCTGGCAAGATCGCGCGGTTGCGCGACGATGGCCAGATTCCCGTCGACAATCCGTTCGTGAACCGGGCCGGCGCCCGGCCGGAAATTTATTCGCTGGGCAATCGCAACGTGCAGGGCGCGGCGCTGCATCCGGCCACCGGCGAACTGTGGGCGCACGAACACGGTCCCCAGGGCGGCGACGAGGTGAACGTGATCCGCGCCGGCCGCAATTACGGTTGGCCGGTCATCACCTACGGCGTCGAGTACGTCATCGGCACCAAAATCGGCGAGGGAACCCACAAACCGGGCATGGAGCAGCCATTGCACGTCTGGGTTCCGTCCATCGCGCCGTCGGGCATGGCCTTTTACCAGGGCGACCGGTTCCCACGCTGGCGCGGTGATCTCTTCGTCGGCGCGCTCAAGGGCCAGATGCTGGTGCGGCTGCGCTTCGATGGCGAAAAAGTGGTTCGGGAAGAACGCTTGCTGAAGGATGAATTGGGCCGCATCCGCGACGTGCGGGCCGGACCCGATGGGTATCTTTACCTGCTGACGGATTCCAGCGAGGGCGTCATCGCCCGCCTGGAACCGGCGGCGCGGTAAAACGAAGCCGGTCCCGGTCACGCGGCCCGACCATGGAGCCCGTTCGATGCGCATCCTGCTGCTTTGCCTGATCGGGGGTTACCTGCTGGTGGTGGGAGCCATCGCCCTGAACCAGAAACGGATGCTGTATTTCCCCGATCCCGCGCCGCCCTCGGTCGATAATCTGCGCCTGGCCGGTGGGCCGGCGCTGGCGATCTGGCCGGCGGCCGGCGGCCCCGCGTTCCGGGGCTACGTCAGCGCCGATTCGACGGCGCATCCCCCGACGCGCGGCACGGTGGTGGTGTTCCACGGCAACGCCGGCAGCGCCCGCGACCGGGGCTACTACCTGGCGGCGCTGGAACGCCGGGGCTATCGGGTGGTCCTGGCCGAGTATCCGGGCTACGGCGGGCGGACCGGGGAACTGGGCGAAGCGTCCTTCGTGGCCGATGGCCGGGAGACCGCCCGGCGGGCGCTGGCCGAATTCGGCGGTCCCCTGTGGCTTTGGGGCGAATCGCTCGGGGCCGGGGTGGCGGCGGCGGTGGCGGCCGATCAGGCGCTGCCGGTCGCCGGGGTGGCGCTGATCACGCCCTGGGACAGCCTGCCGGAGCTGGCTCAAACGCTGTATTGGTACTTGCCGGCACGCTGGTTGCTGCTTGACCGCTACGACAACCGGACCCACCTGAGCCAGTATCCGGGACCGGTGGCGATCCTGGTCGCCGAACGGGACGAGATCATCCCGGCGCGGCACAGTCAGCGCCTGTACGAGACGCTGCGCGAGCCGAAGCGCCGCTGGCTCTTTCCGGCGGCGGGTCACAACAGTTGGCCCATCCAGCCGACGGCGGCTTGGTGGGACGAAGTTCTGGACTGGCTGAACACGACGCGGCGGTGACCGGCGGCGAAACCGCTGGACAGCTCCGAGCGGGTCGGATGAAATGGCGGCCGTTGCCCAACCGACCGCACCGGAACCCGCCATGCGCTTCGAGGATTTGCCCCTGAACGACCGCCACGCCACCGCAACCGCCGCCAGCCGGTTCCTGGCGCGACACCGCTACGTCAGCCTGGACGAGGCGTGCCAGACGCTCGACCTGACCCTGGCCCAACTGTGGAGTCGGATCATGGAGGAGGCCGGGTTGCCGGACTGCGATCCCCCCACGTTCACGCCCTTCGTCTGACCCTCCAGCGCGCCGGCGACCGGATCAGGACGCCTCGACGCGAACCTCCTCGGTCTGCTCCATCTGATGAATTACCCCTTCCAGGTCGATCTGGTCGGGATTGGTGCTGGGCTGTTCCCGCAGCCGCGCCAGCAGCTCAAGCTGCTCCCAGGTTTCATGGGAACCGTCCGGCTGCTGCACGAAGGCGGCCCAGGGCACGAACTTGGTCAGCGGAAAGCGTTGGCCGGCCTTGGGCGAGATGTCGATATGGAGGCCGGACACATACAGCACCCGCTTGCCCTGGTAACCGTGCTCTCGGACGATGGTGCGAAAAGTGCGGTCGAATTCCACCTGAGTGTTGACCTGGGCGGCGGTCAGCAGCGGATGTGGCGCGGTCACGATCCAGGCCATCGGTTCGAGCAGGTTCTGTTCCAGATGGCTGCGGCCCTCCAGGTCGCCCTGGATGTCGCGCTTGAACCGGAAGTACTCCGGCAACAGGCGGCCGCCGATCGGCTCGCGCCGTCCCTCCGGCCAGCCGGCCTGTTCCATCTCGCGCCGCAACTCGGGCGCGGCGACCAGACTCTTGGCCGTGCTCTGGCAATGCACCGGCCGGAATCCGCCACCGGCACCCGGTGCGGCCACGCGATCCAGGTTCAGAAACAGGCCCTCGTCGCGATTTTCTCGCAGCAACTGGTTATCGATGGTAACGAGATAGTCCTCCCCTTGCCGCTCCAGAAGGATGTTGTCCCGGGCGAAAGCGTACTCTTCCTGATACCAGCGCAGTACCGCTTCGATCTTGCCGCAACTGGACGTCAGATGCTGATCCTCGCTTTGCAGCCGCCGGTAGGCGCCAAAAACGCGGCGCTCCGGATCGTAGCCGACATGGCTGGCGTGAATGATCACCATGTCCCGCCCGTGCTCGGCGTGAGGCGCATGGCGGTCGGTGGCCACGATGCCGCCGACCTGGCCGTGATTGAACGGGAACACTCCAAAATGCTTGGTGATCAGGATGATTGGATAGCCCTGGTTCTCGTCCGAGCAGAACGCCCGGGAAGGCATGATCTTGCCCGTCTTGAAGCCGAGTGACCGGCACAGGTTGTACAGCCGGGGAATGAAACTGCTGTAACGCAACATCATCCCGGCGATATGAAAGTCGGCCATCAGGGCGCGAATGCTGGCGGTGGATGAGTACATGGCGATTCCACTGTCGAGAAGCCCGATTACAGGGAACGTTGGGGCGCCGCGCCGCGATTCGCCGGCGTTCGCGCCCCTTGCGCCCCTTGCCCGGAGAAACCGTTAAGGCACCAGCCGTTTGAGGATGTTTTGCCGGAAGCGCGCCGCCTGCTTGGGGTCGGGCAGTTCCCGGCTCAAGGCGTCCAGTACCTGGGCCAGGCTGCTGGCCGAAGCCCAGGCTTCCTCGCAAACGATTGCGGCCATGGGTCCGATGAACTCCGCCAACTCCTGTTTCAAAGCGGCCTTGACCTGGTCGCTCAACACTCGACCGCTCACCGGATCGGCCGCCGTGGGTCGAGTCCGGACGCTCACCGGATCGGCCGTCGTGGGTCGAGTCCGGACGCTCACCGGATCGGCCGTCGTGGGTCGAATCCGGCCGCTCACCGGATCGGCCGTCGTGGGTCGAATCCGGCCGCTCACCGGATCGGCCGCCGTGGGTCGAGTCCGGCCGCTCACCGGATCGGGCGCGGCGACCCGAGGAACTTCGTTTGCGAGTTGCCTCAGGATGTCATCCGTGGGAGGCAAAACCAGCCGGGCGGGCGAAGCCTGCCCATCGAAAAAGCGACAAACGCCAACCTTGAAGTCCTGTCCCTTCAGTAACGACAAGGCTTCCAAACCCCGTTTATTCTGAAAGACCAGGAACACAATCGCACCCTGATCCAAGCCGAACTGCGCCAAACGACTATCGCTGCTCGCGACGAAGAGCATGCCGGTGCGTTTTTCCCGACACAGCCTGGGCAGTTCATCGTCTATCAGTTCCACGAAGCGAGAAATTTGCGATTGAGCCATATCCAGTACCTCCGGGACGTGCCTTGCCCACCATCCAAGACGCCACGGGCGTTGCCATCAACGTCCACCGATTTACGGCGTCTTGCGCAACCGCTCGAAAGCCATCTTGATACTTACCGTCATTCGCTCGATGGCGCGCGCCAGGGCGCCAATCTCGTCGCGGCGCTCGGTGCCGACGATTTTCCGGTCGAACCCGCCACCAAGGCTGATGTTTTCGGCGACGGTGGTCAGTTCCGAAATTGGACTGGCCAGTTGCCGGGATAGCAAATAGGCCACTCCCAGGACCAACGCCAGGGATAGAGCAATCAATATCCATGCATTGCGCCTTGCCTCCAGCAAGGGCGCGAAGGCATCGTCATAATTTTGCTGGATAATCAGGGTCCAGCCCAGGCTGGTCTTTTGAGTATGGGCCACGACGCGCCGGCCCTCCTCCTCGTAGAAAACCGGTTCCTGGGCGGTCTCTCGCCCCTGTAGCGCCGGATGCGAGCTGAAATCCTGCAAAGCCTGGGCAACCCGTTCCGGCTTGCCATGCGCGATGACCTTGTTGTTCTGGTCCACCAGGATCGCGAATCCCGTTTGGCCAATCCTGGCTCCGGCCACCACCGTGGAAACGTCCACCAGATGCATGGCCATGGCCATCACCCCGGCCGGGGCCGAGCCCGTGGCGGTGGCGGCGGTCGCCCGGATCGGACCGGCCAGGATCAACGCCGGTTTCTGGGTGGTTCGACCGATCACCACTTCCTGTCCAACCGGCTTGCCCTCCATGACTTGCTTGAAGTAGTTCCGATCACCGTAAGACTGAGGGGGATTGTCGTCGCTGCGGCTGATGTTCCAGCCGTCGCGATCGGTGGTGAACACCAGATAGCTCCATTCATAGGTGCTTTGAATGGCTTTGAGGACCGGCTTTTGCTGGGCAGGATCCATGGAAGCGATGGCGGGCAACAGAGCGGCTTCGCGCAGAACCCGCAGATTCATGTCCGTCCATCCATTGACCTTGCCCACCAGACCCTCGGCGGTCAAGGCCAGATTCAAGTGGACGTTTCGCCGCCAGTTCTGATCGAGTTGATATCCACTGATATACAACAAGCCACCGAGCGGAATGAGCGCCACCGCGATCATCGTCAGCAGAATCTTGTGAAAGATTTTCAGTGCGAACCTGGGTTTTTCCTCCACCATAGTTTTTTCTCCCCCCAGATAGACGTTATTTAGGGTTGTGTCGTCGACCGACCCGCGCATGGCGGGATGGCACCATGCCTTGATGCCATGAACGGGTATTCCGAGTAAGCTATTACGTCAAGTAAAGTAACTATTTTTGTATAAATCAATGTACTGTTAATAAATTGAAACCATTGTATAAAAAATCTATAAACAATCCAAGATTCTTGGCCCAGCCCATCATCAGGTATTCATCTCCAATCTTTCCAAGGTCGCGCTTATGCCCTGCCACGATAAGCTATGCATCTTTATTTATTTAAATTATGAAAAAATACAATATATATTTCTTAAAGTTCTTAATCATTGGAGAAGCCCCGTGAAAATCACCCGCCTCACTCACACCTTGCTCACCCTTGCCCTGACAGCGGGAGCCAGTTCGACCGCCCTCGCCCAAACCACCCTGCTGAACGCCTCCTACGACCCGACCCGCGAGCTTTATCAGGACTTCAACGCCGCGTTCGTCAAGCACTGGAAGAGCCAGGGCGGCGAAACCGTGATCGTCCAGCAATCGCACGGCGGCTCCGGCAAACAGGCCCGCGCGGTGATCGACGGGCTGGAAGCCGACGTGGTGACCCTGGCCCTGGCCTACGACATCGACGCTATCGCCGAGAAGGGTAAGCTGATCCCGAAGGACTGGCAAAATCGCTTGCCGAACAACAGCGCGCCCTACACCTCGACCATCGTGTTCCTGGTTCGCAAGGGCAACCCCAAGGGAATCCAGGACTGGGACGATCTGGTCAAGCCGGGCGTCTCGGTCGTCACCCCCAATCCCAAGACTTCCGGCGGCGCGCGTTGGAATTATCTGGCCGCCTGGGGTTACGCGCTGAAGAAGCACGGCGGCGACGAAGCCAAGGCCCGCGAATTCGTAGGCCAGTTGTACAAGAACGTCCCGGTGCTCGATTCCGGCGCGCGCGGCTCCCTGACCACCTTCACCGAGCGTGAAATCGGCGATGTGTTTCTGTCCTGGGAAAACGAAGCGTTTCTGGCCACCAAGGAACTCGGGCCGGACCAGTTCGAGATCGTGACGCCGTCGCTGTCGATTCTGGCCGAGCCGCCGGTGTCCGTGGTCGACAAGGTGGTCGACAAGAAAGGCACGCGCAAGACCGCCGAGGCCTATCTGAACTATCTCTACAGCCCGGAGGGCCAAGACATCGCGGGCAAGCATTTCTACCGCCCGCGCGATCCCCAAATCGCGGCCCGGCACGCTGGACAGTTCGCCAAGGTGAACCTCTTCACCATCGACGACGTCTTCGGCGGCTGGCAGAAAGCGCAGAAGATCCATTTCGCCGACGGCGGCGTCTTCGATCAAATCTATCAGCCCGCCCGCTAGGAAGCGTCTTCCCACAGCCTCCATCCTCCGCGGCCAGGGTTGAAGAGACGGCGCGGCTGGCTCAATCCGCTTTCGGGTTGGCGTCTCGAACCGCGCGGATCAAGGCGGCCGTCCGCGCATTGATCGTGTCGCTGTCGCTTCGACCCTCGAAGTGCACTTGAAAGTGGCGCACGGCCCGCGCCATGCGAGGGTTGAACTGGCCGTCGGCTGGCCCGACCGAGTAGCCGATCTCCGCCAGCCAGGTTTGCAGGTGCTTGATCGGCGTCTCGGTCACGTCCTTGATTTCGCGTCCGCCGAATCGGCCCGGCCGGGGCTTGCCGCCCACCATCCTGGGATCGTGATCTCCGGGCCGCAAGGCCGGCGGCGGCGACCCGCCGAGGCTGATCGACTTGAAGAATTCCGCGACCGGATCGGCGCCGCCGGCGCCGCCGCCAGTTCGCGCCAGACCAATTCCCGGGTTGGCGTTTTCGAGCCGCGACCATTCGAATTGGTAACCGGGACAGGCAATGCGCTGATCGCTCAGGTGGCCCTGCCCATCGGTCAGGATATCGCTGTGACCCACGACCCGATGCCGGGGAACGCCGTGATATCGCATGAGCTCCTGGATCAGTCGAGTCAGGGACTGGTATTGGGCGTCGGTCAGGCCCTGCTTCGTGGTGCCGACATTCTCGATGCCGATCGAGCGCCACGCCAGCCCGGTCTGCGTCCCCCAATGCGACTGGTCCTGGTCGTTCTCGTGCGAGGCGTGTCCAGCGGCTTGACTGTCGAGCACCATCTTGACGACCTGACCATCGCGGTCGACGAGATAGTGCGCGCTGGTTCCACCGCTCAGGAACTGATTGATCGCCGACCCGATCGTATCGCCACCGGTCTTGTGCACGACGATCATGTCGATCTTCTGGGTTCGACCGTAATTGTAGGGGGACTTGATCCACATCGGCCGCAAGCGTACGTCCAGCACTTGTTCCTTGACGCTGGCCACATGGGCGACGAGCGTACCGTTATCCATCGTGCTGGAGTGAACCCGCGCGTCCGTGACGTTGTTCTGGTTACCAATCGACAATTGAATCCGCAACCCGCGATAGATTCGCGCAACGTCGGCGCCGATGGCGGTCCAGTAACCAACCGGGTCCGTTGTCGTATATTTTGGAACGATCCACAGCGTATGCTCGCCTGGCGGAAAGCCGGCGATATCGTACTGGACTTCCCCATTGGAGTTGGTGGTGTCGTAGGGATTGGGATCGTCTTTCGCGGGCGGATAAACCCGCCAGACTGGATTCCAGTAGAGGCGCGCTTCCGCGACGGAGTCCGTCCAGTTCAACAACAGATTGCGAAGGCGAACGATGAGCATGAAACTTCTCCGCGCCGTGGAAAGAAAACCAGACGATGGAGTTTGACCAGCCGCGCTCGGCTGACCACACGGGGAATCTTATACCCCCGACGAGGAAAGCAGGGTAGTTGGGATAATACCTCACCTTTGGCGCTCGGGGGTTACGGCCGTTTTTTCACCTTATGGCTTTGGAGGCACCATGTCCCTTTCCGCCCACCTGCTCGCGTTGCCACAATGGGTGGCGATCTTTCTGTTGTTGGCCATTGCGGTATTTTTTTCGATCTCCGGGTTTCTCGTGGTCCACCGGTTCATCCCGGCCGAAGTCCGCCGAATTCACAATGACGTGGCGGGCTTCGTTTTCGCGACCTTGGGAACCACCTACGGCGTGCTGTTGGCCTTCGTGGTGCTCGTCGTGTGGGAGCAGTTCAACGACGCCAAAGCGAATGTGGAGAAAGAGAGTAGCGTCGCCATGGTCCTGTACAAGAACGTGGTGGCCTACCCGGACCAGGCGGCTTCCCGGACCATGGAGGAAAGCCTGCTAAAATACATCCACCAAGCCGTCGATGAGCGGCATCTGATATCGGTCGAACCGGCCGCCAGCAGGGCGGTGACCGCCCTGAATCAGTTGCTCACCCTGCTTGATGGTATTGTTCCAGATAGCGGGCACGAACAAATTCTATACACCCAAATCCTGCAAAACCTGAATGAATTGTCGAAGTACCACAATCTCCGTCATCAAGCCACCCACGAGGAGCTACCAAGCGTCGTTTGGATAGGGGTCTTGGCCGGGGCGATCATTGTCATCGGTTTCACGTTCCTGTTCGGCACCGAAAATTTCTGGGCGCATATCGTCATGATGTCCCTCCTAGCGGCCCTGATCGCGATTGTGATCTATGTGGTCATCGAGATGGATCATCCCACGATGGGATCCGTCACCATCGGTTTTCCGGAAGGGTATTCCAGAATCCTCGAAATGGCGGAAGCCAAGGCCAAGCCATGAGGCCGTGAGCCAGTCAGCGAAAACGGCGCGGCGGGTTCGTTCCTCGAACCCGCTTCATCGGGCAAGCCTCGCGGCCAACCCGCTGGCGGCGAGGGCGGATGCCGCCTAAAGACCCGTGACCTCGCGCAGATGGTTGCGGGCCATCCTGGCGTAATACAGCGGATTCGCTCGGGCGGGATCCTGTTCGGCTTCGACGACCAGCCAGCCCGCGTAGTCGTGGTCCGCGAGCACTTGCAGGATCGGGCGAATATCGATGCAGCCTTCGGGATCGCCGGGAACGGTGAAGATTCCCGCCTGGATCGCCTCCTTGAAGGACAGATTGTCCCGAATCACCCGTTCCAGCACGGGGTGGCGGAGATTTTTCAGATGGACGTGCTTGATCCGGTCGGCGTAGGTCTCGGCCATGGCGAGCGGATCGCCGCCCGCGAACCGGAGATGGGCGGTGTCGAGCAGAAAGTAGACCAGTTCGGGATCGGTGGAAGCGGCCAGTCGGTCGACTTCGGCGCGGGTCTGCACGCCGGTGCCCATATGGTGGTGGTAGCACAGGCGCATGCCCGCATCTTTCGCGATCCGGCCGATTTCGTTGAGACCTTGCGTCAGCGCATCCCATTGTCGGTCGTCGAAAACGGGATGGTTGGGCAGGACCGCGACCGAGCTTTGATGCACCGAATGGCCGAGTTCGGCAACCACGACGTCGGTGCCGTTCATCGCCTTGATGAAATCCAGGGATTTTCGGAAATCGCTCACCGTCTTGTCGTGCATCTCCCGGCACGTGAAAAACAGACTCGTCCAGGGTTCGGAAACGCGGAGGCCGCGGAGATCGAGTTCGCGCGTGAGTTCCGCGATGTCGGTGGGAAACTTGTGGCCGACGCTGCAACCTTGAAAGCCGGCGAGCGCCATCTCGCTCACGCATTGTCCGAACGTAATTCCAATGTCGATATCCAGAAAGTCGTCGTTCCACCACAGCGTGGGAGTGACGCCGAACCAGACATCCCGCTTGAATTTCACTTGGTCGTTTGGCATTGGTCAGATCTCTATCATGAGCGATGGAGCAGCTCGGCCACCAGACCGGTCCAGCCGGTCTGGTGCGAGGCGCCGATTCCGGAGCCGTTGTCTCCGTGAAAGTATTCGAAAAACAGGATGAATTCCCGCCAGTTCGGATCGTTCTGGAAGGTCGTGTCGCCGCCGTAGACCGGCCGGTTGCCATCGGCGCCGCGTTCGAAGAGGCTGACCAGGCGCCGACTCAGGTCGTCGGCGATCTGGCCCAGGTTACGCTGCCGGCCGGAGCGCGTCGGATATTCCACCTGGAAGTCGTCGCCAAGAAATTCATGGTAGCGCCGCAGGGTGTCGATCAGGAGAAAATTGATGGGGAACCACACCGGCCCGCGCCAGTTGGAGTTTCCGCCGAAGAGACCGATGGACGACTCCGCCGGCTCGTACCGGGCGGTGATGGTGACGCCGTCGACGGTGAGGCTGGCGGGCGTATCGCGGTACGCCCGCGAGATTCCTCGAATCCCGTGAGGGCCGAGAAATTCCGTCTCGTCGAAAACCCGCTTCAAGATGATTTTCAACCGATCCGGCTTGACGAAACTGAGCAGGTGACGTTCTTTTTCGTCAGCGTGCGTCGTCAGCACCTGTTCGAGAAATTCGGGGTGATTGTCCCGGAACCATTTGGCTTGCGCCCTGAGCCCGTGGATGCAATCGCTGTCGAGTTGACCGAAGTCAACCGCGGCGACTGGGAATAGCGCCAGAATGCCCACCAGGGATCGCAGCCTGATGCTGAAGTATCGGTCGGGGTTGCCGCTGACCCGAAGCACGTCGTAAAAGAAGCCATCTTCGTCGTCCCACAGCTTCACTTGGCCCTGCGAGCGGTGCTCGATGCTGTTCATGGCCTCGGCGATCAGCACGAAATTCTGGAAGAACTTGGTGGCCAGCCTCGCGTATTCCGTCTGACCTTGCCTGGACAGCTCAAGGGCCATCTCCATCAAATGGAGACTGAACATCCCCATCCAGCTCGTGCCGTCGGACTGGTATAGCTCAAGCTTTTTTCCCAACTGAGCCTCGAATTCGCCCAGGTGGCTGCGGTCGAGGAGGGAGATATTGTCGAGCCCGAGAAAACCGCCTTCGAACAGCCCTTTCTGGTCGGAATCTTTCCGGTTGGTCCACCAGGTGAAGTACATCAGGCAGTAGCCGAAGATCTGGGCCAGAAACTCGGAGTCACCGCCGCCGCCCGATACCTCCTTTTCGATTTCATGGATGCGCAGCGCCGCCCAAGCGTGAAGCGGCGGATTCACGTCGCTGAACGCCCACTCGTAGGCCGGCACCGCGCCCGCCGGCGACATATAGAACTCACGGGCCAGGGTCAGCAATTGGTTCTTGGCGAACCGCAGATCGAGCCGGGCAAAGACCACCGATTGAAAGCACAAGTCCCAACTGGCGAACCACGGGTACTCCCACTTGTCCGGCATCGAGAGGACGTTGCTGGCGTAAAAATGGGTCCAGGCGCTGTTGCGGGAGCGGCCGGCTGGCGGCGGCGGCCCGACCGGGTCGCCTTTCAGCCAGTCCCTGACATGGTAGTAGTAATACTGTTTGCTCCAAAGCATCCCGGCGTAAGCCTGGCGCTGGATCGCCCGCCGATCATCCGTGAGTCCTTCGGGTCCCAGGGAGGCGTAGAACTGATCGGCGTCCTGGAGTCGGGCCTGAAAGGTCGCCTCGAAATCCGGGCCGAAGGGATCGGCGTGTTCGAGGTTTGAGGAAAGACGCAGCCTGACCGTCTTCGTTTCCCGGGGCTCGATTTCTAGGTGATAAGCGGCGGAGGCTTTCGTTCCGGTGAGCGCGGGATTGACGGTATCGCGACCCAGCACGACATGATCGTTGATCCCGTCCTTGGGGTAGGGAGTTTGCGGGCTTCCGCCCCACAGCCGGACCCCGTTGGTCTCGTTCTCGACGAACAATAACTCGTCGGGGCGGAGGCAGTAGAGCATCATGGGACCGACATCGTCGTCCGAGGAATCCGGGGTCGCGCGTATCGCGGCAATCCCCTGGGGACCGCCGGTCGGTTGCCCCTGGAGCTTGGGCCGTTCGGCGTCGTGGAACCAGGACCAGGTGTTGCGAAACCACAGAGTCGGCAGCACGTCGAGCGTGGAGACGCTCGGCCCGCGATTGGTGATCTGGATCTTGATCAGCAGGTCCTGGGGGGAGGCCTTGGCGTACTCCACCTGCACGTCGAAGTAGCGATCGTCCGCGAACGCGCCGGTCTCGATCAGCTCGAATTCGGAGGCGTGTGGGTCGGTCTGCTTGCGCCGGCGACTTTCGGCCACCAGAGCATCGTAGGGAAAAGGCGCTTGCGGGTATTTGTACAGCCACTTCATGTAGCTGTGGGTCGGGGTGTTATCGAGATAGTAATAGTATTCCTTGACGTCCTCGCCGTGGTTGCCCTCGCCGTTGGTGAGTCCGAACAGCCGCTCCTTGAGAATGGGGTCTTTTCCGTTCCAGAGGGCGAGCGCGAAGCAAAGCCGCTGCTCGTCGTCGGAGATGCCGGCCAGGCCGTCCTCGCCCCAGCGGTAGGCTCGCGACCGGGCATGATCGTGCGGAAAGTAATCCCAGGCGTTGCCGTCCTCGCTGTAGTCTTCGCGGACCGTTCCCCACTGCCGTTCGGATAGATAGGGACCCCAGAGCATCCAGCGAGGTTCGTCGGCATACGCCTGGCGGAGCCGTTCCGCTTCTTTCCCTTGGATCATGATGCTGATTACCTCCTGTGCTCTTTCGGGATGTCGCCCGATTGGTCAACAACCATTCTCGCGGTTCCGCGACTTTTGAGTTCCGGTCAATCTCGCCATCGAATCAAGCGGATACACAAGGCCGTCCTATTTGGTGAATCGATTGAGGAAGATATTCACCTGGGAGTTGTCGCAAAGGTAATAGCCCGGCGTGTAGTAGCCGGTGGTGGCGAAATCCAGCCGGCCGTCCCCGTCGAAATCGCCGACCGCGATCCGGGCCGCCGAGGCGGACGACACCCGCCAGCGTTCGAACAGACCTTGTTCGACGTCGATCGGCTTGTAGTAGTAGACGCCCTGATGAGGCAGCGGACCGCGCAGCGCGACCAAAAATTCGTCGTCGCCGTCCCCATCGAAATCGCCGGTGACCACATGGTGCCCAGGCCCTTGAGACTTGGCGTCGAAGGGGCCGAAGGTATCGAGCACGGTGCGGGTCCACGGATGATCGGTGAGAGTCTTTCCCGGTTTGCGCGTGTAGACGGTGACGATGTTGCCGTGAAACGGGTCGATGGTCGCGATATAGGCGTAGGGGTCGTCGCCGACCCGGCCGTAGGCCACATTGCCGCAGCCCCTGAACCCGCTGGCGACATTGGTGTCGTCCCCTTTGCCGATGGGAACGATCTCCCACTGACCGGTTCGCTCGTCGTGGTAATACCAGCTAATGCCTTCTTCGCTGGCCAGCAGCACCGACTCCAGCCGCTCGCCGGAATAGCCGCCGAACCGGTGGCGGACGACGTCGTGGATGATGCGAAAATGCTCGTTGTCGATGATCCTGCCTTCCCAGCGGGGCGCTCGCAGAACGTCTTGCGGCCGCTCGAACAGGGTGACGGCGACGGGCTCGTGCACGCCCTTGCCGTAGGGCCGGCAGCCCACGACCGGCAGCGCGAGCAACTCCAGGCGCTCGGTCTGGGTGAAATGCCCCAACTGCAACCGATGCGCCGCCATGAGATCGCAAATGAAGTGGACGGGCCACGGCTCGTCGCGATCGAACGCGCCCGGATTTTCGAGCCACGAGACCTTGCCGTCCTCGGGGCGGCACCAAAACATGCAGTTGCCGTAATTGTGGGAAATGACCAGGTCGTTGCGCCCTCGTCCCGCGATGTCGCCGGGATCGATGGCGACCGGCAGCGGGAAGTCGGCGATCACCCGCTTTTTCCAGGTCGGGTTCTGGTACCAAACGACCTTGCCCACCGCCAGCCCGGAAGTCACGATGTCCAGGCGCCCATCGCCGTCGATATCGACCGCCGCGATCCAGTAGCCGTCGTCCTGATTG
This sequence comes from Candidatus Contendibacter sp., assembly GCA_029624765.1. Classification (GTDB taxonomy): domain Bacteria; phylum Pseudomonadota; class Gammaproteobacteria; order Competibacterales; family Competibacteraceae; genus Contendibacter. Next base: position 36,829 of record JARSSO010000035.1, on the reverse strand, counting down.
TTCGCGAGAGTGACTTTCTCGAAAAACGGAACCTGGATCGAACCGTCGTTCATGTACGCGAGGACATCGGATTTTGGTCTGCTCATGTCAGATTTCCTGTCGGTATTCTCAAACTTCGGGAATGCGCGGGGGGGCGCTCCAGGTCCCGTAGCCGGGGCCTTTCGCGCCGGCGGGATTGGCGCCGATGGCCGGCCAGAGCAGGCCCTCGGTGTAGGCCGCCGGAGACACGACGAAGGTCGTGTCTTTCTCTAGCTCCCCGAACGCCTCGCGCCACGCGGCGGGCAACGGATACCAGGTGCCCACGTACCAGAGCTTGATCAGGTTGCGGGCGATGGGGCCGAGCTTTTCGTCGCTGAAGATCGCGGCCCGCAGCAGCCGATCCAGCGCCGCCGCGTCCTCGCCGGTTTCCCGCTGAACCCGCCGAAAAACTTGCAGCAGCGCGGCCACCGTCGCCTCGCCCAAGATGTCGATCAGCGTGGAAAAATAAGACTCCGCCTGCCCGGTTCCCTGGAGCTGGAACGCGGTGAAGCCGGTGACCACCGAAGAAAGGCTGAGAAAATCCTGAAACTCGGCTTGGTCGGCGTGCATGGCTTTAGGTCTCCGTCGGAAGCGGCATTTCGAAGGTGGGCGCGGCGTTCAGCCCGCTCGTTCCAGGAATCGGATTGCGCATCAACTGGCTGGCCGTTTCCCGGATGCGGAACATGTCGCCCACCGCATCGAGCAAGAGTTCCGGCCGCCCCGAGAAGGCTTGGGTGAGGCGGCCCAGGAAGTCCTTGTATCGCGCGTTGAATTCCACCGCCGCCGCGTGCAACTCGGACGGTTGCGGATAGTCGGCGAGGCAGGCATTGGTCTTGACCGGATAAACCGCATCCCAGTCAACGTCGACGGGCCCACCGCTTGGATGGTCGGGCGCGTCGCCCTTTCGGTAATAGCGGCCCAGGACGAGTTGCTGGAAGCGGTAGTAGTGGGAAAGCTCGCCCTCGTAATCGTAGATCCGCTTGCCGAACCCCTCACCCTGCTCCGAGATCAGGCGAATGGCCTCCTGCGCCGTTTCGAGGTTCGACACGGGGATGATCTCGCCCCCGCCGGAGTAGTAGTAGTCCGGCGTGATCTGTCGCGCCGGATCGCCGCTGAACAGGGTTTCGCCGGATTTCGCTTTCTCTTCCTGGAGGTACGCCAGGCCTCGGCCGATCTCTTGATAGAACTCCCCGATGCTGTAAAAGTGCAGATCGGAGTCATCCTCCGCCCGGAACGTGGGCAGCAACCCCCGGTCGACTCTCTGGCGGCGAACCAGACGCTGGCTTTCTTCCGACGAACGGGCGGGCCGCTCGATTCGCAGGAAAGTCTCGACCGCTTCCCGGGAAAACCGTTGAAGGCCAACTTCGAAGTCGGTTTCACCGTCCGGGAGGTAAGCGGGGTACAGGGGCACGAACCCCTCGCGCGCGAGGTCGGGAGCGCCCCCCACGGCGTTCAGGATGTTGGCGGCGAGCGTCAGGTGCAACATCTCCTCCACGACCACCACCCGGAGCACGTGAAAGGCAGCCGAGTTGGTTCCGGGCTGGATGGAATAGAGCGCCGTCAGGTAGGGAGGAATGGTCGCGTGCTCCAACTGCATCGCGGCGTGCAAGTAGTTGTGCAATTCGTCGAGCGTCGTGATTCTTTTGAGGCTCATGCCAATGACCCCTATGCGGAATTAGGCCGCTGCGATGGTTGCGGGAGACCGATCCTGGTCAAGTTCGCCCCGGATGCGCTCGGCCGTCAGGAAGGAGAGCGCCGACAGGGTCAGCGTCGTGTTCGAGGTGCCGGTCGTGGGCATGCTGCCGGCCCCGACCAGGTAGAGGTTTTCGTGATCCCACGAACGCTGCGCGCCATCGACCACGGAGTCCTTCGCGCTGGTCCCCATGATGTGGGTTCCAGCCCAGTGATTGCCGCCCCGCACCGTGTAGCCCTCGCCCTTGTAGCTCACGTAGGCATAATCCAGCGGATCGTAGGTGGTGTGGTCCTCGACGCCGAGCCTTTGGAAAATCAGCCGGGAAAGCCGCCGCGAATAGGCGATTCCGTCCAGGGTGTAGTCGGAGAGACCATAGGAAATGACGGGACGGAGATTGCCCAGCGGGTCGGTGTAGCGCGCATCGACGGTGACGCGATTGTTCTGATCCGGCAGCAGTTCGACCATGAACGCCAACTGCAACTGGCGCGAAACCTGGTCGACCAGGCGCCGGCGCAGGGCGGCGCCGAACTGGTTTTGACGATCGACGATATCGGCCAGGACCGAGTACGGCGAGCCGGTCGCCCAGCTCCAGCCGTCGTTGTGAATGCTCACCGCGAAGGCCGCCTGGTGCCGGCGAAACGCTCCCCCGCGCAGGTCCTGGATTCCCGACGTGCTTTGCGTCCCCCGCAGGGTTCCCGTGATTTCCGGCATCAGACCCCAGGTGAGCAGGAACGGGTGGTCCATCAGGTTACGCCCCACCAGATTGCTGGTGCCGGGCAGGTCGGAAGCCAGCATCAGACGGGCGTTTTCGACCGCGTTGGCGGCGAGCACGAAGACCCGCCCCCGGGCGATGCCGGTCGCGTGTTCGGTCGAGCCGGGGTCCGAGTACGCCTTGAACTCGATGTGGCGAACCCTGCCGTTGCCGGGATCGATCACGACTTTCGACGCCACGGCCTGGGGCAGCAGCTTCACGCGGCCGGTCGCGAGCGCCTTGACCAGGGTTTTACCGGCGTGGTACTTGGCCTGGACCGGACAGATCGGGACGCAGTTGTTGTTGCCCTGGCAGCGTTCGCCCTGCTCCACTTGCTCGACGCTGACCGCGCCCACCGGAACGTATCCCTTGCCCCCGTCATAGCGGGGGTTGGGCACGCCATTGCGCGCCTGCGGCGTGCCGCGGACGGTCAAGGCGAACTTTTCCCCGCGCAACGTGACTTCGGCGCCGTTCAAACCTCTGGCGACCGTCTTGTCCAGGTAGGAAGCCGGAATCCCGCGCATCGGATAGACGTAGCCGGGATCGAAGCGGATTCCATGATAAGCCTGGTCCTCGACGTCGGCGGACACGCCCAGCTCGAATTCGGCCTTGCGGTAATAGGGCGCCAACTGCTCGTAGGAAATCGGCCAATCCAAACCGCGCCCGAACCGGGTGCGCATTTCGAAATCCTCGGGCAACATGCGTAGAGCCTTGCCTTCCCAGTGCATGGTCGTGCCGCCGACGACCCGGGTGTAGGTGCTGTCGAGCGCCAGGGGGCCGTTCTGAACGATGTAGCCGCTCGCGTCGGGTTCGCCCGGCTGGAGCCTGCGCACGTCGGTGCTGCGCGGCATGGGAGCATTGCGATTGCGGGGATAGGGAGCGTTGTTGTCCTTGGAAGCCGAGGCGTAGAAGCGCGAGAGGTATTGCTCGTATCCGGGAATGGTCAGATCGTGCCCCGGGCCGGCTTCCAGAATAAGCACGCGAAAGCCGGTTTGACTCAGTTCGTTGGCGATGATTGCGCCGCTGACTCCGGCACCGACGATAACGACATCGTAAATCGATGACGAAACGTCGGCGGGGTCGCTCCTGTGAGGCTTACCGAGGGTGGTGTTCGACATGGGTACTCCCTATCAATCGCAACTGGGATATGGCAACCCTGTTTGATCTTGTGGAGATGCTGGCGGTTGAGCCGAACCCCTTCTTACGCGGCCCCTGTTTGTCGTCGAGGGGGTAAAAGGATTCTGTTGCGCCAGCCACCCACAATTCACCCAGGAAACCTACGCTTGTATTCGATGCAGCAAGCCAAACTACCAAATACACTTTAGTACATGGCTTGCCATTTTGCTCGCAACCGTTCAGCCCGCCTACGGAGCCAAACCCATTTCACGACCTCTCGGTCCATGCTTTGGCATAGGACTCCTCCAGCGTCCGGGTGAATCCCGGTTCATCGCGCAGCGGCGAAGCGGCCACCCGATGACGGAGGTTGGCGCGCAGAGCGGCCAGGGTCGGGATATCCGCCGCCGATTCGGCCGCGATGCGCAGGTAGTGGGCTTCGTCCCTGGCGATGAATCGCTCCAGTCCAACGACATGAAGCAGGCTGGACACCATTCTCCCCGCGTGGCTGCTTCCTTCCAGGGTGATGACCGGCGCCCCCTGCCAGAGGGCGCAGCAGGCGAGGGTGTGACCGCTCCACGGAAACACGTCGAGGAAGATGTCGATATCCTTAAACTGTTCGAAGAAGCTGCGGGTGGGATCGTTCAGCGACCGCAACAGGAGCCGCCCAGGGTCGATTCCCAAGGCCGCGAACGCTTCTTCCAGCCGTTGTCGCTGCCAAGAATCGATCTGGTCGCGGGCAATGAGCAGCCGCGCGTCCGGGAGCGCCTGGAGCAGCCGGCTCCAAAGGCGAATCACCGCGGGGTTGATCTTCTCCAGCTTGTGCAAGGCGCCGAAAGTGACCTGGCCAGTCTCCGCCGCCGGCGCCGGGCTGACGGGAGGAGCATGGTCAGGGGGACGAAAACAGGCGAACAGTTGCGGCAACCGCAGGGGCGCTTCGCAACCATGAAAGATTTCCCCCTCCGGCGCGGTGAACGCATCGACGATCCGATAATCCATCGCCGCGAGCCCGGTGGTGTTCGGGTAGCCCAGCCAACTGATCTGCAACGGCGCCGGCTTGCGGGCAAAAAGCAGGAGGCGGTTCTTTTCGGTGTGGCCCCCCAGATCCACCAGAATGTCCACGCGGTCGGCGCGGACCTGTTCATCGAGACGGCGGTCAGACCAGCCGACGCTGTCGCGCCATTGGTCGGCGAGACCCTTGAGCCGCGCCGTCACCGCATCCGGGCTTTCCACATCGGAATAACAGTAGACGCGAAAGCGCCGGCGATCGTGGTGGGCCAGCACCGGCTCGAAAAAGTAATTCACCGCGTGCGCGCGAAAATCCCGGGAAACGTAGCCGATTCGCAGCAACCGGTCCGGTCCCCGGTTCGGCTTTCTTTGAGGCGGCCTGGCGAGATGGTCCAGATGGCCACAGACCCGCCGGTGTTCGGCGGCCACTTCCCACGGGTCGAGTCCTGGGATCAGATTCAGCAGGTAGAGCAGATTGTCCGCCGCGACCGGATAGTCGGGGCGGCGGCGGAGCGCCTCGCGAAAGGCGACGACGGCTTCCTCCAGCCGCAACTGGTCGAACAACGCGCGCCCGAGATTGTAGTGCGCTTCCGCCAACTCCGGAGCCAGCCGCACGGCTTCTCCGGCATGGCGCAGCGCCGCCTCATGAGCCTGGATATCCCCGTAGGCGGCGCCAAGATTGAGATGGACGCCGGCATGATCCGGGCGCAAGGCGAGAGCGGCCCGCAACTGCTCGATCGCGGCCAGGGGCTCTCCAGCCCGGCGCAAGGCATCCCCCAGGTTGCTGCGCAGCACCGGATTGTCCGGGACCAGGTCCACCGCGCGCCGGATATGGGCCGCCCCCTCGGCGTGAGCGCCCTGCTGGTGGCGGACCAGCCCAAACAGATGGAGCGCGTTCGGGTCCGCCGGCGATAATCGCAACACCCGTTCATAGAGTTGCGCCGCCCGCGCCAATTCCCCCGCCTGGTGGAATTTTACCGCCGCCTGGAGAAGCGCCCGAGGATCGTTTACTGTTGGCATCACACTGATCCCATCAGCTCGCGAACGGATCCGATTCTACTTCACTGGGACCGCCAGGCCGGAGGCGACCATGAACCTCGTGCAAGCGCAAGCCGCCAGCGACCTCGATACCGCGCGGACGCTGTTCCGCGAGTACCAGCGGTTCCTGGGCGTCGATCTGTGCTTCCAGGGTTTCGAGGAGGAACTTGCGACCCTGCCGGGGCGCTACGCGCCACCGAGGGGCCGGTTGCTGCTGGCGCTGGACGGACCACGCGCGGCGGGTTGCGTGGCTCTGCGCCCGCTGGACGACGGAATCTGCGAGATGAAGCGGCTGTTCGTCCGGCCGGCGTATCGCGGTCGGGGGTTGGGGCGTGTCCTGGCGACCCGGATTGTGGACGAAGCGTCGGCCCTGGGCTATGCCGCGATGCGGCTGGATACCCTGGAGGGGCTGGAAGGGGCGATGCGCCTTTACACCGCGATGGGTTTTCAGCGCCGCGCGCCTTACTACGCCAATCCGCTGCCGGGCGTGGTGTATTGGGAACGGGCGCTGTCGAGATCCCCAACCGCCTCCGCCGCCGAGGAGCCGGATCGTCCGCCTCCCGGCCCGGTTGAAGATTCTCGCTTCAATCATCGTCGCTGCTGACGATGAATACCTCGTCCACCTCGTTGATGTGGTAACGCCGAGGCTTGGCGGCGACCGCAAGATCCGCCTCGCTCAAACCGGATTTACCGAGCATGTAGGCGCGGATGGCGGGATCGTTCGGATCGGTTTTTTCATTCTCCAGCCATTGCCGGATTTTCGGGTCTTGCGGCTGAAAAATATGCAGTTCCCGATGACCGCGTTGCAGCAGGGCATAAACCGGTGGATCGCCCAGTTCGAACAGCTTGGCATAGCCCATGCCCTCGTACATCCGGGCGGTCTGCCGGACGTTGGCCAGCACCTTGCCGTTGCCTTGGTAGTCGGGGCCGTGCTCGAAACGGTTGCCTTTCTCCAGCAGGTGCCGGCGCAGCGCCGCGACCGCGCCGTCGAGGCCGGTCGCCGATTTGACGGTCTTCTCGCTCATGGGTAAATCCTCCGCGGAATTATTCCACGTGGCATATTCTAAGAAATACTCGCTAAAAAACTGCCTTATTCTCGCCGCCCTCTCGTAGGCGGAAATCGGTTTTTCCGTAGGATGGGCCGAGCGTAGCAAAGCCTATCATCAGGTCCACCCCATCCAGTAAACCTATTGGGAATTGGTATAAGCTAAGCCATTGAAAAAATACCTTTGCCCCTGCCTTACCCCCGCCGGTGGGCGAGGGATTCCCATACAGCTTCCCAGGAGCGATCCGCATGGCCGGCACCAGCCTCTTAGCCCTGATTGACGATATCGCCACCGTGCTGGACGACGTGGCGCTGATGACCAAGGTGGCGGCGAGAAAGACCGCCGGCGTCCTGGGCGACGATCTGGCCCTGAACGCCGAGCAGGTCTCGGGCGTGCGCGCCGAGCGTGAGCTACCGGTGGTGTGGGCGGTCGCCAAGGGCTCGATGAAAAACAAGCTGATCCTGGTTCCAGCGGCCCTGTTGATCAGCGCGGTCGCGCCGTGGGCGATTACTCCCTTGTTGATGGTGGGTGGAGTCTATCTGTGCTTCGAAGGCTTCGAAAAAGTCGCGCACAAATTCCTGCGCGGTGAGACCGGCGCCAAAGCCGCGCACGCCGTGACCGTCCAGGCGCTCAGCGATCCCGCCGTGGATTTGGTGGCGTTCGAACGGGAAAAAATCCGGGGCGCGATCCGCACCGACTTCGTGCTCTCGGCGGAAATCGTCGTGATCGCCCTGGGCACCGTGCAAGACGCCGCCTTCGCCACCCAGGTGGCCGTGATCGCCAGCATCGCCGTCCTCATGACGGTCGGCGTGTACGGCCTGGTAGCCGGCATCGTGAAGCTGGACGACGCGGGCTTTCATCTCGTCAAGGACGACGCGACCCATGCCTGGGCCGGTTTCAAGCGCATCCTGGGCCAGGGCCTGTTGCGCGTCGCGCCGTATCTGATGAAAACCCTGTCCATCGTCGGCACGGCCGCCATGTTCCTGGTCGGCGGCGGGATTCTGTTGCATGGCCTGCCCTATTCGCACGAGGTGTTGCACCACGCGGAAGCCGCGGTCCACGCCTTGCCCTGCATCGGCGAGGTGCTGGCTCCCCTCACTCCAACGTTGCTCAACTTGCTGGTCGGCGTCGGCGCGGGCGGGCTGGCGCTGGCCGGCGTCAACAGGACGAAGGCTCTGCTGGACCAGCGCGACCAGCGGCCGGATTCGACCTGACCGCTCCCCATGCCGACCGCCGCCCTGATTTGTCATCCCGCCACGCCGTGCGCAACCGTCCGGCGCTTCACGGTCGAAGCGCGCCGGACTCCCGCCGGATCGCTCGCGTTGCGCTACGTGATCGAAGGCGACCCGGCCGACGTGCGCCTGCCCGACCCGCGCCCGCCGCGTCGCGCGGACGAACTTTGGCGGCATACCTGCTTTGAGGCGTTCCTGGCGGGAGGCGCGCGCGCGGGTTATCATGAATTCAACTTCGCACCGTCGACCGAATGGGCCGTTTATCGCTTCACGGCGTATCGAACAGGGATGACGGCTGTCGAGCCGATCCCGCCACCCACCGTCACCTTGCGCGTCGGCGCGGACCGGCTCGAACTGGAAGCCGTGGTGGAGTTGGCCGAGCTGGCGGCCGACCCGGGCGACGTGGGCTTGCGGCTGGCTTTGGCCGCCGTCATCGAGGCACGGAATGGCCGACGTTCGTATTGGGCGTTGCGGCACCCACCGGGTCCGCCGGACTTCCATCACCCCGACGGCTTCGCGCTCCCGCTCGATTCCTTCACCTTGACCACGGCATTGACCTAACCGCAGGATGATCTCCCGATGCAACCGATCCTCAAATCCGCCAAGCTCGCCAACGTTTGCTACGACATTCGCGGTCCGGTACTGGCGCGCGCCAAGCAGATGGAAGACGAAGGCCAGCGGATCACCAAGCTCAACATCGGCAATCCGGCGCCCTTCGGCTTTCTGGCGCCGGACGAGATCGTGCAGGACGTGATCCACAACCTGCCGGACGCCTCCGGCTACTGCGACTCGAAAGGGTTGTTCGCCGCGCGCAAGGCGATCATGCACTACACCCAGCAAAAGCGGATTCGCGGGGTGCAGGTCGAGGATATCTACATCGGCAACGGCGTGTCCGAATTGATCACGATGAGCTTGCAAGCCCTGCTCAACAACGGCGACGAGGTGTTGATTCCAGCTCCGGACTATCCGCTGTGGACGGCGGTGGTCAGCCTGTCGGGCGGCACCCCGCGCCACTATCTGTGCGACGAGCAGGCCGGCTGGCTGCCCGATCTGGACGACATCCGCGGCAAGATCACCCCGAACACCCGCGCCATCGTCGTCATCAATCCGAACAATCCGACCGGCGCGCTGTATCCGGCCGACCTGCTGCGGGAAATCCTGGAGATCGCCCGCCAGCACCAGCTCATCGTGTACGCCGACGAGATTTACGACAAGGTGCTCTACGACGGCGCCCAGCACACGTCCATCGCGTCCCTGGCGGACGACGTGCTGTGTCTGACCTTCAACGGCCTGTCGAAAAATTACCGGGCCTGCGGCTACCGCGCCGGCTGGGTGGTGGTGTCGGGCGAACGGAGCCACGCCCAGGACTACATCGAGGGCCTGACCATCCTGGCCTCGATGCGGCTATGCGCCAACGTCCCGGCCCAGTACGCGATTCAGACCGCGCTCGGCGGCTATCAAAGCATCGGCGATCTGGTGCTGCCCACCGGCCGGCTGGGCAAGCAGCGCGACCTGGCGTTTGAGTTACTCACGGCGATTCCCGGCGTCGGTTGCGTCAAGCCGAAAGCGGCGCTGTATCTGTTTCCGCGCCTCGATCCCAGGCTCTATCCCATCGCCGACGACCAGCAGTTCGTGCTGGAACTGTTGCTGGAGGAAAAGGTGCTGCTGGTGCAGGGCACCGGCTTCAACTGGCCCCAGCCGGACCATCTGCGGATCGTGTTCCTGCCCCACGAGGACGACCTGGTGGACGCGATTGGACGGCTCGGCCGCTTTCTGGATCGCTATCACCGGCGCCATCACGGGGCGTGACGGCGCGGTTCCAGGGTCAGCTCGGCCAATACCTGTTCCGCGATCGCCAGGCAGGCGGTCAGGCCCGGCGATTCGATCCCGAACAGGTTCACCAGCCCCGCCACTCCATGCGCGGCCGGCCCCTGAACGATGAAGTCGCCGGCGATCTCGGCCGGGCCGGTGACCTTGGGCCGAATCCCGGTGTAGCCCGGCCGCAACGCGCCGTCCGGCAGGTCGGGGTAGTAGCGGCGGATCGCCCGGTAAAACTTGTCCTCCAGGCCGGATTCGAAGGCATAGTCCGGGGTGGCCGGCCAGCCGCTGACATCCGGTCCGAACCGGCACTGGCCACCCAGGTCGAGCGTCACGTGAATGCCCAGTCCAGCATGGTCCGGCATCGGATAGACCAGGTGTCGGAACGGGACGCGCCCGCTCAGCAGGAAATAGTGACCCTTGGCGTAAAACGTGGGCGGGATGCGCGCGGTGGGAAAGCCGACGATGCGCCGGGCCAGTTCCTGGGCGCGCAGACCCGCCGCGTTGACCAGCCGGCGGCAACGCAACTCGAACGGCGCATCGCCGCCGGCGCGCAGCGCGATCCCGTCCGCTTCGATACGCGCCGCCACCACCGGCGTTCGGGTAACCAGGGTCGCGCCAGCCTGCTCGGCGTCCCCCAGCAGCGCGAGCATCAGCCCATGGCTGTCGAGAATGCCGGTCGATTCCGAGTAAAGGCCGGCGACCGCGCGCACCGCCGGTTCGCGCTGGTAAATCTCGACGGCCCCCAGTGACCGCAGCGGCACGCCGTTGGCGGCCGCCCGCTTGGCATGGCCGGCGAGCGCGGGCAACTCCGCCGCGTCGACGGCGATCAACAGCTTGCCGATCCGGCGATGGGCGACGCCGCGCTCGGCGCAGTACTGATAGAGCAGTTCCTTGCCCCGCGCGCACAAACGGGCCTTGAGCGAGCCGGTCGGATAGTAGATTCCGGCATGGATGACCTCGGAGTTGCGCGCCGAGGTTTGCGCGCCGAAGCGGGCCTCCGCCTCCAGGATCAACACTTCGCGGCCGGCCAGCGCCAATTGCCGGGCCACCGCCAGGCCGATCACCCCCGCGCCGACGACGACGGTATCGACGGTTTCCATGCCTCCCCCGACCGCTGGATTGGCCTATTCGCCCCGGAACCGGGGTTTTCGTTTCTCGCGGAACGCATTCAAGCCTTCCTGATAGTCGTGGCTGTCGTACACGACGCGGCGCAAGCCCTGAATCCGCTCGAACAGTTCCGGACTCAGGGTCCGGGCGCTGGCCAGGAGCCGCAATTCCTCCTTCATCACCCCGATGCTCAGGGGCGAATTGGCGGCGATCTGGCCGGCCAGGCCGTACACGAAGGCTTCGATCTCGTCGGCGGGCTTGATGTAGTTGATGATGCCGAGGTTCAGCGCCTGCGTCGTCGGGATCGGCTGCGCCGTGAACAGCATTTCCTTGGCCACCGGCAGCGGAACCATGTTCATCAGCGTCAGCAGGCCGCCCAGGTTGTAGGGAACGCCGAGCTTGGCCGGGGTGATGGCGAAGGTGGCGCCGGGCGTGGCGACCAGGATGTCGCAGGCCATGGCCACCTCGCAACCGCCGCCCCAGACGCCGCCCTCGATCAGGGCGATGACGGGCGCTGGAAATTCCTGGATGGCGCGGACCAGAACGCGCAACGCATCGCTCCAGCCGAGTGGGTCGCGGCCACGATCCGGCAACTCGCTAACATCGTGGCCGGCGGACCAGACCTTGGTCCCGGCCGGGGCTCGCAACACGGCGGCGCGAATGTTCTGCTCTCGAAAGCATTCCAACGCGGTGGTGATCTCGCCGATCAGCGCTTCGCTGAGGGCATTGCGCTTTTGGGCATGGTTCATCACGATCGTTCCGATCGCGTCTTGGGTTTCGGTCAGGATGAGCGGCACGATTTTTCTCCGAAATGCGAACGACGATGGTCCCATTTACCCGACATATTGCTTGCAATTTTCGTAAGGATCAATCCCGTCGGCTTGTTGCGCCTTAGATATTTCGATATTCTTGGAAATATGGATAAATCGAACGCTATCGCCATTCTCGGCGCGCTCGCGCAGGACACCCGACTTGAGATTTTCCGCCATCTGGCCCAGGCCGGACCGCAACCGGCCGGCCAGGTGGGCGAGCAGTTCGGCCTGCCGCTGGCGACGCTGTCGTTTCATTTGAAGACCTTGCAGCAGGCCGGCCTGCTCGATTGCCGCCGCGAGGGCCGGCAGTTGATCTACCAGGCCCGCTGCGACGCAATCGTCGAACTGATGGCCTACTTGACCGAGCATTGCTGCAATTTGCCGGTGCTGGCCGCCAACACCCCGATTCCCGTGGAAACCTTGATCCGGAAACCCGCCGCCATGAATCAGGACGCCGTTTACAACGTTCTTTTCCTTTGCACCGGCAACTCGGCCCGCAGCATCCTGGCCGAAGCCACCATGAACCACCTGGGCCAGGGCCGCTTCCGCGCCTTCAGCGCCGGCAGTTTTCCCACCGGCAAGGTCAATCCCTACACCCTGAAGTTGCTGGAATTGCAGGGCATTCCGACCGAGGGACTGCGCAGTAAAAGTTGGGACGAGTTCGCCGCGCCCGATGCTCCGCCGCTGGATTTCGTGTTCACGGTCTGCGACAACGCCGCCGGCGAGGTGTGTCCGATCTGGCCGGGCCAGCCGATGACGGCGCATTGGGGCGTGGAAGACCCGGCGGCGGCGGAAGGCGACGACGCGCAAAAAATGCTGGCCTTCCGCAAGGCGCTGCGCGAACTGGAAAACCGCATCAGGATTTTCATGAACCTGCCGATCCGCGCGCTGGACAAGATCAAGCTGAAGAGCAAGCTGGACGAGATCGGTCGGACCACCTTGGAAGGAAGTTCGTGAGCGCGGCTTGCGAGATGACCGCCAAACAGGCGGAGAATGCTCGATTGGGCGTGTTCGAGCGTTACCTGACGTTGTGGGTGGCGCTGTGCATCGTGACCGGGATCGTGCTGGGCCACTTCCTGCCGAGTGCGTTCCAAACTGTCGGCAAACTGGAAATCGCTCAGGTCAACCTGCCGGTGGCCGTGCTGATCTGGCTGATGATCATCCCGATGCTGGTCAAGATCGATTTCGCCGCGCTGCGCGAGGTCGGGCAATACTGGCGCGGGATCGGCGTCACTCTGCTGATCAACTGGGGCATCAAGCCGTTCTCGATGGCGCTGCTGGGCTGGCTGTTCGTCGGCGGGCTGTTCGCACCGCTGCTGCCGGCGGAGCAGATCGAGTCCTACATCGCCGGTCTGATCCTGCTGGCCGCCGCGCCCTGCACCGCGATGGTGTTCGTGTGGAGCAACCTCACCAAGGGCGAGCCGCACTTCACCCTCAGCCAGGTAGCCTTGAACGACGTGATCATGGTGTTCGCCTTCGGCCCCATCGTCGGCCTGCTGCTGGGGCTGACCTCCATCGTCGTGCCGTGGCAGACCTTGTTCCTGTCGGTGGTGCTGTACATCGTGATTCCGCTGTTCGTCGCCCAAATCGCGCGCGGCGCGGTGCTGAAGTCCCAAGGGCCGGCGGGTCTGGCGCGGTTGCTGGAAAAACTCGGCCCACTGTCGCTGGTGGCGCTGCTGACCACGCTGGTGTTACTGTTCGGCTTTCAGGGCGAACAGATCGTCAAACAGCCGCTGGTGATCCTGCTGCTGGCGATTCCGATCCTGTTCCAGGTGTTCTTCAACGCTGGGCTGGCCTACTGGCTCAACCGCAAGGTTGGATCGCCGCACTGCGTAGCCGGTCCCTCGGCCCTGATCGGCGCCAGCAACTTCTTCGAATTGGCGGTCGCGGCGGCGATTGCGCTTTTTGGCTTCGAGTCGGGGGCGGCGCTGGCGACCGTGGTCGGGGTATTGATCGAAGTGCCGGTGATGCTGGTGGTGGCCGGCCTCGTCAACCGCAGCCGCAAGTGGTACGAGCGAGGATCGAGCATCCCGACGGCCGGGGCTGTTTAGCGTCCGCTGGAGGTTCCCATGAAAACTCTCGAAATCGAATGGCGCCATCTCGAAAAAGACGGGCGCACCTGCCTGCGCTGCTCCGACACCCTGCAGTCGCTGCAACAGATCGTTTCTCAACTGGCCGCCGAGTGCGCGTCGCGCGGCGTGACCGTCGCGTACCGCGAAACCAGGCTGCCGCCCGAGCGCTTGCCCGAATCCAACCTGATTCTGCTGGACGGCGTACCGCTGGAATCGGTGCTACCGGGCGCCGCCGCGTCGGAAAACGAGTGCCGATCCTGCGGCGAGCTCTGCGGCCAGCCGAGCCTTTGCCGCACCGTCACCGTCGGCGGCCAGACGTTCGAGGCGATTCCCGCAGCGCTCATCCGGCAGGCGGCGTGCGCCGTGGCGCAATGCTGTTGACGGGGCGCCTATCGCCCCGGACGCACCTTCATCGCGATCGGACTTCTCTTCCCGAACCACCGCAAGGTGGAGACAAACATCATAAATTGTCAGTCTAGATTTAAAAATATAATTATTTCACAATAAGTTAAAATACATTAAAAAGGGTTCGATCATGCGGCTGTCCAATCCAGTTTTGACGCCTTGGCTGCTGCCCATCACGCTCATCGCAAGCGGATGCAGCTCGTTCCTTCGGGAGGGCACGGCCGATCTGGCGGGCATCGGGGGGGCGGCGTTGGCGTCTCAGGTCACCGATAATGCCGCCGTTGCAACCGGCATCGGGCTGGGGGTACGTTCGGCCGCACTGGCGGGTTTACAGTATGCGCAGCGCAAAGTGCATGGCGAACAGCAAGACATGATTGCGCGGATCGCTGGTAATCTGGAGCCGGGCGCAGTGGCGACTTGGCAAGTGACGCACCAGATTCCGATTGAAGAAAACGAGCGCGGCCGCGTCACGGTCAGTCGAATCATCAGCGGTCGAAACTTGCTCTGCAAGGAAATCGTGTTTTCAATCGATAGCACCGCTGATCAGCAACCCCATAGCGCTTTCTACGTCGCTATTATTTGTCGGGACGCCAACCAGTGGAAATGGGCTTCCGCCGAACCGGCAACCGAGCGCTGGGGCGCACTGCAATGATTCGAGCCGGATCGCTGGCGGCGTCAGGCCGAATCACTGTCCGAGTTGGCGCCGCGTCATTCAGTAGGTGGCTTGCGAGTTTAGCGGTCATCGCCCTGGCCGGTTGCAATACGGTGGGCGGCTTCGCTGGCGCGGCGGCCGGAATTGCCACTGGCGCGGCCACCACCAATCCCGCCGTGGGCTATGGCGTCGGCATCGGCGTCAAGGCCGCGGTCGACGCGACGGGAAAATACGTGTTTCGCAAATGGCAACAAGCCGAACAGGATGAAATCGCCGGGTTGATTGGCCGCATGAATCCTGGCGACATCCAGGCATGGCGAATCCAGCATTCGATTCCCTATGGCAACGAACACGGCGAGGTACGGACGATCCGTGTCTTGCGCACCCCCCTGGCGTTTTGCAAGGAAGCGCTCTTTTCCGTGGTCGATGGCGAAGGGCAACAACAAACCCGCCAATGGTTTTTGACCACCGCCTGCCGGCAGGGCGCCGCCTGGAAGTGGGCGACCGCCGAACCGACCGTCACCCGCTGGGGCTCGCTCCAGTAGTGCTCCCTGACAGCGGTCGAGGCGTCAGGTGTCAGGCGCGTAACCGTTCAGCTCCGCTCCAGGTCATGCAACCACCCCACGATCATGCCCATCACCACCATCACCATCACCGTCCCGAAACCGGCGGACGCCTCCTGTGGCTGGCCACCGGGCTGACCTTGGGTTATGCCGGGGTGGAAGCCGGAGTCGGATGGTGGGCGGGGTCGCTGGCGCTGGTGGCCGACGCCGGCCACATGGTCAACGACGCCGCCGCGCTGGCGCTGGCGGCGGTGGCGGCCTGGCTGGCCCGCCGCCCGGCTTCGGCGCGGCACAGCTACGGTTTCGGCCGGGCCGAGTTTCTGGCGGCCCTGGTCAACAGTCTGGGTTTGCTGGCTCTGGTGGCCTGGATCGCGGTCTCCGCCATCCAGCGCCTGCGCGACCCGCAGCCGGTCGTCGGCGAGGCGGTGTCGCTGGCCGCCGCCGCTGGACTGGCGATCAACGTCCTGGTGGCCTGGCTGCTCAGCCACGGCGAGCGCAATCTCAACACGCGCGCGGCGTTGCTGCACGTCCTCGGCGACCTGCTGGGTTCAGTGGCCGCCCTGCTCTCCGGCGTCGTGATCGCCTTCACTGCCTGGACACCCATCGACCCGCTACTGTCCCTGGGCATCGGCGCGCTGGTTTTGACATCCAGCCTGCGGCTGCTGCGCGAGGCGCTGCACGGGCTGATGGAAGGAACCCCGTTCACGGTGGCGCCGGAAGAGGTCGGGCGGGCGCTGGCGACCGTGCCCGGCGTGGCCTCGGTGCATGACCTGCACATCTGGAGCGTAGCCCCGGAACAGACCTTGCTCTCGGCGCACCTGGTGGTGCGGGATCTGCGCCAGTGGGAAACGGTGCTCGACGCCTGCCACACCCTGCTCGCCGAACGCTTCGGTATCCAGCACGCTACCTTGCAACCGGAGCCCATGACTCGGACGGTGCGCTGGCTGGACGCACCGCATCATCCCCGTCATCAGAGTAGGTAATTAGTAAAACAATCCTGTCTTGCAACTTTTTTGTCTTTCATTTATAAATAAGACAAATTTGTTTTGCAACCATCTTGCCTTGCAAGCCAGGAGCGCCCCGCCATGCCGCCCAGCCCCGACTGTCCCGAATTTTACACCGGCGCCCCGGTGGACTCCGCCGACCTGAGATTCCGCGATACCTTCCTCGCCGAACTTTGGGAGACCCTCCGCACCCAGCATGTCCTCCTCACCGCCCCGCGCCGCACCGGCAAGACCAGCGTGATGGATCACTTGCGGGATTTCCCCAAACACGGTTTCACAGTGATTTACCAAAACGTCCAAGACTTGACCCACCCCGCCGATTTTTTTCAAACCTTGCTCGACACGCTGCAAGACCAGCATCCCGAGTACCTTAAGCAACTGGCGAAAGGTTGGAAACTCCTCACCGACGCCTTGAGTCGGATATCGGAAATCGAGTTTGGCGAATTCAGGGTGGGGTTGCGAAATACCGACCCCGATTGGAAAAGCAACTGGCGGCAGCATGGCGACAAATTTCTCGGTCAAATTCGGAAACAGCAATCGCCCGTCCTCCTGATCGTGGATGAGCTGCCGGACATGCTGTTCAACCTCAAGCGGGAGAACCCCGCGTTGCTGCGCGAGTTCCTGGCCTGGCTCCGCGTCCAACGCCAAGACCCTCTGCCCAGCCAGGACCGCGCCCGCTGGCTGATCGGGGGGTCAATCAACCTCTCTGGCACGCTGGATTCGCTCGGTCTCGTCGATCTCATCGGCGATCTCCACGATATTCCGCTACCCATTCTCACCGATACCCAGGTCAAGGCGTTCGCGCAACAGATGCTTGACGGGCGCGGCGTCGATTTCGACGCGGCGGTCCCGGAACGGCTGCGCGTGCACTTGGGCCGACCCATTCCGCTGTTCATGCAGATGGCCACGCAGGAACTCTATCGCTCCTGGAAGAGAGAGCCGCGCAAGCTGGCAACCGCCGACGTAGATCAGGTATTCGCGCAACTCGTCGTCAGCAGCGCCGCCAGGGACAAACTCCAACACTACTATTCGCGCATCGCCAAGTACTACGAGGAGCCGTGCCTGTCCGCCGCCTACGCGCTACTGGGCCAACTCAGCCTGAGTTCCGTCGGCCTGAGTCGCGCCAAACTGACGCAGGAATTCGAGCGCCATCTCGCCGACGCGGGGCAAGCCGTTCCCGCCCATGAGCGCAAGCGCCAGTTCAACCAACTGCTGCGCGATTTGGAGAACGATTTCTACGTCAGCGAAATCGCGGAAAATCAGTACGATTTCGCCAGCGGCGTGCTGAAGGCCTGGTGGAAGAAATACTATGCCTGAGCCGACTTCTCACCTCGGCCTTTACCGGGCGGGGCTGACCTCGCCGGCCCACCGGCGGCATATCACCGTGGCCCGCGATCCTCTCGTGCAGGACACGCTCGAAATCCTGCGCGGGTCGATGTCGCGCAATTCCAAGCACCACTTTCTGTTCATCGGCCCGCGCGGCATCGGCAAGACCCATTTGCTGTCGCTGATCGAGGACGAAATCGCGGCCGCGCCCGATTTAGCCGCTCATTACGTGGTGGCCCGCTTTCCCGAGGAATCGCACCGCACGCTGTCGTTTGCGGATTTCCTGCTCGGCCTGTGCGAAATCCTCGGCGACGTGTTGCCCGACGAACCGCTTTGGCGAGAACTGCATCAACGGCTGCGCACGCAGGAAGATGACACGATCATCGTCGATACCCTGGCTCCCGCCCTGCGTCGGCAAAATCGCGAGCGCCGCCGTACTGTATTGGTCATGCTGGAAAATCTCGGCGAACTGTTCACCCGCCAGATCAAGAAGAAGAACGATATCGCCGCCCTGCGGAAATTTTTCATGGACGACAACGGCTGCCTGTTGATCGCCACCGCGCCGCTGCATTTCGACGCGATCACCAGCGTGGAGGAACCGTTTTACGACTTTTTCGACGTGCAGATTCTCGAAGATTTGAGCGAGGCGGAAACGCTCGATCTCATCCGGCGCAATCTGGAATGGGAAAAGCGGGACGATCTGCTGCAAGACTTCGATGCGCTGCGGCCCAAGCTGCTGGCGCTCTACAAGATGACGGGCGGTAATCCCCGGCTCACCGTGATGCTGTACGAGCTGATCGCCCACGACGCCATCACGGAGGTTCGGCAACAGTTTCAAATCCTGTTGGACCGCATCACACCGTTCTATCAAAGCCGCCTCAACGAATTGCCGCCGCAGGAACGCGCGGTGCTGGAAACAATGGCGGTGATGCGGGACCAGGAGAAGACGCCCGCCGCCATCACCGCGCGGATGCGGTTGAGCCAGCCGCAAACCTCGTCGCTGCTCAAGCGGCTAACCGAGGCTCGCTATTTACGCTCGATGCCGCACCCCCAGGACAAGCGCTCCCGGCTGTACGCGATCCGCGAGGGTTTTTTCGACATCTGGCTGGCGATGAATCTGTCGCGGGGAGCGCGCGAGCGGTTGCCGTTTCTGCTCGACTTTTTCACGCTTTACTACCCCACCACCGAGGAGCGGGAGAAAAAACGGGCTGAGCTTCGCGCCAAACGCGGCGACGGCGACGTCGCGCAGGTGCTCTACTACCTCAGCGAAATGGGGTCAGCGGAGGAAAAGGCCGCCGCCAAGCTGGACCTGGCCCGATGGCACGCCGGCTGCGGCACGCCGGACAAGACCGTTCAATATCTACGCGAGGCGTCTTCGCTGCCCCTTGACCCGCTCGGCGCCTGGATCGTCCGGCGTATGGACGACACCCCTTCGACCGATTATCTGAACGAGTTGCGGGAGATGATCGACTGCTGGGAGCTGCATCGCTCCGGCAATCTGGAAGCCTTCGCCGCGCGATTCGGCAAGCTGGCCGATACCCTGAGCTTCAAGTCGTTCTCCGAAATCAAGATTTCCTTCCTGCGCGATCACTTGCACCATCTAACAGATGTTAGAAAACGGATTGATACGCGGCTGAAGATTGCCAATCTCTTGCACGATCTGGCCCACTGGCCGGAGGCAGAGCAGGAACTCAAGATGGCTCAAAGTGAAGCCGAAGCGCTGGATGATCCATCTATTTTGGCCGAAGTTCTTAACGACTTAGCTCTATTGCGTCAAGCGACCAACAACTTGACCGAAGCTGAACTCCTCATACGCCGGGCGCTCACTCTAGCCGAGCAATGCTTCGGTCCCGAACATCCCAACGTCGCCACCGTGCTCAACAGCCTAGCCCACTTGCTCCAGTACACCAATAACCTTACCGAAGCTGAGCCACTGATGCGCCGGGCGTTGGATATTGATGAGAGCGCCTTCGGCCCCGACCATCCCAGCGTCGCCATCCGCCTCAACAACCTGGCCCTGCTGCTCAGGGACACCCAACGTGAAAACGAGGCCGATCCGCTGATGCGCCGCGCGCTTACGATCAATGAGCAAAGCTTTGGATCCGACCATCCTAACGTGGCTTGTGCCCTTAACAGTCTGGCCCTGTTGCTCCAGGACACCAACCGCCTAGCCGAGGCCGAACCCCTCATGCGCCGGGCGCTGGGTATCGTTCTCGATTTCACCCGCCGCACGGGGCACGAGCACCCCCATCTGCACGTAGTCCAAAACAACTACACAAATATCCTGAAGGCGCTGGGTCGGAGCGAGGCGGACATCAACGCGGAACTGCGGAACTTGCGAGCGAAATACGGAATCCGGGATGAATAAAATGCACGGCAAGTCAAAGAAGCAATGTACCCCGTGGAGTGACGCGTCCCCATGACCGACCCTCGCGACCGGGTCTTTCTTGCCCGTGGCCTGACCAAGATTTACCCGATGGGTGAAATCGAGGTGCGGGCGTTGCGCGGGGTCGATCTGGATCTGTTCGCCGGCGAATTCGTGGTGCTGCTGGGACCGTCCGGCAGCGGCAAATCCACGCTGCTCAACATCCTGGGCGGACTGGATTCGCCCAGCAGCGGCGCCATGCAATACGGCGGGCGCGATCTGGGCGTCTACGACGACGCCGAACTGACCCGCTACCGGCGCGAGCACGTCGGCTTCGTGTTCCAGTTCTACAACCTCATCCCCAGCCTGACGGCGCGCGAGAACGTCGCCCTGGTCACCGAAATCGCCCGCAACCCGCTGGCGCCCGAGGAAGCGCTGACCCTGGTCGGGTTGGCCGACCGGCTGGACCATTTTCCCGCCCAACTCTCCGGCGGCGAGCAGCAGCGGGTCGCCATCGCCCGGGCGGTGGCCAAACGCCCCGAAGTGCTGCTGTGCGACGAACCCACCGGCGCGCTCGACGTGCAAACCGGGATCCGGGTGCTGGCGGTGATCGACCGCGTCAACCGGGAACTGGGCACCACCACCGTCGTCATCACCCACAACGCCGCCATCGCCGCCATGGCCGACCGGGTCATCCATCTCAGCAACGGCCTGATCGCCCGCATCGACCACAATACCCAGCGGCAGGCGCCCGATGACATCGTCTGGTAGACCGGCAACGCCATGAAACCTCTGGATCGCAAACTCTGGCGCGAACTTTGGCAAATGAAAGGCCAAGCCGTCGCCATCATGCTGGTGATCGTGTGCGGCGTCGCCATCCACGTCATGTTCGGCGCCACCCTGGACGCGCTGGGCCAGACCCGCGCCCGCTACTACCAGGAATACCGTTTCGCCGACGTGTTCGCGGCCTTGAAGCGCGCGCCGGAATCACTGCGGGAACGCATCGCGGCCCTTCCCGGCGTCGCCGAGGTCGAGACCCGCGTGGTCGCCGCCGTTCATCTGGATGTGGCCGGGTTTGCGGAGCCGATCACCGGGCGGCTGGTTTCCATTCCCGACAACCGTGAATCTCGGTTGAACCGCCTTTATCTGCGCCAGGGTCGCCCGCCGGCGGCCGACCGCGACGACGAGGCCATCGTCAGCGAGGCGTTCGCCGAGGCCCACCGGCTGGAACCGGGCGCCAAACTGCGGGTCGTCATCAACGGCCGCCGCCAGACGCTGACCATCGTCGGCATGGCGCTGTCACCGGAATACATCCACCAGTTGCGTCCCGGTTCGATGTTCCCCGACTATCAACGCTATGGCGTGCTGTGGATGGGACGCCGGGCGCTGGGTGTCGCCTATGGCATGGAAGGGGCGTTCAACGACGTGGTCGTGGGCCTGACCGACGCCCGCGCCGCGCCGGACGTGATCGACGAACTCGACCGACTGTTGACGCCCTACGGCGGACTGGGCGCCCACGACCGCGAAGACCAGCCGTCGCACCGCTTCCTGTCCGAGGAATTTCGCAACATCACCCTGTCGGCCACGCTGTTCCCGGTGCTGTTTCTGGGCGTGGCGGTGTTTCTGTTGAACGTGGTGATGAACCGACTCATCGGGATGCAACGCGAACAGATCGGTACCCTCAAGGCGTTCGGCTACGGCAACGGCGCGATTGCCTTGCACTATTTGAAGCTGGTGCTGATCGTCGTCTTGATCGGCGTGGCGGTCGGGGTGTTCGCCGGCGCCGGGCTGGGTCGGCGCCTGGCCGAACTGTACACGATGTTTTTCCGCTTCCCATTCCTGGATTATCGGCTGTCGCCCTCGCTCGTCCTCGGCGCGCTGTTGCTCAATCTCGGCGGCGCGGTGGCCGGGACCGCCTTCGCCTTGCGCGCCGCCTTCGCTTTGCGTCCCGCCGAGGCGATGCGGCCCGAACCGCCCGCCCGCTACCGCGCCACCGTGGTCGAACGGCTTGGCCTGCAACGGCTGCTGTCGCAGCCCAACCGGATGATCCTGCGCCACATCGAGCGCCGACCCTTGAAATCCCTGTTCGCGGTGCTGGGCATCGCGCTGGCCTGTGGCGTCACCATGGCGGGCCGGTTTCAGGAAGCCACCATCACCCACATGGTCGAAGTGCATTACAAGCTGTCGCAGCGGGAAGATCTCGCCGTGACCTTCACGGAGCCGACCTCCTGGCGAGCCATCGGCTCCCTGGACGGCTTGCCCGGCGTGGAGCGGGTCGAGGTTTACCGTGCCGTTCCCGTGCGGCTGCGATTTCAGCACCATTCCCGGCGAACCACGCTCAAGGGCGTTCCTCCCGGCGGCGATTTGCAACGCCTGCTGGATGCCGATTTGCGCTTGCTCGACCTCCCGTCGGAGGGGGTGCTGTTGACCGATTACCTCGGCGAACTGCTGGGCGTCCAGGCTGGTGATCGGCTGACTGTCGAGGTCCTGGAAGGCAGTCGGCCGGTGCGGGAAGTCCCGGTGGTGGGCTTGGTCAAGGAATATCTCGGCGTGGCGGCCTACATGGACCTCGCCGGCCTCAACCGGCTGCTGCGCGAGGGACCGGCCATTTCCGGTGCCTATCTGGCGGTCGACGACCGCGAACGATCCGAGCTTTACCGCCGCCTGGGCGACATTCCCCGCATCGCCGGCACCGCCATCCGCGAGCAGGAAATCCGCAACTTTCACCGAACCATGGAACAGACCATGCTGTTTTTCACCTTCATCGCCACCGTCTTCGCGGTCGTCATCGCCTTCGGAATCATCTACAACAGCGCCCGCATCGCCCTGACCGAACGCGGCCGGGAATTGGCCAGCCTGCGGGTGCTGGGATTCACCCGCGCGGAAATCAGCTACATCCTGTTGGGCGAACTGGGCCTTTTGACGCTGGTCGCCATCCCGCTTGGCTTCATCGTCGGCCGGGGCATCTGCACCCTGTTCGTGGACGGCGCCCGGTCGGAGCTATACCGCATTCCGCTGATCATTCACCCGTCCACCTACGCCTTCGCGGCCACGGTGGTGCTGGCCTCGGCGCTGTTGTCGGGCTGGCTGGTGCGGCGCAAGCTGGATCGGCTGGATTTGATCGCCGTCCTCAAGACCCGGGACTGAACCATGACCGTGCGCCGACGCTTCGGATTGATTCTGTTGACATTGCTGATCGTGGCCGCCCTGGGCTACGGGTTCCGGCCCCAACCGTTGTGGGTAGAAGCGGCGACCGTCACCCGCCAGCCGCTGCGGGTGACGGTCGAAGCGGAAGGCAAAACCCGGCTCATCGACCGCTACGTCCTGTCGGCACCGGTGGCCGGCTACCTGCATCGCATCGACTGGAAAATCGGCGACGGCATTCGGCAGGGCCAACCGCTGGCGATGATTGATTCCCTGCCCTCGGAAGTGCTCGATCCGCGCCGCCGCGCCCAAGCCGAGGCGCGGGTGGCCACCAGCGAAGCCTCCCTGCAAGCCGCCCGGGAAACCGCGACCGCCACGCGGGCGGAGGCCGATTACGCCAAGCTGGAATTCGAGCGCATCGCGGCGCTTTGCAAACAGCGGTGCGTAGTCACCGAAGCCGAGCGCGACCGCGCCCAATCCCGCGCCCGCCAGACCGAGGCCCAACTGCGATCCGCCCAGTTCGCCGTGGAGGTAGCGCGGCACGAAGTGGAAGCGGCCAAGACAGCCTTGCGCCATTCGGCGGCGCAACCGGGCGGCGCGGCGCGGGAAACCGTGATCGTCCGGGCTCCGGTGGACGGTCAGGTACTCGCCCGCCCGCGCCAAAGCGAGGGGGTGGTGGAGATGGGAACGCCGTTGCTGGAGGTCGGCGATCCCCGCGCGCTGGAGATCGCGGTGGATTTGCTGTCCGCCGACGCGGTGCGCGTCCGGCCGGGCACACCGGTGGTGCTGGAGCGCTGGGGCGGCGAGCAGCCGTTGGAGGGAGTGACCCGGACCGTGGAGCCGGTGGGTTTCACCAAGCTGTCGGCGCTGGGCGTCGAGGAACAGCGGGTTTGGGTCATCGCCGATTTACGCTCGCCCGCCGAGGCGTGGTCGCGACTGGGCGACGGCTATCGGGTGGAAGCGAGCTTCGTCGTCTGGCAGGGCGACCGGGTGCCGCAAATTCCCGCCAGCGCGTTGTTCCGCCAGGGCGAGGGCTGGGCCGTGTTCGTGATCGAGAACGGGCAAGCCCGTCGCCGCCCGGTGGAAATCGGCCAGCGCGGCGGGCTGCGCGTGGAAATCCGTTCCGGTTTGACCGAGGGCGAACAAGTCGTTACCCATCCCAACGACGCTCTGCGCGAAGGCGCCGCCGTGCGGATTCGGGCCGAGGATTAAGCCCGCCGGTTCAGATTTCGACCAAGGTGCCCAGTTCAACGACGCGGTTGGCGGGAATCTGGAAGAAGTCGGTGGCGCTCTGGGCGTTGCGCAGCATCCAGATGAAGTAAAGCTCGCGCCACAGCATCATCGGTGGCGACATTTTCGGTACCACCACCTCACGACTGACGAAAAACGAAGTTTTGTTCGGATCGATTGCGAGACCCTTTTGCGCGCACCCTTCCAGCGCTTTGGGAAGGTTCGGCTGCTCCATGAAACCGTAGCGCACGAACACCCGATAGAAGGTGTGGCCGAGGTCGATGACTTCGATCCGGTCGGCGTCCTCGACGTAGGGCGCTTCGGCGGTTTGGACGGTGATCAGGATGTTCCGGGCGTGCAGCACCTCGTTGTGCTTGATGTTGTGCAACAGCCCCGAAGGCGCCCCCTCGGGCCGGCTGGTCAGATAGACGGCGGTGCTGCTAACCCGCTTCAGCGCCGCATTTTCGATGGAGCGGATGAACTGGACGAGAGGCATGGTCAGGTTGCCCATCTCCTGAAACAGCAGTTGCCGGCCCCGCCGCCAGGTGGTCAGCGTGGTGAAGGAGGCAACCGCGATGACGACGGGGAACCAGCCGCCCTGCAGCAGCTTGATGGCGTTGGCGGAGAAGAAGGCGATATCGATCAGCAACAGGATGCCGAGCAGCGGCAGGGCCAACCACGGGTGCCAGCGCCAGGCGAGGACCGCGACGAACGCCACCAGTACGGTGTCGATCATCATCGTCCCGGTCACCGCGATGCCGTAGGCCGCCGCCAGGTTGCTGGAGGTCTGGAAATGCAGCACCAGGGCGATGACCGCGAGATAGAGCGTCCAGTTGGTCAACGGCACGTAAATCTGCCCTTCCTCCATGTGCGAGGTGTGGACGATCCGCATCCGGGGCAGGTAGCCAAGCTGGACCGCCTGGCGGGCGACCGAGAACGCGCCCGAAATCACCGCCTGCGAAGCGATCACCGTCGCCGCCGTGGCCAGCAACACCATCGGGATCAACGCCCAGCCGGGCGCCAGCAGGTAGAACGGGTTCTGGATCGCCTCGGGATTCTTGAGCAGCAAGGCCCCTTGCCCGTAGTAGTTCAGGACCAGCGCCGGCAACACGAACCCGAACCAACTGACGCGAATCGGGAATTTACCGAAATGCCCCATGTCGGTGTACAGCGCCTCGCCCCCGGTCACCGACAGAACGATCGCGCCCAGCGCGAGGAAGCTTTCCCAGGGATGGCGGAACAGAAATTCGACCGCATGGACCGGGTTGAGCGCCGCCAGGACGGCCGGCGCGCTCAGGATGCTGATCACGCCAAGCACCGCCAGCACGCCGAACCAGAGGCACATGACCGGGCCGAAAAAGCGGCCGACCACCCCGGTGCCGTGCTTTTGGATCGCGAACAGGACCGTCAGGACAATCGCGGCGATCGGCACGATGTAATCCTTCAGCCCCGGCGCGACCACGTTCAACCCCTCGACCGCGCTAAGCACCGAGATGGCTGGGGTGATCATGCTGTCGCCGTAGAACAGCGCGGCGGCGAAGATGCCGAGCATGGTCACGAACCAGGTGGCGTGCGAGTGCCGGGTCAACTCGGTCACGCGGGCGAGCAGGGCCAGACTGCCACCCTCGCCCCGGTTGTCGGCGCGCATGATGATGGCAACGTATTTCAAGCTCACCAGCGCCATGATGGTCCAGAAAATCAGCGACAACACGCCGAAAATGCTCTCCGGCGCCACCGCGATGGGGTGGTGGCCGGCGAAGGTTTCCTTGAGCGCGTAAAGGGGGCTGGTGCCGATGTCGCCGAAGACGACCCCAATCGCCCCGATGATCAGCGCCGACGAGCGGCTCTTGCTTTCATGCGCCGACATCGCGTTTTCCTCCCGGTTATTGTTGTTCGAATTTCGGCCGGTTCCGCGCCCATCGCCGGAACCGGCGATGATGCGCCGCATCATAAGCCGCAACCGGGGTCAAAGCAATTGGCCTGGGATCGGCTGGTTTGGAGAGACCCGATCAAGTCGATGCTCAAGCTGATTTTACCCAGGCGCGGCGCCCGTCGCGTTCAACCGCGCCAGCGCCCGGTCGAGCGCCCTCTCGGGGTCGAACAACGCCTCGGCGGGGGCGTGGAAAGTCCGATGGTGGAAATCGCCGGCGACGACGGTGTACAGGGCCCGGTAGTGGTCGGGTCGGGCCAGCAGGTCGCGGACGCCAGTCAGCAGCGCCTCGATATCCTCGTCCATGGTGTACAGCCCCAGACTGGCTCGTACCATGCCTTGCCAGGGCTTGAGCGCGGCCATCGCGTCCCCGGCGTCGGGGTCGAGGTCCAACGCCCACAACTCCGGCTTCAACAGCGCGCGGACATAGGGATGGGCGCAGAAACAGCCGTTGCGAACCGCGATGTTGTGGTAGTCGTTCAGCACGGCGGCGACCAGTCCATGTTCCAGTCCAGCCAGATTGAAGGACACCACGCCCAGGCGTGGCGCGTGGTCGGGGTCGGGATCGCCGTAGATCCGCGCGCCCGGCACGGTCGTCAGTTCAGCGAGCAAGCGCCGCAGCAGCGTCTGCTCGGCGGCGTGAACCCGCTCCATGCCGACCCGTCGCAGCGCGTTCAGCGCGGCGCCGAGTTGCACTGCGCCAAGCAGGTTGGGCGTGCCGGCTTCCTCCCGGTCGGGAAGGCGCGCGGTCACTCGGTAGTCGCTCAGCCACACGTCCTCCACCATGCCGCCGCCCACCTCGTCCGGCTCGCACCCCTCCAGCAATGTCCGCCGCACGATGGCCCCACCCGGCGACCCCGGCGCGTACAACTTGTGACCGGAAAACACCACGGCATCCAGTTCGCGGTCCGCCGCTCCCGTGTCGCTGATCGGCAACGGGGCGTGGGCGAGTTGCTGCGAAGCGTCCACGATCACCCAGGCGTCGTAAGCGTGCGCCAGCGCCGCGATGTCGTGAACCGGATTGACGATGCCGGTGACGTTACTGGCCGCCGCCACCGCGACATAGTTGACCTGGCCGCGATGCTGGTCCAGCAGCCGTTCCAGCGCCGCCGGGTCGACCGCGCCCAAGGTCGGCCCCTCGCCGGCCAGCGGAATGGGCGCGACCTTGCCGGCGTGCTTGCGATGCG
Organism: Candidatus Contendibacter sp.; assembly: GCA_029624765.1. GTDB lineage: Bacteria > Pseudomonadota > Gammaproteobacteria > Competibacterales > Competibacteraceae > Contendibacter. The sequence goes on along the minus strand of JARSSO010000035.1, from coordinate 9,312 downwards.
GCAGGTCGTTGGCGTGATGCTCCATCAGCGACACCAGAACCACGTTTCGCTCCGGCCGCCGCGTCGCCAGGACCCGCGCCAGCCGGTTGAGAGGGGCGGTGCAGCCGCTGCCCGCGAAAAAGGCCGTATAACGATCCGGGTCGGCTCGAACGAACTTCAACACCTGCTCGTGCGCCCAAGCGTCGGCATGGTTCACGATCCGCGCGGAAAAATGCAACGTACTATGCGTGTTGGCGTAGTGACGCAACAATTTGTCCGCAACGGCCCGCGCGCAACCCAGCGCCAGCGTCGAGGCGGCCGAATCGAGATAATGGCGGCGGGTCACCCGACCGTCGGCGAGACGATAGCGGGTATCGAGACCGGGAAAATCCCGGCGGAGCAAGTCGAGTCGTCGCGGGTCATGGGTGGCATGGGGGGGCATGGGCAAGCTCCTGGTGGCAACCCCGGCTATACTAAACTTGACTCAAGGTCCGCATGGACGGATGCCGGAATTATATCGATATTATCCAATGACATAACCAACCTGTTAGCCAACTAAAACCGGAATGACCCACCACGACCCGCGCACCGGCCCCCGCCTTCGAACCTGGGTGGCGGTTTTCGTCTCGATGGCCTTGGCGCTGCTGGCCGGGGGGTACGGGTATTATCGCCACGAAACGGAGCGGATCCACCAGGAGAAATATCAGGACATCGCCGCCATCGGCGAACTGAAGATCGGCTGGATCCTGCAATGGCGACAAGAGCGCCTGGGCGACGCTCGCCGGTCGGCGGCAAGTCCGTTCTTCCGGCGGGCGCTGGCGGCATGGCGCGCGGCCCCCGAGGAACCCAACCTGCGGACGGACTGGCAACGGCGACTCAAAATCGAGCGCGATACGTATGGCTACGCCGACGTGCTGTTGCTCGATCCGGACGGGCGCATCCTGCTCGCCGCCAACGACGATCCCGACGCGGTCGATGCCGCCACCCAGCAAACCATCGCGACGGCCCTCGCCGGTCGCGACGCGGCGTTCTCCGACCTGCATCGCTCTTCCCGCGGCCGCATTTACCTGGACATGGTCGCGCCGATACCCGACGCCCAGGAGCGTCCGCTGGCCGTGCTGGTTCTGCGCAACGACGCGACTTCCTATCTGTATCCCCTGCTCCAGTCCTGGCCCACGGCCAGCCGCAGCGCCGAAACGCTCCTGGTCCGCCGGGAAGGCGACGTGATCGTCTATCTGAACGAACTGCGCCATCAGGCCCACGCCGCGCTGTCCCTGCGCGTCCCGCTGACCCGGACCGATCTCCCGACGGTGCAGGCGGCGGTCCTTGGCCACCAGGGCCCGTTCCAGGGTCTGGATTATCGCGGGGTCGAGGTGCTGGCCGACCTGCGCCCCGTTCCTGGCTCGCCCTGGTTCCTGGTGACCAAGGTTGACGCCAGCGAGATTTTGGCCGAGGCGCGCTACCGGGCCGGCATGATCGCCCTGTTCGTTCTGTTGAACATCCTGCTCGTCGCGGCGGTGATCACCGTCCTCCACCGGCAACGGCAAGCCGTCCTCTACCGCGACATGTACCGAGCAGAGCGACAGCGGTGGGAAACCCAGGAGGAATTTCGCGCCACGCTCTACAGCATCGGCGATGCCGTCATCACCACCGACCGGGAAAGCCGGGTCCGGCGGATGAACCCGGTGGCGGAGCAGCTCACCGGCTGGCTGGAGGCCGAGGCCCGCGACCGACCGCTTGAAGCGGTTTTCCACATCATCAGCGAAGAGACCCGCGCCGCGGTTGAAACCCCGGTTCAGCGCGTGCTGCGCGAGGGAACGGTGGTGGGGCTGGCCAATCATACCCTGCTGGTCGCCCGGGACGGGACCGAATGCCCAATCGCCGACAGCGGCGCGCCCATCCGCGACGAAAGCGGCGCCATCACCGGCGTGGTGTTGGTGTTCCGCGATCAGACCAAGGAGCGCGCGGCGGCGGAGGAAGCGCGCCGCAACGAGGCGCGGCTGCGCAGTCTGGCGAGCATCCTGCAACATCCGAGCGAGTCGGCGCAGGAGTTTCTGGATTACGCGCTGCACGAGGCGATCCGGCTGACCGACAGCAAGATCGGCTACCTCTATCACTATCACGAGGACCGGCGGGAGTTCGTGTTGAACTCCTGGTCGCGCGAGGTGATGCGGGAATGCGCCATCGTCAATCCCCAGACCTGCTACGAGCTGGACAAGACCGGCGTCTGGGGCGAAGCGATCCGCCAGCGCCGGCCGATTCTCCTCAATGACTTTACCGCCGACCACCCCCTCAAAAAGGGTTATCCGGAGGGGCACGCCAAGCTGTCGAAATACCTGACCGTGCCGGTTTTCAGCGGGAGCAAGATCGTCGGCGTGGTGGGGGTCGCCAACAAGGAAACCGATTACCAGGAAACCGATATCCTCCAGCTCACCTTGCTGATGGAGGCGGTGTGGAAGGTGGTGGAGCGGCGCGAGGCGGAAGGCAAGGAACACCTGGCCGTGCGCTCCTATCGGATGCTGAGCCACTGCAACAAGGCCATCGCCCTGGCGGAGGAAGATGCCGGGCTGATGCGGGAGATTTGCCACATCCTGGTCATGGAGGGAGGATGGCGGATGGCTTGGGTGGGGATAGCCGAACCGGGACCGGACAAGCGGGTGCGGCCGATGGCCCAAGCCGGCTTTGGGGACGGCTACCTCGAATGGATCAAGGTCACCTGGGACGAGTCCCCGACCGGGCGCGGCCCGGCCGGCACGGCCATTCGCACCGGTCAGCCGGTGATCTGCCAGAATCTGCTGACCGACCCCAACTTCGCGCCCTGGCGCGAGGAAGCGATCCGGCGCGGTTTCGCCGCCGCCATCGCGCTGCCGCTGCGCAACGAAACCGGCGTGTTCGGCGCCCTTGTCCTCTACGCCGCCAAACCGTACACCCTGGTTCCCACCGAGGTCGAACTGTTGGGTCGGTTGGCCGACAATCTGGCTTACGCCCTGCGCGTGCTGCGGATGAAGGCGGCGCGCGAGCAGGCCGAACGCAAGCGCGACGCCCTGGAGGCTCAGCTTTACCAGGCCCAGAAAATGGAGGCCATCGGCCGATTGGCGGGCGGCGTGGCGCACGATTTCAACAACATGCTGGCGGTGATCGTCGGTCATGCCGATCTGGCCCTGGAGCAGACGGCCCCCGACAATCCCTTGCGCGCGGACATCGTGGAGATTCAGGAAGCCGCGCAACGCTCGGCCGACCTGATCCGCCAGCTGCTGGCGTTCGCCCGCAAACAGACGATCGCGCCCAAGGTGCTCGACCTCAACGACACCATCGCGGGGATGCTCAAGATGCTCGGGCGGCTGATCGGCGAGGATATCGAACTGCTGTGGACACCGGCCGGCGCGCTATGGCCAGTGAACGTCGACCCGACCCAGATCGACCAGATCATGGCCAATCTGGTGGTCAACGCCCGCGACGCGATCACCGGCGTCGGCAAGATCACCATCGAGACCGATCAGGTGGTGTTCGACGAGAGTTATTGCGAGACCCACGCCGACGCCAGTCCCGGTTCCTATGTCATGTTGGCGGTCAGCGACACCGGTTGCGGCATGGACAAAACGGTTCTGGGGCAACTGTTCGACCCGTTTTTCACCACCAAGCCGCCCGGCAAGGGCACCGGCCTTGGTCTGGCCATGGTGTACGGCATCGTCAAGCAAAACCGGGGCTTCATCAACGTCTACAGCGAACCGGGGCAAGGCACGACCTTCAAGATCTACCTGCCCCGGCACGAGCTGGACCCGGCCGGCGCCCGCTCGACGCCGGCGCCCGACGCGACGCCGGCCGGCGCCGAGACCGTGCTGCTGGTCGAGGACGAGGCGGCGCTGCTCAACCTCGGCAAAGTCTTGCTCGAGCGGCTGGGCTATACCGTGCTGGCCGCCGCTGGCCCGAATCAGGCGCTTGAGTTGGCCGAGGCGCACGGGGGCGTGATCCATCTCCTGCTGACCGACGTGATCATGCCCGACATGAGCGGCCGCGACCTCTGGCAACGACTCCGCGAACTGCGGCCGGGACTCAAATGTCTGTTCATGTCCGGCTACACCGCCAACGTGATCGCCCATCACGGCGTCCTCGACGACGGCGTCCACTTCCTGCAAAAGCCGTTCTCGCGAAAGGGGCTGGCCACCAAGGTGCGCGAGGCGCTGTCCGGACCGTGACCCAAGCCGCGCGACCCGGCGCGAGCGGCTCCGCGTCCGCCGTCGTCAGGAGCGTCCCATCAATATCACCTCGACCTGGGCCGTCAACCGGTCCAGGGCGGCGCCGAAGAAATGGTCGGCCCCGGTTACGACGCACAGCCGGGCGGCCGGATGCCAGTGGGGCAACAACGCCCGCAGCGTGGCCAGCGGCGCCATGCGGTCCTGGTCGCCGACGATCACCGCCAGTTCGGCCGGCGGCGCGGCGGGCGGCGCGAACTCCATGAACAGCACCGGCGGCGCCACCAGCACCTGTCGACGCACCGTGGCCAGCGGCGGATGCAGGCCCAGGTTGACCCAGGCGCCGAAGGAGTAGCCGGCCAGGTCGGTCACGGTCTTGCCCAGCCGGCTCAACCGCGCCGCCGCCGCGACCGCGTCGTCCCGCTCGCCCACCCCATCGCCGTAATCGCCTCCGCTCGCCCCAACGCCGCGGAAGTTGAAGCGCAAGGTGCTATACCCCAGCCGTTGGTAGGCCCTGGCCATGGCGATCACCACCGGGTTGTCCATCGCGCCGCCGTACAACGGGTGCGGGTGGGTGAGGACCACCGCGTCCGGCCCGGACGCTCGGTGCAGACGGCCTTCCAGCCGGAGCGGGCCGGAATCGAAAAAGACCGTTTCCTCGGCCACCGGCATCATGAGATTTCTCCAGTCGGCGCCGGACCTTGCCATGGGAGCGGCAAGGTGGCCGCCGCCCTGGCCCGATCCCGCTCCAGCAGATCCTTGAATTCCGCCAGCGGCGTCGGCCGGCCGAAGTAGTAGCCCTGGCCTTCGTCGCAACCGTGGTCGCGCAGGAACGCCAGTTGCTCGACCGTTTCCACGCCTTCCGCCACTACCTCCAGTTTTAGACCATGCGCCAGGGTGAGGATGGCGTTGGTGATGGCGACGCTGCTGGTGCTGGCGGGCAGGTCCTTGACGAAGGTTTGGTCGATCTTGAGCACGTCCAGCGGAAAGCGTTGCAGATAGCTGAGCGAGGAATAACCGGTGCCGAAGTCGTCGATCGCCACCCGCGCGCCCAGGTCCTTGAAAGCCTTCAGGGTCGCAAGGTTGTCGTCGGTGGGGTTCATCAGGATGGTCTCGGTCAATTCCAGCTCCAGGCAGGCTGGCTCGAACGCCGATTCGGCCAGCACCTCGCGCACCAGTTCGGCCAGATTGGCCTGCCGGAACTGTCGGGCCGACAGATTGACCGCCACCCGCAGCCTGGGAAATCCGCTGCGATGCAACTGGCCGATGTCGCGCACGGCGGTGCGCAACACCCATTCGCCCAGTTGCAGGATCAGTCCGCTGTCCTCGGCGATGGGAATGAACCGCACCGGCGACAACTGGCCAAGTTCCGGGTGGTTCCAGCGGATCAGCGCCTCGGCGCCCCGGATGGCGCCGGCGCGGAAATCCCATTTCGGCTGGTAATACAGTTCCAGTTCCCCCTGTTTCACGGCGTGGCGCAAGTGGGTTTCCAGATTCAGGCGCTCGCGCGACAACACCGTGGCCCCGGACAGATAGAACTGATAGTTGTTGCGCCCCATGTCCTTGGCTCGATACAGGGCGATGTCGGCGTTGCGCAGCAGGATCTCGGTGTTCCTGCCGTCGCGAGGGTACAGGCTGATGCCGATGCTGCACGTGGCGTGCAATTCGTGATCGTCCAGCCGGCAGGGTTGCGCCACGACATCCAACATGCGCTGCGCGATCCAGGCCGCGTCGTCGCCGGTGGCCAGATCGGGCAGCAGCACAGCGAATTCGTCGCCGCCCTGCCGGGAAACGGTGTCGCATTCGCGGACACATTGCTGCAAGCGCGCCGCCATGTCCCGCAGCAACTGATCGCCGATGGTGTGGCCCAGGGTGTCGTTGAACCGCTTGAAGCGATCCAGATCCACCAGCAGCACCCCCACCAGGGTATGATCGCGCCCGGCCCGCCGTACCGCCTGCCGCAACCGGTCGGTCAACAGCGCCCGGTTGGGCAAGCCGGTCAGCGCGTCGTATTGGGCCAGATTTTGGAATCGTTCTTCCGTTCGCTTGCGCTCGGTGACGTCCTGCGCCACGGTCACGAAGTGCTCCACCGCGCCATTCGCCCGCCGCAGGCAACGGCTCGATACGTGGACATGGATCAGTTTGCCATCCGCGCGAATGAAGCGCTTGTCGAGCGCGTAACTCTCGATCCGGCGGTTCATCACCCGTTCGAACTGCGCCAGCTCGGTGGGAAGATCCTCGGGATGGGTCAACTCGGCCCAGGTCAACTGCTGTAGTTGCGCGCGTGGATAACCCAGCATTTCACACAGCCGGCCGTTGATCTCGCGCCAGCGTTTGTCGGGGCCGGTCATGGCGATGCCGATCAGCGGCAGCTCAAAATAGCTGCGGAAACGCAGTTCGTTGGCGCGCAGCGTCTCTTCGATCCGTTTCCGTTCGGTGATGTCGGTGTGCGCGCCCAGATAGCCGGTGACGCGACCGGCGGAATCGCGCAACGGCGCGGCGTGGGTACTGAGCCAGGTTTCCTGACCGGCGGACGTGCGAAACCGGTGTTCGATCAGCAGCTCGGAACCTCCTTCAATGGCTTGCCGCCACGCCGCGAGCACCGATTCCCGGTCGTCGGGATGCAAGGCGCTGATCCACCCCGACTCGAACGGTTGTTCGGCGGTCAGACCGGCCATCTGACGCCAACGATCGTTGACGTAGCGGCATTGGCCCTGGAGGTTGACGAGAAAGACACCGACCGGGAGCTGCTCGGTCAGGACCCGCAGCCGCCGCTCGCTGTCGCGGAGGCTGTCCACGGCTTGCCGCTGGCGTGCGTTCTCCGCTTCCAGCGCGGCCAGTCGGCGCGTTTCCTCGCTCAGGCTGGCAAGCTGCCGTTGCGCGCGCCACAGGCGGCGGCGCTGGTCGAGGAACAAGGCGGCCACGCCTCCGGCCAGGCCCAACGCGACCAATCCGCCGCCAAGCCAGAACCCAAGCCGGTTTTGATCGAGATCGACCGCCCTGAACTCGACGGCAACCGGCGCTGGGCTGGCGTTCGCCGGGGCTGGCGCCGCCCCGCCCCAGAACCCCGCCAGCCCCAGCCCCAGCGCCAGCAACTGGATCCTGCTCCAACCATGTCGGGCGCGCGTGAATCGGTTACGGTCGGGGATCGCGGGGATGGGCTGCTTGGAATCTCGGCCGTCCGGGTTCGTCAAGACCATTTTTCGAGCCACTTTCACGTTGCCACGCTTGTCTTTGTAGTGCGCCATATCGAGAAGTTTAGCAAAGCCGCTTCCCGACTCAATCGAATGGGCGGGGCATGTCTTCATGCCGGTGGCTTCGGACGCGACTCCGCGTCGATTGTTCTGGTTTTCGACCCCGACGCGCGTACAGCCGATGGCGCTATCCCCAAGGAGGTATTCCGTCGAGTCAGGTCACCCGCCGACTCAACTTCATGATAGGGTTTCGGCTCCGTTCCCACCCACCCCGAGGTATGTCGCGTGCAGGTCCCGTCCCGTGACGACAACCCCACCGTCAGTCCGCTGACCGACCGTTTCGGTCGGCAAGTCCGTTACCTTCGCCTTTCCGTCACCGACCGCTGCGATTTGCGCTGCGTCTACTGCATGAGCGAGCGCACGACCTTCCTGCCGCGCGCCCGGATTCTGACGCTGGAGGAACTGGCGATTTTGGGCCGGACCTTCGTGGAGCTGGGGGCAAGCAAGATCCGCGTCACGGGCGGCGAACCGCTGGTGCGACGTGACATCCTTTGGCTGTTTCAGGAGCTGGGACAGTTGCGGGAGCGCGGCCTGGCGGAACTGACGCTGACCACCAACGGCTCGCAACTGGAGCGGATGGCGGTCGATCTGAAAGCCGCCGGCGTGGCGCGCATCAACGTCAGTCTGGATACCCTCGACCCGGTTCGGTTTCGCCGCATGACCCGAACGGGCGAATTGGACGCGGTGCTGCGGGGTATTCGGGCGGCGCGAGTGGCGGGCTTCCAGCGGCTCAAACTGAACGCCGTGATCCTGAAGGGCCGCAACCACGACGAGGTGGTCGATTTGGCGCGCTTCGCCATCGAAAATGATCTGGACATCAGCTACATCGAGGAAATGCCGCTTGGCGCCGTCGCCGACCACGACCGCGCCGAAGCGTACTACTCCAGCGAGGCCATTCGCGCCGATCTGGAGCGGGTGTTCGCGCTCGCCCCGACGACGGAAAGCACCGGCGGCCCGGCCCGTTATTACCGCGTCCCGGGAACCGACAGCCGCATCGGCTTCATCGCGCCCCACAGTCACAATTTCTGCGAGGCGTGCAATCGGGTGCGGATCTCGGCCGAGGGCCGGCTGCTGCTGTGCCTGGGGCAGGAGCACTCGGTGGATTTGCGCCATGTCCTGCGCGCCCATCCCGGCGACCGCGAACGGCTGAAACAGGCCATCGTCGCCGCCATGGCGATCAAGCCGCGCGGCCACGATTTTCGGCCCGGCGGCCCGGTGACGATCTCGCGCGCCATGCATCACACCGGCGGGTGAATGCTCGCCTGGGGCGGCTTTCCTCCTTTGCCCCGTCAAGTGTATATAATTTGACGCATGGCCTCATCCAAAGGCTCAAACCACCCCGGCGCCGCGCGCCACCCTTCCAGGTCCAAGTTAAGGAATAAAGGCACCTTTCCCGCGAGGTGACGACCATGCGTTTTCCCTACGGCATTGCCGACTTTTGGTTCATCAGAGACGAAAGCTATTTCTATATCGACCGCACCGACCGCATCCCGCTGCTCGAAGCGGCGGGCAAGCAACTGCTGTTCCTGCGCCCGCGCCGGTTCGGCAAGAGCCTGTGGCTGTCCACGCTGGAAAACTACTACGACCTGGCGCGGGCGGACGATTTCGACCGGCTGTTCGGCGGCTTGAAGATCGGCCAAAACCCGACGCCGCTGCGCAACCGCTACTTCGTCCTCACGCTGAATTTTTCGGTGGTGGACCCCAGCGGCGATCATGAGGCCATTCGGCGCTCACTGTTCAATCACCTGAATGTCCGTATCAAGGACGCCGTCGCCCGCTACGGCGCGTGGCTGGAGGGGCGGGTAGAGGTCAACCCGGAAGATGGTCTGGCCTCTCTGCAATCGCTATTCAGCGCGGTGTCCCGAACGCCCCACAAGCTCTACCTG
>JARSSO010000034.1 GCA_029624765.1 Candidatus Contendibacter sp. | reverse complement strand
GCGTGAAACCCACACACTACATCTTGTGGCCTCCACGGGAGATCTCATTGAGCCGCGATTTGGTTTGCGCTCCGGGCAAACCATTCTGGATCCATTTTGTGGCACGGGCACTACTCTGGTTGAGGCCAGGATTCAGGGAATTGATAGTATTGGAATCGAAGCAAATCCGATGGCTCATTTTGCGAGCAGGGTTAAAACAGACTGGCGCATAACCAGGAATGATTTGGTCTATCACGCCAATCAGATAGCGGATTGCGCCAAAAAAATTATTCAAAAGGAGCAATCGAAAACCCTTCGGATATTGTCAACCGAAGCCTATTCACTCCTGCTCCGGGATTCCATTAGTCCCCTGCCATTACATAAATCCTTAATCCTGCTTGAAGCAATACGCTATTGCAAGGATGAACATTATTATCATCATGAATTACTCGCATTCGCAAAGGCTCTGGTGTTTGCAATCAGCAACCTGCATTTTGGCCCCGAGGTTGGGGTTTGTCGGATAAAGAGGCAGGATGCACCGGTCATTGAACTCTGGATGAAGGAGATAGTAACGATGGCCAATGATTTAGCTACCGCCCCTCAGCATCAGGCGGTTGCTGAAATTCACCTTGCCGATTCAAGGCGACTATCCACCATTCTAAAACCAGGCAGTATCGATGCTGTATTTACTTCACCTCCATACCCGAACGAAAAAGACTATACTCGTACTACTCGCCTCGAATCCGTTCTTCTTGGATTGATCAACAACAAAACTGAATTGAGAAATCTTAAGCAAGGGCTGATTCGCTCAAATACGCGCAATGTTTACAAGGGAGACACTGATGATTGCTGGGTGGCTGATCATCAGGAAATTCAATCCATCGCTAACGCTATCGAAAAGCGCCGGATTGAACTTAATAAAACATCGGGATTTGAGAAACTCTACAGTCGGGTCACCAAGTTATATTTTGGCGGCATGGCGCGGCACCTGGCGGAATTGCGATCCTTTCTGAAGCCTGGAGCCTATCTTGGGTATGTGGTTGGAGATCAGGCTTCCTACCTGCAAATCATGATCAAGACTGGAGAATTATTAGCCGATATTGCTCAATCGCTGGGTTATAGGGTAGTGGATATTGATCTGTTTCGCACCCGATTCGCTACGGCGACTAAAAAGCAGATGCGTGAAGAAGTGGTAATCCTTCAGTGGGTTGGGCCATGATGGATCAATACTAGGAAGCAAGAAATGGCTGACGGAAAAAATCGCTATGCCAGGCTTATTGAGAAAATCTTTGATCAGCATTATCGAGAAGGTGCTGAGGAAGTGGCGTTTGAACGAGATGATTTGGTGGAAACCGCCAAAAAACTTGGAGTCAGGCTGCCTAAAAATCTTGGCGACATAGTCTATAGTTTTCGTTATCGCACCAATCTCCCGACATCGGTTCGTCGACGAGCGCCCGCAGGGTTGGAATGGGTTATTCGCCCGATCGGGCAGGCCAAGTACAAATTTTCATTGGCTTCCATGCCGCGCATCATTCCAAATAGCCTGCTGGTTGAGACTAAAATCCTGGATGCAACGCCCGGCATTATCGCCAGATATGCTTTCGGCGACGAACAAGAATTGCTGGCGAAGCTGCGTTATAACAGGCTCATCGATATATTTACCGGCGTGACATGTTATTCGTTGCAAAATCACCTGCGAACCACTGTGCCTGATATGGGGCAGGTCGAGACAGATGAAGTTTATGTTGGCTTGGATCAATATGGCGTGCATTATGTTTTTCCAGTTCAGGCCAAAGGGGGGACCGATCGGCTTGGAATTGTGCAAATTGAGCAGGACTTTGCTTTATGCGCCAGTAAGTTTCCAAATCTGATTTGTCGTCCCATCGCGGCGCAGTTTATGGAAGATAATCTGATTGCCCTGTTTTCTTTTGAAAAGACAGAGCATGGAATTGCAATCGGTGACGAAAAGCATTATCGGCTTGTGCTTCCAGAGCATCTGACTGATGAGGAGTTGGCGGCCTATCGCCACAGAGTTAAATCGCCCTAACCCAGCGAGCGAGCAGGACGATGGATGCTGCTACCGAAACACCACCGCTCGCCAAGGTGGGCGGTGAACCGTACACCCAACTACCGCGGGACCTTTATATCCCGCCGGACGCGCTGGAAGTTTTTCTGGAGACGTTCGAGGGGCCGCTGGACTTGCTGCTTTACCTGATCAGGCGACAGAGCCTGAACATTCTCGACATTCCCGTCGCGGAAATTACCCGGCAATACATGGAGTATCTGGCGCTGATGCGGGAAATGCGGCTGGAACTGGCGGCGGAATATCTGGTGATGGCGGCCTGGCTGGCGGAGATCAAGTCGCGGTTGTTGCTGCCGCGCCCGGCGGCCATCGAGGCGGAGGAGGAAGATCCCCGCGCCGAGCTGGTGCGGCGGTTGCAGGAGTACGAGCGGTTCCAGCAGGCGGCGCGGGCGCTGGACGCGTTGCCCCGGCTGGAACGCGATTGTTTCCCGGCCAGCGCGGAACCGGCCCAGCGAGAAACGCGCCGAGCGCCGCCGCCGGTCAATCTGGCCGAGTTGCTGGCCGCGCTGCGCGAGGTGCTGGCCCGCGCCGAACTGTTCGGGCGTCATCACATTCGGCGCGAGACTTTGTCGGTGCGCGAACGGATGAGCCAGGTGCTGGAGCGGCTGGACGCGCTGCGCTTTACCCCCTTCAGCGCGCTGTTTCGGCCGGAGGAGGGGCGGATGGGGGTGGTGGTGACGCTCCTGGCGGTGCTGGAATTGTTGCGCGAGGCGTTGCTGGAACTGGTCCAGGCCGAACCGTTCGCGCCGATCCACGTCCGGCGACGGGGCTGAACCGTCCCCATGCCGGAACTGAAGAGCATTCTGGAAGCATTGTTGCTGGCCGTCGGCGAACCCCTGACGCTGGATCGGTTGCTGGCGACGTTCCCCGAGGCGGAACGGCCCGAACGGGAGGCCGCGCGCACGGCGTTGGCCGAACTGGCCGCCGACTACGTCGGGCGTGGCGTGGAACTGGTCGAGGTCGCCAGTGGCTTTCGCTTGCAAGTGCCCCAGGCGTTCGCCCCCTGGGTGGCGCGGCTGTGGGAAGAACGAACCGCCAGCTACTCCCGCGCGCTGCTGGAAACCCTGGCGCTGATCGCCTACCGCCAGCCGGTGACCCGTGGCGAGATCGAGGCGGTGCGCGGCGTCAGCGTCAGTTCCGGCATCATGAAAACCTTGCAGGAGCGCGGCTGGATCAAGGTGATCGGCCATCGCGAGGTGCCGGGCCGCCCGGCGTTGTACGCCACGACCCGCGCGTTTCTGGATTACTTCAATCTCAAAAGCCTGAGCGAGTTGCCGCCGCTGGCGACGCCGCGCGATCTGGACGCCATCGGCGCCGAACTGGAGCGCCGCGCCGTCGTCCCGGACGAAAACTCCACCACCCCCACGGAATCGGCCGATGGCTGAACGCTTGCAGAAATTCCTGGCTCGCATGGGGCTCGGCTCCCGCCGCCAGATCGAAGACTGGATTCGCCAGGGCCGGATCACGGTCAACGGCGTGGTGGCGCAACTGGGCGGACAGGTCAACGGCGCGGAGAACATCCAGATCGACGGCCGACCGGTCCAGGTGCGTCCGTTCGGCCAGCGGCGGCGGGTGCTGGCCTATTACAAACCGGTCGGCGAGATGACCAGTCGCCACGATCCCGAAGGTCGGCCCACGATCTTCGAGCGGTTGCCGCCGCTGCGCGACAGCCGCTGGATTGCGGTCGGCCGACTCGATTTGAATACCCAGGGGCTGTTGTTGCTGACCAACGACGGTGAATTGGCCAATCGGTTGATGCATCCCTCGTCCCAGATCGAACGGGAGTACGCGGTGCGGGTGTTGGGCGCGGTCACGCCGGAGATGCTGAAGCGGTTGCGAGAGGGGGTGACGCTGGAGGATGGGCTGGCGCGGTTCGACGAGGTCCGGGAGGCGGGCGGAGAGGGCGCCAATCACTGGTATCACGTGATCCTGCGCGAGGGCCGCCACCGCGAGGTGCGCCGGCTGTGGGAGTCGCAGGGCGTCATGGTCAGCCGGCTGACCCGGGTGCGCTATGGACCGGTGACCTTGCGGCGGGGTTTGCATCCCGGCCACTGGGACGAACTGGACGAGGCGCAAATGGTGGAGTTGCTGCGCGCCGTGGGCTTCGCGCCGCCGGAAGCCAGACCGGAACCGCGCCACTCTCCGGCGGTCGGCCGGGTCTGGCCCGACCGGCCGCGCGGTGGACGTAGCCCCCGTCGTTGATGCGTTCGGGAACGGTGCGCCGTGGGGATTGGGGTAAGGCTGGATCGCGGTGCTGGCCGAAGGGTGTACGGTTGAGCAAGCAAATTCCAATATCTCCAATCCGCTTTTGTTATTGAGAACAATTCTTATTTGTAGTATAGTGTTGACTAGAGCGTGTTGGGGAGGAAGGAGAGGACCGTGCCAGTAGTCCGACCCTTACGCCGGATGGGACGCGATCACGGATTACCTTGCGACGAAGAGGCAAATCGACATGACCCAGGAATTTGACCGGAACGCCGCTATCGGCGTGTTGAACCGCATTCTCGAACTGGAGCTGGCCGGGGTGGTGCGTTACACCCACTACGCGCTGATGGTGTACGGCTACAACCGCATCCCTATCGTCGGTTGGCTCAACGCTCAGGCCGACGAGAGCTTGATGCACGCCCGCCAGGCCGGCGAGTTGATCACCAGTCTGGGCGGCCACCCCTCTCTCGGCATCGGTCCGCTGCTGGAAACCCACCAGCACGACATCGGCGACATCCTGCGCGAATCCCTGGCTCACGAGGACGAAGCGCTCAAGGCTTATTATGAACTGCTGGATTACGCTCGTGACAAGGACGTGCGCCTGGAGGAGTACGCTCGGGTGCAAATCGCCGCCGAACAAACACATTTGGATGAGGTGAACAAGATGCTACGGCCCCCGGGCCAGACCAATGCTTACGTCGCTGGGGGGATTTAAATGGACGAGCACGGCGGCGGGCAGGAACGTCAACTGTTCGAATTGGGCCGCCTGGTGAAGGCGGGCCTGACGCAGCCCTTGGGATTGATGCGGCCGGGCGGCGTCGGCCGCATCCTGGCCGTGCGGAGCGGGGAAGGCGACGTCGAACGCGGCCTGCTGGAGATGGGTTTCGTCGAAGGCGCCTGCATCGAAGTCTTGCACCACGGCTTTCTGGGTCGCGATCCTCTGGCGGTGCGGATCAACCAGGGCATGACCGTGGCCTTGCGTCGCGGCGAAGCCAACGCCGTGCTGGTCGGTCCGCTGCTCGACCAAAGCACCGGAGCAGGGTCGGCCAGTCGCCAGGAGGGACCGATATCATGACCGCCGGAACGCTCGCTGTGGAAAGTTTCAGACCCACCCGCATCGCTTTGGTCGGCCCGCCCAACAGCGGCAAGACCACTCTGTTCAACACCCTGACCGGCGGCCGGCAAAAGACCGCCAACTACCCCGGCGTGACCGTCGAGCGCAAAAGCGGTCTGCTGAAAACGCCGGGCGGCCACCCGGTCGAGGTGCTCGACCTGCCCGGCAGCTACAGCCTGCGTGCCCGCAGCCCCGACGAAGCCATCACCCGCGACGTGGTGCTGGGCCGGCAGGCGCGGGAAACCTTGCCGGACGCTCTGGTGTGCGTGACCGACGCCACCAATCTGGGCCAGCATTTGCGGCTGTTGCTGGAGCTGCGGCAACTGGGCCGACCGCTGATTCTAGTGCTCAACATGATGGACATCGCCCAAAAGCGCGGTTGCCAGATCAGCGTCGAAGCCTTGTCCCGACAATTGGGGATTCCGGTGGTCACCACGGTGGCGATGCGCAAGAGCGGCGTGCAAGACCTGCTCGGTCAGATCGACGCTCTGTTGAACCGGACTCCCGCGGCGGCTGGAACCGCCGCGATCGACGACTGGGTGGAACCTTCGCCGGCAGCCATTCGCGCCTACCATCGGGAGGTGGAGCGCCTGCTGCAAGAAGCCGTGGTCCGCGAGGGTGCGCCGGAACGTCTGACCCGGCGGCTTGACCGGGTCTTGCTGCATCCGGTGGCGGGACCGTTGATTCTGCTCGCTCTGCTGTTCCTGATGTTCCAGGCCGTGTTCAGTTGGGCGGAAACGCCGATGGACTGGATCGACGGCGGCATGGCCGGATTGCAGCAGTGGCTCTCCGCCCACATGGAAGAAAGCCTGCTCAAAAGCCTGCTGGTCGACGGCATCGTCGCCGGCGTGGGCGGGGTGGTGATCTTCCTGCCGCAAATTCTGATCCTGTTCCTGTTCATCCTGTTGCTGGAAGACTCCGGCTACATGACCCGCGCCGCGTTCCTGATGGATCGACTGATGAGCGCGGTGGGTTTGAACGGCCGCGCCTTCATCCCCCTACTGTCCAGCTTCGCTTGCGCCATTCCCGGCATCATGGCGGCGCGCACCATCGCCCATCCGCTGGATCGCTTGGTGACGATCCTGATCGCGCCGCTGATGACCTGTTCGGCGCGGTTGCCGGTGTACGTTTTGCTGATCGCCGCGTTCGTGCCCGCGACCACGGTTTGGGGCGGGATCGGCTTGCAAGGTCTGGTCATGTTCGGCCTGTACGCGACCGGCATCGTCGGCGCGCTGGTGGTGGCGGGCGTGTTGCGGTTGACCGTGTTGCGCGGGGAATCGCAGCCCTTGCTGATGGAACTGCCCAGCTATAAATGGCCCAATCCCGCCAACGTGCTGCTGGGTTTGTGGGAACGCGCCAAGATCTTCATGCGCCGGATCGGCACGATCATCCTGAGCCTGATGGTGGTGCTGTGGTTTCTCTCGACCTTTCCGGCCTCACCAGCAAGCGCGACGGAACCGGCGATTTACTACAGTTTCGCCGGGATGATCGGGCGTGCGCTGGAACCGCTGCTGACGCCCATCGGTTTCAACTGGCAAATCGCCATCGCCCTGGTGCCGGGTCTGGCGGCGCGCGAGGTGGCGGTGGCGGCGCTCGGCACCGTGTACGCCCTGAGCGGCGACGAAGGCGCGGTCACGGAAGCGTTGACCGCGACGCTGGCCCAGAGCTGGACGCTGGCGACGGCGCTGGCGTTGCTGGCCTGGTACGTGTTCGCCCCACAATGCCTGGCGACGCTGGCTGCCGTCCGCCGCGAGACCAATTCCTGGCGGTGGGCGGCGTTCATGTTCGTCTATCTGATGACGCTGGCGTATCTCGCCGCTTTCGTCACCTATCGAGTGGCGTTGGCGTTGGGAGGCGGTTGAAATGTGGCAGGACGGTTTGGCCTTGTTGATCGTGGCGGTCGCCGCGCTGGCCTTGCTGCGGTCTTGGGTACCGTCCGGTCTCTTCCGGTTCGGCGCGCGTCGGAACGGCGAGACTTCGGTCGAAAGCGCGCCGCCCGCTAGTGGTTGCGGCGGCTGCGCGTCGAATTCGTCCTGTTTCAAAGCGCAGGTCAAGGTCTATCCCGTCGCTGCCGTCGGGCGGGGCAAGCGATTGCCGTCCGACCCTTCTTGTTGAGAGTCGCCTTCTTGCCTGATTTCCTCTCTTGCCGATGGGTGAGGGGAGGCGACCGTCGCGCCGTAGGCGAATATATCCGCGTGGTGTTGGAACGGCATTTGTGTGGAACGCTGGGTGCTCCGCGCGGCTGAACTCGCCGCCGTGCCTTGGTTGGGTCAATCGTCGCGCTGGTGATCCCGCGCGCCGCCACTGACGCTTCGTTGGCGCGACGCTATACTTGTGACAGAAGTCCAAGTGATCGTGCGGTTCCCTGGTGAACTCGCGGTTGCGGTCCGGCTATGCGATTCCGTGGCGCCAACTGCTACGCTTCATGGCGGTGGGTTCGCTAGAGGGGAAGGCTGTATGGCGGGATTTCCGAGGCCAAAGGGTCTATGTGTGGAGTTATACCGCTGAAAAATGCAAGCATAATCAAGCCATTCTTCTCAATGGTGGCGGATTATGTAGATAGGCGGAAACCGTATAATCACTTGTTAGCGATTACCGAGGAATATCAGTGCCGTTCGTCTATATCAGCAACCTGGCTCGCGATGATGCCACCGTGAAGCTAATTTTCGATCACTTTCGTAATATCGGAGTTGTGGCTCTAATTGGCGGGGCGGCAGCTTGGAAGTTTAAGCATCTTCCTTCTGGAGGATGGGACTATGTCGTGGCTCTAACGATTGCTTGGGCACTTGCTGTTTGTGCCTTTGTGCTCTGGTCTTTGAATTATGAACACTTTATTCACAAACTTAATTCGACGCCGTACCGGAAGGTTTTAAGGTTTGCTATCACAAGCTTCTACGCCCTCGTGGCAACCGGTCTACTAACACATCTCCTGCCAAAGTAATGCCTAGCCTGCCACTGCCCGAAGCGCTAACAAGGTGCTCAACCGGAGCGTGGGAGCAAGGTGGTTGTGTAGCTTCGGCTGCTCCTGCTGTGCCCGGTTAGCTTCGCGTTAGATCTAGGGGACTGGATCAGCCCTTTTAAGGTGGCAACGTAGAATCAACGGGTTATGGCGAAATTTTGTCAAGAATCGTGCCAACTGGAAAAATTAAGTTCATAAATATCAAATTGTTATATGAACGCCTTAAAAGGGCTGGTTGCTTGATGTCACTCCCTACAGCATCGAACTTGCTAAGGACTTGGTGAACGCTGGCATCGTTCCAGCAAAAGCGAGTGAAGACGCATTGCACATCTCAATTGCTACGGTTCATTTCGCTGATTATCTTTTGACATGGAATTGTCGGCATATTGCTAACCCGGAGATTCAAGCTCGGATTGCCGAGAACTTCCAGCGTAAAGGATTATTTCTACCTTTTATTTGTACACCTGAAGAACTTATAGGAGGCGAAAATGAGTGACACCATTATTCAAGAAGTGCGAAATATTCGCGAACGACACGCCGCCAGCCTGGGTTATAACTTGGATCGAATTTACATCGACCTGAAGGCCCGGCAGGAGAAACATGCAGCAGAAGGTTGGGTTATCGTTCCACCACCTGCCAACCCGCCGCCAGAGCCTAACTTGGCGTTGCAGCGGGCTCGCTTCGCTCGTCGCTGAACGTGAGCGTTATCCACCTCTGCCCTGTACGCGCCCCGCTGGCGGCTATGCCGACCACGGCGACGACCACGCCCAGCCAGCCGGCCCGGCGTTTGCGACAGCTTCAGGCCGGCCGGCCCGGCGATTTCACACAGGCCGGCCACGATCAAGTAAAGCCAGGCCATGCGGTGGTCTCCCCGCAGTCAGCGGTTGCACAGTCAGCCTCAACACCGGTCGCCTGGAGGCGTTTCAGGACAGGTTGGAGACGCTGAAAGCGGCTTATCGCGGTGAGTGATTTAAGGCGCTTGGGTTACCCATCCGCCTGCGTCTACCGTGGCAATGACGCGTCCATCGAACGCCCCACTTGGGCGACTTGTTCGTCGCTATAGCGGCGGCTGTCGGTCAACTTGAAATCGACCTTCAGATTCAGGCGGCGCACGAAAGCGTCGACCGCAGCGTCGCGCAACCGCCGGCGCGGTCCAGCGCCTGATGGAATGCCGCCAGCAATCTCCCGGTCGTCGTCCAATGCTTTTTTGATGGCGTGCAACACGGTTGGCGAATCGATGTCGCGCAACACCGACAAGAAAAATTCCATTTCGGCGACGCTCGCGCGGTCGATGGTCTGTAACAACGCCTCGCGGGCAGCGCCGTCTCCGAGTTGCGAGAGCGCGACTTGCGCCGGCAGCGCCACCGCCACCACCGGTCCCCAGTCCGAGAGTTTGGTGCGTTCCGCGCCGAAACCCTCGACCACGGCGCGCAGCGACTGTTCGTTCTCGGCGGCGGGGAAATACCCCAGCAACAGGAGGCAAGCCGCCGCGTGATTGCCCGCCAGGACGCTGGCGCGCAACGCCGAACCAGCCGCTTTGTCGCGCGCCAGCGTCGTCGGCTTGTAGCGGGTGTAGAGCGCGCGGGCCGCGCGTTCGCGGATATCGGCGTCTTGATCGCCGAGCGCTTCCAGCAGCAAGGGCAAGGCCGCCGTGCCACCGACGGCGGCGAGTACCGCGACCGCCTCGCGCCGGATATCCGCCCGATCATCGCGGAGATAGGGCGCCAGCAAGGGAGCCACGCGCGGCCCCAGCGCCGGTAATTGGCTGATGTGGCCGAACTCGCCTTCGCGCGCCGCGCGAAACGCCTGCTCAACCTGTTGTTCGACATCGACGGCCTGTTTTGCCATGAGGAGATTCCCATCGAAAAGATGGGCCGCCAGCACTAGAGCGGGCGCGGCCCAGACCAGCAACGACTTGATCGACCTGGTCGCCAAGTTCTTGTCCCTGCGTGCTCAAGGATTGGCCGTGTTGGCGTGGTCCTTGGGGATAAAGGAACCGCTAGGCGAACCATCGAACATCAGGTCCCGGCGGTTGTTGGTGTGATCGACGCCCAAATGGTGCAACAGTTCGTGCGCTAGCACCAACCCCGCCGGATCCACGGTGTTGTCCTCGAAAATGCAGCTTCCGCCCAGCGTGCCGGCTTCGGTGTCGTCGCGCAAGGGCGTTCGGTCCTGTTCGTACTCCTTGACGAAAAACACGTTGAAGTCGGCGGTTCTGTCCGCGTGACTGGTCACGATATCCCATTCGTGCTGGCGCGCGGCGACGCCGGGAAGATGAGCGGAAAAACGCACCACCCGCCTCAGGTTCTGCGCGATCCGCAGCGGCGCGGCGCCGTGGCGCGAGATTTCGATGTTGGCCTGCGGCGACAAGATGCGATTGGCGGCGATGATCAAATCGTTCAAGTCGGCGATCTGGCGCGCGGTCTTTTGGACGCGGCCGTCATCGACGTAATGAAACGTGGTCCGCACCGTCCTTTTGTTCTTGACCGAAACGTCGAGCACGGCGTCGAACAACGGCCCTAAACCCACCTGAATCTGACAGGTTCCCGCGCGCACGCCGGTGATCGTAAGGATTGTTACGCCCAGGATGCTGGAAGTCCGCACCGTGGCGACGGCGGTGTTGCTGCTGGCGATGGAAAGTCCCGCGGCATCGAACAGGAAGACCATTTTGAAGCCGCCGACGGGCACCATTTGCCAGTTTGGCGAAGCGAATCTGTCGAAACCATCGTTCGGGCGAACTTCCGCAAATCGGGCGGCCATAGCGATCTCCACGGTGATTCACGCTCATGCTGACGATGGTGGAAGCACGCCGCGTGCCATGCGCGGTTCGTTATCCGCGCGTGGTCGATCACGGCAACGGACTCGACGATATCGGGGTCGGAGCGGCAGTTCCCCATGCCAAAATGATCCGTTCGGTCCATTTTGGCGCAGGCCAAGGTGGTCGCGTTCGACGGGAATCTTCCGTTATTCCATGTTCTTGATGTCATTATTCCATGTTCTTGATGTCGTGGATGTTGAACCTTGCGCATAGATCATTTCAGGCACTCCACGATCCAGTCCCATCTTTTTTCCTTGACCATCACGAATCGGCAGCGTCCCTCGGAAAGACTGGCCCACAATCCGCCGATCAGGCGGTCATCCTCCGCCGCGGCCCAGCGATCCGCGCCTTTGTACTCGACGGCGAGAATGGGGCCGGGATGGTCTCCGGCTCCTGGCAATCGACACAGAAAGTCGGGATAGAAACGGCCGTCGGCTTTTTGCAGGAAGAACGAGCCGCCCTCGCGTCGAACGAGGTTGCGCACCCAGAACTGGATGCGACCTTGCTGGGCCTGAATGTCCAGCCAGCAGGCGCATTCGAATTCTTCCCTGCTGTCGAAATCGCCGATGCGTCCGTAGTAGTGCTTGCGGAAGTCGAAATGGCCGAAACGGCCGTCGTAGTCGCGGCTGGGGGCATAGCCGCATATGCGCCAACTTAAGCGGTGTTTCTCATACGTTACTTATTCCCATCGCTCG
>JARSSO010000033.1:52687-78218 GCA_029624765.1 Candidatus Contendibacter sp. | reverse complement strand
TCCGATGCCACACCACGACATCTTGTGGCCTCCACGGGAGATCTCATTGAGCCGCGTTCTGTTAAGGTTATTTCCTGATTGATGCTTCGCAAGGACTTCCAACTCTGCAAATTGCTGAGTGATCCAACGCGAAGGTTCGCACAGAAGCGGCATTTTCTGCTTTATACGGCGGTGCCACAGATCGACAGCCTTAAGTTCACTGTGTAGGGTGAAACTGTAACTATACTGGCTAAATGAAAGCTCATCTTGATTAATGCTTAGGGTGATATCCGGCGGCATAATCGGCGCGACGTGCAGTTCAGCCTCGTAATAGCTTTTTGCCCGTTCAATACTATTTAATTGCGCACCTTCCTCCAAAACCTCAATACGCACATGAATACGACCTGCATAGCGTCCATTCTGAAAGAATTCTATGTTTATTTTTTGGTTACCCAGTTCTCGAGCCTGTAGCTGGAAAAGAAGTGGTGGTGAATCGGATTTTAATGGCACAGTAAGGCTCAGGAGTGCATTACCAAGAATATTAAATCCTTCCGCTGTTACCATTACCTCTAGCTCAATATAATCAAAGCCACGAGGAACAATCAGGTTCATTGCATGCTTATGAAACTCATCTATTTCTGGTTTTATCGTCACTGACACACGTAGCGGGACAATTTCACCAAATCGGACAGATGAAGGAAAATTTACGTTAGGATAACGGATAATAGAAGAATAATTATCATCACCATCACCATCACCATCACCATCACCATCACCATCACCATCACCAATGAAGTCACTACCATCACCATCGCCAAAAATACCAATATAATTGTCTTTGCTACTGTCAGCCTTACCGCTAATAAAAAGAGGAGCCTCATTAGGTTGAGATATCGGCTGTCCTCCGATTTTGGCAATAAATTGGACATCCGTCATGGGCAGTCCATCGTCCTCTCGATCAGCAAGATCGAGGAGTCTTTTCGCTGTCTTGTCCTTGAGTTCCTCGCGGTCAGTTGGGTCAAGTCCAAGTTCATGCGCCTTTTTAAGTAGAATTTCATGGCGCTTGACTTCACGCTCTACA
The DNA here is from genome assembly GCA_029624765.1 of Candidatus Contendibacter sp. GTDB lineage: Bacteria > Pseudomonadota > Gammaproteobacteria > Competibacterales > Competibacteraceae > Contendibacter. The sequence continues at coordinate 77,158 of JARSSO010000033.1, read as the reverse complement.
ATACTCCCTTCATACTCTGCCTTCTTTACTACGATCTTGTCGGCCAGCAGCCTCATCGCATCGGGCCAGTTCTTGGTATAGAAATCCTCCAGAAGGCTGATGTCGATCATTTTGATGACGTCACGGAGTCGATAGGGGGAGTAGGTGGCATCAAGGTCGATGAGTTGATCAATCTTGCGTCGATCGGCGATACCGCCCGGCTCGAATATGCGCTGGTGGGGACGCTGCATGTGTGCTTGCAGTAACTCGCTGAGCTTGATATCCGCAGTCACCTGATTGACGCTCAGTCCGAGTATTCCATGAACGCCCTTGATCCTATTCTCCAGCCCATTTTTGACGGCTACGAGGCCCGGCTCCTGCACATGCTGCTCTAGGGAGTGCTTGAGATCAATGGGCGCGTGGATCAAGTCGTTGCTTGATTTGGTCAAAAAGAAATTGTTGGCCGCGTCTTGAACGACCGCCTCCAGCGTGGCGATGGGATCCTGACTGCCGCCCCAGAAAATCTCGGCATCCGTAACCTGATAGGTGAGCTGGAGTTCAGCATTAATATGGTGACTATCTCCAAGGCGATACCCCGATTGAGGTGAAGACACCCTCAGTGATAAGGGACGCATCTTGACAAAGACGAACAAAAGCTTATCGGCATCCTTCGCTTCTAATTCTATCGAGTGTCGCGGGTCGCGAAGAACGGTATCAAGCGTTGGTTGATCTCCCAATACCTTCATCACGATGACATGTCGATCCTTATCCGCATGCGGAATCGACGGCAGCCGCCGCACTAAGCCAAAAAACTTCTTCTCAATCGAGTACTCCTGAAAATCGATCAGCCCACACTGATAGGTCTTGGTCTCCTTCAGTTTTGCAATGTAATCAGAAAGGGCCACAGTATACTCCTTCTTGGTCGTTAGATTTTAGATCAATCAACTGAATCAAAGTTTGAACGCTTTAGAGGGGCCAAAAAACTCCTCTGCGACATCTTCAGTGCGCGCAAAGCCTGTTAGCAGCCCGTAGCTCCGAAAACTGACCCAATACTGGCTTGATCAGGCCATCAATCTGCCGCCGGATCGGGCAGCAGGTCCAGATAGGAAACTATATTTGTAGCGTCCTGATCCGATACGACATTGCGACGAGAGTTACGCGCGCGTGCTTGCTCCTCTTGCAAATGCCAACGCCGCAGGTAAAAATCCAACCGATTTCGCCTGGCCCCCTTGTACTTTTCATGGAGTTCACAAAAGAATGCACGAAAACCATCCCGCATCTTCTCCGATTCCTTCCCCCACAATTCAAGGGCATCCTTTGCCCATTTTCTAATGGTCTCCGTCGTCTGTTCCTGCGCCTGCTGATGAAATGGAAACCGAGGATCGTCCCATAACGCATGGATCATATCGACCACCAAGCGACGACTTTGGGCATCCGCCACAAAATCCCCAATCCTCAGAAAGTTGAGAACCAAGCCACCAGCGATCCAACAAAAATCCGATTGGGCCACTGGGAACATCCACGTATGGAGTCGCTCTATTGCCGATGATGGCTTGGCATCGTAGACCACCTCGAAAATGTCGAGAACCCATGGAATGTGATGGAATTGGCCAGTGGAGACGATCTTGCCAATGGCATCAAGAGCCTCCATCACCACTGAGCGAGCTTCATGGTAGAAGGTTAGTAAGGCACAGTCGGTCAGAAAAATATTATCATTAGAAATCCAGTGTTTCAGCAGCGTTAGGACCTCGCTTCGATACCGCTCCCCTTCGATTGCTCCAGCCAAAGCAATCGATGCCGACTGACGCGCCCATCCAAACTCGGAGTTGGCCCAAGGCAGAATTATCTCCGTCTTGAGATCCGAAAAAGGTTGAGTCCTAAGCAACTGAGTCACTGCCGTGCTAGCGAAATAACGCTTCTCAGCATCGACATCAATCCCGAGATTACGAAGTAAGGCAAACAACTCCGGAAGCTTCGAAAACAACGCCGGCCCGTCGAGTAAGTCAAGCACGCGCTGACAGTACACGTCATCCGCAAACCCCAGCGACTTGACCTGCGTGACGCCGTGTTCGCTGGATCGCTCTACTTCAGTTGATACCAAACCGCAACGTTCAAGGCTTCGGTGGTCCAATTCCGTCCTCTTGTCCGGCGTGCTGTCATTGCCCCTATCAAACAGTGATCTTGGAATCTTGATGACAAAGTCGGTAGCATTATCGTCTTTCTGGATCATGATTGGCTATCCCTCAACAGGGTATCGTGCTCCCCAAAGAAGATATTTGCGACGTCGCGTGAAAGGGTAGTGAGGTAATGACGGTTGATTCCCTGGAACAGAGCGGTAGCCAGAACCATTCCACGTTCAGCGGGTATCAGCTCGCTGAAAAACCAATCATTTATGGCCTCACGGTTGCCACTGGCCAACACCGATTCACCGCTCGACTTCGCGTCTTCTGATCCCTCCTTAGTACCATTCGGGTACTTGACTTGCTTAATTACCTGTCTTGTGAATGCCGAATATATGCGATTTTCTTTAACTTTGTTGCCAGCCTCGTCTTTCCCATGAGAAACGGATGCGTCAGATCCACGACTTTGATGTCGCTTAGTTGCATCTTCCCATTGATCGAACCATTTCAGGTAATTGCTCCGATTTCGTTCACGGATCCATTGCCATAACTCACGCTCTCTGCCGCGAACCTCATAATATTCGATGATCCTGATCAAGATCTGATTAAATGGCGTCGTATCGCTTAGATCTTTATGGACCTCTCTGCAGTAATCGAAACAAAAGGCGCTTGCGTCCTCCCTATTCGTGAACGAATTTTGTAGGCACTCGCGTAAGATTGATCGAGGAGTTGAAATTGTTTCTTCGTATAAAGTCTCTTTCCTGAAACTCGACCTCCCTTCTCCCTTAGGGTTCGGCGGAGCATCTTCCGAGTCGTTTTTTGATTCATTTTGGCCAGGAGTGACATTTTCTTCTGGCACAGAACCACTGTCATTTTCGCTTACCATGATTACATGACCTTGTTTATAAATGTTCTAACGCTTTGGATGTCGCGTGGTTGCATCTTTCCACTTATCATACCATTCCAGGTAATTGCTCACATTTCGTTCACGGATCCATTGCCATAAATCATGCTCCTTGCCGCGAACCTCATAGTATTGAATAATCTCTATCAATATCCGAGAAAATGACATCCCATCACCCAGATTTTTAAAAACATCTTTGCAGTAATCGAAACAAAAGGCGTGTGCATCCTCCTTATTCGCGAATGAATTCTGGAGGCACTCGCGTAAGATTGACCGAGGAGATAAGCTCTTTGCTTCACTTGTTTCCATAAAATCGTTCCTAGAAGCCTCACGCGCCGCCTGGGGATCATCACCAGACACTAACCCTTGGTCGGGAATGATCAGCCGCAATCGCTCGATGATAAGCACGGCTGCTTTGGCAGGCGTACGGTTGCGGATATCGGGGATGATGGCATTGAAAAAAAAACCTTCCACCTCGCCTTCGCCCACTCGAACCGGCAGAATAGCGAGCCGGTCCTGCTTATTTGGCGATGTGCGGGCCTTCATCAGTCGGGCGCGAATGGCTTCGTGTTCCACCAGGGTCCAAGGCTTGCCACCATAGCGTTCAGAGACGCACACCACCACCAAGGCAGATCTCTCGGCATAAATCTTCTGCAGCCTGATATCTGCATCAGGACCGGCAATGTAATGCTCGTACCACTGGTCTAAGAAGACCGTTCCTATACCAAGCTTTTTTTCCACTGCCTCTGCGAGAGCAGTCACTCGCTCTCGTTGCTCTCCTGCGAAAGAAAAGGCAACTAGAAACTTATCCGGTATTTGGGCTTCAGTATTCGAAGTGACCATGATTCTTCACCTAGATAGTTGTAGTGAGAGTAGGCAGGTCTAACATGAAGTTCACCCGCAAGTGAAGCTAAATCGTGTTGAACAAGCGATTTATGCAGTTCCCGCCCATCCACCACTATCCGTCAAGATTGGTAGGTATAGCGGACCCACCGCCACGAAGCGCGGCGGTTAGCGCCACGGAACCGGCTGGCTGGGCCGCATCCGTGCTTCTTCCAGGGAAACCGCGCGATGGCCTGGACTGCTGTCGCAAATTATAGCGTCACGTCAGCGAAGCGCCAGTATTGATTCAGGATACCGCCGAGCGGTCAGCCGTGCTGAGCGCCCAGCGTTCCATACAAATACCGTTCCAACACCACGCGGATGTATTCGCTCACCGCGCGGCTGTCGGCGCGGGCTTGCCGAGCTAGATCGTCATACAGGGCTTCGGGCAGGTGCAGCTTGACATCGCAGTCGCACTTGGCGCGGCGGCGCGGTTCCGGGGACAGCGCCAGGCGCAGGGCGGGATAAACGGCGGGACGTTTGGACATGGGCGGCAAGTTCCCTGCAACGCCGCGCGGATTGAGGGCGGCGTTGCATCAACTTACCGCCTTAAATCGGCTGGAATTATTCGCGCCCGGCCGAGGCTGCGCCTTATCTCTTCCTATCGACCACGCCCGCGAGTGGGCGGGTGATCTCGATGGCGGCCAAGCAGCCGGCCAGCGTCATCGACCACACCCGCGAGTGGGCGGGTGTCAATCGGGCGGACAACCCTGGACGTTGCGCCGGCGCGGGCTACACATGAAATTGATTTCATTTTTCCTGCTTCAATGGGTCTTGTTTTGGGCAAGACCCCCTCAACCCGGCCCCTCTAGGCCAGATTTTTATGGGGCCAACGCCGAGCGGGCGTTTCATTTTGAAACCGCTGGATTTCAAAATGAAACAGCACCCCCCAACATCACCGCCGCCAGCGCGTCGCTATCCGCCAGCGCCGATTCGATCCCCGCGAGTAGAGATTCCGCCACCGCCTCGGAAATCATGCCCTCGTGTTGGCGGATTTCAATGAACTGCTTTAATAACTGTAGCTTGCAGTGAAGCGCATCCTGGTGAATTTCCAGTTCCTTCCATGTCGCGGGGTTCCGCCCAATCATCATCTGGTCCTCTCAAGGTTGAAAAAGTGAATTTCCGCTCGGGCCGGACAGACGAACGCCCGTAACGGCATGAGGTTTGCTTTCGTCCTCATTTGCTAGAAGTCAGTCAAGAGTTAACTTGACCCGATCCTGTCATGATGACCGCCCGTGAGCCATGGTTGCAAAAGAACACTTTGTTGAAGCGCGGGTCGCTCGCGCCGCCGGGGCAACGGTGCGGCAGTGGAAGGAGCGGCGCGGGGCTGGCTTGTATCAAACCGACTACGGCAAGTTTCCCAAGATTCAGATTCTGACCATCGAAGACCTGTTTGCCGGCAAAAAGCCACAGATGCCTTGGCTTGATCCGACCGCTTTCAAGAAAGCAGCTCAGGAAGACATGAACGCGGGGAAACAGGAAAAGTTGCTCTAGGCGTGCGCTGACCGGCAAAAACTCATCATGACCCTCCCTGTCCCCCAAGGTGGCAACGCCGCGCTGGCCCAGGCCGATCCCAGCGCCCGCACATTGTTCATCGGCCTGAATTGGGAATGGCCCGCGACCGTGCCGCCGGTGGATATCGACGCCAGCGTGTTCCTGCTCGATACGGCCGGCGTGGTGCGCGACGACCGCGATTTCGTGTTCTACAACCAGGAAACCGACGCCAGCGGCGCGGTGTACCGGCTATCCGCCGCCGAACTGGACCCGGCCCACGACCGAGACGGTTTTGTCGTCACGCTGCCCGCCCTGTCTGACGATGTGCAGCGATTGGCTTTTTGCCTGTCACTGGATGCCACTGGCGCCGGCGACGCCACCTTTGGCGCGTTGTCCTGGGTACAAGCCCGCGTCGTCAACCGCGACAGCGGCTGGGAACTTCTTCATTATCGCAGCGGCGGCGAACTGGGCGCGGAAACCGCGTTGGTAGTGGCCGAACTCTACCGCCATCGCGAGGGCTGGAAGTTCCGGGCGGTGGGCCAGGGTTTCGCGGGTGGCCTGCGGGCGCTGGCCGCGCGATTCGGGGTGCTGGTCGCCGATGAGGAGTCGCCTAGCGCGAACGTGGCGGCCACCGAGGAGGAGGCGTTCACTGCCCCCGCGCTCACGCTGGACAAGGATACTACCGAGTCGGAGACCGCCAGCGGGCCGAAACGGCGACGCCGACGCACCCTGCAAGATGTCCTCACCGCCCAGGTGGAGGAGATCAAAACCCGCTACCGCGCGATCCAGCCGCTGCTGAAGCGGGCGTTGGCGGACAACCCTAACGAGAGTCAAAGCCGACTGCTGCTCGACCGCATCCTGCAAGATGTACTCGGCTACGCTCTCAGCGAGATCAAGACCGAACAAAAAATTCAGGGGCGCGCGGCTGATTATGTGCTGGCACTGAACGGGATAGACGTGCTGGTGATCGAAGCCAAACGGCTGGGTGCACCGCTACGGGACAAACAAATCTTTCAGGCCACGTCCTACGCCGCTTACTCGGGCATCCGCTGGGCGCTACTGACCAACGTTGTGAACTGGCAGCTTTACCGGGTCGCCACCGAGGACAAAGTGGAAGCCGATCTGGTATTTGCCCTGGACTTGCAAGAGGGTCTGGACGGTGACAGCGCCTATCGGCTGATGCTGCTCTCGAAGGCCGGCATTGCCCGCTGCGAACTACTGGAAAAACTCTGGCGCAAGAAAGTCGTGCTCAGCCCGGAAAGCCTTATCGCGGCCATCCTCAACGAGGAAGTGTTGAACAAAATCCGCGCCGTGCTGTTGCGGGAGCGTGGCTATCCACTGACCAACCAGGAAATTCAGGAAGCTATCGAGCGGGAGTTATTGCGGTAGGGGCTGGGCGGTGAACGACGCTTTTCTCTCGACTACGACCTCTACCTGCTGAGCCGCTACCCTTGTCCCTTTCCAGCCGATCACTCCATGCAGCTCACGCCGCCCGCCGTGAGAACTCCCCGTGGTAATGTCCCGTTGGGCTTCAACGAGAAAGAGCGGCGGCAGTTGGAGGCGAATCGGCGGCATTAAGATAACCAGCTGAATGCATTAACGGGGGAACTAAAACGCGAACCAGCGCGGAATCGGGAAGTGTACGCGGTGCGGGCGACTTGGCTGGAACCGGTGGGGTTGGTTTATTTGTGGCCGGTGATCGGGTAATCTGTTCTCAATCAATCATCGAAAGGGTTGAATCATGGCTTGGAGTAAAGAAATTCGACTGAGAAATTATCACTCAGCCCCAAAAGAATCAGGCATATATGAAGTAGGCTTTGTCAGAAACAATATTTTTAATCCAGTTTATGTTGGGAAAGCCGTTCGTTTAACTATTTTCGCCAGATTACAATCACACTATGAAGGTAGAGGAAACAAAAATATTAAAGATTATTTAATTACCAGAAAACGGGATAACCTCTGGTGCCACTGGATGCGAGTTACAGACCCCAGCTATATGGAGTCAAATCTATTGAATCGATTTGGTATTCGTGATGACGGCCTCTATAAGTTCAATGATCGACTTGAATATTACTAACCCTGTACTGATTCAATCCTCATGATCGACCCCGCTCTTTGCGAGCGTCGCCACTGGCTGAGGTTTATCCAGTCGACCAGGTTGGTGGTGTCACCGCTGGCGCTGGTGGTGTAAGCCTAGACTTCAAATCCTGGAAATCGGAGGACATCGAACTTTGGCGACGCGCCATTGGACTTTGGCGCGGGATACGAACGCGGTAACGCCCGGCGCAGCGGATGGCCTGCCTGAACCGGTTAGGCGCTGATTTCAAACTGAAACGGCGTGAAACCGTTTCATTGCAAATTGAAACCGCCCCAGCGGTCAAAAAACGAACCCGCGCCGATAACCCCTTCATGGATAACACTATCCGCAGCGGGCGCGGCTGTGGCATGGAAGATGCTAATCGCTTCGCGCCAAACAACCAATGAATGAAGCCAGCTTGGGCGAAAAAGCCTTCGACTTTTTCGTTTTCACAGCTTAATCCGCCGTCTCGTTGGTAAGAATTTCCGGCACCATCCTGTCCACAAGACTCAAAACACAGTAAAGGTAAAGCAATGGAAAATGGTCACTATCGAACTATCGCCGAGCCCGTCCCTAGCAAATTTGCCTCGATCAGCCGCTACATGTTCATGCTGATGGCGCGAAACTTTGCCACTAGCCAGTGGATATTTTCCAAGGATGTTGGTGAAACCCTCCTTCGCTCGGTGCCTGGATGCATCATCGCTTCACCGTCTGTCCCTGGTGATATCGAGACCAACCAGGATTACGTACATTTTTGGGTGCGAGACGGCGCCCTGACCGTCAATGAATGCATGTACCAAAATCTTCCGAGCGAGGAGATGCTCAATGACTATATCTACTTCAGCCGGTTGGTGCAGCAAAATGCCGCTCAGGCTGGGAAGCGAGCTCATGCTTGCTTCAAAATCGATGGAACACTACGAAAATGGGGGGAGCAAGGCGATGGTCCAGCCTTGCGTATTCTGTCGATCCTGGAAATCTGGGACCAACTGAGCGAAGACGCCAAGTCGGTTGCTCGTACCGTGCTATCCGAAGATCAGCACTACATCAACCAGTGTCACCAGGACAAGACTGACAATGCGTGGGAGGAGGTCCATGGATACTCCTTTTTCGCCCGCGCCGCCCAGCGGCACGCCACTGACCAACTCAACCGCGCTGCCACCAAGGTGGGAATCCCTCCGAACAGCAATGCGACCACCATCTATAACAACCTCTCCCAGCGGCTGGATGAACACTGGGACGAGGGACTTGGTCACTACCGGTCGGTTTTGGATGGAGAGACGGATGGGTCGCCACTACGGGGTCACCAACTCAACAGCGACTTGATCTTCGCCTGCACCTACGCGGGGATGCCTTGCTTCGACGAGCGGATGCTCCGCACGGTCGCCAAGCTGCGAGAGGTTTTCGAGCCCCTTTATCCGATCAACGCTGTCGATGCCGCGATTGACATGGGTCCCTCGATCGGCCGGTATCCAGGGGATTACTACGATGGCACCCCCAACGAAGGCGAGGACGGCGGGCATCCGTGGCCGCTCTGCACCGGCAATCTCGCGCGGTTCTACTATCAATGCATGATGGAGTTGACCGCTCGGCCCTCCATTGTGATCACCGAAGGTATGCGGCCGTTCTTCAACCAGATCGGCTGTTCGCACACCGGTCAGATCAGTAAGTCGTCACTCCAGTACAAGGAAGTGCTTGGCGCCCTGCTGACGGCTGGAGACCGACTCATGCGGGCAATCGTGCGCCATTCTGATCACCTGGAATTGAGCGAGCAGAATGATCGCAATACTGGCCTATGCATGAGTGTGCGCAATCTAACGTGGAGCTACTCCTCGTTCTTGGCTGCTTCGAGAACGCGAGAGATGGCGGTGAGCGCCATTTAAACTGACAGGAAATCGCTGGTATTGGTGGTGGGAGAAACGATTGGAAAATTGGAAAGAATTAGGGATATGGCCTTGCTGATAGCCCAGTAGGAGTGGGCACGGCCCACTCCTACCTTCCCTCTTGGAAAGCATCCAGGATCGCTGCCATGCCGTTCTTGTTGTTGTATCCGAACTTCCTTCCTAGTGATGGAGCAAATGAACGCTATCAAATTTATTCTGAAATGGATTGGAATTCTGTTCGGACTGATTTTGGTGTTCATGATCGGCATCATGCTCATTGGCACCTTCAACATGAAGCAGGATCAACAAGAGAAGGGTGGATCGCAAAAATCGATTTCCGCCAAGCAAATCGTATCCCCTACCACCACAACGGAACTAACACCGGAAGAAAAAGAGAAAAAGATGTTTCGAGAGGCCGAGGAGCGAGGACAGCAGCGGCGTTTGGAGCAGTTATCAGCCCTATCATCCGCACCACAGCCAAAAGGGTCGCTCGCGATCCCGGCGGACAAGGAAGAAACCTGCAAGAAGCTGGCCCCATTCGCTCGCGCAGTGGCCGACATGCGACAGAAAGGCATTTCGCTTCAGACTGCCGAAGCTGGGACAGATATCTTATTGGGTAAACAAACCACTCCAGATGGAATGGAATTTGCCAAAAGTATTGTTAGGGCCGTGTACAAGCATAAATTAACCACGGAAAATGCTGAGATGATAGTTGTGGAGTCCTGCAAGCTCATAGTGTTCACGAGCGAGTTGGAAAAAAACAAGCGATGAAAGCCATCGTTTGTTTTCTGTTCGGCGTTCCCAGAGGTAGTGTTCCCTATGTGCGTGGGGATGAACCGCCCAATTATGAATCCAAGAATTGCCTAACAGGCGGCCAAAGAGCGAGCGCCATCACGCCCCGTGCTATTTGGGTGGCGCGCGTCGCCTTGGCCTTGACGTTGCACCACCCCAACCCATTCCCCGTCACCGACACAATCCCTCGCACGGCGTCCCGTCCTTATCTCCATCCAGCCGACTTACCCCACATTGCGTGAGATAGAACCGCGCTTCCTCGCACGAAGTCATTTCGCGGCAGGTGCTTTTCGCCCCGCACCGTCCCGCAAAAACTGGCCGAGTTGGGATCAGTTCCAGCCTTCCCGCCGCTTCACCGTGTCGCCAGTCCCAGGGTGGGATCGGGTTGGCGTCGGCCCATAACCCCCGCCGCGCCGCTTTCGCCTCCGCTTCCAGCGCCAGCAGTCGGGCATCGTCGCTGTAGTGGCGGTACACCCAGGCCAGCCCGCGCCACACCTGCTCGGCCTCCACATCGATCGCGCCGACTATCACCATGCCGACGATGCGCCCATAGTCGTCGATTTTCCACACTGTCACCGTCGCTGGTCGGTCGAGGGTCAGTTCCGCCAAACTTCGCCGGCTGCGCTGCCCGAACGGCTGATCGTGTTCGGGCGCGTCGATCCCCGCCAGCCGTACCCTGATCGGTCGGTTGCCCTCCACCAGCACCGTCAAGGTATCGCCATCGGCCACGCCCACCACCCGGCCCATAAGGGTTTCCGCCGAAACGGAAATTTCCACAACGGTCAGGGCCAGCAGCGGAAATGTGCTACCCACAATCCGTCCGAGCGTCATACTCTGATCATGGGCCAGGATTTTGGAGAGAGGAAAACGGCCGTAAGCCGTTGAATTGATGGTCGGGGTGACAGGATTTGAACCTGCGACTCCTGCCTCCCGAAGGCAGGTAGATATCGTAAAGCTTTGAATTAACTATAGCCGCGCGGCTCCCAATCGACAAGACGCGCCATGTTATGACGATCATTTCCATGTAATACCGTAGTGTTGCCAGCGGTTGGCTACGCTGCGGCTACGCTGCAATCACCGGCACAGGCTGTTGCACGGTCGGCCGTCCCCATCACCATCCAGCCGGCTCAATCCGCACTGCGTCAGATAGAACCGCGCCTCTTCGCACGAGGCCATTTGCCCGCAGCTCCACTTGACGCATTCGCCGGCCCACACCCCGCGCCGTTCGCGTTGCGCTTCCGCTTCCACCGCAAGCAATTCGGAATCCTGGCTGTACTGGCGGTACACCACTGCCAAGCCACGGGCCACCAACTCATGACTCACGTCCATTTCGGTGAAGTTCCCACCGGGTTGCTTCACCATCACCCGCCCGACCGCCCGACCGTAGCGATCCACGGTCAGCGCCACCACGCGCGCCTCCCGATCCAGCGCCAGCGACACCAGCGCCTCCCGACTCTGGGCGCTGAACGGCTGGTTGCGTTCCGGCGCATCGATCCCCGCCAGCCGTATTTTCACCTGGCGATTGCCTTCCACCAGCACCGTCAAGGTATCGCCGTCGGCCACGGCCACCACCCGGCCCATGAGGGTTTCCGCCGCAATGGAGACTCCCGCAACGGCCAGAGCCAGCAGTAGACCGCTCAACCACAATCTCATTTGCGCCCAACCTTCAGGGCTTCTTCACCGCTGCAATCTTTTGGGTGAGTGAGCGCATCAACCAACGTTTGCAGCGCGCCCCGCTCCTCCGATGGGAGCGACTCAATCACTTGCGCCAGACGCAGCACCTCCATGCTGACCTCCACAACCTGATCATCGGCCGTCACCGTCACCCGATCCACCGGCAACGGCACATCTCCGCGCAACTGAGAAACGGTCAACCGGAAATAATCCGCTAGCTGGCGCAGCGTGCTATCGCGCGGGTCGCGCGATTCCCCGGATCGAATCCGCGAAATTGTGGGTTGCGGGACCCCGGTTCGTGCCGCCAGTTCGTTATCGGTCAGTCTCTCCCGCACCATCAAGCTGTTCAGTATTTCTGACACCGTGGGCATTTTTCACCTCCCCACCGTGCGTAAGGCCAACCCGGTTTATCCAGGCTGCCGTATTTCATTGGGACAAAACCCAGCGCAATTATGCAAAAACGCATAACGCAACGCTAAAACGATTACGCATTGAAGATAATGCGTCTATGTATTAAACTGACCTCATGAACGCTCAACACGCCATAGAAAAACTGCGAGCCGACGGCTGGACCGACGCCGCAATCGCCCGAAGGGTCGGCTGTAGCCAGCCCACGATCACGCGGATTCGCAACGGAAAGACCGATCCGCGCGAATCCACCGCCAGGGCGCTGGAAGAACTCAGCGCCAGCGCCAGCGCCATGACCCGCCCAATCGGGGAACAACGCCATGGCGCGTGAAATCGTTCTCCGGGTTCGGGTCGACGAACCCACGGATCAAGCCCTGGAAGGCATGGCGCGCTACAACGCCGTGCCCAAAGCGACGCTGGCGTTGCATCTGCTGTTGGAGGCGCTCGACCAGCGGCTGAAGACGGGCGGTTCGGGCGGCCAGCACGAGCGCCCCCATGATGATTTGCGTCACGCGGCGTGAGAAGGGCCGGACGAGGCCCTCCCATGACCGATCTGACGCTGGATTTGAGCCGGCTCACGGATGCACAGCGGGCGGCATTGGAGCAGGAGGCGAAAAAGCGCGGCTGCTCGCTCGAAGACATGGCGGCACTGCTTATCGAAGAGCGGATCGCGAAACGCTGCCGCGTGATCGCGTTTCGACGCACCGTCATTCCCTTTCGGAGGCACGGCACATGAACGAAACCTGCATCAGCGGCAAACAATGCCACCCCACCGCCCCGGCCGCCTGGCGGGTCATCCACCACCGCGTCAACGGCAGGGGCGGATTTGCCTACCGCTGCCACCTTTGCCACCAGTGGCACGTCACCAGCCAGCGCCATCGTTACCGACCTGTTGGCTGGCACCGCCCAATCGCCACCGATGGAGAACTTTTGTACTTCAACCAGGAGACGCGGGTATGAGCCGCATTCGCACCGTGAAACCTGAACTGTTCAAGCACGAAGCCCTGTTTGATGCCGAACTTGAAAGCAAGCTCCCGCTGCGCCTGGCCTTCATTGGCCTGTTCACCGTCGCCGACCGTGAGGGCCGTTTCAAATGGCGACCACGCACCCTGAAACTTGACGTACTACCGCATGATTTTGTTGATTTTTCCGCAGTGATGAACGCGCTTGAAAGCGCCGGTTTCATCGAACGCTACGAAGTCGACGGCGAGGCTTACGGCTGGATACCAAGCTTTACCAAGCACCAGCGTTTCACGGGCAAGGAAGCAGAAACCAAAAGCCAACTGCCAGAACCCCCACGGGGAAACAACGGGGAAACAACGGGGAAACACCCGGGTGCTTCCCCAACGCTTCACGGGGAAACATCGGGGAAGCCACGGGGAACCCAGGAAGGGAAAGGGAATGGAATAAGGGAAGGGGAAAAGGAAGGGAAAGGAGAGAGAGCGGCGCAAGCGCCGACGCGCGCACACAAAGCCAAATTTCCCCTTCCGGTGGACTGGATACCCGACAGCAGCACCTACGCCTTTCTGGAAAAGCAGGGCATCCCCCGCGACTTTGCAGAAAGCTGCCTGGATGAATTCCGGCTGTACTGGCGGGAGAACGGCGAACACCGCCCCGGCTGGGAAGCTACGTTCCTGAACAGCGTAAAGCGTTCTTACGAACGCCACAGCACCCGCAAGACGGCCACACCCGCCCCGCACCACAAGCACGAACGCACCGCCACCCAAAGCCATAGCGCCATTACCGAGTTTCTCGCCGCCGACCGCGACATGAACGCCATCGAAGGAACCTGTACCCATGAAATCCACTGACAAGCCCGCGTTTAGTGCCCTGCTGAACCGCTACATGACCGAGGTTTACGACAAGGCGCTGAGCGTTGCCTTGCTGCGCATCTGGTGGTCAGCGATGCAGCACTACGAACTGGCCAACATCGAGACCGCATTTGAGAGGTACATCACCGACCCGAAAGATTGCCGGTTTGCGCCCAAACCCGGCGACATCGTGAAGCACATCGAAGCCGCCAGAGCCGACGACGGCCACCCCGGCCCGGACGAGGCCTGGGGAATGCTGCTGCGGCTGATCGGCGACGAACGCGAAACCGGCGTGCTCACCGACGAGATGCGCGCGGGCTGGGCCGCCTGTCAGCCCATTTTGGATTTGGGCGACGAAGTGGGCGCGCGGCGTTGCTTCATCGAGGTTTACGCCCGCCACGTCGAGGACGCCCGCCGCAACGGCCAGCCGGCGCGCTGGACGGCGACGCTGGGGGTTGACCCTCAGCTCAGGATTCAGCGCCTGCAAGAGGCGGTGCAGGCCAACCGGTTGAGCCGCGATCAAATCACCGCCCTGCTGCCCGGCCCGACGCCGGCCAGTCTCGATCAGGTCGCCGGCCTGCTCGAAGGCCCCGACGCGCCGCGCCCGGTGATCGACGCCGCCGAACGGCTGCGGGCGCTGGCGGCGATGCTCAGGGCCAACAGCGCCGAGGCCGAAGCGCGCCGCGCCGAACAGCACCAGCGCGACCGAGAGGCCGAACAGGCCAAACGTCAGGCGCTGCTCGATCAGATTGCGGCTCGTGCTCAGGATCGGAGGGATGCGGCATGAACCTGTTTCCATCGCCGTATCGTCGCCCCGTAAATCCACGTTTCGCCGCGACCGTCGAACTCCAGCGCCCGGACGTTTGCCGTTGCCATCGTTGCCAGCGGCCCACCACCGTGCACCGTTTCACCGCGCCCGACGGCCACCGGATCGAAACTCACCATTGCGCCGAGCATGGTGATGTCGTGCCAGCACGGGCTAACGGATCATGAAACATTGGACGGGGCGACTCGTCTGCGCGCAGCGTTGCTGCGGTCACACCGGGAAAAACGGAGTTACCCGTTCGGTCTCCGCTCCCACAAAATCCGAGGCGGAGAGCGAAATCCGCGCAATGTTGATCGAGACCCGAAAACGGCGCTGCGGAGATTGTCGCCGGCCCATCGCTCTTAGCCGGCTCACCGTCCATGAGGATTTTTGGCGATGCGAATAACCAATCAAAAGGTCAGCCCCATGACTCCACAGCAGCGCCACCATCAGATCGACGCCGCTCGCGAGCACCGTGCCATCGAGAATAGTCACGATTTGCGCCAGATCGGCGCGCGCCAGGAATTCGCAAAATGGCGCGAGGCCAACCCGAATTTCAGCAGCCGGGAGCTGCTGGAGGAATGGGCGCGCATTCGCCGCGCCTGGGGTCTGGGCACACCACCAAAGCCGGCCAGGCGGAAAACACCATGAACCGCTACCGGAAAAGCAAAAAGAAACGGCCCACACTGAAGGCCATCATTGAACGCCGCCCCCCAAATCCCGGACGCACGTCCGGCGGAATCGGCTGGGAATACGTCTATCCCGCGCCGCAACCCTGTCGCCACGAAGCGCCCGTGCCCGACGAGGAGCCAGGACGCTATGACATCGGCACGCCGGGCAACGTTTGGGATGGTGAAGGACCGTGAGGGAGGGGAAGGGGGGGTAGGGGGGATGGGGAGGCGTGTGGTACTGGGGGGGGCGGGTAAAATGCGGGTCTGGGAGCGCCCAGGAGCGCGCGAACGGTCGCGGGGCTACCCAGGTAGCGGGTCACCCACGTGAGCGCGTCAGAACGCATCCCAGGCGGTTTTAAGGGTATCGACGGGAGCGGTTCTCCCCCCGATCTGCGGGACCGGGCTGAAACCCTCCTCCGTGCCCTGCTTCGAGCCGAGGGCATCGAAGTCCGGGCCGTCTACCGACCCGGCGAGGTGTGCCGGCTGCTGCGGATCAGCCCGACCACCCTTAGGCAACTCTGCGACCTAGCCGAGCATCCGACCGTGAAAAATCCCGATCCCCGCGCGCTCGATTCGTTCCTCGTCGGCTGTCATCGCCGAATCCACCAGGCGGCCATCGTGGAATGGCTGGCGCGCAATCAGACGTTTCAGCGCCACCGCCAGGATGTATAACTTCCGTCCAGGTTTCAGCGTGCGCCGCGCCGGTCTCCCACGGCGCGGCGAGGACCGGTTTCGGCGGCCGAACCCAAAAAGAATCCCTGGTATTTGTTTGCCGCGCGCGCGTGTCTTTTGATTTTGCCCGGCGTATCCCCGGCGACAAGGCGGCTCGCGCTTTCCCTGCGCTCGCTTGGCGGTCGGGCGCATCCATGCGCCCGCCTCGGCCTTGTCTCCGGGGCCCCTCGCCGGCCCTGTTGGACCCGTTCGCGGCGCGCGGCGGGGGCTGGGTTGGCCGGTCTCGGCGTTGCTGCGGTGGGGGTTGTGCCGTGTCTCTTCCTTTGTCTCCTTCTGCTGCTGCTGCTGTCCGTTTCGCTCGTCGGTTCGGCGCTCTCCGGTTCCGTGCGGCGTGTTGGCCGTCCGGCGCTGTCCGGCTGTCGTTCGTCTTTCCGTCGGCCGCGCGTGCTGCTCGGTTCGCTGGCTCGGGTCTGTGGTGCCCGTGGGAGGGCGGCTGGTGGTTCGGGGCGCGCTGTCCGGCGGTTCGTGGCTGCGTGGTCGTGGTGCTCTTTGCCTGGTGAGTGCGGTCGGGCGGTCCTTCGGGGCCGCCTGGCGGTTCGTTTACGCGCGCTCAGCAACGGCGGGAATCCTTGCTGAACCCGAACCCCTGCCCTCCCTGGCGGGTTGCGCCGCTCCCGGCGGCGCGGACGGTTTTTTCGCCCAACCGCCACAATCGCCGCAATCCACGCGACAGCGTATAACCCCGCGTCAATCCTAGCGCCCATCGTTTTTAGGAGCGAACTCATGGGCGACTTTCACCGTTGCATCGAAATCATCCTTATCGAAGAGGGCGGATTGGTCAACCACCCGCGCGACCCCGGCAAATTGACCAAATTCGGCATTTCCCAGCGCAGCTATCCCGATATCGACATTACGGCATTGACTCGCGAACAGGCGATAGGAATCTACCAGCGCGATTACTGGGAACCCATCCACGGCGGAAGTCTGCCGGTCGGCCTGGACCTGTTGTTGCTCGATACCGCCGCCAACATGGGCGCGACCACGGCGGTTTTACTGCTGCAAGAGGCGGTCGGCGTCACCATGGACGGCATCATCGGCCCGGTCACGCTGGCCCGCGCCCGGCAAACCATGCCCGACGTGCTGCGGGAGTTTTGCGCGCTTCGGGCCTGGCACTACGAGATCAACCGCAATGAAGATGTATTCGGCAAGGGTTGGTTTCGCCGGCTATTCCACATGTACGACACCGCCGTTTCGTGGCACGTGGGAAGGTCGGAATAGCCATGAAGATCGGCCCCATCGACTTCCGGCAACCCTCCACCTGGCGCGGCCTGCTGGGCTTTCTGGCGCTCATCGGCTGGAACCTGTCGCCGGAGCTACGCGAACAAATCGCTACCCTCCTGGCCACCGCCCTTTGCGCCATCGAACTGTTCCGCAATGAATACGCCCGCCATCGTCCTGCTGACGTTGCTGTTGAACGGTTGCGCGTGTCGGCCATGGATCAACCCACCCGACCCAACCCAGCAGACCCCGACCCTTCCCACTTCGGCGGCGACCGCTGAAGTGGGATTCAACTGCAAGATCGACTTTTAACCCACCCACACCGGAGCAACCCCCATGTCCACCCCAGCCACCAGTTACCGGCTGTTCTACCCCGACAGCAACACCGTCACCGCCCTCGCGCTGTTCGGCCCCGACGGTTCCGCCCTCACGCCGCAAAGCGTCGCCGACGGTTCCGGCGACCCCAGCGGCTTCAAGTCCAAGGTCATCACCTTCGCCGCCGCCAGCGAACCGCTGTTCGCCACGCCGACCTTCCAGAATCCCGGCTCTCCGGTCAGTCTCTACCTGTGCCGCGACGACGCGGGCACGTTCAAGCAGGTGATGGACGAGACCGTCTTCAACAGCGCCAGCCCCGGCCGGCCGACGCCGAAGGGCGACGCCAGCCAACACCTGCTCTACACCGCGACCGACCTCGGCGGCGGGATCAAGACCTACGCGGTTAAGACGCCCACCGATCCGGTTTGCATCGTCCGCGACGCCGGCAAAGACCCGATCAGCGGCGCGGATTTGCCCGGCAACGCGATTCTGTTCCGCTGGGGCGGCGCGGTCCCGACCCTGCTCGAAGTCGAAGCCGACATCGAGGACATCACCGACCCCGCCGGCTTCTTCCCGGTCGGCGTCTCCAACATCACCACCTACGCCGAGTCGAGCGTCGGCCTGTCACTGGTCAAATCCGATTCGCAGATCGTGCCGCAAGACGGTTTGGGCCACGTGGTCAACTTCCGCTTGCGCTACAACGTCAACGGCGACGCCGGCCCATGGGCCACGGTCAGCAACGCCTATATCCAGTTCGATTTGGATCCGCCCAATCCGCCCACCAGCCTGACCGTGCAACTGTTGCGCGACCGGGTCGACACCGTGCCGGACGTGGTCAAGGTGGACTGGGTCAAGGATGGAACCGTGCCCGGCGACGGCATCGAAATCTTCGCCACCGACTACCTGGGCAAGAAGCACATCCTCTACACCAGCAACGGCCCGGAGCTCACCTGTCGGATCGACAACGTCAGTCGCTTCGTCGTGCAGGACACCGGCCCCGCCGTCGCCCGGCCCTACGTGTTCAGCATCGTGGCGACCAACCTCAGCGCCAAGAGCAGCGAGAAAACCGCCGCCGCGCCGCTGAACATCACCAGCAAGGTCAAGGCCGTTGAGCCGCCCACCCCGGACGAGACTGCTGGCACCGCCCGCGACGTGGAATACGCGACCCTGAAAGCGGAGGTCCATACCGCCGTGCTGGCGGCGCTGGGCGCGTTGCCCGCCGAGGGTCAGGCCATCGTCAACAGCGCGGTCGATCAAATCGTGCTGAAGATCAAGGATGTCGTCGCCAAGGGCGGCAGCGTCACCCTGGCCGATTTCGGCATCATCGCCGCCAAGTGGACCAAGGACCGGTTGGCCCGCAACCCGGCCACCGGCGCACCGGTCGTCGTGCCGGCCTACCGCTCGCTGGGCTTTACCCCCAGCATCGGTTTCAAGGTCGGCACCAAGCAGGGCACGGTCATGACCGACGCCCAAGCCAAGCCCGCGCCATAAGCGCAAGAAGCCAAGGCGCGTTTCCTAAGCGCGCGCCCTGGCGAGAGGGGCGGAGTTCACCATTCCGCCCCTTTTTTCATGATCGGAACAGGAAGAAACGTCGATGAGCACCCCTTTCTTGCAGCAAATGGTCGGAAACGCGCTGTTCGCGGAAATGCCGTTGCAACTGGCGGAAATCGCCATCGGCCTGTTCGACGGTTCAAACGCCGAACTGTCGGGCGGCGGCTATCAGCGCGTGCGCCACGACCCCGGCGAATCGAGATGGTCGTCCACGCAAGTAGACGGCAAAACCCGGTTTACCAATCTCACCCCGGTGACGTTCGGAGCGCCGACCACGAACTGGGGGACCGCCGCCGCCGTGGGCTATTTCAGCGGCGGGGAATTGTTGGCGGCCGGACCCATCGCGCCGCGCGTGATCGAGGCCGGCGACCACCCGCCGGTATTCCTGGCTGGCGAACTGGTGTTCGAGATCGAGTAAGCGCCCATGAAAACCAGTCTGCTCGGCAGGTTTACCTCCTCCCCGAACATCAACCGGCTCCGGCTGGCGTTTCAACCCGACGGTTCGCCCATCGTCGCCTACCACGACGGCGACACCTACGCCGGCGGTCCCCTCGTCGTCCAGCGCTGGGACGGCGCGGCCTGGATCAACTACCCCACCATCGCGGCCAGCGCGCTGGTCCGGGCGCTGGCGATCCATCCCAACGACGGCCAACCCTGGATGGTTTATCAGATCCGCAGCGGCAACCAGTTTTTCATCAACGTAACGCGCTGGGACGGGGCGCTATGGGTTGCGGTTGGAAACGGGATCGAAACCCAAGACCGGATAAACCCCGGCGAAACCGAGTTCAACATGCCCGGTCGCCGGACGCTGGCATTCAACCCGCTCACCCAGCAGCCGGTTTTACTGGCCGACGACACGGTAGCGAACGACCGCAGGTTGCGCGCCTACGCCCTGAACGGCGCGGAATGGACCGCGCTGGGCGCTCCCCTCAGCATCAACCATAACCGCGAGAGTCAACTGGCGTTTGCGGCGGATGGCACGCTCTACGTCGCCTACTGCGAAGGCTACGGCAACACCACCGACCTGGATTTCGTCGGCATCGCCCGCAGCTACGCCAACGGCGGCATCGCCGACCGGGTCACCATCAAGCAGTGGAACGGCGCGGCCTGGATCACCCAAGGCGTCGGCCCGCCCGGCGCGGTCTATCTGGCGCTGGCGGTCGATCCGATCACGGGAACGCCCTGGATTGCCTACCGCAACCGCGACCAGAGTTCAATGCTGACGGTTCGGCGCTGGACCAGCGGCACGCTGTGGGAATATGTCGGACAAGCCGCCATCGCCAGCGCCGAACACCCGATGGCGCTGGAGTTTTCCGCCAGCGGCCGCGCGGCGCTGATGAACATGGGCGGTTACTCCGGCGCGCAAATCTGGACATTCACACCGGGCGCGGGGGCCGGAACCTGGACGCAGAGCTACGAAATCGAGACCGCGATCCAGAACAACAACCCGGACGCCGCTGCCTTCGCGCCCGGCGACGAGGAACTCAGTTGCGCGGTCCTGCTGAACCAGTACGGCAACCCCGCCGGCGGTTCCGTCGCCCGCCGCGTCCCGCCGGCCACCATCGAACTGAGCAACAGCGCCATCCCAACCCGAGCGACCCTGCGCGCGGCCAGCGGCGCGGCGCTGGCCCCGGACGAGGGGTTGTGGTGGACGACGTACAACCCGGAAACCCAGGTGTGGAGTATCGGCCTGTCCGGCATCCTGCTCGCGCAACTGCGGTTGAGCCTGCACGAGCGCGCCGACCCGACCGATACCCCCATCGGATCACCCGTGGTCACCGTGATCGACGCCACGCCCGGCGCGGAAACCCTGGCGCTGGACGCCGTCGATTTGCCCGTCACCGCGTCCGGTCTGCTGGAACTCCGCGCCCGGCAGAGCGTGCACGGCCGCGAGGGACCGTACAGCGTCCTCCATCTGCACAACCAGGTCAGCTTCACCGCGTTCAACGCCGCGCGGGATTCCGCGGAATCCAGTCTGATCCAGTTGGCCTGGACGTTCAGCGGCGCGGCCAGCGGATTCACCACCATCGACGAGGAGGATCACCCGTCAGGATCGTTCGACGCGCCCGCCGCCGCTGGGGCGCTCTATCTCAGCCGCTGGATTGGGAAAACCCTCCGCATGGTGGCCCTGGACGAGAACGGAAACGCGCGGGCCATGTCAGCGCCGGTCACCATCGCCGCGCAACCACCCACCATCGACGCGCCCACCCTCACCAGTGCCTGGCACGACGCCGAGGGTAACGTGTACGTCGGAATCGCGTTGCCGGACGGCCTGTCGGACATGCCGGAAACCCCGGTAGGAGGAGGTGAAGCGTGAGCCTGAACATCCGCTACGAAATCGACGACCAGACCGGCGACGACCACCGCGCCGGCACGCTGGAATGCTGGACCAACGAGGGACTGTTCAGCGCCGAGAATTTCACGCCGCCGTTACTGGACGATCATGACTACACCGTCCGCGTCGCCGTCGAACTGTACGGCGGTGGCCTCACGCCCTGGTCCAGCGCCCAGCGGATCAGCGCCATCGAACAGGAAATCACCGCGCTCTGGTTGCAAGACAATGGCGCGACGGCCTACATCGGCTGGACTCTGGCGGACCCCAGCATCGCGCCGCCCATCGACCTGCAACTACAGATCAACGGCAGCGACTGGATCGACCTCCCCAACGACGGCGGCACGACCTATTACCCCCTGGACGCGCGCCAGTTCGCCGCGCTGACCGGCAACGCCTATCTGGGCCAGACGGTGACCCTCAGAGCCAGGGCGCGGTTGATCGATGCGCAGGATTGGCTCGAATCCGACGAGATCACCAGCCCCGGCAGCAACGGCCTCGCCCGCGTCCTGTTCGGTTGGAGCCTGTCCGGCAGCGGCCTCATGCTGTCCTACGCCCGCCCGCCCAACACCAGCGCCAGCGTCTGGCTGAGCATCGACGGCGGCGCACCGTTCCAGTTCAGCCCGAGCTATCCCGCCGGTAAGCACTGGCTCACCTATCCAGACTGGCGCGTTCGGATTCCACCCGGCACCCTGGACGGCCAGAGCCACGACCTCCAGTTCCGTATCCGCGAGACCGCGAACGGCCAGACCGCCGAGCTATGGAGTCTGACCGGGCCACTCACCATCGACCCGTTGCCGGTCCTGACCGCGCCCAGCGTTCACGCCGTGGAGTGGGTTATCACGCAAGGCGTTCTTTACGCCCGCGTCACGTTCAAACCGATCCCCAGCAACGCATCGCTCACCGTCAGCCTACAACTCGATGGCGGTAGTATCGCCACGCAGACCCTGAGCGCCGGGCAGAACACCGCCCTGTTTCCGGTCACCGACGACGACCGGGGCTACCGCCTGGCGCGGATCACCGCCCAGGCCAGAGACACCACCGGCGCGGAAAGTCCAGCCATCGTCCATGCCGCGCTGCTCTACCGGGGCTATCCGCAACCCATGCCAATCCCCGCGTTCAACGTCCAGTTGCTACGCCAGGGCGACGACGTGACGCCAGATCGGGTCCGGCTCACCTGGACGCCGGTCCCCGGCCAACTGGCCGAACTGTTCGCCACCTACACGCCCGGCACCGACTACCGCAAAACCACTATCTACCCGCTGGGCTATGTCGATAGCTCGCAAGACACCGTCACCCTCGACAACACCCGCGCGCATTTTCCGAAGACCGGGCAACCGCTACGCATCACCTACGGCATTCGGCCCTACGACCTGATCGCGGGCTACGGCGTGCCCACCGTGGCCGACCCCATCCAGATTCGCGCCGAGAATCCCGAAGCCACCCCGCCGCCGCCCGACGCCAACACGGCCCAGCGGTGGAACGACGAGGACCTGTTGACCGCGCTGGAACCGATCCTGACCGCCGCGTTTCCCACTGTGCCGCCGACCCTGCGGATGCTGCTGGCCGCGCAAACCCTGAGCGCGTTCAAGGACCGCATCAAGGCCGTGGTGGCGACCGGCGGCCGCATCACCTTGCAGGATTTCGGCATCTTCGCGGCGCACTGGAAATCGTCGCGCGTGGGCAAGACCCTGACATACACCGAGCGCGGCATCGATTTCACGCCGTCACCCGGTTTCCGCGCCGGGGTGAAGGATGGCACGGTGCTGACCGACGCCGAAGCGGAAGAGACGCCATGACCACCGAACGGATGCGGGTCAGCTACACCCCGGACGGCGATACCATTCGCTGCTGGCGCACGGTGGGCAGCGCGGTCGAGGAGGTTCGCGTTCGGCTGGCCTACATCGACGCGCCAGAGATCGGCCAGCCAGCGCAATACCCCTACGCCGTCAGCGCCCGCGCCTATTTGCGCCGGCTGCTGGCGTTGAACGAAGTCGTGGAAACACGGATTGTTGGACAAGACTTCTACGGGCGACTGCTGGCGGAAGTGATCCGGTTGCGTGATTACGGCAATTGCGGCTTGCGGCTGGTTCACGGTGGCTATGCGGCCCTGTGGCAATGTCCGCAAAGCCGGGGCGAATACCACGCTGCCCAGGACATCGCCCAGCGCCACCGGCTGGGGATTTGGCGCACGCCCGGTCCCTGGCAAACGCCATGGCTCTATCGGCGAGAGAACGAGAGATGAAGGACGACGACGACGAGTTAGCCAGTATGCGGCGGCGCATGGACCGCGTTCAAGAACAGCGGATGATCGAAATCAGTGCCGCTATCAGCAAGCTGCAAGAATCATTCGAGAAAACGCTACGAGAAGCGACGGTAATCCAGGCAGCGCAAACAACGCTAATGGAACGGCAAAATGCGTTCAACCAGGCATTCCTTGAACACGACGAGCGTGAAGGCGAAGATCGGCAGCGGATCATCGAAACCATGGACAAGATCAATACAGTCCTAAGTCATCATAACCAAGAAATCAAGATTCACGCCGAATCAATCGGCACGCTCAAACAGTGGACGTGGTATCTGGCCGCCACTGTCGGCGCGCTGGCCAGTAGCGGCGTGGCGTGGATCATCCAACACCTACAGAACAGGTGATTTCAGCGCCGCTTGCAACGCATGGAAAAAAAACTACAACCCACGAACAAAAAGAAGTAAACCCCACACAACGCACGGTTTGAGCAATGCTGCTCACACCGCAACAGCCACCAGAATCAGGAGAACCAAAGTGGGCGGACGTGGCAGCAGCAGCAACGGCAACAACGGCAACAA
>JARSSO010000033.1:0-52587 GCA_029624765.1 Candidatus Contendibacter sp. | reverse complement strand
CGGCGACAACGGCGACAACGGCGACAACGGCGACAACGGCGACAACGGCGACAACGGCGACAACCCTCCAATCGATCCAAAAGGCTGGACATGGAACGAACTGAAAAACTATCTCAGCGAACACCTTGAAACGGACGAAGTAGAAGCCCTAAGTAGAACGCGGCAATGGCTGGAAGCGCACCGGGCAGTCAATACGATCACCCTGCAAGATGACAGGATGACCGCGCCCGAAATCTTCCAAAGCATCCTCACCACCAACGGCGTCGAACTGCTCTACACACCCGATAACGAGGAGAACGCCGCCTTGACCCTAATGGAACTAGCGATAGGCTATAACACTTTCCCCAGCGCCCTTAAAAACAGCATTACTCGTATCGTGATGAGCAACCAGGACGCGGGCAACATCGCAGCAACGGCGGGCACCGGGGACAACAACATTATCTTTTACCGAGGAGAACCCATCTCTATCGGAACACTGGCACATGAAGCTGCTCATAATTTCGCGCTCAGGCGCTGGGATGACGACGACGGCAACCCACCGGTAGGAAGCCACTACTGGGAGGCCATTCACGAAAGCAAAGAACCACCCGTGAGCAACTACGCCAGGACCAACGACAAAGAAGATTTTGCCGAAGCAGTCATGATGTATGCCATCAATCCAAAAAAGCTGCTCCAAATCGCCCCACTCCGCTATGCAATCATTCATCACCTAATGAATGATCCACAGTATTATGGTTACTAATGACCCGCAGTAGCCACAACTGGCAACGCGCCCCAGGCCACTATGATGTACTCCATATTCGCCGCCGCTGCTATCCCAGCGGCAACCACTGGGGATTTCCCGACCTGCTCCCGCAACGGTTTGACCTGACTACCCTCAAACCACTCATGTCCTATCGGGAGCGGGATGACGCTGGGGAACGGCAAGCCCAGGCTATCGCCCACTTTTTCCTAGACGATTACCGGTTTGAAAGCGTGTGGACAAAGCCCGATCAGGGACTATCCAAGGTTCGCCGTTTCTGGGCCGTGCTGACGCCGGATTTCTCGCTCTACGCCGACTGGCCGCCCATCGTCCAGCAATGGAACCATTACCGCCGGCAGTGGCTGGGCCGCTATTGGCAGGAGCACGGCTTGAGGGTGATCCCCACTGCGAATTGGTCTACCCCCGACAGCTTCGATTGGTGTTTCGCCGGCATCCCCACCGGCCAGATCGTGGCGCTAGCCGTACCTGATCTACGTAACCCGATCACCCGAGTACACTTTGAAGCCGGCTATCGCACCCTGCAAAACGCCCTTGCGCCCGCCCGGATTCTGGTCTACGGGCGCTTACCGGTAGAACTCCATACCGATGCAGTCCAGGAATTCCCCCCCGACTGGCAACGGCTGCGCAAGATCCACACGCGGAGGACTCATAAGCAGACGAGATAGCAATCGCGGTCCGCCAGTCTACCCTCCCCAACCACGGGATCGTTCCCGCATCCCTGCGTGGCGGCGCGCTCCCGGCGCGCAAGCTACTCGCTGAGCCTCCCGTAACCCGCGCTCGCTTTCGCTCGCTGGTCGGCATCGCCGAACCGGCGGGAACTCCGGTCAATCCCCGCTTTCCGGGGGCTTTCCGCCCCCGTGCCCCCCGCGCTTCGCGCCTTCGCGGCATCCCTGCCTTGCCATCCCTGGCCTTGTGCTTCGCTTCGCTTCGCTCCCCGCGCTGGCCGGGGGGCTTCTCGCGCTTTCTGCCCTTCGCTTACGCCGGCCACAAGGGTTCGGTCGCTTCGCTCCCCGCTACGCGCCCTTGCGCCCGTCTTCGCTTCGGGCGTTCGCGCGTTTGCCCCCTCCGGCCCTGCGCTGGGGGGGTGGTGGTTTTGGGTTCCCTCCCGTCCCTGTCGCCCGCTCCCGGCGGGCGCTTCCGCCGCTCCTGCGGCGGGTGGTGGCGGGTCCTCTGGTTCGCTGGCTTTTTTGTGGGGGTGTCTCGTGGCTGCTTCTTGCGCTTTTGCTGGTTTGTTCTGTCCCCCTGCGTCGCGCGTGGTCTTGTCCGCGCGTTGCGGTCTGGCGCCTTGGGCGGGTTTCGCCCTGGGCGTCTCGTTCCGCCCGTCGGCGGTGGCGCTGTCCGGCGCGGTCGCGGTGGTGCGGTTTTCCTCGTCCGTTGCGGCCGCCGCGTTCGCGCGGTCGTGGGCGCGGCGCTTGCCGCCCGCTTGTGGTGGTTGCCGCGTTCGCCCGGC
Source organism: Candidatus Contendibacter sp. (assembly GCA_029624765.1). GTDB lineage: Bacteria > Pseudomonadota > Gammaproteobacteria > Competibacterales > Competibacteraceae > Contendibacter. Next base: position 50,374 of record JARSSO010000033.1, on the reverse strand, counting down.
TCTCGTCGCCGCTGGCGCTGGCGTTGCGCCCTCTTGGGCGGTTTCGGTGCCGGTCGCCCCGCCGCCGGTGGCGGTGGGTCGTGGCCGCGCTTCCCGCGCCCTGGCGGCCGTGTTCGCCGCCCGTTGCGGGGCGTAGTCGTGTCGCTGGCTCGGTCCCTGTTCCCGGTCGCCGCTCCGGCGGTGGTCGGGTTTTCCGGCTCGCGCCGGCTCGCGCCGGCGTTCGCCCCGCTGGTGGCCGGCGTCGTGGCCTCGGCGCTGGCCGCTGGCCGGTCGGTGGCCGTCGGTTGCGCGCCGGGCGCTGATCTTTTCGTTCGCTCTTCCGCCCCTGGCGCGGCCGTTTTCTCGGTGTCGGCGTTCGGCTCCGGTCGCGGCGCGTTTGCGCGGCGTTCCGTGGCCCTGGTCCGCGCCGTCGCGGCGGGCGGGCCTGGTTCCGGGCTGGTGGTGTTCCCGGCTTCGCCGTGTCCGTCCGGTCTGTTGCCGTCCTCGTCCTCGTCGGCCTGTTTTTGTGGGCTGGGGTCGGGGTCGTGGGCGTCCGCTGCGTTCGCGGCGGGCTTGGGCGTGCCGGTGGTGGTGTTTCCGTGCGGGTTTTCGGCCCTTCCGCCCTGGGGTGCTTGGCGGCCGGCCGCCGCGTCCGGGGTTTGGGCGCGCGGCTGGCGGTTGGGGTGACCTGCGTTTCTGTTTCGCCGCCCTTCGGGGCGGTTTTTTTTTGTTATAAACAATGCGTTTAAGTATTGTAACTAATGCGTTTGCGCATTAAAATAATCATGTAGTAACCAACTAACCTGGAGGATTTGAAATGTTTGATTCAATGCACAACGGTTGGGCGCAACAAGATTATGCCCATTACCAGCGGGAAGACGCACGAGAAGCCCGCGAAGCGGCGATTGATGCCGCTATCGACTGGCGGCTGGACGATCTTCTAACAGCATCATTTAGATGTGCCAAGGATACTATCGAATCCGCAATCAATTCTATTGCGGATAACGCGAAGGGCGAACAAGACCAACTCAACCGTTACTTGCTTCAGATTTGGCAATGCCGCGACGCGAAACCGGATAGCACTGAACGCAAGTTGCGCGACTATGCAGTTTCCATTGTCGCCCAGATCATGAACAGCGCAATCATGGAAGTGGTTACAAAAGAAGTTGAAGACGCCGAATCCATTGCGTTCGACGCATGGCTGGACAGCCCGGAAGGCCGGGCTTGGCTCGAAGCTGAGGAGTTCGCCGAAGTCAGCAAGCGGGAGGGTTACGGCCATGCGTGAGATCAAGGTTCGCTTCCCGCACTACTGGATTGAGCTTCCCGCCGATCTTCCAGTAATCGCCTTGCGGCCAATCCTACAGAATACCGGCTGGCGAATTCGCTGGAATCACCAACTGGGCGCGATCCAAATTCATTGATACAACACCAAGGACTTGAAGATGACGACTGAAATTCTGCTCGAAGAAGTGGGACTTGAACCCGGTCAAATCCTGGCCGATTCCATCCGGCAATGGCGTAGCGACTGCCAGGCCGGCCAATTTAAGATTGGCGGAACTACCATGCGCGGCCCGCGATTGGACATGGAATTGATCGGCGCGCAGATCAGCGAAGGCGAGTACTTCGGGTATCCGCGTCAAAAATGGCTGGCGCTGTTGTTCGTGGATTCGGAAGGCGTGTTGTCCTCGATTCTGTTCAAGACGGAATCGCTAGACAACTTCGAGGAGTTACGCCGCTCGTATCGCATCAAGGGCGAAAGCCTGCTCGGCAAGACTATTCGCGCCAACATGAGCAAGCGCGCCGGCAAGACCGCCAGCTATTACGCAGTGGAATTTGAAGTCGTGAGCGAAGGGAAATACGCCGAAGCCATTGCCCAATTCCGGCAATTGCACTACACGCCGGATTTTATCCGGTTGATTGAAAGCAAGCCCGAGAACGACAACGGCAAGTAATCACCACCGCGCCAGGGACGGCGCTAAATCGGAGGAGCAACCATGAACAACGCCGACTACCAAGACCTACCGGGTATCTCCTCGCACTGGCTCATTGCGATGCTCGACAACCCCGCCACATGTTGGCGGAAATACCTCGATCCCCAGCGGCCCGCCGAAACGCCGACTGACGCGATGCGGTTTGGGACCCTCGTTCACTGTCTGGCATTGACCCCGCGCCAGCTTGAGCGGGAATTTTTGGTTGCTGACTACGAGCGGCGCAGCAATGCCGGCAAGGCGCGTTACGCCCAATTGCAACAGTATGGCTTGACCGTGATCCGCCCCGCTGAGTTGGACCGCGCCCGCGCCATGGTCGCCGCCCTGCACGCCGACCCGGAAGCGCGAAAGTTGCTGCGTGGCGGCAAGAAGGAACGAACGATTATTCAGCCCAGGGCGCGCGGGTGGTTGCCGCTCAAGGCCCGACTGGACGTTCACCAGGAGAGTAAAAGGCAGGTGGTGGAACTCAAGACCATTCGCGATCTGGGTTTGGTAAAAACCACAATGGCGCGTTACCGCTATCCCCTGAGCGCCGAGTTTTATCGGAATATGGTACGCGGCCAAAGCGTGGTGTTCGTGTTCGTGCAGTCCACCCCGCCCCATGAAATCCTAATCCTGCCGATGAGCCGCATTGAATTACAGGACGGCGAAATGATGTGGCGCACCGCGCTCGAAATGTTTGATACCTGTTGGCGGATCAACCAATGGCCAGAAATGAATTGGCGCAATGACGATGACCCACTGATGATGGATTTCATGCCGCCGAAAGCGGCGGGACGATCACCCCGGTTTGAATTGCAGGTCGGGGAAGTAACTCTATAACGCCCATCACCGCGCCAGGATGGCGCAACACTTGGAGTCAAAGCAAATAATCAAGAATAAGCGAAAAAATAATATCACCGGGCAATTGGCCAGCATCAAAAAACAACCTATCCAGCCGTCGCATGACGACGACTTGATAGATGGTGAGGCGGCGCTTTGCCGGTTCGCCGATGCGTCCGGGTATAACGACCCATGGGAGTTAGTGGAATATGGCCACCCGCATGAGTCCGGGCCAGACGGTCATGGGCAATGGTAACGATCATGCCGATTCGGCCTGAGAACCGCGCCCGCTATCCCGCCAACTGGCGGGAGATTCGCGCGGCCATCCTCGACCGCGCCGGGCATTGCTGCGAGCAATGCGGCGTGCCCAACCACGCGGTCGGGTATCGAGGGGAGTTCGGCGATTTCATCCGGTTGCGAGGTAATGGCCCATGTGACGCGGCCGGGTGCGGACTGGACTGGCCCAACACAATGCGACGCCTGAACTATGCCGATGCGCGCGAATTCGCGCGCCAGTACAACAGCCACGCCGGCAATCGTGATGCGGCCGGCAATCGTTGGATCGTTATCGTCCTCACCGTGGCCCACCTCGACCACACGCCAGAGCACAACAACCCGGCCAACCTCCGCGCCCTCTGTCAGCGATGCCATCTGGCCTACGACGCCGACCACCACCAGCAGACGGCCTACCGGACCAGGCGGAACGGCAAAGCCGCAGGAGACCTGTTCGATGGCTGACCCTCTACTTCTGACCGTGTCCGAAGCCGCCGAACGGTTACGGGTATCCCCGAGAACCGTGCAACGGCTCTATCGGGATCGAAAGTTGCCCTTCATTCGCATTGGCGGGCAGGTGCGTTTCCCCGATGCGGCGCTCACCGATTGGATTGCCAAACAGACCATCTACACTGAGGACGGGAGCCGTGCAAAGGAGGAGACGTGTTTAAGCGGAAAGACAGCCCGCATTGGTGGATCGCCTATCGCGACCCCAGCGGGCGCAAGGTTAGCGAAAGTACTGGGACTGCCGACCGCGCCAAAGCCGCGTTGATCGAGGCCGAACGCCGGGCAGCGGTCTGGGAGCAGAAGCACCGGCCGGCCAGCGTGAAGCAACCGACCGCCGATCCCCTGTTTGACGAGGTGATGGCCGATTATCTGGAATCCGCCAGACTGAAGCGTGACATCGCCCGTGATATTTACGCTGGACGGGCGCTGGCGATGGCGTTCGCTGGCATGAAGATCAGGTCGATACAACCGGCGGACATTCGTCAATATCTGGATGATCGACGTCGGGCCGGCGTGTCCGACTCCACGCTCAAGCGTGAATTGGGCGTACTGTCGGCGGCCTGCAACTGGGCGAAACAGGACAATGGGCAGGACATTCCTAACCCGGTGGCCCTGCGCCGACCGAGCGAACCCCCTGGTCGAGTGCGTTGGCTGACCCGCGAACAGTCCGAGGCGCTGATCGCGGCTGCTCAGTCGCAGTCCCGCGCCCCTTGGCTGGTGGATTTCATCGGGCTGGCGCTCATGACCGGGATGCGCAAAGGGGAGTTACTGAACCTGGAATGGTCGCGGGTGGATTGGAGCAACCGCTTGCTCTATCTCGACCGCCAAAAGAACGGCAAGCTGGGTTCGGTGCCGATAAACGCGGGTGCCCGTGACGCATTGCTGAACCGGGCGCGGTTCCGGGCGGAACATTGTCCAGCGGCGCAGTGGGTTTTTTGCGATGCTCGCGGCCGGCGCATCCAGTCACTACGCCGCAGCTTCACCACGGCGTGCGCGGCAGCAAGTATTGATGATTTTCATATCCACGATCTTCGGCACACGACCGCCGCGTGGTTAGTGCAAGACGGCGTTCCGCTGCTGGACGTGTCGAAGTTGCTGCGGCATCACAGCATCACAATGACACAGCGATATGCCCATCTTGCACCGCACAATGCCCGCAATGCGGTAGCTCGTTTGGAAACGGCTGGCTACGATTTGGCTACGCAAGCCAACGAAGGGGGAGAACGCAACGATAACTTATTGAAAGTTGGTCGGGGTGACAGGATTTGAACCTGCGACTCCTGCCTCCCGAAGGCAGTGCTCTACCAGGCTGAGCTACACCCCGACAAGGGAAGGAACTAATAACGGCGGCTCACCGCGAATTGGGCCAAGCCGATCAGCGCGTCCCTGGCGGGTGAATCCGGTAACACCGCCAGTTCGGCGATGGCTCGCTCGGCTTGTTCGCTGGCAAGACGCTCAGTATAGTCCAGCGCACCAGTGGACTCAATAGTACGGGTCACCAGATCGAGCTGTTCCAGACCACCGTGCTCGATGGCCGCGCGAATGATCCGGCCTTCCTCAGGCGTGCCATACCGCATGGCGTGAATCAGCGGCAGGGTCGGTTTGCCCTCGGCCAGATCGTCGCCGATGTTCTTGCCCAGTTCAGCGCTGGAGGCGCGGTAATCCAGCACGTCGTCGATCAACTGGAACGCCGTGCCCAGATGCAACCCGTACCGCCCCAGCGCAAGCTCCACGTCCATGGGTTGGCCCGCCAGCACCGCGCCCAGTTGCGCGGCGGCCTCGAACAGCTTGGCGGTCTTGCAATGAATCACCGCCATGTAGCGTTCCTCCGTGGTGTCGGGATCGTGGCAGTTGAGCAACTGCATGACCTCACCCTCGGCGATGGTGTTGGTAGTGTCGGCCATGATGTCCATCAACCGGAGGCTGCCGATGTCGACCATCATCTGAAACGACCGGGAGTAGAGAAAATCACCCACCAACACGCTGGCTTGGTTGCCCCAAATCGCGTTCGCGGTCTCCCGCCCCCGGCGCAGGCTGGACTCGTCCACTACATCATCGTGCAACAGGGTGGCGGTATGGATGAACTCGACGATGGCGGCGGCGGCGATGTGCGCGTCGCCCGCGTAACCACAGGCTTGCGCCGCCAGCAACACGGCGACCGGCCGCAGCCGCTTGCCACCGCCGCCGATGATATAGCCGGCCAACTGGTCGATCAGCGCCACGTCGGAGTGAAGCTGTCGGCGGATCAGGGCGTCGACGGCGCGCAGATCGTCCGCGATGGGCGCGCGGATGAGTTCGATATCCATGGAAAACGAAGCTCGGCAAAAGACGAGCGTCATGCTACGGATTGGCCGCGACAGGGTCAAGGCAAGCGCCTAAACATCGCTATAGACTGGAATTTGTTTGACCTCGACCAGGGGTGTCGCTAGAATCGCATCCCTTTAGTCGGGACGGACCAGCCTGTTTGGAGATTTTGCAATGTACGCTGTCATCAAGACCGGGGGCAAACAATACCGGGTGACCGAGGGCGAAACCCTCAAGGTCGAAAAGCTCGACGTCGAGGAAGGCGCCTCCGTGGAATTCGACCAGGTGCTGATGCTTGCCGACGGCGATCGGGTCCAGGTCGGCACACCCTATGTCGAGGGCGCCCGGGTGACCGCCACCGTCGAATCCCAGGGGCGGGGTCCGAAGATAGTGATCGTCAAGTTCCGCCGCCGCAAGCACTACCGCAAGACCCAGGGTCACCGGCAGTCCTACACCGAGCTGCGCATCAGCGGCATCAGTGGACTTTGAGCGGCTCCAGGATCACGAGGTTTGGAATAAACAGCCATGGCACACAAGAAAGCGGGCGGCAGCAGCCGCAACGGTCGCGATTCCAAGTCCAAGCGCCTGGGCGTCAAGCTCTACGGCGGGCAATTGGCGCGGGCCGGCAACATCATCATCCGCCAGCGCGGCACCCAATTCCATCCGGGTCGTAACGTCGGCTGCGGAGTGGACTATACCCTGTTCGCCAAGGTCGACGGCCATGTGGTGTTCGAAACCAAGGGTCCGTTCGGCCGTCGGTATGTGAGCGTCCAGCCGACCCAGTGAACGGTCGCGGTTCGGGCGCGTCGAAAGCCCCAGCCGGGGCTTTTGTTTTGCCCGCAATTTGGAGAGACGCCATGAAATTCGTCGATGAGGTGACCATTCGGGTCGAGGCGGGCGACGGTGGCGATGGTTGCGTCAGTTTCCGGCGAGAGAAATACATTCCCTTCGGTGGCCCCGATGGCGGCGACGGCGGCGACGGCGGCAGCATCTGGCTGCAAGCCGACCCCGAACTGAACACCTTGGTCGATTACCGCTTCACCCGGCGATTTCGCGCCGAACGTGGCCAGAACGGCAAGGGCGCCAATTGCACCGGTCGAAGCGGCGCCGATCTGACCGTGGTGGTGCCGGTCGGGACGGTGGCCCACGATGCCGACACCGGCGAGTTGATCGGCGATCTGGTCGAGCCGGGGCAACGGTTGCTGGTGGCGCGCGGCGGCTTTCACGGTCTCGGCAATACCCGCTACAAGAGCAGCACCAACCGTGCTCCGCGCCAGTTCAAGCCCGGCACGCCCGGCGAAGCGCGCGACCTGCGGCTTGAATTGAGAGTGATCGCCGACGTGGGCCTGCTGGGGATGCCGAACGCCGGCAAATCCACCCTGATCCGCGCGGTGTCCGCCGCCCGGCCCAAGGTGGCCGACTATCCCTTCACCACCCTGCACCCCAATTTGGGCGTGGTGCGGGTCGGGCCATTGAAAAGCTTCGTCATGGCTGACATTCCGGGACTGATCGAAGGTGCGGCGGATGGCGCGGGACTGGGCGTTCAATTTCTCCGTCATCTCAGCCGCACCCGGCTGTTGTTGCATCTGGTGGATGCCTCGCCGTACAGCGACAGTGGCGACCCGGTGCGCGATGCCCAGGTGATTCTCGGCGAGCTGGTGCGATACAGCGCCGAACTGGCCGGGCGCGAGCGCTGGCTGGTGCTCAACAAACTCGATCTATTGCCACCAGGGGAGCGCGCGGCGCGGATGGCGACGATTGTGACGGCGCTGGATTGGACCGGGCCGGCCTTCGGGATCGCCGCCCTTAATGGTGAAGGGACCGAAGCCCTGACCAGCGCGGTGATGGAATGGCTGGAGCAGCGGCCGGCGGAAGCAGCGGCCGGCGCCACGGCGGCGGGAGCAAGCGATGTTCGACCAGAAGACGCGTGAACAACTGGGGGCGGCCAAACGCTGGGTGATCAAGATCGGCAGCGCGATGATCACCAACGACGGGCAGGGCCTGGACAGTTTTTCCATCGACGCCTGGGTGGCGCAGATGGCCGAATTGCACCGGTCCGGACGGGAGTTGCTGTTGGTGACCTCTGGCGCGATCGCCGAGGGGATGCGGCGGCTGGGCTGGGACCAGCGGCCCACCGTGTTGGCCGATTTGCAGGCGGCGGCGGCGGTGGGGCAAATGGGCCTGGTGCAGGCCTGGGAATCGGCCTTCGAGCGCCACGGCATCCGGACCGCGCAGATTCTGCTAACCCACGAGGATGCCTCCGACCGCCAGCGTTATCTCAATATCCGCAACACGCTGCGCACCCTGCTGCGGTTGCGGGTGGTGCCGGTCATCAACGAAAACGACACGGTGGCCTTCGAGGAAATCCGTTTCGGCGACAACGACACGCTCGGCGCGTTGGTGGCCAATCTGGTCGAAGCCGAGTTGTACGTCATCCTTACCGACCAGCAAGGGTTGTACGACAAGAATCCGCGTCAGTTCGCCGAGGCGCGACTGATCGGCGAGGGCCGAGCCGGTGACGCGGCGTTGGAGGCGATGGCCAGCGGCGGGGCGGGCGCGCTGGGCAGCGGCGGCATGACGACCAAGCTGCGCGCGGCGGCCAAAGCGGCGCGATCCGGGGCATTCACCTTGTTGGCTTGGGGCCGGGAGCCGGAAGTGCTGCGGCGGGTCGCGGTCGGCGTGGAACTGGGCACCCTGCTGCGGCCAAGCCAGAGTCCGCTGGCGGCGCGCAAGCAGTGGCTGGCGGTGCAATTGCAGGTCCGGGGCCGGCTGCATCTGGACGCCGGCGCGGTGCGGGCGCTGCGGGCGGCCGGGAAAAGCCTCCTGCCGGTCGGGGTGACCGCCGTTGAAGGCCGATTTAGCCGAGGCGACCTGGTGGCGTGCCTGGATTCCAATGGAACCGAGGTGGCGCGTGGGCTGGTCAATTACGATACCGAACAGGCGCTGGCGCTGATCGGCAAGACCACTCACCGGATCGAGGCGCTGCTGGGGCATGTCGACGACCCGGAACTGATTCATCGGGATAACCTGGTCCTGGTGTAACTTTTCGCCCCCCATTCAAGCATTGCCGTCATGTGCCTGATTCTGATCGCGTATCGCGCTCATTTCGATTATGAACTGGTGGTCGCCGCCAATCGGGACGAATTTCACGACCGGCCCACCGCGCCGCTGGCATTCTGGACCGACAGTCCTCAGGTGCTTTCCGGCCGCGATCTCAAGGAAGGCGGCGCCTGGATGGGTGTCACCCGGACGGGTCGCTTTGCCGCCCTCACCAACTACCGCGAACCGAGTCGGGTGCTTCCGAACGCACCCTCGCGCGGCCATCTGGTCAGCGATTACCTGCAAGGCGCCGAACCGGCGCGCGTTTATCTGGAGTGGTTGATGGCGCGCGCCGACACCTACAACGGTTTCAATCTGCTGTTGGGCGACGCCACCGGTCTGTACTATTACTCGAACCGCGCCAGTGGGTTTCAGGTATTGACACCGGGGTTACACGGTCTCAGCAACCACTTGCTGGACACGCCCTGGCCGAAACTGAAGCAGGGGCAACACGCCCTGCGGGGGATGCTGGAGGGCGGGTCGAAGCCGACGCCGGACGCGCTGCTGCGCCTGCTCGCCGATCGCACGCCCGCGTCCGACGCGGAACTGCCCGATACGGGAATACCCCTGGAATGGGAGCGCCGGCTGTCGCCGATCTTCATCGACGCGCCAGGCTACGGCACCCGGTCCTCCACCGCCCTACTGGTGGAAGCGGGAGGGCAGGCGCGCATGGTCGAGACCACATGGGCCGACGCCAGCCGGCGCGAGTTCGTGCTCGACTGGCCGCCCTTGGAATGAGGCACTGGGAACCGGCGCGGACCGGTTTTTCGGCTCGAAGCCGCCAGGAATAACCCTCTTGTTCGAGCGAATCTTCATCGGCTATGCTTGGTTTCGCTGCATACGCATAAGTCCGACCACGCGGACGGTCTGATGTTCTCGAAAATCCCGCCGGTTTGGCCCCGGTAGCTCAGTTGGATAGAGCGCACCCCTCCTAAGGGTGAGGTCACAGGTTCAATTCCTGTCCGGGGCACCATGATTTCAGGCACTTACAAAGGAGAGCCACGCTGTGGACCGCGCCTTGTGGAAAGACTGCCTGGAGTGCCTGGAACGCGAGCTGACTGAACAGCAACTCAGCACCTGGATTCGTCCGCTGCACGCCCAGGAGGAAGACAACACCCTGCGCCTGCTGGCGCCCAACCGCTTCGTGCTCGACTGGGTCAGGAAACATCATCTGGCGCAAATCGAAGCGGTGCTGGAACGTCTACGGCCGACGCAACGACCGCGGGTGTCGCTGGAAATCGGCAGCGGCGGTCATCCGCTTCCGCTCGCTGTCCCCGCCGACGAGCCGACTCCGGCGGAGACCACCGGCGAAAAATCCCTGGATACCACCGAACTGCTCAAAAGCGGCAGCCTGAATCCGGATTTCACCTTCGCCACCTTCGTCGAGGGCAACTCAAACCAGTTGGCCCGGGCCGCCTGCCTGCAAGTGGCCGAAAACCCGGGCCGGGCCTACAACCCGCTGTTCATCTACGGTGGCACCGGCTTGGGCAAGACCCACCTGATGCACGCGGTCGGCAACATGCTGCGCGAACGCGGCCCCGAGATGCAGGTGGTCTATCAGCACTCGGAACAGTTCGTGGCCGACATGGTGCGCGCCCTGCAACACAACGCCATCAACGAATTCAAGCGGCGCTATCGGGTGCTGGACGCGCTGCTGATCGACGACGTGCAGTTCCTGGCCGGCAAGGAACGCTCGCAGGAGGAATTTTTCTACACCTTCAACAGCCTGTTGGAAAGCCGTCAACAGGTCATTCTGACCTGCGACCGCTATCCCAAGGAGGTCGCCGGGCTGGAGGACCGCCTGAAATCCCGCTTCGGTTCCGGCTTGACCGTGGCTATCGAACCACCGGAACTGGAAACGCGGGTGGCCATCCTCAAAAGCAAGGCCGAACAGGCTCAGATTGGCCTGCCCGACGAGGTGGCGTTTTTCATCGCCCAGCGCATCCGTTCCAACGTCCGCGAACTGGAAGGCGCCTTGCGACGGGTGTACGCCAACGCCCAGTTCACCGGCAAGGCCATCACCATCAGTTTCGTCAAGGAAGCGCTGAGCGACCTGCTGACCTTGCAGGACAAGCTGGTCACCATCGAGAACATTCAGAAGACCGTGGCGGACTACTACAAGATTCCGGTCAGCGACCTTCTATCCAACAGCCGACTGCGCGTCCTGTCCCGTCCCCGGCAGATGGCCATGGCGCTGACCAAGGAACTGACCGATCTGAGCCTGCCGGACATCGGCGAAGCCTTCGGCGGACGCGACCATACCACCGTGCTGCACGCCTGCCGGAAGATCCGCGAACTCCATCGCTACGAGCCCCAGATCCGCGACGACTACGCGAATTTGCTGAACACCCTGACCAACTAGCGAAATGCCTGTGGATAACTGCTGTGGATAAGTTGAACAACTTTTAAAACGGCGTTCGAATGCAATTTTCACCAAGTGTGATTTATTTCGTAAAAGCATTTAAAATCAATATATTGAATCGTAAAAACAGGCCATTTCAAGCCACTTTCGATAAAATTTCGTATTCAATTTGATAAAATCAAGTAACTACAAGGCGATGAACTGTAATACTTGAGTCGTTTTCGACGTTCGCTGAAAAATAAAGGCGTAATCGAGAAAAAATCGAAAAATATCCTGTGGATAACTTTGTGGATAAGTTGGGCATTTCTGTGGATAAGTCGGCCAAGCCTGTGGATAAGTTATCCACAGGCAAAAAAGTTATCCACAGGAAAACCGACTTATCCACATTTTATCCACAGGGTTATCCACAGGAAAAATCGCTATAATAATTTGAATTTAAAAGATAAAAAAAAGTTATCCACAGAAAATGGCCTCCCTAATAATAATAATCTTTTATATATTAAAAAATAATTATTATTGGGGAGCCTCGAAAACCGAGGGACGCCAACAAAGATAATTTTAATAACCTTGCATTTTAATAGGAAATTTCCGAACCAAGGCCAAGGACCACAACGCATCGGAGACCCCATGAAACTGGAAGCCAAGCGCGAGCAATTACTCAAACCGTTGCAACACGTCATCGGCGCGGTGGAACGTCGCCAGACCCTGCCGATCCTGGCCAACGTGCTGCTGGCGGCGGGAGCGCGTGAACTGACCCTGACCGCCACCGATCTGGAAGTGGAGCTGTCCACCCGGATCGAACTGCCCACCGATGCGCCGGGCGACATCACCCTGCCCGCCCGCAAACTGCACGATATCCTGCGCGCCCTGCCCGAGGACGGCATCGTGACCTTGAGCGTCGATGGCGACAAGGCGACGGTGCGCTGCGGACGCAGCCGCTTTACCCTGGCCACGTTGCCCGCCGGCGATTTTCCCACCCTGGAGGATTTGCCCTTCGCCAGCGATATCCGCCTGCCGCAAAGCGTCCTGCGCGATCTGATCGAGCGCACGCACTTCGCCATGGCCCAGCAGGACGTGCGTTACTACCTGAACGGTCTGCTGCTGGAGGTCGGCCCCGGGGCGCTGCGGCTGGTGGCCACCGATGGCCACCGCCTGGCGTTTCAGGAACTGCAAGCGGACGGCTCCTCGGCGGAAACCCGCCAGGTGATCGTGCCGCGCAAGGGCGTGATGGAACTGCTGCGGCTGCTGGCCGACAGCGACGCCGAGGCGTTGCTCGGGCTGGGCGCCAACCACATCCGGGTCACGATGGGCGACATCCGCTTCACCTCCAAGTTGATCGACGGCAAGTTTCCCGACTATCAGCGGGTCATTCCCCGCGAGGGTGGCCGGGTGGTGATCGCCGACCGGGTGGCGTTGCGCAACGCCCTGACCCGCACCAGCCTGGTGCTCAGCGACAAGACCCAGGGCATCCGCTTGCAACTGGAGGACTGGATTCTGCGGACCCAGGCCCAGAATCCGGACCAGGAAGAGGCGGAGGAGGAGGTCGAAATCAACTACAGCGGCGGTCCGCTCGAAATCGGTTTCAACGGCGGCTATCTGCTCGACGCGCTGGGCGCGCTGCGTGGTGAGCTGGCCAGGCTGTCCTTTTCCGACGCCGGCAGCAGTTGCCTGATCGAGGAGGCCGAGGGCGGCGGTGGCAAGCACGTCATCATGCCGATGCGGCTTTGAGGCGAGCGGTCGGTGATCGGCGAACCGGTTGCGGAGGGCTGAGGCTGGAATGCGGGTCGCCAGTCTCGCCATCGCCGGGTTCCGCAATTTGCGCGAGGCCAGTCTCGACTGCGCTCCCGGTTTGAATCTGCTGACCGGTCCCAATGCCTCCGGCAAGACCAGCGTGCTGGAAGCGCTGTACGTGCTGGGGCGCGGCCGTTCGTTCCGCACCCGCCAGCCGCGCGAGCTGATCCAGACCGGCGCGGCGGCGTTCCGGGTGGTCGCGATGATGACCGATGGGGACGGTCGGCGGATGCCGGTCGGCATCGAGCGCGACGTCGGCGAGCTGACCGTCCGGATCGACGGCGCGCCGACCCGCTCGCTGGCCGATCTGGCCCGGCAGGCACCGGTGTTGCTGCTCAATCCCGACAGTCACCGCCTGCTGGAGGACGGGCCGAAACAGCGGCGGCGCTTCATGGACTGGGGGCTGTTCCACGGCGGGCCGGGTTTTTTCGACGCCTGGCGGCGCTACGACGTCGCCCTGCGCCATCGCAACGCCGCCCTGCGGACGCAAGCCGCGGACCGGGTGGTGGACGCCTGGGACGGCGAGCTGGCGGCGGCGGCGGCGTTGCTCGATCCGCTGCGCGAATCCTTCTGCAAGGCCCTGGAAGGCGTTCTGGGGCCTCTGACGGAGGCGACCCTGGGGGAGGTGGCGGTCCAGGTCGATTATCGCCGTGGATGGCCTCTGGAGCCGTTTAAACACGATTTCGCATCGTGGTTGCGGGCGGGCCGCGCCCAGGATCGTCGACAGGGCCATACCCGGCTCGGACCGCACCGGGCCGACTTCATCCCGCGCATCGCCGGCCGCCCGCCCACCGAGGCTCTCTCGCGCGGCCAGCAGAAACTGCTGGTCATCGCCCTGGTCCTGGCGCAGGCGGAACTGTACCGGCGTCATGCCGGCGACGCCTGCATCCTGCTGATCGACGACCTGCCGGCGGAGCTGGACCCGGACAACCGGGTTCGGGTAACCCAGGCGCTGGCCCAGATGGATACCCAGTTGTTCGTGACCGCCATCGAGCCGGGTCTGCTGGACGTCGCCGCCTGGCGCGCGGCGCGCACCTTCCGTCTGGCGCGCGGCGAGGTATGCGAAATGGTATAATTCCGCTCCCCGTCAGGAATGAATGTTGGAAGCGGAACTTACTGTTGGAAGCGGAATTTCATGAACGATTCGACCGACACCTCAAACGAGTCCTCGAACTCGCCAAAGCCCCGGAATCTCGCCAGCGATTCGACCTACACCTCGTCGAGCATCACGGTCCTGGAAGGGCTGGACGCGGTTCGCAAACGACCTGGCATGTACATCGGCGACACCGACGACGGCACCGGCCTGCACCACATGGTGTTCGAGGTGGTGGACAACTCGATTGACGAGGCCCTGGCGGGTTACTGCACCGAGATCAGCGTGACCATTCACGCCGACGAGTCGGTGACGGTGGTGGACAACGGGCGTGGCATCCCAACGGACGAGCATTCCAAGGGCCGCTCCGCCGCCGAGGTGATCATGACCGTGCTGCACGCCGGCGGCAAGTTCGACGACCGGTCCTACAAGGTCTCCGGCGGCTTGCACGGGGTCGGCGTGTCGGTGGTCAACGCCTTGTCCGAATCCCTGCGGCTGACTATCCGCCGCGACGGTAAGCTCCACCAGCAGGACTACCGGCTCGGCGACCCGCAAGCGCCGCTGCGGGTGATCGGCGACACCGAACTCACCGGCACCGAGATTCGTTTCAAACCCAGTCCCACCATCTTCACCCGCATCGATTTCCATTACGACGTGCTGGCCAAGCGGCTGCGCGAACTGTCGTTCCTCAATTCCGGCGTGCGCATCCGTCTGCGCGACGAGCGCAGCGGCAAGGAAGACAGCTTCGAATATCAGGGTGGCATCAAGGCCTTCGTCGAACACCTGAACCGCAACAAGACGCCGTTGCACGACAGCGTGTTCTATCTCGACACCCGCCGCGACGAGATTCAGGTGGAGCTGGCGTTGCAGTGGAACGATTCCTATCAGGAAAACGTGTTCTGCTTCACCAACAACATCCCGCAGCGCGACGGCGGCGCGCATCTCGCGGGATTGCGCGGCGCGCTGACCCGTACCCTGAATCAGTACATGGATTCGGAAGGGATCCTCAAGAAAGCCAAGGTCGAGACCAGCGGCGACGATGCGCGCGAGGGGTTGACGGCGGTGCTGTCGGTGAAGCTGCACGACCCGAAGTTTTCCTCGCAAACCAAGGACAAGCTGGTGTCGTCCGAGGTCAAGCCGGTGGTCGAGTCGGTGGTGGCGGAGAAGTTGCAGGAGTTTCTGCTGGAAAATCCCGGCGAGGCCAGGGCCATCACCGGCAAGATCGTCGAGGCCGCCCGCGCCCGCGAGGCCGCCCGCCGCGCCCGCGAGATGACCCGGCGCAAGGGGGCGCTGGACATCGCCGGCCTGCCGGGCAAGCTGGCCGACTGCCAGGAGAAGGACCCGGCCCGGTCCGAGCTGTTCCTGGTCGAGGGCGATTCCGCCGGCGGCTCGGCCAAACAGGGCCGCGACCGGCGTTTTCAGGCGATCCTGCCGCTCAAGGGCAAGATTCTGAACGTGGAAAAGGCCCGCTTCGACAAGATGCTGGCTTCCGCCGAGGTGGGCACGCTGATTACCGCGCTGGGTTGCGGCATTGGTCGGGAGGAGTTCAATCCCGACAAGATACGTTACTACCGCATAATTTTAATGACGGATGCCGATGTCGATGGCTCGCACATCCGCACCCTGTTGTTGACTTTCTTTTACCGCCAGATGCCCGAATTGATCGAGCGCGGGCACATCTACATCGCCCAGCCGCCGCTGTACAAGGTCAGGAAGGGCAAGCAGGAGCAGTATGTCAAGGACGACGCGGAACTGTCGGCGAATCTGTTGCGGACGGCGCTGGAGGGCGCGGTGTTGATCGCCGACGACCAGCCGCCCCTGGCCGGAACGGCCCTGGAGGAACTGGCCCGCGCCTATATGGCGGTCAGGGCGACGATTCAGCGGTTGTCCCGTCGCTACGACGGCGCGCTGTTGGAGCAACTGATCTATCTGCCGGGGCTGGACCACGCCCGTTGGCGCGACGGCGTCTTTCTGCGGGAGTGGGCCGACGATCTGACCCGACGGTTGCGCGCCTTGCATGGCGACCGTCCACGCTACGAGGCCGCCATCGAGGAGCGCGAGGATGGCGAAGGTTACCAGGTGGTCGTTGCCCGCCGCGCGCACAGCCTGGCTCGCCACATTCGGCTGACGACGGAATTCTTCGCTTCCCACGAGTACGCCAGCCTGGCGAGGTTCGGCGCGCGGCTGGCGGGCGTATTCGATCAGGGCGCGGAGGCGCGGCGCGGCGAACGGTCCCAGACCACGCGCAATTTCCGCGAAGTCATGGACTGGCTGCTGGAGGAAGCCAAGCGCGGCCAACACATCCAGCGTTACAAGGGCCTGGGCGAGATGAATCCGGACCAACTTTGGGAAACCACCATGAATCCGGAAACCCGCCGCCTGCTCCAGGTTCGGATCGAGGACGCCATCGCCGCCGACGAGGTGTTCACCACTCTGATGGGCGATCAGGTCGAGCCCCGGCGCGATTTCATCGAGCAGAACGCCCTGGACGTGCTGAATCTGGATGTCTGACCCCATGACGAGGCTACCAGGCGGTTAAGGAGAAGACGGCCGACGCCGTCAAGGGCGCGGTCAAGCAGATCCGACGCAATCGTTCCGGCCTTCTTCCCCCGACCTGATTGACTTGGCGTGAACGACTACTCGGGCGGCAGGTAAACCAAGCCGGTTTTCTCGTGCTCTCGCTCGTCGATTTCCAGCGAATCCGCTTGCGTCCGCGCCTGCTCGACATCCCCCTATTGCAAAACGTACTCCTTAAAACAAAGCCCTCCAAGTTTTATGAATTCAGTGCAACAAAATAGGGGTTAAATGCGCCAAACTATATTGCAAATGCAAAAAAATTCTGAGGGTATCTGTAAGATAATGTGAATCTACTCCTGAAGATGGCAATCCGTGCGGGGGCTTCGGACCTGGCTCGGTTTCATCTCCGGCGCGGCGGCCAAGTCAACCGACAGGATGACAGCGGTACTTCGCTGCTGATGTACGCCGCCAGTCGGGGCCATGCGGAAATCTGCCAGATTTTGCTGGAAGCGGGAGCCGATCCCGTTCTGAAAAACCACCAGGGTCAGGATGCGCTTTCTCTGGCCCGCGCTGCGGGCCACGATGCGGCGGAAGCGGTGCTGCTCGCCGCAATCCCCGCAAGCGTGCACGAGCCCGGCAACAAGGTTGCCGACAGTCAGGTCGCTGTTGCCGACGTTGCCGATGGCCAGGCAGTTACGGCAAAGAATCTGTCCAGCGATACGGTCGATGCAGCGTTCATCGCCGCCCAGGCTGAATTCGGACCTGAAGACTCGACCGATCTACTTCCGGGCATGGAGGAGTTTGAAGCCTTGGCTTGGGAAGCGGAGGTCGAAACCCCGCCGCCGGAAGGCGACCCCGACTGCCTTGACCGTGCCCGCGCGCTTCATCAGATCCTGTCCCGTTACACTCCTGTAGATACCGACGCGGACTGGTCGGAGGTCGATATCGAACTTCCGGACCTGCCCGCCCGCCGGCGTGGCCCAGCCGATGCCGAACGCTGGACGCGCATCACGCAGCTTTTGATGCGGGGCCTGCAGGCCGGTCGGGTTTCCCGCGCGGACCTCGGATGCACCCTCCTCCACGATGAACCCGCTCTGGACATGCAGGAATCGCTGCTGGGGCGTGTTCTGGGGGATCTGGGTGTTCAGATCGACGACTGGGTCGACGAGGAACAGGACTCCGGGTTCACCAGCCCCATCGATCCCGAAGAGGAGCAGCCGGAGGAGCGGGTTGCCGATGAAGCGTTGCGCTTTATCGAGGATGTGCTGGAACAGCGGATGGATCCGGCCAATTGCTACCAGCGCGATCTGAATGCTTTCAGTTTGCTCACGAAAGAGGAGGAAATTCGGCTGGCCCAGGGCATGGAAGCCGGCATGGATCGGGTACTGTCAGCGCTGGCCGGCTATCCGCCGGCGGTCGGCGAGTTGCTACGGCTCTACGATGCCATCCGCGACCATGGCACGCGCCTGACGGAGGTGGTCAGAGACTTTCGGGATGTCGAGGAAGCTCTGCCACCGCCGGCGGATCTGGAGCGGCTGCTGGCTGCGGACGACCCAGACATGGCGGTGGACGCCCGCGAGTCGGTCATGGACGACGCAAACGAGGAGCAGGCGGAAGAAACGCTGGACGATACTGAAACCGGCCCCGATCCCGAGACAGCCGCCCGTCATTTTGCCGAGTTGCGTGTCTTGCATCAGCAAACGCTGGCCAGCCTGGACGCCTTCGGTCTGGAAGATCCCCGAACTCAAACTTTGCGCCAGCAGCTCGGCGATCACATCCAGCAGTTCCGGCTGGCGCCCAAGGTCCTGGATGCGTTGATCGCCCGGTTGCACGAAGTCGCCCGACGGATTGATGTTCTGGAAACAACCCGCCACGCCGACCATGAGGATGGACTGGCCGCCCAGGAACTCCGCGCCATCGAACGGGAAACTCATTTGCCGATCCCGGCGATCAGCGAGCTTCACCACCGCCTGTCGAGCGGCGCGGCCGAAGCCCGCCGCGCCCGCGACGGGATGATTGAAGCCAACCTCCGGCTGGTGATTTCCATCGCCAAAAAGTACTTTCACAGAGGTCTGCCGTTCCTCGATCTGATCCAGGAAGGTAACATCGGCCTGATGAAGGCGGTGGACAAGTTCGAATACCGGCGCGGCTACAAGTTCTCGACCTACGCAACCTGGTGGATTCGCCAGGCGATTACCCGCGCCATCGCCGATCGGGCCCGCACGATTCGCATTCCGGTGCACATGATCGAGACCCTCAACAAGATGAATTACATCCAAAGAGAGTTGGAACGCGAAATGGGCCGGGTGCCGAAGCCCAGCGAATTGGCCGGCCGGATGGAATTACCGGTGGAAAAAATTCACAAACTGCTCCAAGTTCCGGAAGAGCCGGTTTCGATGGATACGCCCGTGGATGACGAAAGCGATGAGCACCTCGTCGATTTGCTGGAAGACCGTCAGATTCTCCCGCCGGAAACGGTCGCGATTCACCGCGATCTGCATGAAACCGTGCAAAAACTGCTGGGTGATCTCAAGCCCAGAGAGGCGGAAATCATCCGCCGGCGCTTTGGCATTGGCCAGCTTTCGGAACAGACTCTGGAGGAGATCGGTCAGCAGTTCGATTTGACCCGCGAACGCATCCGCCAGATCGAGGCCAAGGCGCTGAAAAAACTGGCCCATCCCGGCCGCGCCAGCGTACTGCGCGATTTTCTGCCTCCGAGCGGCTGATCGTCATGATCCGATCCCGACATGCTCCACCAAAAGCCAGCGCGATGCTGGAAGCCCTGCGCGGACTGGGCTACTCCACGGCCACCGCTCTGGCCGACTTGATCGACAACAGCATCGCCGCCGGGGCTAAAAACGTTCACCTCCGGTTTTTGTGGGCGGGACCGGCCAGCGCCATTCACATCCTCGACGATGGTAAGGGCATGGACGCTGGCGAGCTGGACCGGGCCATGCGGCTGGGCGAACGCAGCCCACTGGAGGCGCGCGCCGCTCATGACCTGGGCCGCTTCGGGTTGGGGCTGAAAACCGCTTCGTTGTCGCAGTGCCGGCGGCTGACCGTCGTCAGCCGCAAACATGGTGAAATCCATTGCCTGCGCTGGGATCTGGACGAGATCGCCCGCTGCCCGGACGATGGGTGGTATCTGCTGGAGGATGCCGCCGAAGCATCGGCGGTGCATCTGCAGGCCCTGGAGAAACAACCGCAGGGCACGCTGGTGCTGTGGGAAGTAATGGACCGGATCGTCATGCCCGAATTTCGCGAGCAGGACTTTCTCGACCTGATCGACCGGGTCGAACAGCACTTGGCGATGGTGTTTCACCGCTACCTGCAGGGATCGAATCCGCGCCTGTGCATCCTGATCAACAAGTGTGCCATCGCCCCCTGGAATCCATTTCTGATCAACCATCCCGCCACCTGGTCTTCGCCCGTGCAGTGCTACCGGAGTGTGGCAGGCCTTGTCGAAGTCCAGGGCCATGTGCTGCCGCACCGCGACCGGCTCGAACCCGGCGACTACGAGCGGGCGGGCGGACCGGAGGGCTGGACTTCACAGCAGGGATTCTACGTCTACCGCAACGAGCGGCTCCTGGTGGCCGGCGGCTGGCTGGGGCTGGGCCAGGGGCGTAGCTGGACGCGGGAGGAGGCTCACCGGCTGGCGCGAATCCGCATCGATATCCCCAACAGCGCCGACGCGGAATGGAAAATCGACATCCGCAAGTCTACCGCCCGGCCGCCGGTCGAACTGCGCGGTCGGCTGCTCCCCCTCGCGGAAGACATCCGTCAGCGGGCGCGGCGCGTTTTTGCCCACCGGGGGCAGCTTGCCAAGGTGGATGGGAAGGAACCGCTCGTTGAAGCGTGGCGGGCCGAACACGGCAGCGGGGGAATGCGCTATCGAATCAGCCAGGATCATCCGGCGGTACAGAGCGTTCTGGAAGAGGCCGGGCCGCTGCTGCCCCGGATTCATGCCATGTTGCGGGTGATTGAAGCAACGGTGCCGGTGCAGCGCATCTGGCTGGATACCACCGAGGGCCGCGACGTACCGCGCACCGGGTTTGCCGACGAAGCTCCTTCGGAAGTGGTGACGGTTCTGCGGATTCTGTTCCGCAACCTAGTCCAGAAAAAGGGCCTTTCGCCGCAGTTGGCCCGTCAGCAACTGCTCCGCACCGAGCCTTTTCAACACTATCCGGAGCTGATCGGGAGTCTGCCGGACACTTTGCCTCCCGAATAAACACCACAGAGATCCGCATGAACGCGAGCGAACAGAAAATCGTGAAGATGGCGCAGGAGATGTTGCTGGAGGCGGAAGACCGCGCCAGCATCACGCCAGCGATCATCCGGGAAAATATCGATCTGGTGGTAAGCCTGTACCGGCGGAAACAACCGGACTGGGGAAAGGATGCCGACTACAACGCCGTCACGGATGAACTGATCCGCCGGTTCAGCCAATGGATCGGTAAGGATTCAACACTGCAAGATGAAGAAGGCCATATTCCGTGGCTGACCGCCGCTCGCAAACAGGAGTGGCCGTACTGGCAGCGTTACCGCGAATGGCTGGAACGCAAGCTGTCGTTCGTGGCGGTGGACGCGCTGGACCAGTCCACCGACCGGGTGCTGGGCCTGCTGGAGGATCCGCAGCGTGAAGGAGTCTGGGACCGGCGTGGACTGGTAGTTGGGCATGTACAGTCCGGGAAAACCAGTAACTACACGGGACTTATCTGCAAGGCCGCCGATGCCGGCTACAAGATCATCATCGTGTTGGCCGGTCTGCACAACAACCTGCGTTCACAGACGCAGATACGGCTCGATGAAGGTTTTCTTGGTTACGATACCGGGCCAGCCACTGGTGACACCCTTCGCCTCATTGGCGTAGGTGAAATTAACAGCGATCCCACCATTCGCCCGGATTCTGTCACTACCCGCTCTGAAAAAGGCGATTTCAATACCAAGCTCGCCATGCATTTCGGTATTGCCCCAGAGAAGCGTCCCTGGTTGTTCGTGGTCAAGAAAAACAAAACCGTTCTGGAGCGCCTACTGCGCTGGATTCGTAATCATGTCGCCAACACCAAGGATCAGGCAACCGGACGAAAAATCGTGACCCATCTGCCCCTGCTCGTGATTGACGACGAAGCGGATCATGCTTCAGTGGATACCGGTAACCAGATTTTCGATGAACAGGGCCTTCCCGACCTGCAGCACGAACCGACCACCATCAACCGGTTGGTGCGCCGAATTCTGCACACCTTCAATCGGTCGGCCTATGTCGGCTACACAGCTACACCGTTTGCCAACATTTTCATCCACGACCAAGGCGCGACTCAGGAAGAGGGACCCGATCTGTTTCCCGCCGGATTTATCATCAATCTGGCCGCACCCTCCAACTATGTGGGTCCAGCGCGGGTGTTTGGGCTGCGAGTTGGCGACTCGCGGGAAGATGGTCTGCCGCTGATCCGTGCCGTGACGGATTATGCAACCGGCGACAGCTCACGGGGCTGGATGCCCCAAAAGCACAAAACCACACATCTTCCGCGCCATGAGGGGCAGGACTGCCTACCGCTCTCGCTGGTGGAAGCCATCGACGCATTTCTCCTGTCCTGCGCCGTTCGCCAGTTGCGCGGACAGGGCCGCGAACATGCGTCGATGCTGGTTCACGTAACCCGCTTTACTGCGGTTCAGAAAGAAGTCGCCCGCCAGATCGAGGAGCAGGTGCGGCGCACCAAGCAGAGGCTCCAGCGGAAGATTGACCATCAGGTCTTGGTCGGGCGACTGGCGGGGTTGTGGGAGCGGGATTTTTTACAAACCCGCGCCGGGTTGGAGCGCGAAGGAATGACCGGCGCGGTAGATGAGTTGCCTCCGTGGTACGACATTCTGGCGGTACTGCCAGAAATCGCTGCCGATCTTCAGGTGCGCACGATCAACGGGACGGCGAAGGATGCACTGGACTATGTGGAACACCGGGAAACCGGATTGAAGGTTATTGCTATCGGCGGCGACAAACTGGCCCGGGGCCTGACCTTGGAAGGTCTGAGCGTCAGCTATTTCCTGCGCGCCTCGCGGATGTATGACACGCTCATGCAGATGGGGCGCTGGTTTGGCTACCGACCGGGCTATCTGGATGTCTGCCGGCTCTACACGACCGATGATCTGATCGAATGGTTCGGTCACATCACGGATGCCAGTGAGGAGTTGCGCCAGGAGTTCGACCTGATGGCCGAAAGCGGGGGCACGCCCCGAGATTACGGCCTGCGAGTGCAGTCGCATCCGGTGCTGATGGTGACCTCGCCGTTGAAGATGCGGACTGCCAGAAACCTGATGCTGTCCTTTAGTGGCTGCATTCTGGAAACCGTAGCCCTGTATCGAGACATGGTGTCGCTGCAGCATAACCTGGCTGCGGTCCAGACCTTTATGAAAGCGCTCGCTGCACCCAGCGAAGTCAACCCCGAGCGCTGGCGCAATGGAAGCCGGCAGCTATGGGAAGGTTATCTCTGGAATGAGGTTTCCCATGAACCGGTTATCGAGTTCCTGACCCAGTATCAAACGCACCCGGCCGCTCGCAAGGTCAATGGCGCCATGTTGGCTGAATTTATCGGCTCCATGGCGGAAATTGGTGAACTGACCTCCTGGACCGTGGCGCTGATCGGCGGTGGTGACGGTGAAAAGGCCACGCTGGGGAATAATCTGGACATCAGGATGCTGAAGCGTGCTCCAAAGGGTGACTACCCGGATCGCTACTCCATCGGTCGGCTGCTGTCACCTCGCGATGAAGCCATTGATCTGGATGAAGCCGCGTGGCTGGCGGCCTTGGCGGAGACACAGCGCGACTTCAAGCCGGATCCAGGCCGGCTTCACGAGAACCTGGAACCTCCCAAGATACCCAGTGGCCCCGCAATCCGAAAAGTCCGGGGATTCGGCGCTGAAGGCATACCGGCGCATCCCGAACGGGGCCTGCTGATGTTTTATGTGCTCGATCCACAGCACGCAGCATTAACGGCCGGTACCCCACCGGTTGTTGCGTTTGGCATCAGTTTTCCAGGCAGTCATGCCGGGCGGAAAGTGGAATACAAGGTCAACAACGTACTCTGGGAGCAGTGGGAGTTGGAATATGGCCCTGCTGACTGATCGCGAAGCGCTGCTGGCGGCCTGGCGGGCGCTGGCGGACACCACCAGCCAGCAGGGTTGGCGCTTTATCCCAATTGCCACCCACGCCTGTTGCCAACTGCGGGCAGGCCGGCGTTTTCCCGGTAATGAGGAAGCGTTGCTGGCCGGGTTCCGGCTGGCGACCCCACCGGCTGAATTGCCTCAAGGGCATGGATTCGCCCTTCTGACGGTTGACATGGATTTCGCGATGGAACCGGATCAGTTCTGGTTTGCGCTGGCGCGCCAGCCAGCGGGAAATCTTGAAATGTTCACGTTGGTGGCCACCGATATCGTTTCAACGCTGGATGCGGCCTCTGGCTTCGATCAACGAGCGATCTTCCGTCTGTTTCTTGACCGGATCCGGGCTTGGCAGGATTTCATGCGCCGGGAGCACGAGGGTCTGCTGAGCATGGAAGCGGAAATCGGCTTGCATGGTGAATTAATTCTGCTGGCAATGTTGCTGGATGCTGGCCTGGAAGCTCCATACGCAGTCAAGTCCTGGCGAGGACCATTGCACGGCCTGCATGATTTTGAAACCGCCGCCGGCGCCATCGAAGTCAAAACCACGGCCTCCGAACAGGGTTTTCCGGTCAAGATCTTGTCGCTGGAACAATTGGACCCCAATCTTGCGGAACCGCTCTACCTGGCTGGAATACATCTGAGTGCCGACCCGGAGGGACTGAATCTCGCCGGTCGGGTCGAGGGGGTCCGACAACGGTTGCGGAACGATTCTGCTGCTCTGCTTGCCTTCAGCACGCTGCTACTGCACGCCGGCTATGTCGACGCCATGGCGGATCGCTATCCCCGGCGGTTCGTCCACGACCGGAGCCGCCTGTTGCGGGTGGACGACCGCTTCCCCAACCTTATCCGCTCCAAAATACCATCCGCCATTACTACCGTTCGCTATGAAATTGACCTTGACCGGTTCGAATCCGAAGACCAGATGCTAACCGATATCCTGCTTCACAATGAGTAAAACCACATGGAGTTGATCGACTTTTTACGGCAGACTCAAGCCGAGGTCCGGGAGCGCATCAACAATCCGGATAGTGCTTCCCCTTACGAGGAACTGGTCTTTACCGAGATCGTCATGCAGCACATGGCTGATATCGGTATGACTTTTGAACCCGCTACATGCCATCATGAGGCAAGATTTGGAAATGCAATACTCCGTTTGAGTGGCTATGCCCTGTCGGACGATAAAGATCAGCTTGATTTGTTCGTTAGTCTATATTCCGGGACTGATGAGCTGCAATCCATTTCTGACAGCGAAACAAAAAAAGCCGCTGAGCAGTGCCTGCGATTTCTCAGGGGATGTGCCGAAGGAAGACTGGTAAGAAACATGGACGAGTCCAATGATGCCTATGCGTTGGCTATAAACATTCAGGAGTGGTATCGAAATCTGAATCAGATCAGAATTTATGTCCTGACCGATCAGCAGGCAGCAACGAAAAATTTCCAGTCGAGGGAAATTGGTAGCAAAACAATCAAGCTGGAGGTGATGGATATTGAACGGCTACATCGCCAATGGTCGGAAGGCAAACCCCGTGATGAAATTACCGTCAACTTCAAGGATGCCGCCGGCAGCTCCCTGCCCTGCATCTATGTGCCCGGCGAAATGTCCGACTATGACTATGCCCTGACGGTAATTCCAGGAGAAGTGCTGAGGTTCGTCTATGAGAAATACGGAGCGCGGTTGCTGGAAGCCAACGTGCGTTCGTTTCTCAACGCGACAGGGAAGGTTAATCGGGGTATCCGAGACACGTTGATAAAAACTCCCGAGCATTTCATGGCCTACAACAACGGAATCGTGATTCTCGCCGATGAGATTACGATGGAAAACACTGCTGGCGGTATTCCAGGCATCCTCTGGATGCGAGGGATGCAGATCGTCAATGGTGGACAAACCACTGCCACTATCTACTTTGCCAAGAAGAAAGAACCCCGAATCGATCTTTCACGGGTTCGCATTCCCGCCAAGATCATCGTTCTACGCTCTGAAGATATCGAAACCGAAGAGAATATGATTTCTGCGGTATCCCGTTACGCAAACAGTCAGAACGCTGTCAAACAAGCGGATTTATCTGCAAACCGGCCATTCCATGTGGAAATAGAGAAACTCGCCAACACCATCTATTGTCCCGATGGCGCTGGCCGGTGGTTCTATGAACGGGCAACGGGTAGTTATAACGTAATGCTGGCGCGTGACGGCACCACACCGGCGAAATTGAGCCGGATCAGGGAGACCATTCCCACTTCCCGGAAAATTACCAAAACCGACCTTGCCAAATTCCTGAGCACTTGGGACCAGAAACCCGACCGGGTCAGTCTCGGCTCGCAGAAAAACTTCGCGGCCTTCATGGATGAACTGGATACTGAGAACAGTCCTTGGCCAGCACTGCCAGACGTAACCTTTTACAAGCAAATGGTCGTCAAGGCAATTTTGTTCAAGACCGCGCAGAAGCTGGTCCGTCCAGCATTCCAGGCCTTCCAGGCCAACATCACCACCTATCTGGTCGCCCTGATCAGCCACCGCCTTGGAAACAGGATCGATTTGGACAGAATCTGGCAACAGCAGGACTTGTCACCCCAGCTCAAGCAGCAAATGCAGTCATGGGCGACGGAGGTTAACCGGATTCTTCATCAGTCCGCTGGCGGCAAGATGGTTTCAGAATGGGCCAAGAAGGCGGAATGCTGGGAGGCAGTTCGAAAGGGAAGCTATAGCCAAGTGCTGGATGGCATGCCCGAAGTGAAGCTGGCCAATGACGAAGTATCATACTCTGTTCCGGGGGTGTAGTTTTCGCTACCGGAGAAACGTGGCCGGACAAAATTACTCCGTGATTCCTTCCGCCTCCGACTCCATGCCCAACAGCTTGGCGAGCCGTTCCCGCAAAGCGGTACGGTCATGGACTTCACATTCCCAGATAACAATCACCCGCCAGCCCATTTCGATCAAGCGCGCCTGGTTTTCGATGTCCCGTATCGCATTGCCTTCCAGCTTGCGTTGCCAGAACTCGACATTGGATTTCGGGGTATAGGCCAGCCGGCAACCGGGGTGGCGGTGCCAATAGCAGCCGTGGACGAAAATCACGGTGTGCAACCGGCGAATGACGATATCGGGTCGGCCAGGCAACTTGCCATTGTGCAAACGGTAATGGATACCCAGGCTGTACAATTCGCGCCGAACCGCCATTTCCGGTGCGGTATCCCGGTTGCGAATACCAGCCATCATCCGGGAACGAGTTGCCGGATCCACAATGTCGGTCATCTCAGGGCACTCCATAGCCCAGTTGCCGCAGCAGCGCCCAGACCACGCCGGCAATCTGCCGTGCCAGGAAGGGCGGCACCGCATTGCCGACCTGGGTGTACTGCTGGGTTCGGTTACCCTCGAAGAAATAGCTGTCCGGGAAGGTTTGCAGGCGGGCGGCCTCGCGCACGGTCAGGCTGCGACACTGAACCGGGTCATAGTGGATGAAATAGTGGCCGTCCTTCGCCATGTGGCTCATCACCGTCGTGGCCGGCTGCTCGGCGACCTGCACCCGGAACCGGTCGTCGAACTTGCCGGTTTCCCAGTTCTGGTGGCGGGGCGCCAGCGCGGCGGGAAACTGGGCCGCCTTGGGTGAAACGCCTTTCAGCCGGGCATACACGGCACAGTACAGATAGCGCGCCAGGTCCTCCGGCATGTGGTTGCGGGTTTCGTGGTTCAGCACCAGTGGCGGGTCGGAACCGTGGTACCAGGCGATAAGTTCGGCCGGCAAGGCCACCCGGTCTGCGGTCCGGTCTGCGTCCGGCACGCTGCGCCCGCCCGTCGGCAGGTCCGCGGCGGCAGCCTGCAATGCTGCCTGCACGAAGGCCGCTCGCAGTTCCGGATCGTCGATCACCGGCCCGAAATCCGCCGCCAGGGCGGTCAGCGTCTGGCGCCAGTCGCCGGCCGGATAGGCGGTCTGGAGCCAGGACAGCCCGCTGCGCAGCGGCGGCAGCCCGGCCAGCGCCTGGCGGGTGGTCACGTTCGACAGGCGGCTGTCCGGACCGGTCAACGGACTGAGGCGCGGGAACACACCGCCCTGGCGGTCAAAGACATCCGCCAGTTCTTCAAGCAATCCAAACAGGATCACGCGATGCCGGGTCTGGGGAATACCGTAGTACTCGGCCTGAATGATGAACCGTCCGGGCTGGATCGAGTCGGGATTCTGGTCATGCCGGTACGAACACGGATCGACCAGCGAGTAAATCCGATAACGGGGATGGACCCGCCGGCCGTCCTGACCACCCGCGACCGCCGGACTGGTCAGGTCCTGGAGG
Organism: Candidatus Contendibacter sp.; assembly: GCA_029624765.1. Lineage (GTDB taxonomy): Bacteria > Pseudomonadota > Gammaproteobacteria > Competibacterales > Competibacteraceae > Contendibacter. Next base: position 22,203 of record JARSSO010000033.1, on the reverse strand, counting down.
ATGCGGGGAAACAGCGGCCGGCCCCCAATACGGGCGGACAGCATACCCTTGACGTTTTCCATCACGAACGCCACCGGGCGGTAGTCCCGCAGCAGATCCAGATAGACCCGGTAAAGAAAATGGCGGCCATCCTGCTCGGGCTGGTAACCCGCCGTGCCGGCATTACGGGAGCGGCCGACCGTGGAATAGGCCTGACAGGGCGGGCCGCCGATCAGTACCAGCGGCGTTTTGCGACTGACGCCAGCCCGGCCAATGGCCTTTTGCAGCACCGGGCCGGTGTCGGGCTCACCCAGGGTCTGTTCCAGAACCTCCTCGCTGGCCTGCTGCCAGGCGGTCCGGGCCACCGGGCTGTCGGGATCGACCGGCGATTCCCGCTCGCCCCGCACATAGGCGTAGTAGGCGTCCAGCGTCGGCCGGTCGCCGGTCTGCGCCAGCCGGCGGTAGAGCCCGCGCAGCCGCAGCGTCCGGCAGGCGGCGGAATCCTTTTCCACCGACGCGATGATCCGGAATGGCCGCTGGCCGGACGGCAATTCAAAGGTCGCAAAGCCTTCGCCCAGACCACCGGGACCCGCAAACAGGTCCATCACCCGGATCTGCATATCCGGATTTGTCACAGGTGACATTGTGGACAGGAGATTTCCATCCTCGGTCGTAACCGTTCAAACTCCCTCCCCCGACACTCGGACGCTACGCTCAGCCCATCCTAAGGAAAAACAAATGGCTGTAGGATGGGCTGAGGAACGAAGTCCAGCAAAACTGGGCAAACCGGAGGGGGTCTGGGCGTTTACAGCCCGACAATCTTGAATCGCTCCATGGTCAGCGCGGGGGTCGCCAAGAAAAAGAGGGATTGCATCCGCAATCCCCCAAAACCTCCAAGCGAAATCCAATAGGTCGGTCAGATGTAATCGCCCTTGTAGCTTTCCAGGGTCTTGATGTAGTTGGCGCGCTCGAACGCGGTTGGGTCGGCGACATTGCGCTGACTCATCGAACCCTTCATCTGCGCCACCGACACGTAGTGATGCATCTCCATCCAGGTTCGCAGCCCGTCGCGCAGGGTGGTCAGATAATCGACACCGTTCTTGAGCAGGGCCGATGTGGTCATCACCACGTCCGCGCCCGCCATCAGGTACTTCACCACCTCCACCGGCGTATGCACGCCGCGAGTGGCGCCCAGCGACGCCCGCAGCCGTCCGTACAAGATGGCCAGCCAAAGCAGCGGCAGGCGAATTTCATCCGGCGCGCTCAGTTGCAGGTTCGGCGCGACTTCCAGCTTCTCCAGATCGAAGTCGGGTTGATAGAACCGGTTGAACAGCACCAATGCGTCGGCCCCGGCATCGTCCAGCGTCTTGGCCATCGAGCCGATGGCGCTGAAGAACGGGCTCAACTTCACCGCCACCGGCACGGTGACCGCTGCTTTCACCGCCTTGACGATCTCGACGTAGCGGTCCTCGACCTCGCGGCCGCTGGTGGTCAGGTCGGCGGGGATGTAATAGATATTCAGTTCGATGCCCTGTGCTCCCGCTTCCTGCATCAACTGGGCGTATTCGATCCAGCCGGTGTTGGTGATGCCGTTCAAGCTGCCGATGATCGGGATGTCCACGGCTTCCGAGGCCCGCCGCAGCAGATCCAGGTAACTGTCTGGCCCAACCGTGTAGTCGTCCATCTCCGGAAAATAGCTCAGCGATTCGGCGAAGCTTTCGGTGCCGGCCGTCATCAGATACTCCAGCGCCGCGCTTTCATGCTTCAACTGTTCCTCGAACAGCGAGAACATGACCACGGCCGCCGCGCCGGCGTCCTCCAAACGCTTGATGTTGGCCACGCTCCCAGACAGCGGCGAAGCCGACGCCACGATGGGATGCTTCAGTTCCATCCCCATGTAAGTGGTTCGTAAGTCCATGATGATTCCTTAAGATTCATTTCGGGATGCGGATGGCGGGCGGATTTCCGGTCCAACCGGCCCGGAATCCGCCGCGCGCCCTTATGGTTTGAACTTCGGCTGGAACGTCGCGCCGCTGCGGGCCGCCATTTCCTCGTACACCGACCAGCGCTGGTTGATGGCCTGCTGGCCCAGTTCCATCAGGTGCTCGGCCTCCTTCGGATTGGTGTGAGCCAACACCTTGTAGCGCACCTCGTTGTAGGCGTATTTCTTGAGCGGGATCTTCGGGCGTCCCGAATCGAGGATGAATGGATTCTCGCCGGATTCCCGCACCGTCGGGTTGTAGCGGAGCAACGGCCAGTGTCCGCTTTCCACCGCCAGGTGCTGTTGATCCAGGCCGCGCTGCATGTTGATGCCGTGAGCGATGCAATGGCTGTAGGCCAGAATCAGCGACGGTCCCGGATACGCCTCGGCCTCGCGGAAGGCCAACAGCGCCTGTTGGGGATTGGCGCCGAGCGCGACCCGCGCCACGAACACGTTGCCGTAGGAGATGGCTTGCAACGCCACGTCCTTCTTGCCGATCTGCTTGCCGGCGGCGGCGAATTTGGCGACCGCGCCCAGCGGAGTGGATTTCGACATTTGGCCACCGGTGTTGGAATACACCTCGGTATCCAGCACCAGAATGTTGACATCGCGACCGCTGGCCAGCACATGATCGACGCCGGATGAACCGATGTCGTAGGCCCAGCCGTCGCCGCCGACGATCCAGACGCTGCGCCGCACCAGCTGATCGGCCACCGCCAGCAGATGCTGGGCGCGGGGATCCTTGAGTTCGCGCAGGCGCTGTTTCAGTTCGGCCACCCGGCCGCGCTGGCGGCGGATGTCGATCTCGGTGACCTGCTCGGCTTCGATCAGGTCGTCCACCAGGTCCTGGCCGATCTGGGACGCCAGCGCTCGCAGCAGCTCTTGGGCAAAGGTCAGATGCTTGTCGGCGGTCAGGCGGAAGCCCAGGCCGAATTCGGCGTTGTCCTCGAACAGCGAGTTGGACCAGGCGGGGCCGCGCCCCTCGCTGTTGACCGACCACGGCGTGGTCGGCAGATTGCCGCCATAGATGGAGGAACAGCCGGTGGCGTTGGCCACCAGCAGCCGGTCGCCGAACAACTGCGACAGCAGCTTGAGGTAGGGCGTCTCGCCGCAGCCGGCGCAGGCGCCGGAAAACTCGAACAGCGGCGGCAGGAACTGCACGCCGCGCACGGTCGAGAAGTCCACCCGGCCGCGATCCACTTCCGGCAGGGTCTCGAAGAAGCCGATGTTGGCCCGTTCCCTCTCCAGCACCGGCTCCTTGAGGGCCATGTTGATCGCCTTGCGGTTGGCCTGCTCCTTGCTCTTGGCCGGGCAAACCTCCACGCACAGGCCGCAGCCAGTGCAGTCCTCCAGATACACTTGCAGGGTGTAGCGGATGTCCGGAAAGCCGCGGGCGTCGATGGGTGCGGTCCTGAACCCCTCCGGCGCGCTGTCGAGGCTGGCCTGGTTGTAGAACTTGGAGCGGATGACGCCGTGCGGGCAGACCATGCTGCAATTGCCGCACTGAATGCAGATGTCCGGTTCCCAAATTGGGATGAAGTTGGAAATGTTGCGCTTTTCCCATTTGGTGGTGCCGCTGGGATAGGTGCCGTCCACCGGCAAAGCGCTGACCGGCAGCTCGTCGCCGCGGCCGGCCATCATCATCGCCGTGACCTTTTTCACGAACTCCGGCGCGTTGGCTGGCACGGTCGACGGCAGCTCGACGGTGCCGGTCGCTTGCGTCGGCACGGCGACTTCGCGCAGGTTGGCCAAGGTGTTGTCCACCGCCTCGAAGTTCTTGCGCACCACCTCCTCGCCCTTGCGCAGGTAGGTTTTCTTGATCGAGTACTTGATCTTCTCAATCGCCTTGTCGCGCGGCAGCACGCCGGAAATCGCGAAGAAACAGGTCTGCATGATGGTGTTGATCCGCGTGCCCATGCCGTTGTCGCGGGCCACCTTCTCGGCGTTGATGCCGTAGACCTTCAGTTTCTTGGCGATGATTTCCGCCTGCACGGGGCGTGGGATACAGTCCCAGGCTTCCTCCGGTTCGTGAGGGCTGGTGTTCAACAGGAAGACGGCGCCCGGCGCGGCGTTCTTGAGCACGTCGCCGCGATTGAGGAAGTTGAACTGGTGACAGCCGATGAAGTTGGCCGATTGCACCAGATAGGGCGCGCGGATCGGATCGGGGCCGAACCGCAGGTGCGAGACCGTCTGCGAGCCGGATTTCTTGGAGTCGTAGACGAAATAGCCCTGGGCGTGGAACTCGGGATCGTCGCCGATGATCTTGATCGAGTTCTTGTTGGCGCCGACCGTGCCGTCCGCGCCCAGCCCGAAGAACATCGCCCGCACCACCTTGTGGGACTCGATGTCGAAGCTTGGGTCCACCTCCAGACTGGTGTGGGCCACGTCGTCGACGATGCCGACGGTGAAGTGGTTCTTGGGCTTGGGCTTGCGCAGTTCGTCGAACACCGCCTTGCACATCGCCGGGGTGAATTCCTTGGACGACAGCCCGTAGCGACCGCCGATCACGCGCGGTAGCGTCGCGGTCGGCAACGTGCCGGCGACCTGGGCTTCCACCAGGGTGTTGACGACCTCCAGGTACATCGGCTCGCCGGTGGCGCCGGGCTCCTTGGTGCGCTCCAGCACGGCGATGGACTTGACGCTGGCCGGCAGCGCCGCCAGGAAGTGGGGAGCCGACAGAGGTTGGTAGAGGCGGACCTGTAGCACGCCGACCCGTTCGCCGCGGGCATTGAGATAGGCGGCGGTCTCGCGGGCGGTTTCGACGCCGGAACCCATCAGGATGACGACCCGCTCGGCGTTCGGATCGCCGAAGTAGTCGAACAGGTTGTAGCGACGGCCGGTGATGCCGGCGAACTGATCCATCGCCGCCTGCACGACTTCCGGAACCCTGGCGTAGAACGGATTGACCGTTTCGCGGCTTTGGAAATACACGTCGGGATTCTGAGCGGTGCCGCGAATGAACGGCCGGTCGGGATTCAGCGCCCGCTGGCGGTGGGCCAGCACCAGTTCGTCGGGGATCATCGCCCGCATGTCGTCGTCGGACAGCAGGGTGATCTTGTTGACTTCGTGCGAGGTGCGGAAACCGTCGAAGAAATGGATGAAGGGCACCCGCGCCTTGAGGGTGGACGCCTGGGCGATCAGCGCCATGTCGTGCGCTTCCTGCACCGAGCCGGAAGCCAGCAGACAGAAACCGGTCGGACGCACCGCCATCACGTCCTGATGGTCGCCGAAGATCGACAGGCCCTGGGTCGCCAGGGCGCGGGCGGCGACGTGAAACACCGCCGAGGTCAGTTCGCCGGCGATCTTGTACATGTTGGGGATCATCAGCATGAGCCCCTGCGAGGCGGTGAACGTCGTGGTCAGCGCGCCGGTCTGCAACGCGCCATGCGCCGCGCCGGCCGCGCCGCCCTCGTGTTGCATCTCCATGACCAGGGGAACGGTGCCCCAGATATTCTTGACGCCGTCCGCCGCCCACTGGTCCGCCAACTCGGCCATGGTGGAGGACGGGGTGATGGGATAGATGGTGCAGATTTCGTTGACCCGATAGGCGACGTAAGCCGCGGCCTCGTTGCCCTCGATGGTGGTGACTTGCCGTTCAGTCATTGCGCTTCTCTTCTCTGGGCCCGTCTCAGGTGGCGGGCGATGGGTTTTTTCGAGTAAGCCTTTCAGCGAAGGCTTGGCGCGAGCCGGCCGACGATAACCACTGAAATCGCCCGGCCACCGGCTCCCGCTGTCGTGGTTAGCCGGTTCGCTCCGCCGTTTCCGTCGGGGGCTCGGGGATCATCTCGATGGCGTGACACGGGCACTGCTCGAAGCACACCGCGCAGCCGGTGCAAAGATCGTAGTTGTAGCGGTAGCGCCGACCCGGCCCCAGCTTGATGATGGCGTCCTCCGGGCAGGCGCCGTAGCAGCCGTCGCACTCGTAGCAGTTACCGCAGGACAGGCAGCGCTTGGCCTCGTACAGCGCCTCTTTCTGGCTCAGGCCCGCCACAACCTCCTCGAAGCCGCTGATGCGTTTCTTCATGTCCAGGTGGCCTTGCGGGCGCTGGGCGGCGTCGGTGTAGTACCAGACGTGCAGCTTGTCGAAGGTGGCCAAGTCGTGCTTGGGCGGCTTGGCGTAGGCATCGCCCCGCAACCAGGCGTCGATGTTGCGGGCGGCCTTCTTGCCGTGACCGACCCCGATGGTGACGGTACGGTCGGACGGCACCATGTCGCCGCCGGCGAACAGTCCCGGACAGCCGGTCATCATCCGCTCGTCGACCAGCACCACGCCATCTTCCTTAAATTGCAGGCCGGGCACCTTTTGCATGAAACTGGTATCCACGTCCTGACCCAGCGCCATGATCAGCGCGTCGGCTTCCAGCGTCTCGAACTGACCGGTGGGACGGGGCCGACCTTTCTCGTCCACCTCCATCACCTCGACGGTGAAGGTGGTTTCCTCAATGTTCTTGATGGTGCGCAGCCAGTGGATCTTGACGTCTTCCTCAAGCGCCTCGGTGGCCTCAAAGTCGTGGGCCGGCATGTGGGCGCGGTCGCGGCGATAAATGATCAAGGGCTCGTAGCCCAGGCGCTTGGCGACCCGGGCGGCGTCCATGGCGGTGTTGCCGCCGCCGTAGATGGCCACCCGGCGGCCCAGCTTGGGCGCGTTGCCGCTCTCCACGTCCTTGAGGAAACTCAGCGCGTCGAGCATCTTGCCGGCGTCGCGGGCCGGGATGTCGGTGCGCTTGCTGATATGGGCCCCGATGGCGATGAAGACCGCGTCGAAATCGCCGTCGTCCTTCTCGGCCACCAGATCGGTGACCCGGTGGTTGAGGACGATCTTGACGCCCATGTTTTCGATGCGCTTGATCTCGGCGTCCAGCACGTCGCGCGGCAACCGGTAGGCGGGGATGCCGAAATGCATCATGCCGCCGGCCATCGGCCCGGCCTCGTGGATTTCGACCTCGTGGCCCAGTCGGGTCAGATGGTAGGCGGCGGACAAGCCGCTGGGGCCGGCGCCGACCACCAGCACCCGCTTGCCGCTGGGGGGGGCGGTCACGGTGAATTGCCAGTCTTCCTGAATGGCCAGATCGCCCAGGAAACGTTCGACGGCGTGGATGCTGACCGAGGAATCCAGCCTGCCCCGGTTGCAGGCGGTCTCGCAGGGGTGGTAGCACACCCGGCCGTGGATGGCCGGCATCGGGTTGTTCTCGGTCAGGCTTTGCCAGGCTTCCTTGAACCGGCCGGCCTGGGCGTGCGCCAGCCAGGCCTGGATATTTTCGCCCGCCGGACAGGCGTTGTTGCAGGTGGGCAGCAGATCCGCGTAGATCGGCCGCTGAATGCGTTGCGGGCCAACATTGCGCTTCTCGTGCGTCAGATCCAGCGGGCGCGTCATGTTGATGGGCTTGTCGGTCATCATGCTTCTCTTTAGCAATCGTTTGGTGGTGAGGGTTGACCCTCCATCCCTGGGAGACGGGAAGCACCGGGGTGCTTGCCAGCCGCGTGGCCGTCCGCGGTCGTTGTTCTCGGTGATTTCTCAAGTATGGGCACGGGCTGGAGGTTGTACAGAGCCAGCCGTTTCGCTCCATCGAAGGTAGTAAGGATAGAAGATTCTAGCGGAAAATGAATGGCGCTCGGCTTGCGAGCGTGGAGAGCCGACGGAGGATGGGGAAACGGTGGGCAGGGCGATCGCGCCCCACGGTGGCCGAACTGGGCGGGCTGGCGAAACATCCGGGCCGCGTCCGGCGCGTGAAGATTCGTGGAAAGAAAAACGGCTTGGCGGGAATCAGCCAAGCCGTTGATCGATTTGGCGCGCCCGGAGAGATTCGAACTCCCGACCCCTTGGTTCGTAGCCAAGTACTCTATCCAACTGAGCTACGGGCGCGTTAAGCGGGAGGCGGATTATGCGGACTGGAAAATCCCTTGTCAATTTCCGCGCGATCCAGCGATCTACTGCTCACCTGTTCCTCCTGATCGACTCGGGACGGCGGAAAGGCGGCGAGGGCTGTTGCGTTCGAAACCGCTTCTCGCCGGCCCATCTCTTCCCTGCAAGGCGGCAGGGAACGTCTTTAGCGGTCGAAAATTCCATCGGCCCGTTCGGCTTGGGCCGCGTTCAGCAACCAGCGCCGCAGGGTCTCCCGGTCATGGCAGGCTCGCAAACGCGCCTCGACCGTGGCGTCCACCGCCAGTCTCCGTCCTCGCAGCAAGGTTAGGATGGCGTCGACCATTCCTTCTTCGCGGCCTTCCTCGCGGCCTTCCACACGAACGTCGTTCAGGCTCGCATAACCTCGACGTTGCAGCAGATTGCGCAGCACCACATCGTGCGCTGCTTCCCGGTCGAACAGCGCCCGCACCGGCACCGGATTGCGCAGGATCCCCGGCGCCTCCAGCATGTCGGCGGCGGTATGGACTTTCATCGGTTCACCGGCGCGATACGCTTCGACCCGCTGTGGTTCCACCAGCCGCACCACCCATACCTGGCGCGTACCGGCCGCCAGCAACTCAGCGATCTTGATCTTCAAATCACGTTCGTCCTGACCGGGGCCGGCGTATTCGACCGCCAGGGGCGGCGCCTCCGTCAACCACGTGCCGTCGCCACTGGGCGACGTCGCCCGCACCACCACGTCCGGTGCCCGCAACGTCCCCGCTTCGGGGCTGATGCCGACATCGGCGCCGGTCCACTGCACATCGGGGTCGCTGTCCAGCACCAGACCGCCGGTGACGCTGCCCGAACCGTGTTGCCAGCCGGCGGGGGCGCAGTAGATGGGATGGCCGTTGGAAAGCTCGTACCGGTCGCCGTCGCGCAACTGATCGGCGCGAAAAGGGCCGTGATGGATGCGGCGAGGTTGGTCGGTCATGGCGGGCCTCCTGATACGAATAGGGTTCAGCATCCTGATTTTCTTATGTAAACCGGTCGCTGTCAAAACCGCGCGCCTGGATTCCCCATCCACGCATGGACGCCGTGTCGGAACCTTGGCACACTTGGCTTAGAATGACTGCCCAATGTCCGGCACCCCGACGCGAAAACTCATGAGCGCCACCCTCCACAACGACCGCTTGCTGCGCGCCCTGCTGCGGCAACCGGTGGATGTCACGCCGGTCTGGCTGATGCGCCAGGCGGGGCGCTATCTGCCGGAATACCGCGCCGCGCGCGCGCGCGCCGGCAGTTTCATGACGCTGTGCCAGACCCCCGAGCTGGCCTGCGAGGTCACCTTGCAGCCGCTGGCGCGGTTTCCCCTGGATGCGGCGATTTTGTTTTCCGACATCTTGACCATCCCCGACGCCATGGGCTTGGGCCTGTCCTTCAGCGAGGGCGATGGTCCGCGCTTCGCCCGGCCGCTCCGCTCGGCGGCGGAGATTGCCCGGCTTGGCGTTCCCGACCCCGAGGTGGAACTGCGCTACGTGATCGACGCGGTGCGGCTGATCCGCCGGGAACTGGCCGGACGAATCCCGCTGATTGGTTTCGCCGGTAGTCCATGGACCTTGGCGACCTACATGGTCGAGGGTGGGTCCAGCAAGGATTACGTCCGGATCAAGGGCCTGCTCTACAACCAGCCCGACACGCTTCATCGCCTGTTGGACACAACAGCCCGGGCGACGATCGCCTATCTGAACGCCCAGGTGGCGGCGGGCGCGCAGGCGCTGATGGTGTTCGACACCTGGGGGGGCATTCTCGCGCCAGCCGCCTATCGGGAATTTTCGCTAGCCTACATGGCGCGAATCGTCGCTGACCTGACTCGCGTGGCGGAGGAGCGGCCGGTGCCGGTGATTCTGTTCACCAAGGGTGGCGGGATCTGGTTGGAGCACATCGCCGCGACCGGCTGCGACGCGGTGGGGGTGGACTGGACCATGGACTTGGGCGAAGCCCGCCGGCGGGTGGGTGGGCGAGTCGCGCTGCAGGGCAATCTCGACCCCGCCGCGCTGTACGCCACGCCCGACCGCATCCGCCAACAGGTCGCGCGGGTTTTGGCCGACTTTGGCCCTGGTCCCGGCCATGTCTTCAATCTCGGCCACGGCATTCAGCCGGGGGTCGAACCGGACGCCGTCCGGGCCCTGGTCGAAGCCGTGCATGAACTGAGCGCGCCATGCCATGCGAGCGCCGCGCCGTGAGGGATAAGGGGGCGACGCGCATGGCGAACCCCCGGTCGGCCGGTTTGCGGACCTTGTCTTCCGGGGTCGTGGTGGTGCATTGGAACCATGGCCGTTATGATTATCTATTACTGCGGGCCTACAACTACTGGGATTTTCCCAAGGGCGTGGTGGAAGCCGATGAATCGCCGCTGGAAGCAGCCGTGCGCGAAGTCGAGGAAGAGACGACGCTGACCGGCCTGCGGTTCCGCTGGGGCGATGTGTATCGGGAGACCCATCCTTACAATCAGGGCCGCAAGATAGCCCGCTACTACATCGCCGAGGCGCCGAACACCGAGGTGCGATTGCCGCCGAACCCGGAACTGGGACGGCCGGAACACAGCGAATACCGCTGGGTGGACCGCGCCGAGGCCTGGACCCTGTTGACTCCGCGCGTGCGGGCGATTTTGGAATGGACGGACGGCATCATCGCCCGGCCCTTGCGTCGCCGCTGAGCGGGTCACCGGAGCCTTCCTCACTCTCCATAAATTCCTACAGGAGATTCTTCGATGGCCCACGATTACCAGCCCCTTTCGCTTTATCACCTGGACAGCGGCGCCAGCTATTTTCACCCCCGGCAATCCCTGCCGGAGCGGGTGACGGCCGACGACCCCGCCGTGACGGTGATGACCGATCTCAGCCGGGTGACCGCCTACACCACCGAGCTGACCACGCCGTTGAACAAGGCGTTGGATACCATGATCAGGCGGGGAGTGCGGCTGTTGCTGGCGCGCGATACCGATCGCCAAATTGTCGGGCTGATCACCAGCCGCGACATCGAGGGTGAGAAACCCGCCCGAATCCTGGCCAAGGCCGGCGGCGCCTGGGAGGATCTGCTGGTCGCCGACATCATGACCCTCCAACCCAAACTGGAGGTTTTGCGAATGGAGGACGTGGCCAACGCGCGGGTGGGCGATATCATCGCGACCCTGCGCCAAGCCAACCGACAGCACGCGATGGTGGTGGATGCCGATCCTGAAACCGGCAAACCGGCAATACGCGGTCTGTTCTCGCTGTCGCAAATCGGTTTGCAGTTGGGGCTGGAAATCGATCCCGCCCAACAACCGACCACCTACGCCGATCTGGCGCGGGCGGGAATCGATTATCCGATTGCCACCGACGATCTGGTGCCGTAGTCGCTCCGGACTCCATCGCGTTCCGGCGATGGTCTCGCAAGCCGCATTAAATAACTTGATGTTTTTATCTTTTAATTTCAACCGATTATATGGAAATAACCTTAGAGCCCGTTATGGGCGGATTTGTTGAAGGGATACTCTCGCCTCCGCCTCTCTCCCACCGGTGGGAGAGAGATTTCTGAACCACTTCCCGATGGTCCCTGGGAGCCGTGACCAACCCTGGTTCTCCCAGGTTTCTTACGAAATGGCGCCGCGTCCCGCTCGCGATCCGCGAATGCCTGGCGCCCCCGATCCACCGTGGAGTTTCAGCCCTCCGGCGCCTCGGTGGTCCGCGCATCATCCTGGCGCGGTCCGCCCGTCCCCGCGATTCTCTAATTAACGGGATTTCAAGACGATTGAAGCGCCAGTGGGTTTCCTGGAGGAACAATGATGCATTCGTTCGATGAATTACGGATTCGGCGGCTGGAATTGCTCAAGGAATTGGACGAATTGGAAGCATCGGTCGCGGAGCTGACCGCCATTTTGCGAGCGCCGGTCGAGCTCGAAATTGGCGAGCACGCTGACCAGCGCGACCGGCTGGCCTGGCTGCGGCGCCAGCACGCCAGCGTGCTGGTGGTCCTCAGCGAAACGGAACGGGCGCTGCTGGGATTCGGCGTTGAGGGTTGGGACGACTGAGGATCGATCCGGCGCATCCGATTGGGCCACGGATCCATGAGTTTTCTGGAGCACTCTGCCGCGCCCGGTTTGGATAACCTCGCACCCACGTGAGCGAATCGAGGATGCCAGCACCCGGTCGTTGGAGCATAATTAGGCGCGCGCCAGAGCATGGCGCACCCTCAACTTGACCTGTTTGATGATACGCATGAATCCACTGGTTGGCTTGATCATGGGCTCCACTTCCGACTGGAGCACCCTGGAGCACGCGGCAAACACCCTGGACACGCTGGGGATACTCCACGAGGTTCGCGTGGTTTCGGCCCATCGCACCCCCGACCTGCTGTTCGAGTACGCCGCCACCGCCGAGGCGCGCGGGTTGGAAGCGATCATTGCCGGAGCCGGCGGCGCCGCTCACCTGCCGGGCATGGTGGCGGCCAAGACGGTGTTGCCGGTGCTGGGCGTGCCGGTGCAGTCGCAAGCCCTCAACGGCCTGGATTCGTTGCTGTCCATCGTCCAGATGCCGGGCGGCATTCCGGTCGGTACGCTGGCCATCGGCAAGGCCGGCGCGATCAACGCCGCCCTGCTGGCCGCCGCGTTGCTCGGCAACAAATACCCGGCGATCCGCGAGGCGGCGCGCGAGTTCCGCGCCCGTCAAACCGCGCGGGTGCTGGCCGAACCCGATCCGAGGAATCTCAAGCCATGAACGTCGGTATCGTTGGTGGCGGCCAACTGGCGCGAATGCTGGCTTTGGCGGGCTATCCGCTCAATTTGCGGTTCCAGGTGCTCGATCCCGCCGCCGACGCCTGTGCCGGCCAAGTGGCGACGTTGCTTCGGGGCGACTATGACGCCGAGGCCCGGCTGGAACAACTGGCGGAGTGGGCTGAGGTGGTGACCTTCGATTTTGAAAACGTGCCGGCGACCGCCGCCCTGGCCCTGGAACGGGAGGTGGCGGTTTATCCGCCGCCCGGCGCGCTGGCGACGGCGCAGGATCGGGTTTCCGAAAAAACCCTGTTTTGGGAACTGGGCATTCCAACTCCGCCCTTCGCCACCGTGTCCAGTCTGGAGGAATTGCGCCGAGCCGTGACCCGGATCGAGTTGCCGGCGGTGTTGAAAACCCGTCGACTGGGATACGACGGCAAGGGTCAGCGCATCTTGCGCGCGCCCGAGGATGTCGATTCGGCCTGGCGGGCACTGAGCGGCGCGCCGCTGATTTTGGAGGGATTCGTGCTGTTCGAGCGGGAAGTGTCGGTGCTGGCGGCGCGGGGCCGCGATGGCGCGACCGCGTTCTATCCACTGGTGGAAAACCATCATCGCGACGGTATCCTGCGCCTGTCGCGAGCGCCATGCCCGGAGCCGGAACTGGAGCGCGAGGGCTGGAATTACGCCCGCCGGCTGCTGGACCGGCTGAACTACGTCGGACTGCTGGCCATCGAGTTTTTCGTCAAGGAGGGGCGACTGATCGCCAACGAAATGGCGCCGCGGGTTCACAACTCCGGGCACTGGACCATCGAGGGCGCGGAAACCAGCCAGTTCGAGAATCATCTGCGAGCGATTCTTGGCCTGCCGCTGGGTTCGACCGTCGCCATCGGTCATGCGGCGATGGTGAACTGTATCGGCGCCATGCCCGATCGGACGGTGGCGCTGACGGTGGCTGGAACGCATTACCACGCCTACGGCAAGGCCCCGCGACCCGGTCGCAAGGTGGGGCATCTGACCCTGCGAACCGACGATCCCTCTACGCTGGCGGAAGGGCTGAAACGGTTGCTGCCGCTGGTGGGGTTGGGACCGGACGCGTTCGGCTGATCGGTCGCCGGAGCGCCCGCCGACCTTGCGCGCGGCGTTCGACCCGAACGAGTTTGGCCGATTATTCCAATGTCCGCACTGCCTCACCCAGGGGGCAGGCGTGGATCGCCTCGGTCAGCAGCGCAATCACGGCCGCGCGCGGAAAACTTTTTCGCCAGGCCAGCGCCACCACCCGGGTTGGAGCCGGGTCCGCGAACGGCCGGACACTGAGCAGGTCGCTGGCATGGGCATAGCCGCTGACCGAGGTGTACGGCAACACGGTGACGCCCATCCCGGTCGCCACCATCAGCCGGATGGTTTCCAGCGAGCTGCCTTCCAGCGCGCGCTGCATGTTGTCCGACGCCACGCTCAACCGGGTGCAGTCCGGGCAAAACCGCAGCACCTGGTCGCGGAAGCAGTGGCCCGGTCCCAGCAACAGCAGCTCCTGCCGCGCCAGGGTCGGTGAATCGACCGCCGTCGCCTGCTCCAGCGGATGGCCGGTCGGCATCAGCACCACGAATGGTTCTTCGTACACCGGCTGGGTCATGATCCCCGCCTCCGCGAACGGCAGCGACAGGATCAGCACGTCGAGTTCGCCGTCCCTGAGCTGCTCGCTCAGCACCGCCGTGTAGTTCTCCTCGATCTGCAACGGCATGCGCGGGGCGCGGCGGTGCAGGCGGGGAATCAGGTGCGGCAACAGATACGGACCGATGGTGTAGATCACCCCCAGCCGCAACATTCCGGCCAATTCGTCCTGGCCCTGAATGGCGAGTTGACGGATGACCGCCGCCTCGTCCAGCACCCGCCGGGCCTGTTCAACGACGCGCCGACCGGTCGGCGTCACCGCCACCTCGCTGGAACCGCGTTCGAACAGGGCCACGCCCAGTTCCTCCTCCAGCTTGCGCACCGCCACGCTCAAGGTGGGCTGGCTGATATGGCAGGACTCGGCGGCCCGCCCGAAATGCCGCTCGCGGGCGACGGCGACGATGTAGCGTAATTCGTTCAGAGTCATGGCGATATTCCGTTCATGGGAGAGCCGGCGGCTGCCGCGCGACCACGGATCATCATGGACAGAAAAAGGGTTTGCGTGTAGCTTAGTGCGCGTTTTTGCGCGCCGACCGCAACATTTTCAACCGCGCGTTCCAGAATTCAACCGAATTTGTGGAAGCCACAACGAGGCAGGAGGTTTCATGGCCTACAAGCATATTCGCATTCCCACCAGCGGCGAAAAAGTTACCGTCAAGGACGGCAAGCTGTGCGTTCCCGATCAACCCATCATCGGCTTTGTGGAAGGGGACGGCATCGGTCCCGACATCACCCGCGCGTCGCTGCGGGTCTGGGACGCGGCGGTCGAGGAAGCCTACGGCGGTCAGCGCAAGATTCACTGGTGCGAGATCTTCCTGGGCGAGAAGGCGGCCGAGCTGTACGAAGGCAATTACTTTCCGGAAGAGACCCTGGAAGCCATCAAGGAGTTGGTCGTCGCTATCAAGGGTCCCCTGACCACCCCGGTCGGCGGCGGCTTCCGTTCTCTCAACGTGGCCCTGCGCCAGGACCTGGACCTGTACGCCTGCGTGCGCCCGGTGCGCTACTACCCCGGCGTGCCCTCGCCGATGCGCCATCCCGAAAAGGTGGATGTCGTCATCTTCCGCGAGAACACCGAGGATGTCTACGCCGGCATCGAGTACAAGACCGGCACGCCGGAGAATACCAAGCTGGCCAAATTCCTGCGCGAGGAAATGGGCGCCGAGTTTTTCGACGGCGCCGGGCTCGGCATCAAGCCGATTTCCCCCTTCGCTTCGAAGCGGCTGGTGCGCAAGGCCATCCAGTACGCCATTGATCATGGCCGCGACAGTGTCACCCTGGTTCACAAGGGCAACATCATGAAGTTCACGGAAGGCGCCTTCCGGAACTGGGGCTACGAGCTGGCGCGCGAGGAATTTCCGAACCAGACCCTCACCGAAAACGAACTGTACAGCGTCTACGGCGGCAAGCAACCGCCCGGCAAGGTGGTGATCAAGGACCGCATCGCCGACATCATCTTCCAGTTGCTGCAACTGCGGCCGGAAGAGTTTTCGGTGCTGGCCACCATGAACCTGAACGGTGACTACCTGTCCGACGCGGTGGCGGCGGAGGTCGGCGGCATCGGCATCGCGCCGGGCGCCAACATGGCCGACCACGTCGCCGTGTTCGAGGCCACCCACGGCACCGCGCCCAAGTACGCCAACCTGGACAAGGTCAATCCCGGTTCGCTGCTGCTGTCGGGCGTGATGATGCTGCAATACATGGGTTGGACCGAGGCCGCCGAACTGATCGAGTCCGCGTTGACCCAGGTGATCGCCGACAAGGCCGTCACCTACGATTTCGCCCGGCTGATGGACGGCGCGACCGAGGTTCCGACCAGCGGATTCGCCGACCGGATCATCGGCAAGATGCGGGAACAGGGACCGGCTCTGCGCCAGGAGATCGAACGCCGCCGCGGCGCCCTGGAGGCCGAGCGCCGCGCCCTGGAGGCCGCCCGCGTGGCCGATCCGGTGCAGGCGATGATCGCTTCCGGCCGGATGCCCCAGACCGTGGGTGGCATCATGTCGCCGGTGGTCACCGTCAAGAGCGACGAGATGGTCAACATCGCCATGCACCGAATGATCGAGCGGGGCGTGAGCGCGGTGATGGTCGAGCCCGACGCCAGCGGCCAATGGGGCATCATGACCGACCGCGACGTGTTGAAGAACATCATCAGCGTCAATCGCTCGCCAGCGCGGGTCAAGGTGGGCGAGATCACCGCCCGGCCGCTGGTGACGGTCAAGCGCGAAATGTCGCTGGCCGAAGCTTCGCAACGAATGGCCGAGGCCAACGTCCGCCGCGTGGTGGTCGAGATGGACGGCAAGCCGGTCGGGATGGTGACCGACAACGACCTGTTCCGCACCGTGGAAGTGTTCGGTTGGGGGCCGGACGTCTGATCCCCGCCGGCCAAGGCCGACGCCGATGACGGCGCTCCCGCGGCGACCCAAGGGCCGCGGGCGGGAGCGCCGTTTTTTCGTGGTCGGCGAAATCCATCTTCGGAGATTGGCTCCATGAAAGTTCTTCGGAAGCCGTAAGGTCGATGATTGAAGCATCATCGACTGTGCCTCCAACAATCATGGTCGTTGACTTTCAATTAAGAGGCTGCACAAAAACTAGCTGTTTGATTTTCTGCGGTCTTCCAGCCCACCAGAGGAGCCAAAAGCAGGCTGGAAGCCCGTGCTCCAAAAAATTTTCGCTTTAAAATCAATAGCGAGTTTTTCGACCGCATCCATATCCATCCTGTTAAAGCCCTGTTCGCTCTAGACGCCCGAGACGCGCAGCACCAAATTGACAAGGCTGGCCAGCACCACGATCAGCACGATCGTCATCACCAGCCCGACCACGATGTAGTGAGCGGCCTTGCCGTGCTTGAAATCCCGTTCGAAATTCTGTCTGTTCTGCACCCCGAAAAAGGAAGCCAGCACGCTGAGGATGACCTGAATCAGGCTGGGCCGAGGGAGAGGGTGTTGGGAAACATGTTGGGGGCGATGATTCATGATGAATTCAAATCATTGCATGGGGAGTAACAAACCAGGGTATCGCGCTGAATCGACGCCACCAAATGCATTGTTCATCAACAGGCGGTCGATTCAGCCCGAACCCTGTCCGGCCTGGCCAATTTGATTGGCGCTCCCTAGGGGTTTCGAACCCCTGTTCCCGCCGTGAGAGGGCGGTGTCCTGGGCCACTAGACGAAGGGAGCGGGATGGCGGGTGGCGTCTTGGAAGGAAAGTAGTATTATACCGGCGCTTCCGCTGTAAACAAGAGTTGGCGAACCCGCCTTGGAATCCACACGCTCAAATCTCCCCCCCGTCATCATTCCCCGCCCCGAACACAACGTCTCGCGGGCCAACATCAGCCCCAACGCGGTTAAAGTCCTGTACCGGCTGCGGGAGGCCGGCTATCGCGCCTGTCTGGTCGGGGGCGGGGTGCGCGATTTGCTGCTCGGCCGCGAGCCCAAGGATTTCGACGTCGCCACCGACGCCCGCCCCGAACAGGTTTACAAGCTGTTTCGCAACTGCCGGCTGATCGGTCGCCGCTTCCGGCTGGCTCACGTCCAGTTTGGCCAGGAAATCGTCGAGGTCGCCACCTTCCGCGCCTGTGGCCGCGATAGCGACGACAGCGACGGTCCCAGCGTGGAGCGGGCCGCCGACGGTCGCATCCTCAGCGACAATGTCTACGGCACCATCGAGGACGACGCCTGGCGGCGGGATTTCACCATCAACGCCCTTTACTACGACATCGCCAACTTCGCCGTGCTCGACTACGTGGGTGGCATGGCCGATCTCCAGGCCGGCCTGATCCGGCTGATCGGCGACCCGGCCCAACACTACCATGAAGACCCGGTCCGTCTGCTGCGGGCGGTGCGATTCGCCGCCAAGCTGGGGTTCCGGCTCGACCCGGCCACCGAGGCGCCGCTGCACCGGCTGGGCCATCTTCTGGAAAAAATTCCCCCGGCCCGGCTGTTCGACGAAGTGCTCAAACTGTTTCTGGGTGGTTGCGCCATTCAGACGTTCGAACTGCTCCGCCATTACCGTCTGTTCGTCTGGCTGTTTCCGGCGACCGAGCGCTGCCTGAACCACCAGCAGCATCACTATCCCAAAACCCTGCTGGTCCGGGCGCTGGCCAGCACCGACAGCCGGTTGGCCGAAAACAAGCCGGTCAACCCGGCGTTCCTGTTCGCCGCCCTGCTGTGGGAGCCGCTGCGGGAACGGATGCGCCACCTTGAGGCGGAGGGGCTGGACGCGCACATGGCCCTGCAGGAAGCGGCCGAACGGGTCATCCAGGCGCAAATCCGCCACACCGCCCTGCCCCGCCGCTACAGTCTGCCGATGCGGGAAATCTGGGAGCTGCAACAACGACTGACGGTTATCGCCGGCAAGCGCGCGTTGCGTCTGCTGGACCATCCCCGCTTCCGCGCCGGCTACGATTTTCTGTTGCTGCGCGCCGAGGCCGACGAACAGGCGGCGGAATTGGCCGACTGGTGGACCCAGTTGCTGGCGCTCGATCCGGCTGGCCGCGTCCTGGCCACCCAGCCAGCGCCCAAAGCGAAAAAGGGCAAGCCCCGCCGCCGTCGCAAGCCGCGCTCCGCCCGTGGGGGTGACCAGGCTGCTCAACCGGCGCCCGAGGCCTAAGTCCGGGAATCGTCCCATGCGACCCGCGCGGGCCTACATCGGCATCGGCAGCAATCTGGACGATCCGATCCGCCAGGTACGGCGCGCGTTCCAGGCGCTGAACGGGATTCTCGCCAGTGGTTGCGTGGCGCAATCGCCGCTGTATCGCACAGCTCCGGTCGGCGGGCCGCCCGGTCAGCCGGACTACATCAACGCCGTCGCCGCCCTGGATACCGGATTGACCCCTCAGCAATTGCTGATGGCGTTGCGGACGCTTGAGCTCGCGCAGGGCCGCACTCGAACCGTGCGCTGGGCCGCGCGGACCCTGGACCTGGATGTGCTGTTGTACGATCGACTGACCAGCGACGACCCACGGCTGACTTTGCCGCATCCCCGCCTGCACGAACGGGCGTTCGTGCTTTATCCCCTGCGCGACATCGCCCCGAATCTGGATATTCCCGGCCGCGGACCGCTGATCGAACTGCTGGCGCGCTGCCCGCCCCAGGCCATCGTCCGTCTGGACAGCGCCGATTAACCGGGTACGATAAGCTCGCCAGTCCGGCTCCCCCAGAACCTTTTCCCGAACCCGCCGCCGTCGCGCCCCCGCCATTCACCGGGGCGATCCGGCTTCACCAGAGCACGCCATGTACCAGGAACAACCAACCCGCAAACCCATCACGATCACCACCCTGGCGAAGATGAAGCGCGACCGGGAAAAATTCGCGGTTCTGACCGCCTACGATGCCAGTTTCGCGGCATTGTTGGAAGCGGCGGGCGTGGAGGTGATTCTGGTCGGCGATTCGCTGGGCATGGTGGTGCAGGGCCAGCGCACCACCGTCCCGGTGACGATGGAAGACATGATCTATCACACCCGGCTGGTGGCGCGTGGCTGCCGGACGGCTCTGCTGATGGCCGACATGCCGTTCGCCAGCTACGCCACGGTCGAGCAAGGGGTATACAACGCCGCCCGGTTGATGGGCGAGGGCGGCGCCCAGATGGTCAAGCTGGAAGGCGGCGGCTGGCTGGTGGAAACGGTGCGCCAACTGAGCCGCAACGGCATTCCGGTCTGCGCGCATCTTGGCCTGTTGCCGCAGTCGGTGCACAAGCTGGGCGGCTACAAGGTGCAGGGCCGCGAGGAAGCGGCCGCCCGCCAGATCATCGACGAGGCGCTGGCCTTGCAGGACGCCGGGGCCGACATGGCGCTGGTGGAATGTATTCCGGCCGAACTGGCGGCGCGGCTGACCGAGGCGCTCGCCATTCCCCTGATCGGCATTGGCGCCGGTCCCCACTGCGACGCCCAGGTCCTGGTCAGCTACGACATGCTGGGCATCACTTCCGGCCGCCGGCCGAAATTCTCCAAAGACTTCCTGACCGGCCGCGACAGCCTGCAAGCGGCGGTGACCGCCTACGTGGCCGCCGTCAAGAGCGGCGAATTTCCCGGCCCCGAACATTGCATCGCTTGAGCGTCGAGGAGCGCGTTTCATGCAAACCGTCCATACCGTTGCCGAATTGCGTGCGCAAGTCGCGGCCTGGAAGCGGGCCGGGGAGCGCGTGGCCTTCGTTCCCACCATGGGCAATCTGCACCGGGGTCATATTCACCTGGTCGAGCGCGCCCGCGCCCTGGCGCCGCGCACCGTCGCCAGCGTCTTCGTCAATCCGATGCAGTTCGGTCCCAACGAGGACTTCGCCGCCTATCCCCGCACCTTGGCCGAGGACTCCCGCCAGTTGGAAGCCGCCGGGCTGGACCTGCTGTTCGCGCCCGGCGTGGCCGAGGTGTATCCGCGCCCGCTGGAGCAGATGACCCAGGTGACGGTACCGGAACTGCCGGCGGTGCTGTGCGGCGCCAGCCGACCCGGCCATTTCACCGGCGTCACCACGGTGGTCAGCAAGCTGTTCAACATGGTGGGGCCGGACGTGGCGGTGTTCGGCGAAAAGGATTGGCAACAACTGGTGATCATCCGCCGGATGGTGGCCGATCTCGACATGCCGGTCGAAATCGTCGGCGTGCCGACCGTGCGGGAGTCCGACGGGCTGGCGCTCAGTTCGCGCAATGGCTACTTGTCCGCCAGCGAACGAACCATCGCGCCGACCCTGTACGCGACCCTGCGGGCCACGGCCGAACGGCTGGGCGCGGGTGAAGGAGATTGCGCGGCGCTGGAGGCCGCCGCGAAAGCCAGGCTGGCGGCGGCTGGCTTCCAGCCCGACTATTTTGAAATCCGCCGCCCCGACGACTTGCGGCGTCCCCTGGCCGGGGATCGTGAATTGCGGCTCTTCGCGGCGGCCTGGCTGGGCCGGGCGCGGCTGATCGACAACCTGGCGGTGACGCTGGGATAGGTCGCGGCTCAGGGCAGGCAGGACAATGCCCGGATCATTGATGAATACGTTCCTGAATCAGATCGCGCTCGCCGCTCCCCTGTTTGTGCTCGTCTTCCTTGGCTATGCGCTGATGCGCCTTTGCCACTGGCCGAAAGCAATGGCGGATCACATGACCCGGTTCGTGTTCTCGGTGGCGCTGCCGGCGATGCTGTTTCGCCTGATGAGCGATTTTTCCAAACTGCCGCCGGTGGACGCGCGGTTGCTCATTGCCTTCTTTGGCGGGTGTCTGGTCGTGTTCATCCTCGGCCGGTTGATCGCCTGGCGAGCCTTTAAACTCGACGGCGTGGGCCAGTCGGTCTTTGCGCTGGGCGGGGTATTTTCCAACAACGTGATGCTGGGTCTGCCGCTGGCCAAGGTGGCGCTCGGCGAAGCGGCGGTGCCATCGGTCGCGCTGGTGCTGGTGTTCAATGCGTTGATCCTGTGGACCCTGGTTACCATCTCGGTCGAGTGGGCGCGGCACGGCAGTTTCTCGGTACATGGATTCGCCAAGGCGGCGCGCGCCGTGCTGGTCAATCCCATCGTCGCCGGGATTCTGTCGGGAACCCTGTTCGGCATCACCGGCCTGCCTCTGCCGACCCTTATCGAGCAACCCCTCGCGATGCTGAGTCCGGCGGCCACGCCGCTGGCCCTGATCGCCCTGGGCATGGGGCTGACCGAATACCGGTTGCGCGACGACTGGCGGATCAGCGCGGCAATCAGTGCGGTCAAGCTGCTGATCCAACCGCTGGTGGTCTGGCTGCTGGCCAGGCTGCTCGGACTGGGGACGCTGGAAACCCAGGTGGTGGTCTTGCTGGCCTCGCTGGCGGTGGGTGCCAACGTGTATCTGATGTCGCGCCAGTTCAAGGTGCTGGAAGGACCGGTGGCCGGCAGCCTGATTCTGTCGACTGCCTTGGCGGCGCTGACCACGCCGCTGGTGCTGACGCTGATGATGCTGACGGGGTAGTCTAGTGGTTTGTCATGCTAGTGGGTCACTTGCTTTGCTTGTCGCCATTACTATCTATCCCTTGATGTGGA
>JARSSO010000032.1 GCA_029624765.1 Candidatus Contendibacter sp. | reverse complement strand
TAGATTATCTTCATTTATTGATAATAATCAAATAGATGAATCTGACAAAGTAGAATTAGAGACGCTGGGGGATTGGCCGGAGTTGCATACGGCGCTGGCGGTTGAGGCGATTCGGGGAGGCCAGCGTGGTGGTCCGGTACAGGCCGAAATCCACTATTTCCTTTCCAGCTTCGTCGGCGATTCCCAGGTGCTGGCTCAGGCTATCCGTCGGCATTGGTCGATTGAAAACAGCCTCCACTGGGTGCTGGATGTCACCTTTCGAGAAGATGACAGTCGGGTTCGCAACCCCACGGCTGTGCGCAACTTCGCGCTACTGCGCAAGATCGCCATCAATTTGATCGGCCAAGATCGATCTACCTCAGCCAGCCTACGAGGCAGACGTAAGAAAGCCGCCTGGGACGACGACTACATGCTTCAACTCCTCCAGGCTAACTTCTTGCGTTAGCCCTGGGGGTGAGGGTAACCATTTCAAAGACTGGCCCCCTCACTCTAATCCGGCCCCCTCGCTTCGCGCTCCCCCATGAATGGAGGAGAGGGGACTGAATGGTTACTCCATAAAGTTGTTCGTGATGTTTCACGTGAAGCCTTGATCCTACTCTTTATGCGAACGGCCGCCCAGCATGGGGTGAATCCAACGCAGTCGCCGGGCTATACTTAGAAAATCACTTTGTTCAAGAACACGCTCCGGGGACGGCAGGGCCGTCCCCTTCGGATTTTGGAGGCGCTCGTGCGCGATGTTTCGACCTTTCAAGGGCTGATTCTGGCCCTGCAAGACTATTGGGCCCGCCAGGGCTGCGTGCTGCTGCAACCTTACGACATGGAGGTGGGCGCGGGAACCTTCCACCCCGCCACGTTCCTGCGCGCCATCGGCCCCGAACCGTGGAGCGCCGCTTACGTCCAACCGTCCCGTCGCCCCACCGACGGCCGCTACGGTGAAAACCCCAATCGCTTGCAGCACTATTATCAATATCAGGTGGTCATCAAACCCTCGCCACTGGATTTGCAAGACCTTTACCTCGGCTCGCTAAAGGAACTGGGTCTCGATCCCCTGATTCATGACGTGCGCTTCGTCGAGGACAACTGGGAATCGCCGACGCTCGGCGCCTGGGGCCTGGGCTGGGAGGTGTGGCTGAACGGGATGGAAATCACCCAGTTCACCTACTTCCAGCAGGTCGGCGGGCTGGACTGCAAGCCGGTCACCGGCGAGATCACCTACGGTCTGGAACGCATCGCCATGTACCTGCAGGGCGTGGAAAGCGTGTTCGACCTGCTGTGGACCGATGGCCCGCTGGGCCGCGTGACCTACGGCGACGTGTTTCACCAGAACGAAGTGGAAATGTCCACCTACAATTTCGAACACGCCGACACGACCGCGCTGTTCGTCGCCTTCGACACCTGCGAAGCCGAAAGCCAGCGGCTGATCGACCTTGGACTGCCTCTGCCCGCCTACGAAATGACTCTGAAAGCCTCCCATACCTTCAACCTGCTGGACGCCCGCAAGGCCATCTCCGTCACCGAGCGCCAGCGTTTCATCCTGCGGGTCCGCACTCTGGCCCGGGCCGTGGCGCAGGCTTACCACGACGCCCGCGCCGCGCTGGGGTTCCCCATGTGCGCCCGGCAAGCGGCGACCAGCATGGAGGCGGCCCATGGCTGAGCTAGCCCCCCGCGATCTGCTGATCGAAATCGGCACCGAGGAATTGCCGCCCAAGGCGCTGTCCGCGCTGGCGGAAGCGTTCGAGCAGGGCATCCGCGCCGGCCTGGAAAAAGCCGGTTTGGCCGGCGACGCCATCCAGCGCTTCGCCACTCCGCGCCGGCTGGCGGTGCTGATCGAGCGACTGCCCGCGCGCCAGCCCGACCGTCCGACCGAACGGCGCGGCCCGGCGCTGAGCGCCGCCTTCGGTCCGGATGGCAATCCGACCAAGGCCGCCGAGGGGTTCGCCCGGTCTTGCGGTGTTGCCGTCGCCGACCTGCAACGACGCGAAACCGACAAGGGGGCCTGGCTGGTCCACCTTGGCGTCGAGTCCGGCGCCCCGACCGCCGAGCTGGTTCCCGGCATCGTCCTCGCCGCTCTCGCCGCCCTGCCGATTCCCAAGCGGATGCGCTGGGGAAACCGCGACGACGAATTCGTGCGACCGGTGCAATGGGTCGTGCTGCTATTCGGTGACGAGGTGATCCCCGCCACGATTCTCGGGGTTACAGCCGGGCGGGAAACCCGTGGCCATCGCTTCCACAGTCCCCAACCGATCCGCCTGACTTCTCCCGCCGATTACGCCCGGCAACTGACCAGCGAGGGTCAGGTCATCGCCGATTTCGCCGCGCGCCGCGCCGCGATTCGCGCCCAGGCCGAGGCGGTCGCCACCGAACTACGGGGCGTGGCGGTCATCAAGCCGGCGTTGCTGGACGAAGTGACGGCGCTGGTGGAATGGCCGGTGGCCCTGGCTGGCAATTTCGAGCGGCGCTTTCTCAACGTGCCGGCCGAAGCGCTGATCAGCACCATGCAGGACAACCAGCGCTACTTTCCGGTAGTGGACGCCCACGGCCGGCTGCTGCCGCATTTCATCACCATCGCCAATGTGGAGAGCCGCGATCCGGCGCAGGTGCGGGCCGGCAACGAACGGGTTATCCGGCCGCGCTTCAGCGACGCCGAATTCTTTTGGAACCAGGATCGCAAGCAACCACTGGCGGCGCGGATGGAGGGACTGAAGCAGATGGTGTTCCAGCAACGGCTGGGCACGCTGGCTGACAAGAGCGCGCGGGTGGCGACGCTGGCCCGCTTCATCGCCGGGCGCGGCGATGGCCATGCCGACGGGGCCGACCGGGCGGCCCGGCTGGCCAAGTGCGATCTGCTGACCCAGATGGTGCAGGAATTTCCGGAGCTGCAAGGCATCATGGGTCGTTATTACGCCCTGCACGACCGGGAAGCGCCGGAAATCGCCCAGGCGCTGGAAGAGCAATACCTGCCGCGTTTCGCCGGCGACCGGTTGCCGCAAACCGCCACCGGCCGGGCCCTGGCGCTGGCCGAGCGGCTGGATACCCTGATCGGCATTTTCGCCATCGGCCAGGGGCCCTCCGGGACCAAGGATCCGTTCGCGCTGCGCCGCGCTGCCCTGGGCGTGCTGCGCATCCTGATCGAAAGTCGACTGGACCTGGATTTGCTCGATCTACTGGAACGCGCCGCCGCCGGTTTCGAACCGGCCGTTCGCGCCGACCGCGTGATCGAGACCGTGTTCGAGTTCGTCATGGACCGGCTGCGTGGTTATTATCTGGAGCAGGGCATGCGTCCGGATACATTCGAAGCGGTGCTCGACTGCCGTCCGACCCGACCGCTCGACTTCGACCAGCGCGCCCGCGCGGTCGGCGCTTTCCGGGAACTGCCGGAAGCCGCCAGTCTGGCCGCCGCCAACAAACGCATCCGCAATCTTCTCAAGAAGGTCGAAACCGTGCTGCCGTTCGAAGTGCGGCCCGATCTGCTGGTCGAGGAAGCGGAACAGGCGCTGGCCGGGCGGCTGGTGGAGCTATCCTCCGAGGCCATCCCACTCATGGAAGCCGGTCTGTATCCCGACGCCCTGAGCCGGCTGGCCGGGTTGCGCGAGCCAGTGGACGCCTTTTTCGATCAGGTGCTGGTGATGGCCGAGGACCCGATGCTGCGCGATAACCGCCTGGCCCTGCTTAACGAGCTTGGCAGCCTGTTTCTGCGGGTGGCGGATTTCTCGCGCTTGCAGGATTGAGTGGACGCCGGTTTCACGTGAAACCTCGCCTCATCGCCGACCTTCATGTTTCACGTGAAACCTCGCCTCATCGCCGACTTTCATGTTTCACGTGAAACCCATCGCCCCCCTTCCGGGTCTCGCACGGCTTCCGCGGAATGTTTCACGTGAAACCGACCGACCCGGTCCTCCTGTCTCCATGGCGGAATGTGAATAGCCCGATCCCGATGAAATTGATCATTCTGGACCGCGACGGCGTCATCAACGAAGACTCCGACGCCTACATCAAATCCCCGGACGAATGGACGCCGATTCCCGGCAGTCTGGAAGCCATCGCGCGTCTCAATCATGTCGGCTATCGGGTGGTGGTCGCCACCAACCAATCCGGCGTTGGCCGCGGCTTGTTCGATTTGGAAACCCTCAACCGGATTCACCGGAAAATGCATCGGATGACGCAGGAAGTCGGCGGTGTGATCGACGCGGTGTTTTTTTGTCCGGACGTGGACGAGGCCAATCCCTACCGCAAGCCTAATCCAGGCATGTTGCTGGAAATCGGCCGGCGGCTCAAACACAGCCTGAAAGGGGTACCGGTGGTCGGCGACAGCGTGCGCGACATCCGGGCGGCGCGGGTAGTGAGCGCCTGGCCCCTGCTGGTGCGAACCGGCAAGGGTACTCGCACGCTGGAACGGGAGCCGGAAAGCTGCTCCAGCGTTTTGGCGTTCGACAACCTGGCCACTCTCGCCAACTATCTGATCAAGCCGACCGAATGACCATTCCAA
The DNA here is from genome assembly GCA_029624765.1 of Candidatus Contendibacter sp. Taxonomy (GTDB): domain Bacteria; phylum Pseudomonadota; class Gammaproteobacteria; order Competibacterales; family Competibacteraceae; genus Contendibacter. The sequence goes on along the minus strand of JARSSO010000032.1, from coordinate 79,890 downwards.
TCGACCCCCCGTCCACTCGATCCGCCACGCTGCCGTCCGCGCTGAATCTATTACCGCGTTCCCTGCTGTTTTCGTGCGGGATGCTCGCTTCGACGGGGATCGTGGCATCGTTGATGGTGCTTGGTTTTTTCCTGCCCTTCCGTCGGCGCTACCGGTTGGCCCAGTACTGGAGTCGCTTCAATCTCTGGTGGTTGCGCGCCACCTGCCGGATCGATCATCGATTGAGCGGCGTCGAGCATATTCCCGACCGGACGGTCATCGTCATGGCTAAACATCAATCCACTTGGGAAACGCTGTTCCTCAGCCACTACCTGCCACCGGTCGCCTGGGTGGTCAAACGCGAATTGCTGTGGTTCCCTTTCTTCGGTTGGGCGCTGGCGCTGCTGCGGCCGATCGCGATCAATCGCCAGTCGGGCGGATCGGCGGTCAAGCAGGTTATTCGGCAAGGCATCGAACATTTGCGGCAGGGACAGTGGGTGCTGATCTTTCCCGAGGGTACCCGGGTCGCGCCCGGCGCGCGCGCGCGGTACGGGATGGGCGGCGCGGCGCTGGCGGCGCACAGCGGTTATCCGATTCTACCGGTCGCGCACAATGCCGGCGAATGCTGGCCGCGCGGTGTGTTTCTCAAGCGGCCGGGCACCATTCAAGTGGCGTTCGGTCCCCTGATCGCCAGCGAGGGGCGCTCGCCGCAAGAATTGAACCGGCAGGTGGAGGAATGGATCGAGGGCGCAATGACGCGCCTCGGTGTGGATTCGAGGTCGTAACAGTCCGAATCGCTGGCCCGCCGCCCGCGACCCACCGTTCATCCCCATCCTGGGGACAGAAGGAGACAGCTCATGACGTTCAGCAACAGCGAACACACTGTCAAACGCTTCGATGTCGAAATTCAGCAACTGGTCAATCTGGTGCTGGAGATGGGACGGGAGGTGGCGCTACAGGTAAAGCGCGCCGTCACCGCGTTTCGGGAAGGCGACGCCGCCGCGGCTCAGGCCGTTATCGTCGGCGACGCGGCGGTTAATCGCTGGGACATGGAAATTGACCGGGGCTGCGTGCGCCTGCTCAGTCGCCGGCAGCCGATGAGCACCGATCTGCGGCTGGTGATGGCGTTGAACAAGGCGGTCAACGATTTGGAACGAATCGGCGACGAGGCCAAGGCCATCGCCGAGAAAACGCTGACCATCCACGCCCGCGGCGGTCTTCCGGCGGGGGGACCACCAGCGGCGATGGACCGGTTGACCGGGATCGCCGGCCAGCGGATTCAGAGCGCGCTCAACAGCCTGGGCCGGCTCGATGTGAGCCAAGCCTGGACGTTGGTGGGCGCCGACGAAGCGGAGGGCGTATTTGAGGACATCCTGCGCGAACTTGGCGCTTGCGCGGTCGACGGCGAACTGACGGTGGCGACGGTCATCGACATGGCGTTGGCGCTCAAGGCCCTGAAACGAGTCGCCGACCGCGCCCAGAATCTGGCCGAATACGTGATCTTCGTGGTCGAGGGCCGGGACGTTCGGCACGCGACTTGATGGCGACGGGAGAGAGGACAATGGGAATTTTGCTTTCCCTGCCCATGACGCGATTCGCCGCCCGCGCCTACCCCCCACCCAGTTCCCGATCCAGTTCGGCCAGCCGTTGCGGCGTGCCGATGTCCCGCCAGTCGCCGGCGTAATATTCCCCGCTCACTTGCCCCGCCGCCGCAGCCCGCCGCAGCAGCGGCCCCAGCGGGAACCGGCCCGGCGCGCAGCCCGCGAACAGTTCCGGCCGCAGCACGCTGATCCCGCTGAACGTCAACCGCCGCGCGCCGGCTTCCCCCACCGACCCATCCGCCGCCAGCGCGAAGTCGCCTTGGGGATGGTGCGGCGGGTTGTTCACCAGCACCAGATGAGCCAGCGTGTCCGGCGCGGCGGGCAGCCGGCCGAAGGGATAATCGGTCCACACATCGCCGTTGACCACCAGGAAGGGTTCCGGACCGAGCAGCGGCAACGCCTGGAATACGCCGCCGCCGGTTTCCAGCGCGTCCGGCGGTTCCGGGGACCAAGCGATGCGCACCCCCCAGTCCCGACCGTTGCCCAACATCGCCGGCAGTTGTTCCCCCAGATGGCCGGTGTTGATCACGATCTCGGCAATGCTCGCCGCCCGCAGGGCCTTGAGGTGATGGACGATCAGCGGCTGACCAGCGACCGACAGCAGTGGCTTTGGGGTGTGGTCGGTCAACGGGCGCATGCGTTCGCCGCGTCCGGCGGCCAGAATCATCGCCTTCATGGCGCCGGTCGCCAGCGGTCCACTCCCCGCGCCCGCAGCAGCTCGCGCAATCGGACCAGTTCGGGATAACGGTCCGCCACCTCCAGCACGTAGCCCAGGGTACGAGGGATGTCGCGCAGATAACCCGGCTTGCCGTCGCGCAGGTTCAGGCGGGCGAAGATGCCGATGGCCTTGAGATGGCGCTGTACCCCCATCAGGTCGAACCCCCGCAGAAACGCGTCCGCATCGTCCAGCCCGGCCATGCCCAGCGCCCGCAGCCGCGCCCGATGATCCAGCGCCCAGGCTTCGACGTGTTCGCGCGGCCAGGCGATGTAGCAATCGCGCAGCAGCGACACCAGGTCGTAGGTCACCGCGCCCACCACTGCGTCTTGAAAGTCGAGCACGCCGGGGTTGTCCGGATCGGTGACCATCAGATTGCGGGAATGGTAGTCGCGGTGGACCCAGACGCGCGGCTGTTCCAGTGCATTGTCGGCCAGCAGGGCGAAGGCGTGATCGAGCGTCTGGTGTTCTTCGTCATGCAAGTTCAGGCCGAGCAGTTTCCCCAGGAACCACTCGCGGAACAGTTCCATCTCCCGGTGCAGTAGCGCCGAATCGTAGGGCGGCAGCAGCGGCGAGCCGGGATCACCGCCGACTTGCAGTCGAGCCAACGCCTCCAGGGCGTCGTCGTACAGACTGGGGACGCTGCTTTCGTCAAGTTCGGCCAGATATTGCCGGGAACCGAGATCGGTCAGCAGCAGCAGACCCTGGTCAAGATCGCCGGCCAGCACCTTGGGGGCGTTCAGTCCCAGCCCGCGCAGGGCCTGGGCGATGGCGACGAACGGTCGGCAATCCTCCTTGTCCGGCGGAGCGTCCATGACGATGCGGGTTTGGCCATCGCACCACACCCGGAAATAACGGCGGAAACTGGCGTCGCTGGACGCCGGAGCGATCCGGTCCAGCCGCGCCGGCAACACCTCGTTCAGCCAGTCCCGCAACAGTCGCTCGCGTTCGTTCACGAACCTTGCTCCATTCGGTTGAGGCAATCCAGCGTGGCGGAGACCGCGCGCCCGGATTGCAGCAAAAATCAATCTGTGCGATGTTAGGGCACTTTCATTCACGCGTAAAATCCTGTTCCGTGACGCCATATTGCCGAAAGCTTGTGACGGGGGCCGCGCTGATCCTGTTGCCGCTGGCCGGGGTTCGGGCGCAATCCACCGACGCGCTCGATCCCTGGGTCCAGTGCGAAATTGACGAACTGGCCGGGGACATCGTCCCAGTCACCCCTGACCTGCCGCCGCCGAACGAATTGCCGATCCAGGTCGAAGCCGGACGGCTCGACGCTTCCCCCACCGAGTCGGTGCTCGAAGGCAACGCCAAGCTGTCCCGTGGCGACCAGCGCCTGCGCGCGGAAAAACTGACCCTGGAGCGGTCGACCAACCGTGTTCGAACCGACACCGGCTTCGTCTACGGCGATTCGCGTCAAGTCCTGCGCGGCAAGCAGGCGGAGGTGGACCTTGGCGCCAAAACCGGCCGGTTCAAGGACGCCGACTACTATCTGCCGAAGCGCCATGCCCAAGGGCACGCCGAAAGCGTGCACGTTCAGGGCGAGCGCCGGAGCCGACTGGAAACCGCGACCTACTCCACCTGCCCACGCGGCAATGAGGTCTGGGAGCTGCGTGCCAGCGAACTCAACCTGAACGAGGCGACCGGACGCGGCTCGGCCCACGGTATCGTGCTCGCGTTCAGGGACACGCCGGTGTTCTATTTCCCGTATTTGTCGTTTCCCATCAACGACGAGCGTCAGTCGGGTTTTCTGTTCCCGCGTCAAGGCTACGGTAGCCAAACCGGTTTCGACGTGGCCGTCCCCTATTACTGGAACATCGCGCCCAACCAAGATATGACCATCACCCCTCGTCTGATGACCGAGCGCGGCATCTTGCTGGGGGTGGAGTACCGCTTTCTGGAACCCTGGCATCAAGGGCGGTTCGGGGTCGAGTATATCCCCGACGACCGTCGCTACGGGGGCGCGCGGGGCTCGTTCAATGCCACCGACCGGGCCTCGCCGCTGCCGAACGTCTACACCGATCTGCGTTACGAATACGTCTCCGACGACAACTACCTGCGGGACTTGAACAACAACCTGAGTTTCCTGACCCCCAACTACCTGGAGCGACATCTCGACGCCAGGTACTACGGGGACTGGTGGCGGGCACTGGCGCGGGTCGAGGGCTATCAAATCCTGAATACATCCATATTCGCCCTCACTGGCAACCCCTACCAACGCCTGCCGCAACTGCTGTTCGATGGCGCCTGGCCATCCAGCGCGGGTGGGCTGAATTATCGGTTGTACGGCGAGTTGGTGAATTTCCAGCAATCCAACATGGTGACCGGCGTCCGAATGGATTTATGGCCGACCGTGGGCTGGGCGCTGGAACAGCCTTGGGGATATCTCAAACCGCAAGCCGGGTTTCGCTACACCAGCTATCAGCTTGACCACCCCGCGCCAGGCGCCAACGACGCCCCCACCCGCGCCGCGCCAGTGCTCAGTCTGGACAGCGGCTTGACCTTCGAACGCTCATTGCAAGCCGACTGGCTCGGCGTGGCCGCGGGCACGCAGACCCTGGAGCCGCGTCTGTTCTATCTGTACGTGCCTTACCGTGACCAGAACGATATTCCGTTGTTCGACAGCAGCGTGATGGATCGCGACATCGACTGGCTGTTCCGGGTCAACCGCTTCACCGGCGCCGACCGGCTGGGCGACGCCAACCAGTTGACCACCGCGCTCACCACCCGCCTGATCGATGGTCCCAGCGGCCGCGAACGGCTGCGCGTCAGCCTTGGCCAAATCCAATATTTCGAGGACCGCCGGGTGAATCTGTATCCGGTCGAGCCGCCCCAGACTTCGACCAATTCGGGTCTGATCGCTCAAAGCCAGGTGAATCTGTCGTCCCGCTGGGCGGTGCAAGGCGGTGTACAACTGGAGCCCGACAACAGCGACATGCTGCGCACCGCGTTCGATCTGCGCTACTACGTCAATCCCCGTCAACTGGTCAATGTGTCCTATCTGCTGGATCGCGATCAGGTCGGCGCCAGTCTGAACGATCAGATCCACTCGGTGGATGTCGCCTTCTTCTGGCCGCTGAGCACACAATGGCGGGCCTTGGCCCGCTGGAACCAGGCACTGAATACCGACCGGAATCTGGAAACGCTGGCGGGTCTGGAATATGAGGATTGCTGCTGGGCGCTGCGCGTGGTCGGTCGCCAGTATCGGGACAGTCCAGCGGACGTCGACGCCGAGGATGCTTTTTATCTGGAGCTTGAACTCAAGGGGTTGTCGCGGCTGGGATCCAGCCTGGAGACCGTGCTGCGCAATTCCATTCTCGGTTACCAACCGATCCGTTATTAGCCCCCAACCTTGCCATGGCTCGCATGAACAAGCTGTTTTCTCTCCTGATACTATGCCTGCTGCTTTCCGCCTCGCCTGGCTTTGGGGCGGATATGGCGTTCGGCCCCGGCCCTGAAGCGGCGGGCAGCGCGCTGGACGCTATCGTGGCGGTGGTGGACGACGATGTGATCACCCGCCGGGAATTGGATGCGGCCACCGCGCGGATCGAAGCGCAGATGCGCCAGCGCAAGGTGCCGATTCCGCCCCGCCCGGTCGTGGAAAAGCAGGTGCTGGATCGAATGATCCTGAATCGGTTGCAATTTCGCGCTGCTGAACGCAACGGCATCACCGTGGACGACGCCACGCTGAACACCGCCATAGAAACCCTGGCGCAGCGCAACAATATGAATCTGACCCAACTGCGGCAGACCGTCGAGAAGGACGGCATCAGCTTCGCCCAGTTCCGCGATGACGTGCGCCAGGAAATCATGGGGGTACGGTTGCGACAGAAACTGGTCGACAGCCAGATTCAGGTGTCCGACCAGGACGTGGACAACCTGCAAGCGCAACTGGCGGGCTTGTCGATGAACGACGGTAACGCCAGCAAGAACGGCAATGAAGGTGCTGGTGGTGGTGGTTCGCGCCAATATCGCGTGGCCCAGATCTTGATTGCGCTGCCGGAAGGCGCTTCGCCACGACAAATCGAAGATACCAAACGCAAAGCGGAGGAGGTATTGGCGCAACTGCGCCAAGGCGCCGATTTCGGGCAGATGGCGATCCGGGTATCGGCCAGCCAGCAGGCGCTGGAAGGCGGTGAAATCGGCTGGCGGTCGGCGGAACAGTTACCCACCGTGTTCAGCACGGTGGCGCCCCGCCTGAAACCCGGCCAGATCAGCGACCTGATTCGCAGCTCCAGCGGGTTTCACATCGTCAAGCTGCTGGAGGTTCGGGGAGGTGGCGCCGAGGCGCGACCCGCTCCCGCGCCATCGAGCCCGACCCAGCAGGGATTGGTAAACCAGACCCATGTCCGCCACATTCTGCTTAGAACTTCGCCGCAGCGATCCGACGACGAGGCACGCCGGCAGTTGGAACAACTACGCCAGCGCATTCGCGGCGGCGAAGATTTCGCGGAACTGGCCCGAACCCAATCCGACGACAAGGGATCGGCGGAGCGCGGCGGCGATCTGGGCTGGGTATCGCCAGGAATGCTGGTGCCGTCGTTCGAACAAACGATGAACGCCCTGAAGCCGAACGAGGTGAGCGCGCCGGTCAAAACCCAGTTTGGCTGGCATCTCGTGCAAGTGCTCGAACGTCGGCAAGCTCAGGCCACGCCCGAGGCGGCGCGCGCCCGGACTCGCGAGGCGTTGATGCGGAGGCGCTCCGACGAGGAATGGGAGTTGATGCTGCGCCGGCTGCGTGACGAGGCCTACGTGGAGGTTCGCCTGCCCGCCGCCGAACCCTCCAATGGATCGTCATCCAAGCCCCCGTCCGGCGCCGCGAACACTCCATGACGGGGGTTCCAGCTCCCCCTCATCGGCCCCGCAAGCGGTTTGGTCAGCATTTCCTGCGCGATGCCCGCGTCATCGAGCGCATCGTCGCGGCGATTCGGCCGGCGGCCGGCGAGCGACTGGTGGAAATCGGTCCTGGCCTGGGAGCGCTGACGGTCCCGCTGCTTGATGCCGCCGGTGAACTGGACGTGGTGGAACTGGACCGCGACCTGTTGGAACCGTTGCGGGCGCGCTGCGCCGGGATCGGCGTTCTGCGGATTCACCATGCCGACGCGCTGAACTTCGATTTTTCCACCCTGCGCGGCGATGGACCGTCACTGCGAGTGACCGGCAACCTGCCCTACAACATCTCCACCCCTCTGCTGTTCCACCTGTTGGCGCAGGCCAGGCATTTGCGCGACTTGCATTTCATGCTGCAACAGGAGGTGGTGGCGCGGATGGCGGCCAAGCCGGGGGAGGACGCCTACGGCCGACTTTCGGTGATGCTGCAATACCGCTGCCGGGTCGAACCGCTGTTCACGGTCGAACCCGCGGCATTCCGGCCGCCGCCCGAAGTATGGTCGGCGGTGGTCCGCCTGGTTCCACGTGAAACATCCGCCGTCGTGGTCCGGGACGAAAGCCGCTTCGCCGAAATCGTGCGACGGGCGTTCGCCCAGCGCCGCAAAACCCTGCGCAACTCCCTGCGCGACTTGCTGGACGCCGGACAGATCGAAGCTGCTGGCGTCGATCCCGGCGCCCGGCCGGAAACGCTCGACCTGGAAACATTCGCGGCCCTGAGCGCGGTCGAGCACGAACGATAATCGAGGTGGCGCGGTTCGCCTGGTTTCACGTGGAACATTCTTTGTTGGCGATCGCCATGGTTTCACGTGGAACGTTCTCCATCAGTCCAGGTTCAGTGGTTTCACGTGGAACGTTCCCTGTCGGCGACCCTCGTGGTTTCACGTGAAACGTTCCCTGTCGGCGACCCTCGTGGTTTCACGTGAAACGTTCTCCATCGGTCCGGGTCCGGGTTTCTAAATTCGGGACAGCGAGCGAGCCCAGGCGGCGATAGCCCGGATATGGTCGGGCGTGGTGCGGCAACAACCCCCAAGCAGACGGGCGCCGCTGGCGTGCCAGCGACGGGCATCGGCCGCGAAAGCCTCGGCATCCGGGACACCGCTCCAATTACGCCGCGCCGGATCGTAGGTTTCGCCCGAATTCGGGTAGACCACGATGGGCTTGCTGGTCACGGCGTGGGCCGCCTCGATCAGCGTCGGCAGATGACGGGGCGCGGTGCAATTCACCCCAACGGCCGCCACCTGGGAGTTGTCGTTCAGCCACGCCACGCATTCGGCCAGGCGCTCGCCGTGCGAGAGATGCGCCTCGTCCCTGGCGCTGAAGCTGATCCAGGCGCTGGCGTCTGGAAACTCGGCCAACAACCGAGCCAGGGCGCGGGCTTCGATGAAACAGGGAATCGTCTCGCAGGCCAGGAGGTCGGCGCCCGCTTCAAGCAGGGCCGCCATGCGCGGACGATGAAAATCCATCAACTCCGCTTCACTCAAGCCGTAGTCGCCCCGATATTCCGAACCATCGGCCAGGAACGCCCCGTAGGGTCCCACCGAGGCCGCGATCAATGGCCGGGGCCGGCCGGTCCGGTGGGCCGGTTCTCGCCAGAACGCATCCCGGGCCTCCATGGCCAGCCGAACCGAGCGCCGGATGAGATCGAGCGATTCCGCATGGCTCAATCCCCGCCGCATGAACCCCGTCACCGAAGCCTGATAGCTGGCGGTGATGGCGCAATCGGCGCCGGCATTAAAATAGTCCCAATGTACCTGTCGAATCAGGTCCGGCGCTTCGATCAATACCTTGGCGGACCAGAGTGGGTCGCGCAAGTCGCAACCCCGGCGCTCCAGTTCGGTCGCCAGGGCGCCGTCCAGCACCAGGACTGGATATTGGGCGAGCAAGGGACGAAGTGGATTCATCGGCTGGTAGATTTGTAGGTGGGGTGACGGCCAGGACCGACTTGGGATCGCTATATCCGTCGGAACGACGGTGACAGCGCGGAACGGGTCTATCCTTCGGCCGGGAGCGGTGGATACGCGAGCCGCCGCCACTCGAAACCGACCAGATTGCGCTCGATGCGGCTGAACTCCATGCCGATCAAGGTAACCGGTTGGTTGGCGTATTTTTGATGGTAGCCGCGCGCCTGAATCTGCACCAGCGCCCGTCCGGGCTCGCTCAGTTCCACTATCTTGAATTCCAGTATCCAGGCGTGACCCGCCCACAGAACGGTCAGATCGATGCGCCCGTGATTCGTCACATCCTCGGCGACGACGGTCACGCCGAGAGCGACGAAATAGCAATAGACGACCGAAGTCCAATAACCTTCGTGGTCGGCGATGTCGTTGCGCCGGTGCCAGTCGTGGGGGATGGCGCCAAAGAAGGCATGAAACGCCCGCTGCAAACCATCCGGATCGTCGGCCTCCAACGCGGCGTAAATCCGGTCCTCGGTGCGCAATCGATCCCGCACGGTGGGAACATAAGCGTTCAGGATCGCGGTTGGCAGGCTGGCGCGCACCTCGCGGTTGGGATAACGCAACCGGTAGCGATAGAGCGAGCCGCGCTGGTAGCGTTCCTGAATCGTTAGATAGCCGGTCTGGAACAGCAGCGCCTCCGGCTCGATGGCGCCCACGTCGAAGCTGCCCAGCAGTTCCTCGCCGACTTCCAGGTTTTCGAGCGTCGGAATCGGGTAGTATCGGGTCTTGAGCAGGTTGACCAGGAATGTGGGCGTACCGGCCTCGAACCAGTAGCTGCGAAATTCGCGGTGGTCGAGATAGAGCAGGATATCGAACGGGTTGTAGACCGATTCGCCCAGGAAGTTGTAGCCGTCGTACCACTGGCGCAGTTCGGTCAAGTCCACTCCGTCCAGCCAGCCGGCAAAGACGTTCTCCAGCTCGGTCTGGGTATAACCGCACAAGGTGGCGAACCGCTCGTCCAGGGTGATGTCCTTCAGGTTGTTGAGGCCGGAGAACAACGAGACCTTGGAGAATTTGCCGACCCCGGTCAACAGCACGAAGCGCAGCCGGGCATCCTGGCTTTTGAGCACCGAATAGAGGTTGCGCAACCCTTCCCGCAGTTCCAGCGCCCGCTCCGGCTGGTGCAGGTGATCCAGAATCGGCTTGTCGTATTCGTCCACCAGCACCACCACGCGCTCGCCGCGGCGGGCGTGCAGTTTGAGGATCAGTTCTTCCAGCCGGTCGCTGGCTTCTTCCTGGTGAAGGACGAGATCTTGCGCTTCCGCCTGAATGTCCAGCATGCGCCGGATCCGCTGATCCAGGCGTTGCCGGGAGTCCAGAATGCCTTCGCTAAAATCCAGGATGATGACCGGAGCATGGCGGTTCCAATCCCAGTGATGCTCCAGGTGCAAGCCGGCGAACAGTTCGCGTTCGCCGGTGAAAGCGGCGGCCAAGGTGCTGACCAGCAGGCTTTTGCCGAAGCGCCGGGGCCGGGCCAGGAAGTAGTATTTGCCCTCTTCGACCAGCCGGGCGACCAGCGGGGTCTTGTCCACGTAGCAGTGGCCTTCCTCGCGGATTTCCCGGAAGGTCTGAATGCCGATGGGGAGCTTGTTCATGTCGGGCGCCTTGCTCGCTTCCTGTTCCTGGTATCCGGGAATGGTCGCCTCGATGCGGCGGAATCCTCTAAGTATGGGTTATCTTCATGCCGATGATCGGCGCCGCGCGCGTACCTCTGCGTTCTCGGCGTGGGATGGAGGAAAATCAGGTTCCGGACCCGCAACTCCAGGGTATTCGAAGGTTACTCCTGGCGGCTGGGGGTAGGCGCAACGGTCACCGCGGCGACCCGCCGCTTGCCGACCTGGTAGATATGCCTGCTGCCGGCCTTCAATTCAAGATTGCGGTTTTCGATGCGCTCGCCGTCGATTCGAACCGCGCCCTGCTGGATCGACCGCAGCGCCTCGGATGTGCTGGCCACCAGTCCCGCATCCTTGAGCAGGTTGGCAATCGGCAAGCGGCCATCGCGGGACTGAACCGACACCTCGGCTACCTCTTCGGGCAACGATCCCTTCTGAAAGCGTTCGACGAACTCCACCAGTGCCCGCCGACCCGCGCCGGCGCCATGGAATCGATCCACCAGTTCCTCGGCCAATTGAAATTTGACATCGCGCGGGTTCAATCCTTCCTGGGCGGTTCGCCGCCGCCATTCGGCGATCTCGCGGGTCGGGCGGAAGCTGAGCAGTTCGAAATAGCGCCACATCAGTTCGTCGGAAACCGACATCAGTTTGCCGAACATCTCGTTGGGTTCGTCGCGGATGCCGACGTAATTCCCCAGCGACTTCGACATCTTCTGCACGCCGTCCAGACCCTCAAGAATCGGCATGGTCAGGACGATCTGCGGTGGCTGGCCATAGTGTTTCTGCAACTCGCGACCGACCAGCAGGTTGAATTTCTGATCGGTGCCGCCCAGTTCCACGTCCGCCCGCATGGCGACCGAGTCGTAACCCTGCACCAGTGGGTACAGGAATTCGTGAATCGCGATGGGCTGGCCACTGGCGTACCGTTTGCCGAAATCGTCCCGTTCCAGCATCCGGGCGACGGTGTGCTTGGCCGCCAGATGGATGAAATCGGCCGGCGCCATCCGGTCGAACCAGTTCGAATTGAACAGGACCTCGGTCCGGTCAGGATCGAGAATCTTGAACACCTGCTCCCGGTAGGTTTGGGCGTTGGCCAGAATCTCGTCGCGCGTCAGCGGCTTGCGGGTGACGTTCTTGCCGGTCGGATCCCCGATCATGCCGGTGAAGTCGCCGATCAGGAACATCGCGTGATGGCCCAGATCCTGAAACTGGCGCAGCTTGTTGATCAATACGGTATGGCCGAGATGCAAATCCGGGGCGGTTGGATCGAAACCGGCCTTGATCCGCAATGGACGACCGGACTGGAGCCGCTCGATCAGATCCTCTTCCAGCAGGAGATCCACCGCCCCGCGTTTGATCAGCTCCAGCGATTCTTCAAGCGGGCGCATGAGTCACGCGGAGAACGAGGAGCCGCAACCGCAGGTGGTGACGGCGTTGGGATTGCGAATCACGAACTGGGCGCCTTCCAGGCCCTCGGTGTAGTCGATCTCGGCGCCGACCAGATACTGGAAGCTCATCGGGTCGATCAACAATTTCACCCCGTGGTTCTCCACCACGGTATCGCCGTCGTCCAGATTCTCGTCGAAGGTGAACCCGTACTGGAAGCCGGAGCAGCCGCCGCCGCTGATGAAGACGCGCAGCATCAAATGGGGATTGGCTTCTTCCTCCAGCAGTTCCTTGACCTTCAGCGCGGCGGCGTCGGTGAACAGCAGGGGGTCATCGGCAGGGGTGAAGGTTTCCACGGTGGCGCTCATGGCTCTATCCTCATGTTGAAAAGTTGGAAAATTGTCTGATTGTTGACCTTTGGGGTCAAGAATAGTTATCCACGGAAATCACGGAAATCACGAAAAATATTATTGATGGGGCACTTATGGCAGCAGAGCGATCCCCTCCAACCCCGCGGTTTCCGGCAGACCGAACATCAGGTTCATGTTCTGCACCGCCTGGCCCGCCGCGCCCTTGACCAGGTTATCGATGACCGACAGCACCACCACGGTTCTGCCGTTTTGGGGCCGATGCACCGCCATCCGGCACAGATTCGCCCCGCGCACGCCGCGCGTTTCGGGATGCGACCCAGGCGGCAACACGTCCACGAAAGGTTCGTCGGCGTAGCGCCGCTCGAACAGCGTTTGCAAGTCCATGTCGGGCTGGGTCAGGGTGGCGTACAAGGTCGCGTGAATGCCGCGAATCATCGGCGTCAGGTGCGGTACGAACACCAATTCCACCGGACCGCCGGCCACCGCCGTCAGACCCTGGCGGATCTCCGGCAGATGACGGTGCGCCGGTACGTTGTAGGCCTTGAAGTTGTCGCCGGCCTCGCACAATAAAGCGCTCACCTCGGCCTTGCGGCCGGCGCCGCTGACGCCGGATTTGGCGTCGGCGATCAACGATTGCCGGTCGACGGCGCCGACTTCCAACAGCGGCAGGAAACCCAGTTGCACGGCGGTCGGATAACAGCCGGGATTGGCGACCAGTCGGGCGGCGCGAATCGCCTCGCGGTTGACCTCGGGCAGACCGTAGACCGCTTCCGCCAGCAGTTCCGGGCAGGCATGGCGGATGCCGTAGTACCACCGCTCCCAGTCCTCGACCCGGTGCAACCGGAAATCGGCCGCCAGGTCGATGACCTTGACGCCGGCTTCCAGCAGCGCGGGGGCGCTGTTCATGGCGGTGCCGTTGGGAGTGGCGAAAAACACCACGTCGCAGCCTTTCAGCATGGCGTCGTCCGGTTCGACAAAAGCCAGATTCACGCGACCGCGCAGATTGGGAAACAACTCACTGACTCGGGTTCCCTTCTCGCCGCGCGAAGTGATGACCGCCAGATCCACTGCCGGATGCAGGGCCAGCAACCGCAACAGTTCGACGCCGGTATAGCCGGTTCCGCCAACGATGCCTACCTTGATCATGGTCTCACCCCCCCTCCACCATGGGTCGCAAATACGTTCATCATAAGACGTTCGCCGCCGGGCGCAAGCCATGCCGGCTCTGGCATAATCGCGCTACCCGGTCACTTTCGGCGGTTATTGCGGTCTGATGCCAGCGCGGGCGTCACCGCCGCGAATATTGCGCCGCAGGAGATTCAACCCATGAAGCTTAACAAAGAAGCCGTGATCGCCGGCATCGCTCTGACCGTGATTCTGGCGGTCGTCGCGGTCTGGTTCATGCCTGCTGGCCTGCGCCAGGCGCCGCCATTGGTCGGACAAACTCTCGACGGCCGCACCCTGACCCTGGAGCAGTTGCGCGGCAAACCGGTGCTGGTCACGTTCTGGGCCACCACCTGCCCGTCCTGCATCGAGGAAATGCCGCATCTGATCGACCTTTATCGGGAATTGAACCCGAAAGGATTGGAAATCATCGGAGTGGCGATGGCCTACGATCCGCCCGAGCAGGTGCGGACCCTGGCGCGGCAGCGGCAAATTCCCTATCCGGTGGTTCTGGACACCCAGGCCCGAATCGCCCGGGAATTCGACAACGTGCGGTTGACCCCAACCACGGTGCTGATCTCGCCGGAAGGGCGCATCGTGCATTATCGGTTGGGACTGCTGGACCTGCCCAAGCTGCGCGAGACGATTCGGGAGATGTTGTAGCCGCTATTTTCGCGACGACGCCCGAAACGGCGGGTGCGCCGTCGTTCGGCGATCCACGCGAGAAAATCATCGCCTATCAGGAACACGCGCTCGATTCCGGGCTGGTTACCGGTGGAACGTATAGTTGTTGATCACGCCTTCCCTCATTCCTCGCCGCGCGGAAACAACCGGCGGTGCGCGTCGGCCAGTGCGCGCAGGTAATCCCAGACCACGCGCACCCGTTTGAGCCGCAGCCGGTCGCATGAGCGGCCAGCCAGAAGGTGTGCTGAAAAAGGCTTCTTCCGGGAGCACCTTGACCAGACGCGGGTCGCTGGCCCCGATGTAAGGAGCCAGTACCGCCAGTCCGATCCCGGAATACCCATTCGGAAATGGCAGGAGTTTTTCGACCGCCTCTTCTGACCGGTATCTACCGACCTTTCCGTCACGGGGCGCGACCAGATTCATCGCGCCCCGTCCACCCCCCAAAGTGAGGAATAAAACCATGCAACATCCTCTGCTCGCCTCGCTGCGCATTCCCGAACGGGGCAAGGTTGTCAGCGCTCGCGAGGCCGTCAGCCTGATCCGCCCCGGCGACACGGTCGCCACCAGCGGTTTCGTCGGCACCGGCTTCGCCGAAAACATCGCCCGCGCGCTGGAGGAACTTTATCTTGCTTCCGAGGACGATCCAAACGCGCCGGGACTCGACAAACCGCATGATCTGACCCTGGTCTACGCCGCCGGCCAGGGCGATGGCAAGGAGCGCGGACTCAATCATCTGGGCCACGAAGGCCTGGTCAAGCGGGTCGTCGGCGGCCACTGGGGCCTGGTGCCGAAGCTGCAAGCCCTGGCGGTGGCCGACAAGATCGAAGCCTACAACCTGCCACAGGGTGTGATCACCCATCTGTACCGCGACATCGCCGCCGGCAAGCCGGGCACCCTGACCCGGGTCGGGCTGGGTACGTTCGTCGACCCGCGTTACGGCGGCGGCAAGCTCAACGCCATCACCCGGGACGATCTGGTCGAACTGATGGTGATCGGCGGTCACGAATATCTGCTTTACAAGGCGTTTCCAATCAACGTCGGCATCATCCGCGCCACCACCGCCGACATCGACGGCAATTTGACCATGGAAAAGGAGGCGCTGACCCTGGAGTCGCTGGCGATTGCCACCGCGGCGCGCAACTCGGGCGGCATCGTCATCGCCCAGGTGGAGCGGGTGGCCGAACGCGGTTTCGTGCGACCCAAGGACGTGCGAGTGCCGGGAATCCTGGTGGATTGCATCGTGGTTTCGCCGCCGGAACACCACTGGCAAACCTTCGCCACCCCGTACAATCCAGCCTTCTCCGGCGAAATCAAGGTGCCGCTGGCCTCGATTCCACCGATCCCGCTGAGCGAGCGCAAGATCATCGCCCGCCGGGCGGCACTGGAACTGACGCCCAACGCCATCGTGAATCTGGGTATCGGCATGCCGGAGAGCGTGGCCAACGTCGCCGCCGAAGAAAAGATCATCGACCTGCTGACCTTGACCGCCGAACCGGGAGTGGTCGGCGGCATCCCCGCCGGCGGGCTGGATTTCGGCGCGTCCACCAACGTGCAGGCCATCATCGACCAACCCAACCAGTTCGATTTCTACGACGGCGGCGGCCTGGACATCGCGGTGCTGGGCATGGCCGAGGTGGACCGGCACGGCAATCTCAACGTCTCGAAATTCGGCCCCAGGATCGCCGGCGCCGGAGGATTCATCAACATCAGTCAAAATTCCCGCAAGGTGGTGTTCGCCGGGACCTTCACCGCCGACGGGCTGGACCTTGCGGTGGAACAGGGTGAACTACGCATCCGGCGCGAGGGAAAAACCGCCAAATTCGTCGAGGAAGTCGAACAGCGCACCTTCAGCGGCGAGGTCGCCAGCCGCCGGAATCAGCCGGTGTTGTACGTCACCGAGCGGGCGGTGTTCCGGCTGACCGCCGACGGGCCGGAACTGGTCGAGATCGCGCCGGGCGTCGATCTGGAACGGGACGTCCTGGCCCACATGAGGTTTCAACCCAAGGTCAGCGCCCAACTGCGGCGGATGGACGCCCGCATCTTCGGTGAGGAACCGATGGGACTGCGCGATATCCTGCTGACACAACCGCTGGAGCAACGACTGTCCTACGATCCGGCCAAGAATCTGTTTTTCCTGAACTTCGAATGGTTGGCGGTGCGCAGTCGCGAGGATATCGAAAACATCCGGGCGGCGGTCAGCGGCAAGCTGGAGCCGTTGGGCAAGAAGGTGTTCGCCATCGTCAACTACGATAATTTCTCGATCAGCCCGGAACTGTTGCGGGAATACATGGACATGGTGGGCGAGGTAGTGGAGCGCTATTACGTCGGCGTGACCCGCTACACCACCAGCGCGTTCCTGCGTGCCCGTCTGGGCGACGCGCTGCGCGAACGCGACCTTGCGCCCCAGATCTACGGAACCGCCGCCGAAGCAGCGGCCCGGCTCAACCCTTCCCAAAAGCGCGACAGCCGCTGAAACCCCGAAACGGACCGGCATCCTGATTCGGGATGCCGGCCATCCTGCTTAAGCCTGTCCGGTCAAACAAAACAGGCGTTGGCCCGCTCCAGGCACTCGCAGGCCTGGTCGAGATCGGCATGGCAGCGCATGACCCAGGCGTCGCCCCAGAAGAAGTTGCAACTGGTCTCCGACCGCAGCACCCGCCAGTGCGCTTCCTCCAGCAGATTGAGCAGTTCCGGATTGCGCGAGCCGATGTGGGTCGCGTTGTGCAGCGCCGCCTGCACCGCCTGACTGATCTCGTCCACGCGGGTCAAGGCGTTCCGTTGCGCCGGGGTGCCGGCCCACTGCACGAAGTCGCGGCCATCGTTCCAACCCGTATTCCATGCCCCCGGCCCAATCGTGACTTCGCCAAGGGCCCCGAACCGGTCCAGATAGTCCTTGATGAAGACCGGTCGGATCGCGCTGGTTCCAGCTCGAACCCGATTCAGCAGCGGCTGGTAGAACGCCTCCCAGAAATTGCCGGCCGGCGCGGCATTGCGGAACCAGTCGCCGTTCTCGCCGTCGCAGCAGGTGGTCACCAGCGGGGTGAATTGGCAATCCTGGGTTCGGGCCTGGACTTCGCGCAGGAACCCGTCGAGGTCCATGCCGTTCGCCTGGGCATTGGACAGTTCGCGGTCGCGCACGATGACCACGATCTCGTCGTCGCCAAACCGGGCGACATGCGGCCGGTAGCGCAGTTCCTCCCAGCCCATCGGCGTCGCCGGTTGCACGTGCTCGCTGTCCACCAGCACGAACTGATAGCCGCAGCGCCGCAGCAAGGGAATCATTTCCATGCAAAAACCCATTTCCGGCGGCCAGAAGCCCTGAAACCCGCCGCGGGGGAACAGACGGCACGCGGACCGCTGCCAGCGTTTCAGATGCGCTTCCCAGTCGGCGGGGGGAATCAGGGGCAGAACCGGGTGGTAATAACCGGTCCCAAGCAGTTCGATGGTCGGCTGGTTCCCCATCTGATCGAGCAGCGCGGCGCAATCGACGACAGCGCTGGCCTGGCTCTGAAACTCCGGATTATTCAGGGTTTCCAGCAAGGTGCCCGACATGGAGACATGAACCCGGCCGAATTCCCGCTCGTCCCGCAGGGCGTGGGGAATGCGATCCATCGCCAACAGGATGTCCCGTGCTTCGGGCGCGTTGTGCGCTAGCAGGTGTTCCAGATTGCCGGCGGGCTGGTGCAGATTCAATACCAGCGCGTGGCACAAGGTGTTGTCCGTCATGATGAAGCCTCCTCCCATGGTCAGTCATGGCGGGGGTGAGGAAGACCCTCCTCCCCGCGTGCTTCTTGTTCAAGCATGGACCGGAACGGCGCGGCGGCGTGGCCCGACCGCTAAAAGTCGGTTTCGACGATGGCGCTGGCCCGCCGGCAAAGTTCGCGTCCGTAATCGGTCCACAGCCCCTGGCCCCAGTACCGGTAGCAACTGGTCTGCGAACTCATCAGATGGAACAGAGCGTTGCGATAGCGCGGGTCGCTGGGCGATACGCCAGGCTTCAGCACCCTCTCGTAAAAGGCCGAACTGGCTTTTTCCATCGGCCCGAGTACGTTGTCGTAGCCCCGCACCCAGGAAATGTCGTTGGTCCAACTGCCGCCGTCCATGTGAAACCGGCCGTCTTCCTTCTTGAGCTCGGCGATGACTTTTTCCAGCTTCTCGGGGCCGTCGCCCGGCTTGAACCGGTCCCAGATCCGTTTTTGGAACAGCGGCTGCAACACCGGCAAATCGGCTTCCTTGACGCCCGCCGCGAACAGGTGTTCGAGATACTCGGTGGCGTTCATCATCGGGACGTCCGAGCCGGAAGCCTCGTGGGTCACCTGGAAGAACATGCCGGGAAACTCGTTCATCATGACCCCGCCGTTCTCGCCGTCGGCGATCTGGGTCACCAGCGGCGGCACGGATTTCCCGGCCAGTTCCCAGCGGGACAGCCCCTTGGCCTCGTAATACGGCTGCATCTGCGCCACCAGCTTGGTGTCGCTGCCCTGGGTCTTGACGATGGCGAGGATGCTGACGGTCTCCCCCTTGGAATTGGTGCAGACCAGGCGGTGCGGCAGGTGCTTTTTCTCCGGCCCCCAGCCGTTCTCCGGCCGCTCCACGGTGTGTTCCTGCACCAGCAGCCATTGATAGCCGCAGTCCACCAAGGTCTTGATGTACGCGTAGGCGATGTCGGGATGATTGGGCAGCGCCATTTCCGAGGGCGAAAAGCCGCGAACTCGCGCCAGCGCCTCCAGGCCGAAAATGGCGGCGAAGTGGTGCTGCCAGGCCTTGACATGCAGGCGGAAGTCCTGGGTCGGGGTCGAGGGCGCCACCGCGTGGCCCCACGGACAACCCAGCCATTCGACCGCTCGCCGGTAGCCCGGATTGCAGGTCGCGTTCTTGAGCGCGTCGAACACGTCGTTCAAACCCATGGCCCGCAACCCGTGAAACAGGGTGCCGGAATATTCCAGCATCACCCGCGGCTCCTTGCCCTCGTGGATCAGTTGCGGGATGAATTCGCCCATCCGCTTGTAGCACCAGTGGAAAACCGGGGCATTGTGATTATCGCCGATGCCCTGATTGTCCATCATGTACTTGAGATTGCTGATGATGGCCGCCGTGGACAAATCGCCGCCACCGGCCGGGATCAACGGTTGGTGCATGTGCAGGGCGACGGCGCAGGCGGCGCGGATACGGCCGAAGTCGATCCGGCTTTCCGGCAGGAACACCGGCTGGTTGCGAGCGGCGCGCAGGGTCTCTTCCACAAGCGATTCGGAACCGCAAATGTTCGGCAGACCGTCGACGTATTCTGGAAGTTGGCTCATGCGGGTCATTACTCCTGTGCGGATGGTGGATTGACTGACGCCGCCGGGAGCGCGGCTGCTCGCGCGATGGCGGCCAAGGCCGCTCCCGACGAACGTCGGACTGGGCGACCGCGCCCGGCTACTTGCAGCGGATGTGCTCGTAGATGTTCAGGTAATCCTGGCCGGGCCGGCACCAGGAGTAATCGTAGCTCATGCCGTGGATCATCAACTGACGGAAGTCGTCGGGATAGGCGTGCCACAGGGCGATGGCGCGATGCATGGCCGATTCGACCCCGGCATGATCGGCGCCCTGGAACACGTAGCCATTGCGCTCTTCCCAAGGCTTGTGGGCATAGTCCTTGTCGAACACCGTGTCCTTGAGACCGCCGACCTCGCGCACGATCGGCACCGTGCCGTACTTCAGGGCGATCATCTGGGTCAGGCCGCAGGGCTCGAACAGGCTGGGCATGACGATCATGTCCGCTCCCGCGTAGATCAAGTGCGACAACTCCTCGTTGAAGCCCAGTTCAAGGTGGCAATCCGGACTGTCGTTGAGGTGCCGCTTGAGGTTCCAGAAATGCTGGTTGATGTGCGGGTCGGGGCTGGAGCCGAGCAACACGAACTGGGCATTGTTGCGCAGGGCGTAGAAAATGGCGTGATGAATCAGATGGACGCCCTTCTGGCTGTCCAGTCGGCCCACGTAGGCGATGATCGGCTTGTATTCCTTGCTCAGCCACAACCGGTCGCGCAGCGCTTCCTTGTTGGCGTACTTCTGGTCCAGGGTGTCGATGCCGTAGCGCTCGGCGATGTGGGGGTCAACTTCCGGATTCCAGACATCGTAATCGATGCCATTGAGCACGCCGCCAAACTTGCTCTGATGGATGTTCAGGGTCGGTCCCAGACCGCTGCTCTGATCGGTGAAGCGCGCCTCGTGCGAATGGGTTGGCGACACCGTCGTCACGAAATTGGAGTAAACGATGCCGCCCTTCATCAGATTGACGGCGGTGTGATTGAAGTGGTCGCGCAGGCGGTCGTAGTTGAAGTAATGGGCGATGTTGGTCAGGCCCGTGGCCCACAACACGTACTCGCCGGTCAGGCCCTGATGCTTGAAGTTGTGAATGGTGTAGCAGACCCGCTGCCAGTGCATCCCGGCATGGGCGTACTGCTCGAACAACAGCACGGGCACCAGTCCGGTCTGCCAGTCGTGGCAATGAATGATGTCGGGTCGGCGATTGTCCTTGAGCAGGAACTCCAGCGCCGCCTTGCTGAAGAAGGCAAAGCGGCTGACATCGTCCGCGAAACCGTAGAAGTGGCCGCGGTTGAAGAAGTTGTCCTGCGAGTGCGGCTCGATGAAAAAGCACTTGCGGCCGTGCACGAAGCCGAACCACACCGTGCAGTGCACGGCGCCGTTGTACCACGGCACCCATAGGTCCTGCATGCTGATCTGCAACCCCCAGATCTGGTCGTAACGCATGCAGTCGTACTTCGGCAGAATGATGTGGACCTCGTTGCCGCGGATTTCCATCTCCCGGCTCAGGCCAAAAATCACATCCGCCAACCCGCCGACTTTCGCGACGGGGGCGCATTCAGGAGCAATCTGTACAATGTACATACAAGTTCATCCTTATGTTTTTCGGGTTCCGGCCCCCGACCCCCTGGTCCAGGCCTCCCTCGTTCACAAGATCCGAACCAGGGCGGCGCGGCGGTTCAGCCCGGCGGAAGGTCGCGGCTGGTGACCATGACGAACGCCTGGCCCGGACGCAAATCGTAGGAAAACGGCCGCGGGATGTACTCCAGGGCGTATTCCGGCGATACGTCCACCAGGGGCGCGCCGGCCTGAATGTAGGTGCCGAGGTTTTCGGCGTAGAAGTACTGGTGATTCCAGGGATCCTTGTTGAGCAGGATCAGCGCTTCGTCGTGGGTCTTGGTCGACGCCTTCCACATCACCAGAATGTTCGGATTCTGGTAAGGCAGGATGGTGGTGGGGCATTCTTCCTGGAAAACCTTGTACTGACGCTTGATGGCGTTGACGTGGGTGATGAATTCGCGCAAGTCGATGTTCGGCTGTTCCCAGTCGTCGGGTCGGGTATTGACCACATGCAGGCGGCGGCGGAAGCCGTACTCGAAGCCGATGGGAATCATCACGCCGGCGGAAAACAGGGCGGAAAACAGATAACGCTGCTTCATCGCCGCTTCGTTGCCGTGGACTTCCTGAAACAATCGGTCGGTATCGTGGCTTTCCGGGAAGCTGATGGAGGGGGCGATGTCGCGGACCAATTGATACTGCTCCATCAGCCAGGCGCCGTGGAAATCCCACCATTTGGAACTGTTGAACACGTAATCGAAGCCGGCCTGGGCGGTTTGCTTGGTCTGATCGGCGGTGCAGCCCAGGGTTTCGGCGGTGAAGACCGTGCCGGGGTATTTTTGCCGAACGTCGTGAATCAGCCGGCTCCAGGTGTTTCTGGGAATCTGGTAAGCCGCGTCGCAGCGAAAGCCCTTGAAGCCCAGTTCCAGCAGATATTCGACGACTCGGTAGCAGTAGCGATAAAGCCCGTCCGGATCGGAGGTATGCGGGTGATTGAACAGCGCCAGGTCGCCCCAGACCACCTTGTGGCCGTTTTCCATGCAGAACGGGTGAGCGACGTTGCCGTTTTCCTGGACGAACCATTCCGGATGCTGGCGCGTCAGTTCGGAATCGAAGGCGCAGTGGTTGATGACCAGGTCGACCATGACCTTGAGGCCGAGTTTTTCGGCCACGGCGAGCGCCGCCTTGACCTGTTGTTCGGGAGTGAGCTTGGATTTCGGATCCACCAGCAGGGGATTGAGCTGAAAATAATCCACGATGGAGTACAGGCTGCCCGAGTAACCGGGCTTCTGGACGGGATTGACGAAAATCCAGTCGAAGCCCATGTCGGCCGCCCGTTTGAAATGTGGTTCCCAATTCCCGAACGGGCCGGCCAGCAAGGGAAAGAGATTGTAGATCAGCATCGGTGACTCCCCTGGATTCCTCGTTTTGTTGACGGCTCGGATGCGGCGGCGATTCAAGCGACCGATCACGGCGTTTGACACGGTGCAATATAAAGATCGTAGCACGAAACCACTGAACGCGGCAGTTCGCGCGAGGTTCCGTGGGCCGGTCGCCGGGCTTGCCGACGGCGATTCCCTCGCCTCCTCACAAGTCGATGGCGAACCAGGCGTGGGCCGGGGCGGGTTCCCTTGGCACCGTCGGCGCGGGCGCGGCAGTCGAAGGGCTCGGATTCGGAACGACCTCCGCTGGAGCGGACGGTGGCGGAGCGGGGGCGCTCCGGCATTCCTGGAGCAAGGCATTGACCCCCTCGACGCACTTCCCGCAGTCGATGCCCACGCCTAAACGGACACTCAGATCGCCGAAGCCGCGGGCGCCTTGCTCGACCGCCTGCCGAATTTGGTGGTCGGAAACCGACTTGCACATGCAAACGTACATGAATGCAATCCTCTGGATCGAAACTGGAACGATGTCTTGAGCGAATTCCTGCTTGAATTCGTATGAAGACCGCTCGAAAACGGTTTGGTTGTGCATTCCGATTCAAGCCAGGTCATCGCCGCCCTTGCCGAACCTTGGCGACAAAGCTCGGTCTGTTCCAGTAACTATATTCCTACTGGCACAGGAGGACATGACCCATGATGCTCCCCAGGATGACGAAATGCCTGAACGCCGCCACCTTCGGGTTGTTGCTGCTAACCGACGCCACCCTGCCCGCCTGGGCCATGGCCACCGACCGCCGGGAAGAGGTGTTCCAGGGCGTCGCCCGCGACGAGCGCGGCGAAATCGCCTACACCGAGGAACACCGGATGATTTACGAAAACGGACGTCCCCAACGCAACGAAACCCGCTATCGGGACGCGGGGGGCAAGGAAATCGCGGTGTTGACCTCCAATTTCACCACCCATCCCTATGTGCCGAGCTACGCCTTCGAGGATCGCCGCTTCGGCCGGCAGGACGGCACCTTCGTGGATGGCCGTTGGGTCAAGATCTACGGTCGCGCCGACCAGAACGCGCCAGTGCAGCAGGATCGGGTGCGGCTGGAAGACGACATGGTCACCGGCCAGGGTCTGCACATGTACCTGCGCGATCACCTGAACGAACTGGCCGAAGGCGACGCGGTCCGGCAGGTCCGGTTCCTGGTTCCACTCGAAGGTCGGGACTACGTCTTCCGCATCCGCCGGCTGGAACCGGGCGAACCGGGGGTGGCGGCGTTCAGCATCGAGGCGGACAACTGGTTGCTGCGGCTGGTCGCGCCCAGGCTGGAAGTCCGCTACGACCGCCAAACCCGCCGCCTGCTGTCCTATCGCGGCGCGTCCAATCTGCTCGATGCCCAGCAGGGAATGCAGAATGTGAGCATCACGTATCGTTATCCCAACTGAAACCCGCCGCGCCCGTCACCCGGCGGGCATTTCGGCTGCTGGCCGGCGATAGGCCAGTCTTAGCAGAATCACCCCAACCACGACCA
The DNA here is from genome assembly GCA_029624765.1 of Candidatus Contendibacter sp. GTDB lineage: Bacteria > Pseudomonadota > Gammaproteobacteria > Competibacterales > Competibacteraceae > Contendibacter. Next base: position 55,760 of record JARSSO010000032.1, on the reverse strand, counting down.
ACGGCAGCGACAGCAATTGCCCCATGGTCACCCAGCCGAAGGCGAGATAGCCGAGTTGCGGGTCCGGCTGGCGGACGAACTCGACCAGAAACCGGAACACGCCGTAGCTCAGCGCGAACACGCCAGACACCGCCATGGCCGGGCGCGGCCTGGCGGAGAACAGCCACAGGATCAGGAACAGCGCCACCCCTTCCAGCGCCGCCTCGTACAGTTGCGAAGGGTGGCGTGGCAAACCGTCGCCGGTCTGGGGGAATACCATCCCCCACGGCAGATCGGTCACCCGCCCCCACAGTTCGCCGTTGATGAAATTGCCGATCCGCCCAAAGAACAGCCCCGGCGTAATCAGCGGCGCGATGAAATCGACCGTCGGCCAAAATTGCTTTTGGTGCTTGCGGACGAACAGCGTCATTGCCAGCAGCACGCCGAGAAAGCCGCCGTGAAACGACATGCCGCCTTCCCAGACGCGGAACAGCGCCAGTGGATCGCGCAGGAAGTTGCCGAATCCGTAGAACAGGACGTACCCGATTCGGCCACCCAGAATGACGCCGAGGGCGATGTAGAACACCAAATCGTCCACTTGGGCGGCGGTCCAGCCGGAGCCGGGCCGGTTGGCGCGATAGCGGCCCAGCGCCCAGCCAGCCAGGAAACCCAACAGGTACATCAGGCCATACCAGCGCACGTGCAGCGGTCCCAAGCTGAACGCCACCGGGTCGAAATTGGGATGGATGAGCATGACAAACTCCGTGATCGCTCAGCGAAAAATGAGCCAACTCAGATAAACAAGCAAGGCGACGATCAGGGGGACGATAACCACCATGCTCTTGCGCGCGCCCGTGACGAGCTGCGCGCCCTTGACTTGAAGCTCCTCGGCGCGATCTTGAAGGCGCTCGGCGCGTTCGGTTTGCTTCTGGACCAGCGCGAACTGCTCGCGTTGCAGCGCCAGCGCCTCGGCCTGGCGTTCCAATTGGATCCTTTGGTTGTCGCGGATTTCTTCCAGAAGGGGGATGAGTTGCCGAATATCGTGGTCGTTCATGGGCATACCGTCGTCGGTCGATCAGTTGGATCGCTACATCTCTTCAAGCCGGCAGCACTCGCGCGACGATCATCTTGAGATAATCGGTTTCGGGAATGGCGGGGTGCACCGGATGATCCGGCCCTTGCCGGCCCTGTTCCAGAATCACCAGATTGCGGTCGAGGTGTCGCGATCCCTGCAAGAGCGTTTGAATCAGCGTGTCGCGCGAGAGCAGTTGCGAGCAGGAGCAGGACACCAGCAAGCCATCGCGTTCAAGTACCTGCATCGCCATTTCGTTGAGCCGCCGGTAGGCCAGCGCGCCCTCCTTGAAATCCTTGCGGCGCTTGACGAACGCGGGCGGATCCACGATCACCACGTCGAACCGTTCGCGGGCTTCGCGCAAGCCTTTCAGCACATCGAAGGCGTCGCCTTGGCGGATTTGCACCCGGTCGCCGACGCCATTTAGCGCCGCGTTGGCCGTTGCCTGTTCCAATGCCGGGGCGGAGGAATCCACGCACAGCACCTCCCGCGCGCCGCGCACCGCCGCTCGCACGCTCCAGGCGCCGGTATAGCTGAACACGTCCAATACCCGCCGATCTCGAACGTAGCGATCCAGCCGGGCGCGGTTGTCGCGCTGGTCGTGGAACCAGCCGGTTTTCTGCCCGGTGCGTGGCGCGACCTGGAAGCGCAACCCGTCTTCCTCGACCGTGACGGTTTCCGGCACGGCGCCGGCGGCGTCGGCGACGTACCGTTCCAGCCCTTCCAGTTCTCGCACTGGACTGTCGTTGCGCCACAACACCGCCGCCGGTTTCAGCACTTTTTGCAGTGCGGCGAGGATGTCGTCCTTGAGTCGGTCCATGCCGGCGGTGGTGACCTGGGCGACGCACAAGTCGCCGTAGCGGTCCACGATCAAGCCCGGCAGCCCGTCGCCCTCGCCGTAAACCAGCCGGTAGAACGGCCGGTCGTACAGCCGCTCGCGCAGGCTCAGCGCCACGTTCAGGCGATGCACCAGCAGCGAGGGACCGAGCGGATGATCGGGATCGCGGCTGACCAGCCGGGCGCACAGCAAGGCGTGCGGATTGATGTAGCCGGTGCCGAGTGTCTTGCCGTTGCTGGCCTGAATCGCGACCGGCTGGCCGGGCTGGAAGTCGCGCAGCGGGGTGGCTTCGACATCGATTTCGTTGCTGTAGACCCAGAGATGGCCGGCGCGCAGGCGGCGGTCTTCATCCTTGCGCAGGCGTAGCGGAGCGAAATCGGGAAGGGCTTTCGCAGTGGTCGTCATGAATGCAGTAGGGTTGGGGAGTGAAAAAACAGTAAAGCAGTCAACTGAATAGGTCGTCAACCGGCATGGACCAGCCGGGAACGGCGGGCTCGGCCTCGGCCATGTCGCCACGCCGGTAAAGGGCGGGACAATCTGGCGCGTTCGCTCGATAGACGCGCACGACATTCTCGCTCAACAAGTCGACATCCCACACCACCAAGGCGCCGGCGGCGAAGTAATCGGTGCGTTTGGCCGCTATGTCTTTTTCGGCTTGGGGTCCGTAGTCGTTCTCGCTGCGAATCTCGACGGCGAAGACGGGGGCGCCTTCCAGAAACTTCATGCCGGTCGGTTTGCCGGTATGGAAAGCGACATCCGGGCTGAACGACTGTCGGTTGGGCAGATTGACCTTGAAACCGGCGTTATCCGGGTAAGCGCGTCCCGCTATCTTGCGTTCGTACCAGCGCAAGCTGAGGTAAATCGAACCACCAGCGCGGCTGGGCATATCTCCCGTTGGACTCATGCGTTGCAATTCTCCATTGACCAGTTCGGCCTTGCCGTGCTCGGGTACGCGGTAGAGGTCGTCAAAAGTGGCTCGTGGTTTCGTGGCGATTGTCATGGCGAACACCTCCCTTCAAACCCACAGATCGGCGAGCGAAAACGTGACCGCCGCGAAGGGCGGGAAGCAGACCGGATCGTCTTCCCGGATGGCGCCGAGCAGCAGCCAGCGACCGTCGCGCAACTCGAAGGCTTCCAGCGTGCGCGCCAGCGGATCGACCAGCCAGGCATGAGCGACGCCGTAACGGGCGTAAAGCGGCAATTTCAGGGTTCGATCTTTCTGTGCCGTGGAGGGCGAGAGGATTTCGCAAACCCAGTCGGGGACGACCTCGAACCGGTGGTCGCGGGGAACGGTCGGCATCCGTTCGCGCCGCCAACCGGCCAGATCGGGCACGGCGATTTCGGTGTCGCGGATCAAGTGAATTTCGGGTTCGGTCAGAATCCACCAGCCGCCTGGCCCTTCTTGCCCTCGGTGGAATGGCAGGCCGAGAATGCTGATGATGGCCCCCACCGCTGCGATTTGTGGTCCGGTGGGTCGATTTTGTTGGATGTAGAGTTGACCGCCGATGATCTCCCCCACCTGGTTTTCCGGCAGGGCAAGCAGTTGATCGTAGGGAGTCAAGTAGGGGATGGCTTGGGCTTGGTTCATCGGACTACTCCGCGTGGCTTATTCCCCGGACTCCATCTGTTGCGATAATTGTTCCCAGAAATCCAACCCACCCTGTTCTTCAGCTAGATTTTCCAATGCCACAAGGACTTCCGCATAATCGATTGCCTTGGCAGCCTGGTAGGCTGCAACAAAATACCCAACAGACTGTTTATGCCCATTTTTCTGCAAATAGACACCCCCTATATTGAACAGCGTAGCGCATAATCCCGCCCGGTCGCCGATGTCCCGCTGGATGGTTAGCGACTCTTCCAGATAACACAGCGCCGTGTCGTAATCCCCGCGCGCCTGGTAAAGCGTCGAGAGATTGTTGAGGGTCGTGCCTTCGCCGGCCCGGTCGCCGACGGTCCGGCGGAGGATCAACGAGTCTTTCAGATGGCGCAGCGCCGAGTCGTAATCCCCCCGCGCCTGGTAAAGCGCCGAGAGGTTGTTAAGGACCACGCCTTCTCCCGCCCGGTCACTGATGGCTCGTTGGATGATTAGCGACTCTTCCAGATAACGCAGCGCCGTGTCGTAATCTCCTCGCGTATCGTAAATCTGTGAGAGGTTATTGAGAGTTCTGCCTTCCCCGGCCCTGTCACCGATGTCCCGCTGGATGGCTAGCGACTCTTCCAGATAACGCAGCGCCGTCGCGGCATTCCCCCGTACGTAGTAAGTCCGCGCGAGGTTGCTGAGGACCGCACCTTCCCCAGTCCGGTTGCCGAGGGTCTGGTAGATGGTTTGTGACCTCTCCAAGTAGGAGCGAGCTTCGTCATATTGGCCTACACGAATGCACGTCGTACCAGAGTCGTTAAGGGCCCATGCTCGCAATGCTTGATCCTGGCTTTCCCGCAAGGCTGGCAACCACTCCTTAAGCAGCGTGTGATACAGCCCTATCCGGCCAAAGTAGGGAACAATATTGCCCAACGCGAACTGGGCTGCTTCGTCGTCCAAGGCGCTCTGCCGCAAGGCTTCATGCGCGATGAGCGCCTGTTCCAACGTGGGTAGCAGGTTATCATGCACCCAAAGCTGATACCGCGCCGCGCGTTGCCGGATGTCGTTCGCCGGTTCCGGTTCACACTGTTGCAACCAGTCCGCCACCACCGGCGATAGCCGGTAACGCGGCAAGCGCAATTCCGGCTCCATCTCCACTTCCACCAGCGACAGCTCGACCAGCCGCCGTAATAATCGCTCCGGCTCGGCCAAATCCTGGGCGACGATGCGCACCCCATCAGCGAAGGTCGAGGCCAAATAGGCGCGCAATCGGTTCAGTAATTCCCGCTCGTCCGGTTGCAGATAGCTGACCAGCTTCTCCACCATCATGTGGAGTTGCAGCTTCTTCTTGGAATGCTCCAGTTGTTGGAGAAACGCCTCGTCGTCCCCGGCTACTTGGCTCAAGCCGTGGAAAAACCCCAAGCCTTTGAAATTGCCGTCCAACGCCTCGTACAACCGGCGCAGCCGTTCCACGCCCCACGGCGCTCCGCTCAACTGCTGGTGATAGCGCAGGAAATCTCCGTACAACGGTTTTCCGAGTGGTCGCTGCGTGCGCCGGTCTCCCTCCCAACCGGGAATCGCCCAGCGCGACGTGACCAGCACCACGGGCGCAGGGTCGGAACCTACCGGCTTGCAGGCATCCAGCCACGCGGCCACCGCGTCGTCAGTGATTCGCCCCGTGGCCGGGTCTTGCAAGGTTTCCAGGTTATCGAACACCAATGCCAACCGGTTGCCGGTCTGCTGCATCAATGCCCGTAATATCAATCGCGCCTTGTCAGTCTCCGTCCGGCAACGCAACAACGCACGATCCACCTGTTCAGCCAGCGGTTTCTCCAGGCAAAACAGCAACTCGTTGACGAAATCGCCCCAGTTGTTCTCTTGCCGTGCCGTGTAAGCCCGCACCAACCAACCCCGGTTTTCCAAGCGCTGCGCCAAGCGTCCCGCCAAACTGGTCTTGCCTTGGCCGCCCGCGCCGGTCAACAAGCATTGTTGCGGTCGGTCGCCGTACACGAGTTGTCCCAGTTCCCGCAGTTCCCGCCGTCGCCCGATAAACGCGGCGGGCAATGGAATACCCGCGATGTCGTGATAACGCTCCAACAACGGTGGCGGCGGCATCGGCTGAAATTGCCAGTCGATCAAGGGTTGCGCCGGGTCGCGGCTGTACAGCAGAGGCAAGCACCACTGCCCCCAACTCCGCTCCGTCGCCCCGGACAAGTCTTTGCGCGGCCCGGCCAGCGCCGGCGACTCGGCGATAAATCCCCGCGCGGCTTGCAGGGCGACATCCAGCCGTTCTTTTAGACCCAGCGCTTTGCACAACGCATGGGCAAAGTGAGTGCCCGCCACGTCCAGGATGGATTCCCGCATCCCCACCACATGCGGCAAACCCGCGTCCAGCAACTGCACTGCCAAGCTGGAACCGAGATCGGCGGACGCCGATTTGCCGGACTGACAGGCCGACAATACCACCGCTTGCACGGCGGTCCCCGAAAACACTTTCGCCAGTTCCTCGCCTTCCACCCGATGATGCCGGCCATCCGCGCCCTCGAACAGAAACCTCGCGCCCGTCTGACCCAACAGCGGATCGGCGTTAAACTCGCCGTGACCGCTCAAGAACACCAGATGAAATTCCTGCTCTCGAAGCAATTGCCGAAAATGATCGAAGCGCCCGTCGTCGGGCGTCGTCAGTTCCACCCATCCATCATGGATTAGCCGGTCCAGCGCCTCCACCACGTTCGCCTGCTCGCTTTCCGTGTCCAAACGCTCCTTATCGTCGGGCAGAGAAGTGAACAGCAAGACTTTCAGCGGGCCTTTGGGCGGTTCGACGGAAGCGGACGGCGCGGCGGACCAGCGGCGCGTCAGGCTGAAGCCGGGATGCTTGCCCAAAAAACCGTGTTCGGGATGATGCAGGCACTCCCACGGCAAGGACTGCACCAGCGGATCGGCGCTTTCAAGAATCAGCGGCAGTATTCGCGTACCGGCGGCCTGGCGCGCGGTCGCGAGCGCCTCGTCCGCACCCAGCGTTTGCCAAAGCGCATCGCCCACGGTTTGTAAATCCTGCTCCGTCACCACGTACCGATAGACATACTTCAGCGACAAATCCTGAGCCAGCCTGAGCACATGAGGAAAGCGACTGGCCAAGTCGGCGGGCGGCTGCAAAATCAGCGGGGTATGGAGATGGGCAGGCATGGTGGAATGTCTGACGGAGCGCCTTGAGGTTATACCGGCTTGACGCCGAGCATCGTGCAGGCGTCCGCATAGGCACGATTCAGGCGGCGAGGATAGGAAGCCGGCTCCTGGGCGTTGAGTTCGTGAAGCTTGCGCTCCAGCGTGGGCAATTCCGCTTCCTCGACAGTCTCCACCCGCCCCAGAAAGTCGATCCATTTCCGCTTCAGTTCCGCATGGGTGATGAACTTGCCGCGCATTCCAAACGCCAACACCCCGCCGTTCAAGGCGGTCACGATCAAGGCCAGGGCAGCCAGCAACCACTCGCGAAACGGTTGCAAGCCTTGCGGAACCAGGTTGCTGAGGGCGGCGAACGCGGCGCTGGACAGGATCAGCGAGACAAACGCCGACCAGCCCAGCCACTGACCATAGAATCGTTCCAAGCCCTCGTGGTAGCTGATGTTCATGCGGGCGGAAAACCGCAAGTTATGGCGCACGTCGGTCATTTTGAGTGCTCCTCGTTCGAGGGGATCGATTTGTCCGGAGAGGTCGGTCTGTCCGGCGGAGTCGGTTTGGGTGGCGGCGGATCGGGAGTTGGGCGGGGCGGGTAATAATGCATTAGACCCTCTGGCGGAAGCGGCGTCCCCCCGAATATGTAACTCAGCAACGCACCGGGTTTTTCCAGAGAAACTGCTTCAAGGGATTGACCGTCCTTATACGAAACGGTGGCTTGCACCTGCTCGGCGCGAACGATCACCTGATTGACGGCTTGACAAAAGGGACACGGAGCCACCGCTTCCACCCGTGAGTCCGGCTTTTGGGAAAGCTTGGCGCTCATCGTAAATACCTCTCCACACTGCCAGCACTTGATGTTCAGCGCCTGTCTCATCGTCATTGCCCCTTATTCCACTGCCTCGACACCGCTAGGATAGCAGCGATAATCTCGCTGAAGAACTGAAGGGTCGAGGCCAACGAAGCGTCTTGCACCACCCCGCAATCCAGGAGGCCGCCACTCCATGCCCAAGATGCGCGCCAGCTTTCAAGGTCTGGTCCGATTGCTGGCCAGGAGCTTGTACCCGGAGCCGGACGTGTTCGTCCGTGAACTGTTGCAGAACGCCCACGACAGCATCCAGTTACGCCGGGTCCACGAACCGGAACCGGCCGGCGAGATTCGCATCGACATGGACGAGTCCAGCCGCGCGCTGAGCTTCAGCGACAACGGCACCGGCATGGACCGGCGGGACATCGAGGAATTCCTCAGCGTCATCGGCAGCACCGGCACCGGCAGCCGCGCCCGCGAATTGGCCACCCGCGACGTGGCGGTCGCCACCATCGGCCAGTTCGGCATCGGCCTGCTGTCGGCATTCGTGGTCGCGGAACGGATCGAGGTCTACACCCGCAAACCGATGGCGACCCAAGCCTGGCGCTGGGTCAACCACGGCGGCGAGGATTACGAACTGGACGCCCTGCCGGCGAGCGCCCAACCGCCCGGAACCCGTGTCGTCGTCACCTTGGCGCCCGACCGAACCGCCTTTCTTGACGGCCGCATCCTCCGGCAAACCGTGCGGCGCTACGCCGATTTCCTGCCGTTCCCGATCCTGCTCGACGGCTTCGGTCCGATCAACGCCGTCAACGCCCCCTGGCACGAACCGGTCTGGCGCGATCCCGGCGAGCGAGAACGGTTGCTGACCGCCTTCCTGAACCAGCGTTACGCCGATCCGCCGTTGGTGGTCATCCCGGTCGATCTGTCGAATCCGCGCGCATTGGGCGGGTTGTTCATCCCCACCCGCTACGCGCCCGGCGGTCAAGCCGGCGGAACGGTCGATCTCTTCCAGACCCGGATGAGCATTCGCCCGAACGACGCCGAATTACTGCCGGAATGGGCGCGGTTCGTGCGCGGGGTGGTGGATTGCCCCGATTTGCAACCGACCGCCGCCCGCGACAACGTGGTACGAGACGGGGTCTATCACGCCCTGCGCGTGGCCCTGGGTGAATTGATCGTCACCGCCCTGCTCGACCTGGCCGCCCGCGACCGGCCGCGCTTCCTGCAACTCTGCGACTGGCATCACGACGCCATCAAGGGCATGGCGGCCCAGCACCCGGACTTCGGCGCGGCGGTACTCGATCATTTGCCGTTCGAGACCGATCAGGGGCAGTTGACCCTGCCCGATTATCTCGACCGCCAGCCGACGACGAACGGCAAAAAGCCCCTCTATTTCTTCACCCACGCCGCCGACGCCAACCAGTTCTACGCGCTCTGCCAGGCGCGCGGCCTGCTGGCGATCAACGCCGGACGACCCTTCGACGAAACGCTGTTGCGCCGTTATGCCGAACGGCATCCGAAAGCGGTGGAACTGAAGCCATTGGACCGACTGGACGATCCAGCCCTTTACGAACGGCTGGACGCGGCGGAACAGGCCGAATACGCCCGATTGGAACGCGCGATGGACCGGGCATTGGCCGAGATGGAAACCCGAGTCAAAACCCAGGTGCGCCGGTTTCGACCGGACGAGTTAAGCGCGGTCTTGCTGGCGGGCCAGCGCATCGCCGCGTTCGACGCGATGGAACAGGCGTTGGAGAAACCGTTTCTGCTGGACGGACTGGCGGAACTGGCCGGTGAGGTGCGCGACCGCTTGCGCCGTCAACCGCTGACCTTGCTGCTGAACGCGACGCATCCGCTGGTGCAACGACTTGGCGCGGTGGCCGATCCCACCGAGGCGCGCTATCGACCCCTGTTGACCGGGCTTTACCATGCCGCCCTGCTCAACGCCCAGCATCGGTTGACGCCCGCCGCCGCCCGCCGCTTTCACGCCGATCTACAGGCATTGCTGCTGGATCACCTGGAATTGCAAGTCCACGACAGTTCGGTCGGCGCCCGCAATTGATCGGGATGGCGCGAACTCCACTCCCGGTGGTTCACCCCGAAGCCGGTGGCTGATAGTCGGGCGCCCGGTTGTGGATCGGTGGTAGGGTCTGCAAATACCGGAACATCGCCCGCAGATCGTCCTCGCTCAGGTGCGACATGGCCGGCCAGGGCATCGGCGGCATGATCGGGCGGCCAACCCCGGCGTGCTTGCCGGTCTTGATCGCCTGCACGAAATCCTCCTCCCGCCAGTTGCCCAAACCGGTTTCCTTGTCAGGGGTCAGGTTGATCGCGTAGCTGATTCCCCAAGGCCCCGCATACGCGGTATTGGTCGCGGACCCGAACCAGACCCAGGACCCGTCAGCCTTGGGTGGCGGTGGCAATTTCAGATTTTCCGGATGGCCCGACAGTTGACGGGACAAGTCCGGCTCAGGGCCTTTCGGTCCCATCTTCATGGGCGTATGGCAATCGGCGCAACCCAGCCCCGCCACCAGATAAGCGCCGCGCGCGGTGAGATCGTCGCCGCTCGCGGCCAGGGCGGACCCATTGGCGACGCCAAGCCCAAGAATGCCCAATGCCAGGAAACCGGCGGTTCTTAACGCTGTCCGGGAAGATCGAACAGCTTCCAAGTACGACGGAACTGTAACTTGTCTCATCATGCACCTCATCACCAGATAGAGCTTTTAGTCAGACTGCATGCTTCGGAATTGAAGTATAGATCGTGGACAAACCACGCTTGCAAGAGCCAATAAAAAGAATTGCATTGATAACTGATTGATAGTGCTATGTAAACAAGGCTAGTCGGAGCCATCGTGGTTCCGCCGCCGGCGATGGCCTTCGGTGTGGCTCTCGTAACCGCGAAAGCGCGCCATCGAGCCTGGTGGTCTGCTTGACTGGCCTCCCGCCGGCCTTAAAAGTCGTATAATCAATATGGTCTTGATTCATCCGTCAGCAACGGGCGGAAATCGTTTTCCGCCCGTTGCCATCAACCAGTGCGATGAGGGGGAATCATGTCATTCAAGTCATTTAACTCTCTTGGGTCTCGACTCATACTGGCTGGCGCCGCTTTACTGATCGTCGCGTCTTGCGGTTCACCCGGTGAATCGGCGCGGCGCCCGTCAGAACCGCCGGGTTTCAGCACAACCGTCACCCAGGCCGGCAACCCATTAACCCGTTATCGGCTTGATCACGACACGCAAGGCGTGATCGAGACTGTCAACAATATTGTCAACGTCAGCATCGTGTCGAACGACTCCAACGTCTACAAAGCCGAATACGAAGCCGGTTTCATCCAGGGCAAGCTGCAAGGGCAAAAAATCATCGCGGCCCGCGACAACTCCTGGGACAACGCCTATCTCACCAACCCCAAGCACAGCTATCCCAAGCAAATTCCGCCCTCGGCGGCGGAACTGGAACTGGCGCAACGAACCTTGGCGCTGAATCTTCAGTACACTGTCGATTACATCCAGCGGGCCAAGGATGCGGACATCGGCAAGAAAATGCGGCGGTTGCTATACCGCCTGGTTGGCATCCATCACGGCGTGACCCAAAATCAGCCGGCGGCGTTGGCGTTTACCGACGCCTGGTCGCCGACCCTGAGCGCCACCGATCTGAAACTTGGCTATCAGACGCCCACACTGAGCTTCATGGACGTGTATTTCGTCAACGCCTTTCAGGATCTGCTCGACGTGCTGCCCGATCACCCGCCGCGGGCCGCCAGTCAGCGGCCAGGCAAATGTTCCGCCTTCGTCAAGAAGACCCAGAACGACATTCTAATCGCGCACAACAGTTGGTCCGGCTTTCTCAGTCAGACTCAGGCGATGAGCCTGTGGGTCAACGGCGATTTCATGACCTTCAATCCGATTGCACCCGGTTATCTGGGTTCGAGTTCGGATTTTGGCTACAACAACCATGGCATTCTGTTCAACGAAACCACGCATCACGCTACCTATACCGAACCCAAGGTCGAAGCGTTGTGGATGTTCTGGCGGGCGACCCTGGCCGAGCAGTTCTCCCGTTCCCTGGATGAATTTTTCAAATACATCGCGTTGGAGCCGTCCGGCACCTACATGAACGGCTACATGGTGATCGACGCCAAGACCGGGGACATCGGGCTGGTGGAGATGTCGTACAAGAGCTTCGTGTTCTATAAGGCAAACGGCAAGGGCGGCTACACGGTCACGACCCAGCCGGAGGGTCTGGACCCGCGTTACGACCGCCAGATGGTGGCCAGCGACTACCTGATCGGTATCAACTATCCGGCGTCCTATCAGATTCGCCGCGATCTCAAGGCGCTGGACACCCGGCCGGCCCGCAAGCGGCAGTTCCTGGCCAGGATCGGCGCGGTGAACGATCTGGAATCGGCCAAGCAGCTGATCACCTACACCGCGCCTCGCAATCCGCTATCCATTTTCGGGCGCTGGGACCTTGGCTATGGCGAGACGCCCACTCCCAAGACCATTCCCGATGGCTCGCTCGACGCCAAAGCGGGTTCCGTGAGCCTGGCCCGACGCATGATGCGGCTAGAGGGGGTGCTGGACGTGGATTCTCCGGTCCAGGGCTTCTGGATGAAATTCGGCACGCCTTACGTCAAGGGCGCGCCATTCATTTGGAGCCAGTCGCAATGGAGGGAATGGAAACTGCGCGACGTACCGGATCGGCTGGATGGCGACTATACCCTGCTGAACACCTATATCCGGTAGCCAAGCGGCGGGAGGCGCCAAGCCGGGCGGTCTCTATAAGGGCGCCGTCACCCCGGCGGCCAGCCCAGTTCCCGGCCCGCCAGCAGGTGCATGTGAACATGAAAGACGATCTGGCCGGCGTCCCGGTTGCAGTTGATCACTGTCCGGTAACCACGCTCCGCCACGCCCAGCTCCGCCGCGACGTGCTGGCCCGCCAGATACAGCCGGCCGATCAACGCGGCGTCGGCCTCGGTCAGGTCGTTGAGGGTGGGAATGTGCCGCCGGGGGATAATCAGCAGATGAATGGGAGCCTCGGGATTGATGTCCCGGAAGACCACCACCTCGCCGTCGTCGTGAAGCTTGGCGGCGGGAATCTCGCCGGCGGCGATCTTGCAGAAAATGCAGTCGGTCATGACGTTGCTCCGGTAGGCCTTACCAATCCCGGCGGCCGGCGAAGGCGTGCGCCAGCGTGCCGCCGTCCACGGATTCCAGTTCTCCGCCCAGCGGCACTCCATGGGCGATGCGGGTGGCGCGGATGCCGCGCTCGCGGGCCAGTTCGGCGATGTAATGGGCGGTGGCCTCGCCTTCCACGGTCGGGTTGGTGGCCAGGATGATCTCGCGAACCTCGTCGGCGTCCAGCCGCGCTTCCAGCGCGTCCAGCCCCAGTTCCGCCGGACCGATGCCGTCCAGTGGCGACAGGCGCCCCATCAACACGAAGTACACGCCCTGGAAGCCGGTGGCCTGCTCCACCGCCAGCACGTCGGCGGGAGTTTCGATCACGCACAGCAACGCGCGGTCGCGGCGCGGGTTGGCGCACAGGGCGCAAAGTTCGGTTTCGCTCAGGTCGCGGCACAACCGACAATGGCCGATGCCGTCCAGCGCCGCCCGCAGCGCCTCGACCAGCCGGCCCGCGCCGTCGCGATCCCGCTCCAGCAGATGCAACGCCATCCGCTGGGCGGATTTCGGCCCCACCCCCGGCAGGCAGCGCAGCGCCGTCATCAGTCGATTCAGCAGCGGCGAGGCGGCCACGGCGAACCGTCAGAACGGCATCTTGAAATCGCCCAGCATTCCCGGCGGCAGACCCATGCCGGCGGTCAGGCTCCCCATTTTCTCCTGTACGGTGCGCTCGACCTTGTGGACGGCGTCGTTGAACGCGGCGGCCACCAGGTCTTCCAGCATGTCCTTGTCGTCGCCCACCAGACTGTCGTCGATTCGAAGCCGTTTGACTTCGTAGCGGCCGGTCATGACCACGCTGACCAGGCCGCCGCCGGCCTCGCCGGCAATTTCCATCGCCGCGATTTCCGCCTGCGCCTTTTGCAGATTCTCCTGCATCTTCTGCGCCTGCTTCATGATGTTGCCCAAAGCGCCTTTCATCGTTTCCTCTCTGTCCCTCAGTCTGCACCCAACCCCTCGCCCGTCGGCGGACCAGGGGAGCGAAGCGTCAGCCGTCGACGTCGTCGTCGAGCGGATGGATTGCCGCGATCCGTGCGTCGAACATTTCCCGCAGGTCCCGCACATGCCGATCCTGGGCGATCCGCTCGACGGCGGTCTGCTGGCGTTCGGCCTGTTGCTGTTTTTGCTGGTCGGCGGGCGTCATCGCCGTGACGTTGCCAACCTGGAACTTCAGATGGATCGACCTGCCCAGATGCTGCTCCAGCGCCGCTTTGATTCGATCCTCGACAGTCTTGGTGAGCATCTGGGCATGGCCGGGTTCCAGCGCCAACTGGAAAAAATCGCCGTCACCCATCGTCAGCGCGCAGTGCAACGCCACCTGCCTGGCCATGCCGGTCAACCCCAGTTGCTCAACCAGCAGGCCCCATTCGGAGACTGGCGGAACCGGAGCCGGCGGCGCGGCCAGCGCCACGGGCGGGCGAGAAACCGGGGTAGTTGGAGCCATCGCCGGCGCGGGAGCCGTCGCCGTCCGGCTTGGCGGCGATACGGCGGTTTCCAAGGTCGCCGGCCGGAAGCACAACATCCGCAGCAGCACCATCTCGAACCCGCCGCGCGGCTCCGGCATCAGCGGCAGGTCGCGCCGGCCCAGCAGAGCAATCTGATGAAACAGTTGCACATCCTCCGGCGCGAGCATCCCGGCCAACCGCCGCGCGTCTCCCGGATCGGCCAGATCGTCGTCCGGAACGGCCGCGGGCACGACCTGCGCCAGCGCCACCCGCTGCAACAACGACAGCAGTTCGGCCAGCACCGCCGCGTAGTCGGGCGACAGTGCATCCAGTTCCGCCACCTGGCGCAGGACCGCCGCCGCATCGTCGGCCGCCAGCGCCTCCAGCAATCCCACCACCCGCCGCCGGTCGACGCCGCCGAGCATGGCGCCGACCGCCGCCGTCTCCACCCGGTCGCCGCCAAACGCAATCGCCTGATCCAGCAGGCTCAGGGCGTCGCGCATGCTGCCGTCGCCGGCGCGGGCGATCAACCGAACCGCTTCTTCCTCGCGGGGAATGCCTTCCGCTTCCAGCACCCGGTGCAAATACTGGGCGATCAGCGCCGCCGGCAACCGCTTGAGGTTGAATTGCAGGCAACGGGACAGGACGGTGACCGGCAATTTCCGCGGGTCGGTGGTCGCCAGCAGGAATTTCACATGGGGCGGCGGCTCTTCCAGCGTCTTCAGCAAGGCGTTGAAGCTGTGGGTGGAGAGCATGTGAACTTCGTCGATCAGATACACCTTGAAGCGGCCCCGGCTGGGGGCGTACTGCACGTTTTCCAACAATTCGCGGGTGTCCTCGACCTTGGTGCGGGACGCGGCGTCCACCTCGATCAAGTCCACGAAACGACCGGCGTCGATCTCCAGACAGGCCGAACATTGGCCGCAGGGATGGGAGGAAACGCCAACCTCGCAATTGAGTGATTTGGCGAAGATGCGGGCGATGGTGGTCTTGCCCACACCGCGGGTGCCGGTGAACAAGAACGCGTGATGCAGGCGTTGCCGGTCGAGGGCGTTGGTCAGGGCCCGGACCACGTGCTCCTGGCCCGCCAGTTCGTGAAAGGTGCGCGGCCGCCACTTGCGGGCCAGAACCTGATAGCTCATGCGGCGTCCCGAAAGTAGGAAAGGGCCACGATCCCCTGATCTTCAACCTTTCGCCTTTCGCCTTGCGGCCTGGGAAGGGTGGCGGTCCCTACCGGCCACACCCCGGCGCCCGAGGCCACTGCTGCCGCTGCTCCCTTCCGGGCCTGACGGGGTTCACAGCTTGTCGTCGCGAGGGGACCGATACGGACCGCCATTGCAACCGGCGGATGGGACGGCGGCGTCGCCGATGGTACGATCCTGAAAAATCGAGTGGAGAGAGAAACCATCGAAACCAACAGCCAAGGGATTGTTTCAAGCCGCGACCGGCTTCGGGCGTCGCGGCGGTTCTCCCTGATGGTCACTCCGGACCGTTTTGCCATGCCTATATTTTCATGATAATCCATCGCTGCTTGGATTGTCATCCTCAACCGGCCGGGAACGCGCTTCGATGCGGCGTGGTTGGATCGGGGCGAACGCGGGAGACGACGATGGGTTTGTGGTTCAAGGGGATGTTGATCGGGTTGGCGATCGCCGCGCCCGTGGGGCCAATCGGCCTGTTGTGCATTCAGCGCACCCTGGCGCGCGGGCGCTGGGCGGGTGTGTTGTCGGGGCTGGGCGCGGCCAGCGCCGACGCGGTTTACGGCGGCATCGCCGGTTTTGGGCTGGCGTCGCTGGCGAATCTGCTGCTGGCCTGGCAAGCGCCGTTGCAACGGCTGGGCGGATTGTTTCTGCTCTATCTGGCCTGGCGAACCTGGCGGACTCCACCCGCCGCCGAGCGGGCGCCGGTCCAACCAAGTCGGACCGGATTGCTGGGCGATTACCTTTCGACCCTGGTGCTGACCCTGACCAATCCGGTGACGATTCTCGCGTTCCTGGGCATTTTCGCCGGCCTGGGTCTGGTGGCCGAGGGCCGGGATTGGGCGGCGGCCGGAACGCTGGTGCTGGGCGTGTTCGCCGGTTCGCTGCTGTGGTGGCTGGTGCTGGCCGGTGGCGTGGGACTGTTGCGGGGGCGGTTGACGCCAACCGCGCTGCGCGGAATCAATCGCGCCTCGGGACTGCTGATCGCGGGTTTCGGCGTTTGGGCGCTGGGAACGGCCCCAGGAAGTTGACGTAGGGGTTGGGCAAGGCCGCGCGACCTGCGTGGCCCACCCTCGCGCGCTTGAGCCGCCAGGGAACCATCGGCCGGTGGGGAACTCAGGAAAGACAAGCCTTCGTTCCCCGCCTGTTCCCCCGGAGTTCGCCATGTCCGAGTCCCAGGACGTCAATCGCCTGATCCACGAAACCAGCCCCTACCTGCGTCAACACGCCCACAATCCGGTGGATTGGTATCCCTGGGGCGAGGAGGCATTGGATCAGGCCCGTCGCTCGGGCAAGCCGATCCTGTTGTCCATCGGCTATTCGGCCTGCCACTGGTGCCACGTCATGGCCCATGAATCCTTCGAGGACGAAGCCACCGCCCAGGTGATGAACGCATTGTTCGTCAACATCAAGGTGGATCGTGAGGAGCGGCCCGATCTCGACAAGATTTACCAGAACGCTTTCCAGTTGTTGCATCGCCGGGCCGGCGGCTGGCCGTTGACCATGTTCCTGACCCACGACGACCAGGTTCCCTTCGTCGGCGGGACCTATTTCCCCAAGACGCCCCGCTACGGCATGCCAGCCTTTATCGATATCCTGCGTCGGGTCAGCGATCACTATCATCAACACTTGGGAGAGTTGCGCGAACGGAACCAGGCGCTGGTGGAGGCGTTGCGCGCCGAGATGGCGGCTCCGTCCGAGACCGTCGCCCTGACCGCCGCGCCGCTCCAGGCCGGGCGCGATCAGCTCGTGCGCAGCCTCGATCCGGTTCACGGCGGCTTTGGCGACGCCCCGAAATTTCCCCATCCCGGCGGCCTGGAGCGCTTGCTGCGGCGCTGGGTTGCCAGCGCCCCAGGCGGCCAGCCGGACCAGCCGGCCGAAGCGGCCGTGTTGCTCACGTTGCGGCGGATGGCGCGGGGCGGAATTTACGATCATCTGGGCGGTGGTTTCTTCCGTTACTCGGTGGACGCCGAATGGGGCATTCCGCATTTCGAAAAGATGCTGTACGACAACGGCCCGTTGCTGGCGCTTTACAGCCAGGCTTGGCGGGTGACCGCCGATCCGTTGTTTCGCGCGGTCGCCGAGGAGACGGGCGAATGGGCGATGCGGGAGATGCAGGCCCCGGACGGCGGCTATTACGCCACCCTCGACGCCGATTCCGAGGGCGAGGAGGGCAGGTTTTACCTGTGGGCGCCCGACCAGGTCCGGTCGCTGCTGAGCACCGAGGAATACGTCGCCTTCGCCGTCTGTTACGGATTGGAGCAACCGCCCAATTTCGAGAATCACGCCTGGCACTTGCGGCTGACCGTGGAACCGGCCGAGCTGGCCGGCCGCTTGAACGTGGAACCGGCGCAAGTCGCCGCCTGGCTGACCGCGGCCCGGCGCGCGTTGTTCGAAGTTCGGGCGCGGCGGGTCTGGCCCGGCCGGGACGAAAAAATCCTGACCGCCTGGAACGGTCTGATGATCAAGGGCATGGCGGCCGCTGGTCGGCATCTGGGCCGGGCGGATTTCGTGGCTTCGGCGGAACGCGCCCTGGATTTCATCCGCGCCCACCTGTGGCGGGACGGGCGCCTGCGGGCGGTTTTCAAGGAGGGTCAGGCGCCGTTGAACGCTTATCTGGACGACTACGCCTTCCTGATCGACGGCATTCTGGAGCTGCTGCAATGCCGCTGGCGCGACGGTGATCTGGATTTTACCCTCGCCTTGGCCGAGGTGTTGCTCGACCAGTTCGAGGATCGTGAGGCAGGCGGTTTTTTCTTCACCGCCCACGATCACGAAGCGCTGATTCACCGACCGAAATCGGCGTATGACGACGCCCTGCCGACTGGCAACGGCGTCGCCGCGCAGGTATTGCTGAAACTCGGGCATGTCATCGGCCAAACCGCCTGGCTGGACGCAGCGGAACGGGCTCTGCGCTGGGCCTGGCCGATGCTCCAGCGGGCGCCGACCGCCTGCAACGCCCTGTTGACGGCGCTCGAGGAATTTCTGGAACCCGCTCAAATCGTTGTACTGCGCGGCGAAGGGACGACCCTGGAAACATGGCGGACGCGGTGCGCCCAGCCCTATGCGCCGGGCCGGCTGACTCTGGCCATTCCCGCGCAAGCCTGCCTGCCAGCGGGACTGCTGGCCGGGCGGCGAGCGGAGACCGCCCCGGTGACCGCTTACGTTTGCAGTGGGTTACAATGCCGGTCGCCGATCACGGCCCTGGTCGAACTGGAATCCGAGTTGGCTCGAACCGAAGCGATCGTGCCCTGAACCGTTGGCAAGCTCGGCTGCCCGTGAATTTTTCACCGACCTTGCCCGTAAGCTATCATGGCTGTCTTGTCGCCATGATTGGCCAACCGTCGATGTCCGGTGGTCAGGGCGCCTGTGATATCATTTCCGACAGTAGGTTTTTTCGAATCCGGCGCCCTGGCGGAAGATCGTCTTCCGTCAAGGGCTTGTAGCAAACCGTTCCCAAACCCTGGAGAAGGCACGCCATTATGACCGTTCATCTGTATTTCTCGTTGATTCCCGAGGCGCTGATCGCTTCCAACCTCGCGCCGGAGCAGTTCGGGCAGTACTACGCCACCGGCCACAAGTACAAGTCCAAGGGGCAAGCGATCTTTTTCGAGGTGGATCCCGCGTTTCGCCACGACTTTTTCAATCTCGACGAAGGCTTGAAGCGCTGCGTGCCGCATCCGGACGGCGCCCCGAAAAATTCGGTCTACATCTCGGTCTACCGGGTGCTGGAACATATTCCGGTCAGCGCGCTGGGCAAGCTTTATCTGAGCACCGCCTACGGCCATACCCTGGGCCTGGAACGGAGCGCGATCACTCCACGGGAAGCGCCGACGCTGCACATGTACCAGGATTTGGTGCCGGTCAACAGCCTGGTGGTCAGCGCGCTCGATCCGGTCGGCTTCTATCAAAGCGTCACCAGCCAGCCGGCCAAATTCATCCGGTTCCCCGGCCTGTGCTTCGTCGAGCTGGGCTTGGGCGCGCTGGCGGCCGATCCCGAGAACGGGCCAGTGGGCGATCTGCCGTACTCGTTCATACACCACCTGCGCGAGACCTTGCTGGAGCTAAATCCCGACGGCAAGGAAAGTAAGCTGGTGAATCGGGTGCATTCGCTGGAGTTCCCGTACCGGATGATCAAGAGCGGCTTCTACATCGGTAACGGTCCCGATCTCGCGTTCTATTCGATGCCTTCGCACGAGGCGCTGCGCCGGGATTACAACCAGTGGTGGCGCTCGGCTAATCTCTAAAACGTCCGGTCCCGCTGGATCGTCTTCATCGGATCGGGGAAAGCGTGGGAGCATGACGGGTGCGCGCTCCCACGCCCTTCGCCAATTCCAACATCCGCCGTTTCCTGGCATTTCGATTGTTGTTCGGGGTGCGTTTCTACTACCCCGTGTTCGCGGTGCTGTTTCTCGATTTTGGCCTGAGTGTCGGTCAGTTCGCCGCGCTGAACGCGGTTTGGGCCGCGACCATCGTACTTTGCGAAGTACCGTCCGGCGCCCTGGCCGATGCGATGGGCCGACGGGCATTGGTGGTCGCGGCCGGGGCGATCATGGTGGTGGAAATCGCCCTGTTGAGTTTCGTCCCGCTGGGCAACCCCTCCCTGGTATTCGCGGCGTTTCTGCTCAACCGGTTTTTGAGCGGTTTGGCCGAGGCGCTGGCCAGCGGCGCCGACGAGGCGCTGGCCTACGACAGCCTGAAAGCCACTGGACACGCGGCGGACTGGCCACGGGTGCTCGCCACGCTGATGCGTTGGAACGCGCTGGCCTTCGTGGCGGCGCTGGGGCTGGGCGCCCTGGTCTACGATGCCGCGGCCCTGCAAGGATTACTGCGGGGATTGGGCTGGGAGGTGACGCTCGATCCCCAAACCACGATGCGCTTTCCCCTGTATTTGACGCTGGTCACCGCGCTCGGCGCGTGGTGGGCGGCGCTGGGAATGACGGAACCGGAGCCACGGCCAGCGCACGCCAGTGGCTTGCCGTCGTCCATCCTGGCGGCGTTGCGATTGACCCTGGACACCGGCCGCTGGATTCTGGCCACGCCGTTCGCCTTGGCGGTCATCGTCGGCGGAATGCTGTTCGATCACTTGTGCCGGCTGTTCGTGACCCTGAACAGCACCTATTTCCGTCTGATCGGTTTGCCGGACGCCAGTTTCGGTCTGATCGGTGCCGGTATCGCCTTGTTGGGCGTCGGTATCGCTCGACTGGCCCCGGCCTTGAGCCGGCGGTCGCCGCGCTTCAACTTCGCGCTGCTGGCGTCGTTGTGCTTGCTGGGCCTGGCCGGGGCGGCGCTGGCATTGCCGCTTGGCTTGGGGTTGCCGGCGGTCGTGCTGCTGCAAGCGGTGCTGCTGTTGACCGGCTATCTGGTCAGCCACTACCTGAACGCCGTCACCGATTCCGCTCGACGAGCGACGGTGCTCAGCTTCAAGGGGCTGGTGTTCAATCTTGGTTATGGCGCGTTGGGCCTGCTATACGCCGGTTTGCTGGTTTTGCTGCGCGAGAGAACTGGTTCGCCCATGGACGAGCTGGTGGTATTCCAGGCCTCCCTGCCATGGTTGCCGGTATATGGCGTGTTCGCTGGCCTGTTGTTCGTCGCCTTCGCGGCGGCGCGGATACCCACCGGCGGGCTCAAGAATCTGGTGGTGATGGGTTTGGTCTGGTGGAGCTTGGAGATGATCGGGTGGGATCGGATCGTTTGAGTACGATGGGAGGCGCAGAAAAAACGGGAGTAATCTTCCCTCGCAAGTTGTCCAATTTTAGGGGTTGTTTAAGTTCAGGGACCGGGCCTAAATCTCATCGATCCGGCGCGCGCTGTGATCGCGCGGGGGGAAGGGGTTTACTCGGTTTGGGTACTCGGCTCTCGGGGTTCCGTGCTTGACCGTCGAAAGGCGGTCAATGGCAGGGGGACGCGAGCGATGACCATGGAACCAACATTTCGTTTACCAAGAGGATAAGATCATGAACCCGAGAAAATTGAAGATGACCAGCATGACGTTGCTGATGCTGCCCTGCGTCCTTGCGCTGGCGGGCATGACGTCAACCCCGGCCGCCGCATCCAACGACAGGTGTTGGATGACCGGTGGAGGCAGTGTGTTCACCGATTCTACCCCTCCTGTAAGGGTGACGCATGGTTTTGTATTGAATTGTGACGTTACCCGAGGCCCTAACAACCTTGAGATCAACTGGGGAGGTAATCGCTTCCATCTGATTACTCTCACTGATGCTAGTTGTTCTCTCGTGGGCAATCCAAAGCCGCCTACCGCGGGCTTTGATACCTATAGGGGTTCCGGTTTAGGCTACTACAGTGGTGAAGTCGGCGCCAATGGCTTTGGCGCGGCGGCCACGTGGACTTTTACCGATGCGGGAGAACCTGGTAAAGGTGATTTTGCTGAAATCAACATTTCTGACCCGGAAGGGAATATTGTTCTCACTGTTTCCGGCTATCTAACCAAGGGGAATCAGCAGGCTCATGGCGTTGAGTGTTCATCAAGTGGTGGTGGAGAAGGATAAAGATATAAATGAGCTAATACAACGTCATCCCTGAAGTGAGTTGACCACCTCTATTTTGCTTTGGAGAGCCCGAGAGCGAGAGCCTCAACCGGTGAATTGAGTGGATTGAATGGTGATTGGAGATTTGAAGAGGGATGATTTACGAACCCGGAGCAATCCGGGTTTCTTTATGCCCTCGAAAGCGAGCTTCAACGCGCAAACGGTCTGGCAGCGCCTTGCCAAGGCACGCTAGCTATGCGCCACGGCGTTGGCGTTGGGACCGGTAATAGTTGCGAGCGGCGGCCCGGCGATGTAGGCCAGCGCGAACGCGCCCGGACCCACATTGACGCCGGCGGTGGTGCTCATGACCGATAGCAGCACCGTGATTCCACGGGCGTTGGCGTATCGTTCGAAATCCACGAACGCCCGCTTGCGACGAATGAGCTCAAGGTCGCCGGCGTAACTGGTGTTGACGATCCGGGTCGCCAGTCCCCGGTCGATGGCTTGCCGGGCGATCTCAAACAGTTTGATCATCGCTTGATCGAAGCCCCGCTCCTTGGCGACGACCTGGCTCTCGCCTTGGTGGAAACCGATGATCGGCTTGATGTCGAGCAGCGAACCGAAATGGTAGCTGAGCAGTCCGACCGTTTTTTCCCCTTTCTTGCTGCTGCGATGGCGGATATAGAACAGATCCTCGGGCACCAGATAGCCGTGGACCTGCTGGCTGAGTTGTTCGATGGCGTTGCGCAGGGCGCCAAAGGACAGGTTTTGCTCCTCCAGCAGGCGGATGGCCTCATGGGCCAGAACGCCTTCACCGGTAAACAGGGTTTTGCTGTCCAGCACGCTCAGGTAGAACGATCCCGACATGCCGGCCTTCTGCCGCCGTTCCCGATACTGCTTGAGGATACCGAAGGACGCCTCGGTGGCGTTGGCGAAGATCGCGCTGCGGGCCTGGCTGATGGTGATGACCAGCACCCGGTCGTATTTCAGCACCAGTTCATCCAGGAACACCGCCTTGATCTGTTCCGCCGAAAATGGCGCGGTTTCGGCGTCCAGCGTCTTTTCGGCCAGATACTTGCGATAGAACGCCTGGGTTGCTTCCGGGTCGCGGACATCCTTGAAGATGTCGTAACCGAAATGCAGATTGATCGGCATGATGTGGATGCCGTGGCTTTGAATGTAGGCCTGCGGTAGATCGCAGGCCGAATCGATGACGACGCCGGTTCGCACGGTCTTTATCCTCTGGTTTCTCGCTCGGGATATTGATCGGCACCTCCCCGAAAACGGGGGGAGCGGCCGCGAGTTCGCGCGTGGCAAGCCGGGTGACGCAATGGGGCCGCGTTTCGTTGCGTGGGGCGGAGCTTGAAAAAAGTATAGCGGCCTTTACGCTGTTACGCGGTTCAACCCAAATTTATTCTATTGGCAACCTCCTTGTGACGACCGTTGATGGCTCCCCGTCCAAGGTCAGGAGGCTCCCATCTGCCGCCGGGTGTGCCGACGCCAGCGCCAAATGAACAGCGCCGGTCCCGACAGGCCATATAGCAGGAAGCCGAGAAATAACACCTTGGGGGGATCGCTGGAGATGAGGACGAGCGTCAGCACCACGAGCAAGGCCGAGATAAACGGAACCCGGCCACGCAAGTCGATCTGTTTGAAACTGAAATAAAGAATCTTGCTGAACATCAGCGCGCCGGCGCCGACGGTGACGACCAGGGCCGGCCACAGCATCTGAACGCCGGTCAGGCCCAGATCGACGCTGAACCAGACCAGCCCAGCCACGACGGCGGCGGCCGAGGGGCTGGGCAGTCCAATGAAATAACGCTTGTCGGTGCTCCCGATCTGAACGTTGAAGCGAGCCAGCCGCAGCGCCGCCATCACCGTGTAGAAGAACGCCGCCAGCCAGCCAAGCTTGGACAGGAACGGTCCCATGCTGACCATGGAACCCAACGCCCATTCGTACACGATCAGGGCCGGCGCCAGTCCGAAGGACACCAGATCCGCCATGCTGTCGTACTGGGCGCCGAACTCGCTTTCGGTATGGGTCAGCCGGGCGACCCGACCGTCCAAACCGTCCAGCACCATCGCCACGAACACCGCGATGGCGGCCGGCTCGAAACGGTTTTGCAGCGCGGCGATGATGGCGTAGAAACCGCAGAACAGCGCGGCGGTAGTGAACAGGTTGGGTAGCAGGTAAACGCCGCGCGGGGGGCGGCGGACTTCGGAAGTATCGGGAGTCATCGGATCCGCCATCGAACGCAAGAGGCGGGAGATTGACACCAAGCGATGCCATACCCCGCCTCCTGGCGCGTGCTTCAATTCCTACTAGTATCCACCAACCGATTGGCCTTGATCCACGGCATCATGCCGCGCAGCTTCTCGCCGACCTGTTCGACCGGATGCTCGCGGCTGATGCGGCGGTTGGCCCGCAACACTGGTGCGCCGGCCTGATTCTCCAGGATGAACTCGCGGGCGAACTGGCCCGTCTGGATTTCCTTGAGAATCTTGCGCATCTCGGCCTTGGTCTGCTCGGTGACGATGCGCGGGCCGCGGGTAAAATCGCCGTATTCGGCGGTGTTGGAAATCGAGTAGCGCATGTTGGCGATACCGCCCTCGTAGATCAGGTCCACGATCAGCTTCACCTCGTGCAGGCACTCGAAGTAGGCCATCTCCGGCGCGTAGCCGGCTTCCACCAGCGTCTCGAATCCGGCCTGGATCAGCGCGGTCAGGCCACCGCACAGCACCACCTGCTCACCGAACAAATCGGTCTCGCACTCTTCGCGGAAGGTGGTTTCGATTACGCCGGCCCGACCGCCGCCGTTGGCGGAGGCATAGGACAAGGCGAGTTCCTTGGCCTGGCCGGAGGCATCCTGCGCCACCGCGATCAGACAGGGGACACCGCCGCCTTGCGTGTAGGTGGAACGCACCAGATGGCCCGGCCCCTTGGGCGCGATCATGATCACGTCCAGATCGGCGCGCGGCACGACGCCGCCGAAGTGAATGTTGAAGCCGTGGGCGAAGGCCAGCGCCGCGCCCTGCTTCAGCCGGGGCTCGATTTGCCGGTAAATCTGGCTCTGATGCTCGTCCGGCGCGAGGATCATGACCACATCGGCGGCAGCGGCCGCTTCCTCGACCGGCTTGACCGTCAGGCCGGCTTTTTCGGCCTTGACCGCCGAGGCGGAGCCAGCGCGCAACCCGACAATGACCTGGACGCCGGAATCGCGCAGGTTGAGGGCGTGGGCGTGACCTTGGGAGCCATAGCCAATGATGGCGACGGTCTTACCCCGGATCAGGGACAGATCGGCGTCTTTGTCGTAATAGATGTTCATGGGGGATTTCCTGAAGAATGAGGGGCAAACCGTCCCCGACCGGAACGCGCGGTGGGAACGGGCGGGGATTCACCGCAAGACGTTCAGGCGCGTAGCGCCTTCTGGCCGCGGGCAATGCCGGTCGCGCCGGAACGCACGACTTCAAGGATGGCGTCCTTTTCGACCGCACGCAGGAAGTTGTCCAGCTTGCTGCCGGGGCCAGTCAATTCGATGGTATACGTCGCTTCGGTCACGTCGAGAACGCGACCGCCGAAAATTTCCGCCAGCCGCATCATTTCGGCCCGCTGCTCGCCACTGGCCTTGGTCTTGACCAGCATCAACTCGCGCTCGATGGCGTCGGTCTCGCTCAGGTCGATCAGCTTGACCACGTCGATCAACTTGTTGAGCTGCTTGATGATCTGCTCGATGATCTGCTCGTTGCCGCAGGTGACCAGGGTCAACCGCGACAAAGTCGCGTCATCGGTCGGGGCCACCGTCAGGCTCTCGATGTTGTAGCCGCGCGCCGAGAACAGATTGGCCACCCGCGACAGCGCGCCGGCTTCGTTTTCCATCAGGATCGAAATCAAGTGACGATCGTTGTTGTTCACAGCAGCACCATCCCTTCGTCGTGGGTCGAAACCATCTCGTCGCGTTCGGCCAGCAACATCTCGTTCTGGCCGCCGCCGGAGGGAATCATCGGGAAGACGTTCTCGGTTTGATCGGTGACGAAGTCGAGGAACACGGTGCGATCCTTCAGCGCGAACGCCTCGCGCAGCGCGCCTTCCACGTCACCCGGCTTTTCGATCCGCATCCCGACGTGGCCGTAAGCCTCGGCCAGCATCACGAAATCCGGTAGAGCCTCGAAATAGGTCATGCAGTAGCGTTTTTGATAGAAGAATTCCTGCCACTGCCGCACCATGCCGAGGTAACCGTTGTTCAGGTTCACGATCTTGACCGGGGTATGGTACTGCTTCATGGTGGCCAGTTCTTGCAGCATCATCTGGATGCTGCCGTCGCCGGTGACGCAGGCCACGTCCTGATCGGGGAAGGCCAGCTTGGCGCCCATCGCCGCCGGCAGGCCGAAACCCATGGTGCCGAGACCGCCGGAATTGATCCATTGGCGCGGCCGGTCGAAATGATAATACTGGGCGGCCCACATCTGATGCTGACCGACGTCGGAGGTGATGATGGCCTTGCCTTCGGTGACCCGGTACAGCTTCTCGATCACGTACTGCGGCTTGATCACTTCGGCGCTGGGTCGATAGCTCAATGACTTCATGGCTCGCCACTCGTCGATCTGCCGCCACCAGCGCCCCACGGCCTCGGTGTCGGACCGCAGCTTTTCGTCGCGGATCACGTTGATCATCGCCCGCAGCACGTTCGGCACCGAGCCGACGATCGGAATGTCCACCTTGACATTCTTGGAAATCGAGGACGGGTCGATGTCCACGTGGACGATCCTGGCGGTCGGGCAGAATTTGTCGATCTTCCCGGTGACCCGGTCGTCGAAGCGGGCGCCAATGGCGATCAGCACGTCGCAATGGTGCATCGCCATGTTCGCCTCGTAGGTTCCGTGCATGCCCAACATGCCGATGAACTGCTTGTCGGTAGCCGGATAGGCGCCCAGGCCCATCAGCGTGTTGGTGATCGGGTAACCGAGCAACTGGGTCAGTTCGACCAGTTCCGGCGAACCGTCGCTCAGGATCACACCGCCGCCGGTGTAGATCATCGGCCGCTTGGCCGACAGGATCAGGTCCACCGCCTTGCGAATCTGACCGGCGTGGCCCTTGACCGTCGGGTTGTAGGAGCGCAGCTTGATCTTCTTGGGATAATGAAACTCGGCCTTGCCGATGGTGATGTCCTTCGGCAGGTCGATCAGGACCGGACCGGGGCGACCGGTGCTGGCGATATAGAAGGCTTTCTTGATGGTTTCGGCCAAGATCTTGATGTCCCTGACCAGAAAATTATGCTTGACGCAAGGGCGGGTGATGCCGACCGCGTCCACTTCCTGAAAAGCGTCGTTGCCGATCAGCGCCGTGGGCACCTGACCGGAGAACACCACCAGCGGAATGGAATCCATGTAGGCGTCGGCGATGCCAGTGACGGCGTTGGTGACGCCGGGGCCGGAGGTCACCAGGACCACGCCGGTTTTGCCGCTGGCGCGGGCGTAGCCCTCGGCGGCGTGGACGGCAGCCTGTTCGTGACGGACCAGCACGTGCTTGATGTCTTCCTGGTTGTACAGGGCGTCGTAGATATGCAGCACAGCGCCGCCCGGATAACCGAAAAGATACTCGACGCCTTCTTCCTTCAGGCAGCGAACCAGAATTTCAGCGCCAGTGATGGGTTCCATGGTGTTGGCTCCTCATGGTAAGCGGGGTTGGGTGGATTGCGAACTGGCAAGACGAACCGTCGTCGAAGTACCGAGGCGTCATGACGGATCCTGGGAATGGCATGGCCGGAGCCGCGACTGGGCGGGATAACCGCCGCGCGGCGGGGGGTGGACCCCGGCGGGCGCTACCCATCATGAAAGCCGCCGGTACGCGCTGGGCGCGGGTCTTGCGGACCGGCTATACTACACAACTTCGTTTTCCAGCAAAATCCCGCCGCGATCTCGCGGAAAATTCGCCGCGTGGCGCACTTTCCGCGAACGTCCGGGCGATGTGGAGGTAGATCATGTTGAAACGAGCGCTGTGGCTGATCCTGGCGGCCGGTTGTGGCGGAGCGGTGGTCACGACCCAGGCCCAGCAATTCATCTACAAGTGGACCGACGAGGAGGGGAGGATCAAATACTCCGAGCTGGCGCCGCCCACTGGCGTGAAATACGAAACGGTGCATAAATCCAGCGTGCCCGCCGGCAGCCAAGTGGACGTGAGCGCCCAGCAGGCCAAGGAACGGGAAGCGTTGGCCCGGGAGCAAGCCAAGCAGAAGGAACAGACCGAGCAGACGCAGAAGGAAGCCGAGGAAGGACGCACCAAGAACTGTGAGATCGCCAAGAAGAACGTCGAGGTGTTGCAAGGCCCAGGCCGGGTGGTGAGAACCGACGCCCAAGGCAAAAAGGTGACCCTCGACGCCGAGCAGCGCGCGGCGGAACTGAAAAAGGCCCAGTCGGAACAAGAGTATTATTGCAGCCCCTGATTGCTTTTCACGTTTCGCAAGGCGAGATCGATGCGCGTCTCTCAGTTTCCATTGTTCACCGTGAAGGAAACCCCGGCCGACGCCGAGGTAGTCAGTCATCGGCTCATGCTGCGGGCCGGCCTGATTCGCAAGCTCGCCGCCGGCGTTTACACCTGGCTGCCGCTGGGCTTGCGGGTGTTGCGCAAGGTCGAGGCGGTGGTGCGCGAGGAGATGAACCGCGCCGGCGCCCTGGAGCTGTTCATGCCCGCCGTGCAGCCGGCCGAGTTATGGCAGGAATCGGGGCGTTGGCGACAATACGGTCCCGAGTTGCTGCGGATCAAGGATCGGCACGAGCGCGAATTTTGCTTCGGCCCGACCCACGAGGAAGTGATTACCGATCTGTTCCGCCGCGAAATCAAGAGTTACAGGCAACTGCCAGTCAATTTCTACCAAATCCAGACCAAGTTCCGTGATGAGATCCGGCCACGCTTCGGCGTGATGCGGGCGCGGGAATTCCTGATGAAGGACGCCTATTCCTTCCATCTCGATCAGGCTTCGTTGCAGGAAACCTACGATGCCATGCACGCGGCCTACGCGCGCATTTTCACCCGGCTGGGTCTGAAATTCCGCGCGGTGCTGGCCGATTCCGGCAGTATCGGCGGCGCGCGCTCGCAGGAATTCCATGTACTGGCCGATTCCGGCGAGGACGCCATCGCATTCTCCACCGCAAGCGATTATGCCGCCAACGTCGAACTGGCCGAGGCGGTCGCGCCCCAGGAAGCGCGGCCCGCGCGCGCCGAGGCGATGCGGAAGGTCGCAACACCCGGCAAACGTACCATCGCCGAGGTGAGCGACTCTCTCGGCATCCCCCCCCGTCAGATTCTCAAGACCATCGCGATCATGCACGATGGCGTCATGCGTTTGCTCTTGCTGCGCGGCGATCACGAACTGAACGAAATCAAGGCCCGCAAGATTCCCGGCTTGGCTGATTTTCGGTTCGCCACCGACGAGGAGATCGAACGCCATCTGCGCTGCCCACCCGGCTATATTGGGCCGGTGGGCATTCCAGACGAGGTCGACGTCGTGGCGGATCGCGCGGCGGTGGCAATGAACGATTTTGTGTGCGGAGCGAACGAACCAGGCTTTCACTGGACCGGCGCGACCTTCCAGCGCGATCTGCCGGAACCGACCCAGGTGTTCGACCTGCGCCAGGTCGTCGAGGGCGATCCCAGCCCGGATGGCCAGGGAGTGCTGCGCATCGCCCGCGGGATCGAGGTGGGCCACATTTTCCAGCTTGGAACCAAGTACAGCGCCGCGATGAAGGCGGAAGTACTGAACGAACACGGCCAGGCGGAAACCGTAACCATGGGTTGCTACGGGATCGGCGTATCCCGGGTGGTGGCCGCCGCCATCGAGCAGAACCACGACGAGCGTGGCATCATTTGGCCGGCGGCGATGGCGCCCTTCAAGGTCGCGGTGGCGCCGATTGGCGCCAGCCGTTCCGCCGCCGTGCGCGAGGCGGCCGAGGTGCTGTACCAGGAATTGCGGGCGGCCGATATCGACGCCCTGCTGGATGATCGTGAGGTCCGACCCGGCGTGATGTTCGCCGACCTGGAACTGATCGGCATTCCACACCGGGTGGTGATCAGCGAGCGCGGTCTGGCGGCGGGGCAGGTGGAGTATCGGGGCCGGCGCGATGCCGACAGCACCTTGATTGCGCGGGAGCGATTGCTCGACGAGTTGCGGGAACGACTGGCGGCGGAGCCAGGCTAGCGACGCGGAATATCGCGACGCGCGGAGTTATCCACAGGTTCTGTGGATAACTCTGTGGATAACTTTGACGCAGCGTGTATAAATGGGTGTTGCCGTTAGGGGAACAACGGTTTGGTGATTTTTTGATCAACCTATATTTGTTATTTTTTTCAGTAGGTTGCATGTAAACCTTGGAATCTGGCGAAGATTTTGCGCCAGATCGGCGCTCAAGACCACTCGACGCCAAGCGGCGCACAGGCCTGTGGATAAGTCAAGGCCAGCGATAAAAATAATGTGGCCTTCAGTCGATTCGGAAATCTTGGTGGTCCCGGTAGGGCAACGTTTCGTAGCGAACATCGCTCACCCGGGCGAGCTGCGGGCCTTGCCACAGCCAGTTGCGCAGGGCGTTGACGGCGCTTTCCTCGCCGCAAACAAGGACTTCCACCCGCCGATCCGGCAGATTGCGAACGTAACCGGTGACGCCCAGCCGCAAGGCTTGTTCGGCGGTGGCGTAGCGGAAACCGACGCCCTGGACACGGCCGCTGACATGACAGCGCAGGCAAAGGGTTTTCACAAAACCTCCTTAGGGCCGGGGAGGATTCGGCGCCGCTGGCTGGTCGGGCCCGCCACCGGCGCGCTCCAGCTCGGTCAGGCGCTCAGCCAGCAAGGCGGCGTTCACCGCGCCCAAATGGGTATGGGCAAGAGCACCGGCGGGGGATACCAGAAAAGTAGTCGGCAACCCCTTGAGCGGAAACCCCGGCATGCGCTGGCCGGCGCTCAGCACGATGGGAAAAGTCACACCCAGCCGTTCCACGAAGGGCCGGATTTCGCCAGGGGCGAGGTTCTCGAAATTGACGCCGATGACCGCGGCGCGGCCGCGCTGGGCCTGGTGAAAGGATTCCAGTTCAGGCATTTCCAGCAGGCAGGGTGTACACCAGCTCGCCCAAAAATTCACGACTGTCCACTGGCCGCGAAAATCGGCCAGCCGCACCGGCCGGCCATCGAGGTTGGGCAGGGTGAAATCTAATCCCGTGGCTCCGACGGGTGCGATCAGCGCCAGCAGCAACACCAACAGCAGCAGTCGGCCATCGCGGCCGGCACGGGAGAATGGAATAAAGGCGTACATGGTGAATCGCGCGGCTGGCAGGGTGAAAATGTGCGTGGGGTCTCTGGTCAGGGCGTGGGCTGGAGCGTGGCGTCTCGGGTCGCCTGCTCCCGGGCCTTGATGGCGGTGTCGCGGGCATCCAGCGCGTAGCGGCGGGCCTCACCGTAGGCGCCGGCTTCCAGTCGTTCCTGTGCTTCCCGGAGCAAACGCTGAGCCGCCAGCAGGGTGTTGGGTGAGCGTTGCATCGCCCCGGACGCCTCGGCTGAATGAATCGCCTGGCGGGCATCGCTCATCTCCTGTACCGGCGCGGTGGCGCAAGCCATCAGCGCCAGTAGGCCGAAAGCGGATGGAATCAGTTTGGCCATCAATCGCGTGGCGGTCCAGGAAACCACGGTTAACATCGGCGTTTGAGCGGGTGCGAAGTTGCCATCGAAGGAAATTATATAGCATCAAGCGCGATCTTATGGCAGGCATTATCCATCGGGGAAACGAATCCAGGATTCAAGGCGAGTGGCCGGACAGCCCGGCCGCGGTCGAAATGGATGAATGCGTTGGAGTACGAAATAGTGGCGGAGATTCTTGTTCTGTACTACAGCCGCACTGGAAGCACCGCCGAAATGGCGCGTCAGGTCGCCCGGGGCGTGGAGGAAGTTGAAGGCATGGTGGCGCGGCTGCGCACCGTGCCGCCGGTCTCGACCGTTTGCGAGGCGGTCGAGGACGAGATTCCGGTCGCCGGTCCGCCCTATGCCAGCCTGGACGATTTGCGGGAATGCGCCGGCCTGGCCCTGGGCAGTCCCACCCGCTTCGGCAACATGGCGGCGCCGCTCAAGTATTTTCTGGATTCCACGGGCGGACTCTGGTTGACGGGCGCGCTGTCCGGCAAGCCGGCGGCGGTGTTCACCTCGGCCTCGACCCCGCACGGTGGCCATGAATCCACCCTGCTGACCATGATGGTGCCACTGTTGCATCATGGGATGGTGCTGGTAGGGGTGCCCTTTACCGAGCCGGCGCTGAGCGCGACCCAGGGCGGCGGTACGCCCTATGGACCAAGCCACTGGTCGGGTCCAAAATCCCGCGCGGCATTGGATGACGAAGAAAAACGCATTGCGCGGCGGCTGGGCCAACGGCTGGCGGACATTGCGCGGCGGCTGGGATCGGCATGATCCGACTTTCACGGGCGGTCGCGTTGATTGGTTATTTTGGACTGTTCGGGCTGTTGTTGCTCTGGCTGACTTGGCTGGAACCGCCAACTCACTTGCCAGTTGCCCTGGCCCTGATTCTGTGGGTGGGGCCGTTGTTGTTTCCGGCACGGGGCGTGCTGCATGGCCGCCACTACACCCATGCCTGGACCAGCTTTCTGGCGTTGTTCTACTTCGTGTTTGGAGTTTTCCATGCCGCCGGGCCGATGGCCAGACCCTGGCTGGCCTGGCTGGACATCGGGTTCAGTGCGCTGCTGTTTTTGGGCGCGGTTTTTTATGTACGCGCCGGTGGGCGGCCAAGCGGGCGGGCGGATGGTCCTGGGCCGGATTCGCCGATGGTCGACCCCGCGGAGGATGACTGACCTCAAGGGTTGGCGGTGGCGAATCAGTTATTTGCCACTTGCCAAGTACTCATTATTGGTGTTATATTATTTTTCTCTGATGCGGGGTGGAGCAGTCCGGTAGCTCGTCGGGCTCATAACCCGAAGGTCGTAGGTTCAAATCCTGCCCCCGCTACCATACCTTCTTCCCAAGGAAGCCCGTCAAGGGCTTTTTTTATGCGGCCAGTTCCAGTGCCATCCTGGCCAGTGAGGGTTGGCGGGATTTCGCCAGGAACGGCTCCCGATTTCGCTCGCCAGGGGTGGGCGTTGCGGTGAGCCAGTCGAGTTGACGAGCGAGTGGGCCGCCGGCCCATTTTTTTTTGTGGTGGTCAAAATGCGTCAGGACTTGAAGACGCTCAGACGGATGTTGGCCGCCGTGGTGGAGGCCATGGGTTATGAAGTGGTGGGCGTGGAGTTTCATCCCGGCCGCGATAGCGCCCTGTTGCGGATCTATATCGATGGCGAGAATGGTATCGGCCTGGATGACTGCCAGCGAGTCAGCCATCAGTTAAGTGGCGTGCTCGAGGTCGAGGATCCGATCGCCGGACGATATACCCTGGAAATCTCCTCGCCCGGCCTGGATCGCCCTCTGTTCGAGGCCGCGCATTTCGACCGCTTCGCCGGTTCCAGGGTGCGCCTTCACCTGCGGGAATTACTGGACGGACGACGGAAACTGATTGGGCGGCTGGTCGGGATGCGCGACGGTGACGTAGTGATCCTGGATGGCGAAGGTCGGGAATGGCGGGTGCCGCTGGAGCGGATCGCAAAAGCCCGACTGGTGCCCGAACTTTAGGACGGGATGAGAGCGTGCGGATCCGGCGAGGAGGCAGAACGCCATGCGTGGTAAAGAGAGCAAAGAAGGCAACAAAGAAATTCTGCTGGTCGTGGATGCCGTTTCCAACGAAAAAGGCGTCAACAAGGAAATCATTTTTGGCGCGCTTGAGTTGGCGCTGGCGTCGGCGGCCAAAAAACGCTATGCCGGCGATCCCGATCTGCGGGTAGCCATCAATCGGCGCACCGGCGGCTATGAAACCTTCCGGCGCTGGTTGGTGGTGGCCGACGCGGCGCAAATCGACAACCCGGACCGGCAGATGGCCATGGATCAGGCACGCCAGCTTCAGCCCGATGCCCAGATCGGCGCGTATGTCGAAACGCCCCAGGAGAATGCCGATTTCGGGGGACGCATCGCCGCCCAGACCGCCAAGCAGGTCATCGTCCAGCGGGTTCGGGACGCGGAGCGCGCGCAGATCGTGGAGGCTTACCTGCATCGCAAGGGCGAGTTGATCGGCGGCATGGTCCGGCGCCTGGAGCGAGGCGACGTCATTCTCGATGTCGGCGGCAATGTCGAAGCCAAGATACCCCGCGACGAATTGATCCCTCGCGAGTCGTTCCGGATCGGCGAGCGGGTGCGGGGTTACCTTAAGGAAGTGTCTACCCAAGTGCGCGGTCCGCAATTGTTCGTCAGCCGGGTGGCGCCGGAATTCCTGATCGCCTTGTTCACGCTGGAAGTGCCCGAGATCAACCAGGGCATCATCGAGATCAAGGGCGCCGCCCGCGATCCCGGTTCGCGCGCCAAGATCGCGGTCAAGAGCAAGGATGCCCGGATCGATCCCATCGGCGCCTGCGTGGGCATGCGCGGCGCCCGCGTCCAGAGCGTGACCAACGAACTGGCCGGCGAACGGGTGGATATCGTGCAGTGGCACGACGACCCGATCCGCTTCGTCATGAACGCGATGTCGCCGGCCGAGGTGGAGTCGATCATCGTCGATGAGGACGCGCACGGCATGGACATCATCGTCGCCGATGAAAAACAATTGGCTCAGGCCATCGGCAAGGGCGGCCAGAACGTGCACCTGGCCAGCCGCCTGACCGGTTGGACCCTGAACGTGATGACGCGGACCCAGGCCCAGGCCCGGCGTGGTCAGGAGGACGCGGGTCTGCAACGGATGTTCATGGAACAACTGGGCGTGGACGATGAAACCGCGGCGATCCTGGTGCGTGAAGGCTTCGCCGGCCTGGACGAAGTCGCTTACGTACCCGCTCACGAAATGCTGGAGATTCCCGAGTTCGACGCCGAGATCGTTGAGGATCTGCGCGGGCGCGCGCGCGACGTGTTGCTGACGCGCGCGATCGCCGCCGAGGAGCATCTTGGCGGCGCCCGGCCATCCGAAGCCTTGTTGCGGATGGAGGGGATGGACGAGGAACTGGCCTTTACGCTGGCGAGCGGCGGTATCGTGACGATGGAGGATCTGGCGGAATTGTCGGTGGACGATCTCAACGAGATCGCCGGATTGGATGACGAGCGGGCCGCGAAGTTGATCATGACGGCCCGCGCGCCTTGGTTTTCGAAGAACGAGCGGTAGGGCGGGCTTATCCCGGGGGTGTTGAATGACGGATGTAACGGTCAGGCAGTTTGCGACGGTCGTCGGCATACCGGTGGATCGCCTGTTGGAACAGTTTACCGAGGCCGGCATTCCGGTCGCCGGGGCGGATGCCGCGATCACGGAGAAGCAGAAACTGGATCTGTTGGCGCACCTGCGCAAGAGCCACGGCAACCGATCGACGCCGGGCGCGGCGGAGCCCAGAAAAATCACGCTCAAGCGCAAGACCCACAGTGAAATCAAGATGGCCGGCGGCGTGGCGGGACAAGTCAAGACCGTCAGCATCGAGGTGCGCAAGAGGCGCACGTATGTCAAGCGCAGCTTGGTCGAGGACGAACTTCCCCGTCGCCAGGAGCTAGGGATTCAGATCGAAGCCCCGGTCATCGTCGTGGAAGGTGGCGAACCGATACGCGCGCCGGAAGTGGCTGAGCCAATGCCCTCCGTTCAGATGGGGCAACGCCCCTCCGGGGAGACGGTCAGTCCGCCGGTCGCGGAGGCGACCGATGCCCGTGCGCCGGACACGGGAATGAGCGTTGTCCCCCGGTCGGTCGAGGAGGCGCCTCCCGCCCGAATGGAAATCGAGGAGCCCGCCCCTCGTCCACCCGAGGCGGTGGTGGCCCGTCGCCCCCCGGCGGAAGAGCCCCGCCCTATCGAGAGCGAAGCGCCTCGCCGCCGACCGGAGGACCAGATCCGGCGTCCAGCCGAGTCGGGCGCGCGCCGCCGGCCGGACTCGGCCGACGAGCGCCGCAAGCCCACGGATCGTCCAGTGGTTTCCCGACCAGCCGAGGTCCGGGGACGCAAGCCGGCCGAGTCCGGGCCGGCGACCCATCCGGCGCAGCGCCGTACCGACGCGAGTGGCGCCGGGTCGGCTTCCGGGATCAAGCCACCGCCCGTGGCCGCAGTGGACGCCAGGGCGAGAAAGCGCCCCGAAACCGCTCCGGCCAAGCGCCGCGGGGAAGCCGAATCACCGCGCCGGCGAGAAGTGGAGAGCGAAATGGAGCGTCTGTCCCGGCCGGGACGCAGCGATCAGGCCGTCTTCGACCGGTCCGATCGCCGCCGGCCTCGCAAGGCCAAGGGCCCCAAAACTGCTGTCCCCACACCGCGCCATGGTTTCGCCAAACCCACCGCCCCGGTGGTGCGCGAGGTGACCCTGCCCGAAACCATCAGCGTCGCCGACCTGGCCCAAAAGATGTCGGTCAAGGCCACCGAGGTCATCAAGGCTCTGTTCAAGATGGGGATGATGGTCACCATCAACCAGGTGGTCGACCAGGAAACCGCCGCGCTGGTCGTCGAGGAAATGGGGCATACCTACAAGCTGCTCAACGAATACGCCCTGGAGGCGGAGCTGACCGCCGAGACCGGCGGCGAGGCGATGCCGCGCCCGCCGGTGGTGACGATCATGGGCCATGTGGACCACGGCAAAACCTCGCTGCTCGATTACATCCGCCGGACCCGGGTCGCGGCCGGCGAGGCCGGCGGCATCACCCAGCACATCGGCGCCTATCATGTCGGTACGCCAAAGGGCGTGGTCACCTTCCTCGACACTCCGGGCCACGCCGCGTTCACCGCCATGCGCGCCCGTGGCGCCAAGGCGACCGACGTCGTGGTGCTGGTGGTGGCCGCCGATGACGGCGTGATGCCGCAAACGATCGAGGCGATTCAGCACGCCCGCGCCGCCGGGGTGCCGATCGTGGTGGCGGTCAACAAGATGGACAAGTCCGGCGCCGATCCGGACCGGGTCAAGAGCGAGCTGTCGACGCAGGGTGTCATTTCCGAGGAATGGGGCGGCGATGCCCTGTTCGCCTATGTGTCCGCCAAGAGCGGCGCGGGTGTCGACGAGTTGCTGGACAAGATTCTGGTGCAGGCCGAAGTGCTGGAACTGAGCGCGCCGGTGGATGGCCTGGCCAAGGGGGTGGTGATCGAGTCGCGGCTGGACAAGGGGCGCGGCCCGGTGGCGACCGTGCTGGTGCAGAGCGGCACCCTGCGCAAGGGCGACGTGATCCTGAGCGGCCTCGAATACGGCCGGGTGCGCGCCATGCTCAACGAGACCGGCCAGAGCGTGAGCGAGGCCGGTCCCTCCATTCCGGTGGAAATCCTTGGCCTGTCCGGCACGCCCAAGGCGGGCGACGACGTGGTCGTGGTCGCCGACGAACGCAAGGCCCGCGAAATCGCCCTGTTCCGGCAGGGCAAGGCCCGCGAGGAACAAACCCGCAAGCCGGTGTTGGACATCGATGGCATCTCCAGGCAATTCGAGGCGGGGGAAATCAGCGTTCTCAACGTGGTGTTGAAAGCTGACGTGCAGGGTTCCGCCGAGGCCATCGTGGATGCGCTGACCCGGTTGTCCACTTCCGAGGTGCAGGTCAAGATCGTCGCCAGTGGCGTCGGCGGCATCAACGAGTCCGACATCAATCTGGCCAAAACCTCGAGCGCCATTCCGATCGGTTTCAACGTGCGCGCCGACAGCGTCGCCAAGAAACTGGCCGACGAGGAGGGGCTGAAGCTCCACTACTACAGCGTGATTTATGAGCTGATCGACGACGTGAAACGCGCCATGATCGGCATGCTCAAGCCGGAATTCAAGGAGCAGATCGTCGGTCTGGCCGAGGTGCGCGGGGTGTTTCGCTCGCCCAAGTTCGGAGTGGTGGCCGGCTGCATGGTCGTGGATGGGGTGGTGCGTCGCAACAATCCGATTCGAGTGCTGCGCAACCATGTCGTGATCTTCGAAGGCGTGCTGGATTCCCTGCGGCGGTTCAAGGACGACGTCAGCGAGGTGCGCGCCGGCATGGATTGCGGGATGGGCGTAAAGAACTACAACGACATCCGCGAGAACGATCAGATCGAGGTTTTCGAGCGGGTACAGGTACAGCGTACCCTGTAACGCGGATGGAGCGGAGCTGACGATGACCCATGGCGCCCCACGCCCCCGCCGGATCGGCGAACAAATTCGCCGCGATCTGGCGGAGTTGATCCGCGCCGAATTGCGCGACCCGCGCCTGACCCTGGTGTCCACCACCAGCGTCGAGGTCAGCCGCGATCTGGCGCATGCGCGGATTTACGTCACCGCCGTGTGTGATCCGGCCGAACGCGCCGAACTGGTGGCCGAACTCAATCGAGCCGCGCCGTTGCTGCGCCGGGGATTGGGGCGGCGGTTGCGCACCCGCACCGTGCCGAAGCTGGAATTTCACTACGATGAGACTGTGGAGCGCGGCGCCCGGTTGTCGGCGCTGATCGACGCGGCGGTGGCCGCCGACGCTGAACGGCACCGCGAGGAAGATCCACCGCCGGCCGGGACGGGGCCGGAGGACAGCGTGTGACGGCGCCAGGCCGCCGCTCGGTGAGCGGCGTATTGTTACTGGACAAGCCGGTTGGCTGGACTTCCAACGCCGCCCTGCAAACGGTCAAGCGATTGTACCGGGCGCGAAAGGCCGGCCACACCGGGAGCCTCGATCCGCTGGCCAGCGGCTTGTTGCCGCTCTGTCTGGGCGAGGCCACCAAGCTGTCGGGTTTGTTGCTGAACGCCGACAAGGCGTACCGCTTCACCTGTCGGCTGGGTGTCGTCACCGCCACTGGCGACGCCGAAGGCGAGATTCTCGTCACCCGGCCGGTCGGACCACTGAACCGGGAGCAGGTAAAGATCGCGCTGCGGCGCTTCACCGGCGCGATCCGGCAGACGCCGCCGATGTACTCGGCGCTCAAGCGCGACGGTCAGCCGCTGTACAAACTGGCGCGCAAGGGCATCGAGGTTGAGCGCGCCCCGCGCGAGGTGACCATTCACGACCTGCGGTTACTGCGGCTGGAAGGCGAGGAACTGGAATGCGAGTTACGCTGTTCCAAGGGGACCTATGTGCGGACCTTGGCCGCCGATCTTGGCGAAGCGCTGGGTTGCGGCGCGCACGTCACCGCGTTGCGCCGCATCGCGGTGGAACCCTACGACGCCGCGCGGATGGTGACGCTGGAAACGTTGCGCGAGCGGGCGGAGCGGAGTCTGGAGGCACTGGATGAAGTATTGTTGCCAGCGGACAGCGCGCTGCCGGACTGGCCGGTGGTGCGGGTGGGCGGCGATGCCGCTTTTTACCTGCGCCAGGGCCAGCCGGTTTTGGTCCCGCGCGCTCCGACCCATGGCCAGGTGCGGTTGTACGACGGCGAGGAACGGTTTCTCGGCATCGGCGAGATTCTCGACGATGGCCGAGTCGCGCCACGCCGACTGTTACTCCAAGCCGTCGAGCCGTGATTTCGCTGGTTTCATGAGGGCTTGCGGTTACGCCGCGCCGCCCCGACCGTTCCGCCAAGCCGTTGCGTCTGGGGGTTTGCTTGTTGATTGTTGCCGCCAGGGTTAATATTTTCGATTAAGCTTGCTTGACTGATTGCATTCGAACTGGAGTTTTTCATGCCTCTTAACACCGAACAAAAGTCTCAGATCGTGCGGGATTATCAGCGCGATCCCGCCGATACCGGCTCGCCGGAAGTCCAGGTCGCGCTACTGACGAATCGTATCAACGGCTTGCAGCCGCACTTTGGCGAGCACAAGAAGGATCATCATTCCCGGCGCGGGTTGCTGAAGATGGTCAACCAGCGCCGCAAGTTGCTGGACTACCTGAAGGCAAAGGATCTGCAACGCTATCAGGGACTGATCAGCCGCCTTGGCCTGCGCCGCTGAGGTTTTCCATCGCTCTTTCAACGCACAGGACGCTTTCGTGACGCCCATCAAAAAAACATTTCAGTACGGCCAACATGCCGTGACACTGGAGACGGGCGAAATTGCCCGGCAGGCCAGCGGGGCGGTGGTGGTCAACATGGCCGACACCGTGGTGCTGGTGACCTTGGTCGCCGCGCGGGAAACCGAGGAAGGCCGGGATTTTCTACCCATGCGGGTCGATTATCAGGAACGCAGTTATGCGGCCGGCCGTATTCCCGGGGGATTTTTCCGGCGCGAGGGACGTCCATCCGAAAGCGAAACCCTGACCGCCCGGCTGATCGACCGGCCGCTGCGCCCCTTGTTTCCCGACGGCTTCACCCACGAGTTGCAGATCATCGCCACCGTGCTGTCATTGAACAATCAGGTGGACCCGGAAATTCCGGCGATGCTGGGCGCCTCGGCGGCGGTGGCGCTGTCCGGCGTGCCGTTCAATGGCCCGATCGGCGCGGCTCGGGTCGGTTACCACAACGGCCAATACCTGCTGAATCCAACCCGCAAGGAGTTAAAAACCTCCCAGCTCGATCTGGTGGTGGCCGGCACCGAGCGAGCGGTGTTGATGGTGGAGTCCGAGGCGCAGGAGTTGCCCGAAGAGGTGATGCTCGGCGCGGTGGTGTTCGGCCACGAGCAGATGCAGGTGGCCATTCGCGCCATTAACAACCTGGCGGCCGAGGCGGGCGTCCAGCCGTGGAACTGGCAGCCGCCGGCCGGCGATGCGATGTTGGCCAAGGCGGCCCGCGCCGCGGCCGAGCACACTTTGACCGAGGCGTACCAGATCGCTGAAAAGCTGACCCGCCAGCAACGGGTCAGCGAGGTTCGCAACCAACTGATCGCGCAACTGCTGGCCCAGGAACCGGAACGCTGGACCACGCAGGCGATTGAAAGCGCGTTTACGGCGCTGGAAAGCGAAATCGTCCGCGGACGCATTCTGTCGGGCCAGCCGCGCATCGATGGCCGCGACACCGGCACCGTGCGGCCGATCACCGTCCGAGTCGGCGTGTTGCCGCGCACCCATGGTTCGGCGTTGTTCACCCGGGGCGAAACCCAGGCGCTGGTGGTCACGACGCTCGGCACCGACCGGGACGCCCAGATCATCGACGCCATCGAGGGCGAGTATCGTCAGCCCTTCCTGCTGCACTACAACTTTCCGCCCTATTCGGTCGGCGAAATCGGTCAGGTCGGCAGCCCCAAGCGTCGAGAGATCGGTCATGGTCGCCTGGCCAAGCGCGGCGTGCAGGCGATGATTCCCAAGCCCGGCCAGTTTCCGTACACGATCCGGGTGGTGTCGGAAATCACCGAATCCAACGGCTCCAGTTCGATGGCGTCGGTCTGCGGCGCCAGCCTGGCGCTGATGGACGCTGGCGTGCCGATCAAGGCGCCGGTGGCCGGCATTGCCATGGGCCTGATCAAGGAAGGCGACCGCTTCGCGGTGCTGACCGACATCATCGGCGACGAGGACCATCTGGGCGACATGGATTTCAAGGTGGCCGGCACCACCGATGGGGTCACCGCCCTGCAAATGGACATCAAGATCGACGGCATCACCCGTGAAATCATGGAGAAGGCGCTGGCCCAGGCCCGCGAGGGGCGACTGCACATTCTCGGCAAGATGAGTCAGGCCATCGCCAGGCCGCGCCAGGAATTATCCGAATACGCACCGCGCTACACGACCCTGCGCATCAACCCGGAAAAGATCCGCGACGTGATCGGCAAGGGCGGCGTCACCATCCGCGCCATCACCGAGGAAACCGGCGCCACGATTGATATCACCGATGACGGCGTGGTGAAGATCGCCGCCGTGGACAAGGCCGCCGGCGACGAGGCCCGCCGCCGCATCGAGCAGATTACCGCCGACGTGGAAGCGGGCCAGGTTTACGAGGGCAAGGTGGTTCGGATCATGGACTTCGGCGCGTTCGTGGCGATTCTGCCGGGCCGCGATGGCATGGTGCATATCTCGCAGATTTGCGAGGAGCGGGTGCAGAACGTCAGCGACAAGCTGGCGGTCGGCGACGTGGTCAAGGTTCGGGTGATGGAAATCGACAAGCAGGGCCGGATCCGCTTGACCATGAAGGGTCTGAATTGAGTTTTTGAAAGGGCTGACGGGCGGCTTGCCTTGGGGGGTCGCTTCGGATAGCCTTATCCACCCCGCTGCGTGGAGCGGAGCGACACCCTGGAGAGATGGCCGAGCGGTCGAAGGCGCAGCACTGGAAATGCTGTTTAGGGGTAACTCTAACGAGGGTTCGAATCCCTCTCTCTCCGCCATATCATTTTCCGTGACCTGCGTCACGGGAACCGAAACCCTCCAAGCGAGGGTTTTTTATCGTCGGGACGCAACCGCCGAAACTCCCTCCGCCAACACCCCGCAAAACAGGGCAAACCGGGGGGAGCCTGAACGGTTACTATTGATTTACGCCTCCACCACCGGAATCTTCCCAATCCTCGCCTGCCATTCCTTCGGTCCGGTCTTGTGGACGCTGGAACCCTTGGAATCGACCGCCACCGTCACCGGCATATCCTTGACCTCGAATTCGTAAATCGCCTCCATGCCAAGATCTTCGAACGCCAGCACCTTGGCGGCCTTGATGGCTTTGGAAACCAGGTAGGCCGCGCCGCCGACCGCCATCAGATACACCGCCCGATTGTCCTTGATCGCGTCGATGGCGATCTGGCCGCGCTCGGATTTGCCGATCATGCCCAGCAGGCCGGTTTGCTCGAGCATCTGGCGGGTGAACTTGTCCATGCGGGTCGCGGTGGTGGGGCCAGCGGGACCGACCACCTCGTCGCGCACCGGATCGACCGGGCCGACGTAGTAGATGAAGCGATTGGTGAAATCGACCGGCAGTTTCCGGCCCGCGCTCAACAGGTCGGTCATGCGCTTGTGGGCGGCGTCGCGGCCGGTCAGCATCTTGCCGTTGAGCAGCAGCACCTCGCCGGTCTTCCAGGTCGCCACCTCCTCGCGCGTGACGGTGGCCAAATCGACCCGGCGGGCGTTGGTCGGCGCATAGGTCAGCTTCGGCCAGTCGTCCAGGCTCGGTGGCTCCAGCTTGGCCGGACCGCTGCCGTCCAGGTGGAAATGGGCGTGACGGGTCGCGGCGCAGTTCGGCACCATCGCGATGGGTAGATTGGCGGCGTGGGTCGGATAGTCGAGCACCTTCACATCCAGCACGGTGGTCAGACCGCCGAGACCCTGCGCGCCGATGCCGAGCGCGTTGATTTTTTCGTACAGCTCGATGCGCAGTTCCTCGGCGCGATTCTTGGGACCACGGGCAATCAGTTCCTGAATATCGACCGGCGCCATCAGCGATTCCTTGGCCAGCATGAAGGCCTTTTCCGGCGTGCCGCCGATGCCGATGCCGAGAATGCCGGGCGGACACCACCCGGCGCCCATCTGCGGTACGGTCTTCAGCACCCAGTCCACCAGATCGTCGGACGGGTTGAGCATCGCGAACTTGGACTTGGCCTCGGAACCGCCGCCCTTGGCCGCGCAGATCACTTCGACATGGTGGCCAGGAACGATTTCGTAATGAACCACGGCCGGGGTATTGTCCTTGCTGTTCTTACGAGCGCCGGCCGGATCGTGCAATACCGAGGCGCGCAGCTTGTTGTCCGGGTTGAGATAGGCGCGGCGCACGCCTTCGTCGACCATCTCCTGCACCGACAGCTTGGCATCCCAGCGCACGTCCATGCCGACCTTTAGGAACACCAGAGCGATGCCGGTATCCTGACAGATCGGGCGATGGCCCTCGGCGCACATGCGGGAATTGATCAGAATTTGCGCGATAGCGTCCTTGGCGGCCGGACTCTCCTCCCGCTCGTAGGCTTGGGCCAGC
This sequence comes from Candidatus Contendibacter sp., assembly GCA_029624765.1. Classification (GTDB taxonomy): domain Bacteria; phylum Pseudomonadota; class Gammaproteobacteria; order Competibacterales; family Competibacteraceae; genus Contendibacter. Next base: position 12,242 of record JARSSO010000032.1, on the reverse strand, counting down.
GCCTTGATGTAATCGACGGGATGGTAATAGCTGATGTACTGGAAGGCGTCGGCGATACTTTGGATGAAATCTTCTTGGCGGATGGTGGTCATGATATCTCCCACTAGCGAGGAATCGGGCGCGGCCGCGCCCGGACACAGCCATTTTACCGCATTCCCAGGAGGCGGGCGGCAAATCCCCCACCACCACCAGGACTACTCGTCCGGATCGATGCCCAGTTTCCGCAACCGCGCCGCCAGCCGTTCCGCCCGCTGGCGTTCCTGGTCCGCCCGCTAGCGTTCCTGGTCCGCTTCGTGCGTGGCTTCCGTCGCCCGCTGGTCCGGGCCGGGCCAGGCCCCATAGAGCGGTTCCGTCAACAATCGTTGTTGTTTTTCCCACAGAATGTTGTCCACGGGCGTGTCGTCCTCCGTCACCAGATTTTCCATCTCGCGCTCGACCTCGGCGCGAATTTCCGCCAGTTCCGCTTCCCACTGCTCCAACCGCCGGGATTCCGGCGCGCTGCTTGCCGCGCTCATGAATTGCACTCCCATCGAAGCTTTCCGCTAATCTTAGCTTTTCTACCACGCTGGCAGCCCTGCCACCACCTTCCAGGAACCCATCGAACCATGGCTGACGATTTCAACGAACGCGCCCTGCGCTACCACCGCATGGCTCCCTACGGCAAGATCGAAGTTACCCCGACCAAGCCACTCGCCAACCAGCGCGACCTGGCGCTAGCCTATTCCCCCGGCGTGGCCGCCGCTTGCGAGGCAATCGTTGCGGACCCTGGCGAAGTTTCCACCGTCACCGCTCGCGGCAACCTGGTGGCGGTCATCACCAACGGCACCGCCGTGCTCGGCCTGGGCGACATCGGCCCGCTGGCGGCGAAACCGGTCATGGAAGGCAAGGGCGTGCTGTTCAAGAAATTCGCCGGCATTGACGTGTTCGACATCGAAGTCAGCGAACACGACCCCGACAAGTTGGTGGAGATCATCGCCAGCCTGGAACCCAGTTTCGGCGGGATCAACCTGGAGGACATCAAGGCCCCGGAATGCTTCCAGATCGAGCGCAAACTACGCGAGCGGATGAAGATTCCGGTGTTTCACGACGACCAGCACGGCACCGCCATCATCACCGCCGCCGCCGTGCTCAATGCCCTATCCCTGGTGGGCAAGAACATCGGTCAGGTCAAGCTGGTCACATCCGGCGCCGGCGCGGCCGGCATCGCCTGTCTCGATCTGCTGGTCGGTCTGGGGCTGTCGCGCCAGAACGTCATCGTCTGCGACAGCCGGGGCGTGATCTACCAGGGACGCGGCCCGCTCGACCCGGAGAAAGCCGCCTATGCCGCCGATACGCCGGCGCGCACCCTGGCCGAGGCCATCGTCGGCGCGGACGTGTTCCTGGGTTTGTCCAAAGCGGGCGTGCTGACCGGCGAGATGGTGAAAACCATGGCCGACCAGCCATTGATTCTGGCGCTGGCCAATCCCGTCCCCGAAATCATGCCAGAAGAGGCCAAGGCCGCGCGGCCCGACGCTATCATCGCCACCGGTCGTTCCGACTATCCCAATCAGGTCAACAACGTCCTCTGTTTCCCCTACATCTTCCGGGGCGCGCTGGATGTGGGCGCCACCACGATCAATCAGGAGATGCAACTCGCCTGCGTGCGCGCCCTCGCCGAACTGGCGCGCGAGCCGCATTCCCAGGAGGAAACCGCCGCCTACGGCGATCAGCCGATCAACTTCGGACCGGAATATCTGATCCCCAAACCGTTCGAACCGCGCCTGCTGCTCACCCTGCCGCTGGCGGTCGCCAAGGCGGCGATGGACAGCGGCGTCGCCACCCGGCCGATTCGGGACTTCGCCGCCTATCGCGTCCAACTCAGCCAGCGGGTTTACCGGTCCGGCCTGATCATGCGTCCGGTGTTCAATCACGCCAAGGCCGAACCCAAGCGGGTCATCTACGCGCAGGCCGAGGAAGAACGGATGCTGTGGGCGATCCAGGGAGTCATCGATGATGGTCTTGCCAAACCCATCCTGATCGGGCGACGCGGGCGGATCGAGCAGCGCATCGCTGAACTGGGTCTGCGCATCCGTCCCGATTGGGACTTTGAGGTGATCGACCCGCAGAACAACCCGCACTATGAGGAATGCTGGCAAGAATATCATCGGCTGCGCGGACGGTATGGCGTCGATCCCAACAAGGCCCGGGTTCGAGTCAACACCCGCGCCACGGTGATCGGCGCGCTGTTGCTGCGTCTTGGCCACGGCGACGCCCTCCTGTGCGGGATGATCGGCGGCTATCCCGATCATGTGGAATACGTGCTGGACATCATCGGCCTGCGCGAGGGAGTCAAAACCCCGGCGGCGATGAATATGCTGATCACCTCGCAAGGCCCCCTGTTCTTCTGCGACACCGACATCAACGCAGACCCGACCGCCGAGGAAATTGCCGACATCACCTTGCTGGCGGCGGAGGAAGTGAGCCGGTTCGTCCCGCCCAAGATCGCTCTGTTGTCCCACTCCAGCTTCGGGTCGCACAAATCGCGACAGGCGCGCAAGATGGCCGAGGCCTTGCAAATCCTCCGCCAGCGCGCCCCGAACTTGGAAGTGGACGGCGAGATGCGGGGCGACGCCGCGCTGTCCGAGGAGCTGCGCAACCGGGTCTTTCTGCACTCGCGGCTGAAAGGCGCGGCCAATTTGTTGATCATGCCGAACGCCGACGCCGCCAACATTTCCCACAATCTGTTGAAGCAGGTCACCAACAGCGTGTCGGTGGGACCGATTACGCTCGGCCTGGCCAAGCCGGCCCATATCCTGACCCGTTCAGCCTCGGCGCGGCGCATCATCAACATGACCGCCATCGCCGCCGTCGACGCACAGGAGCACGCGGCGCGCAAAGCCTGGCTGGTCTGAAAGCAAAGAGCCCCCGGATTGGGGGCTCTTTTCAGCGGAACCCGGCCACGGCGGCGATCAGGCTTCCACCTCGCGCAAGACCGTCGCCGGCCTGGCGGCGGCGCGGCGTCGGGCGCGGGCGTCGAGCACATTCTTGATGGCAATCAGACAACCCAGCCCGATGAACGCCCCCGGCGGCAGGATGGCCAGCAGGAAACCGCGATAATCGTCGATCAGACGCAGGGTCAGGTACTGGCCGAACTCGCCGAACAGCAGATCGGCCTGACCGAGCAGCGTGCCCTGCCCCAGAATCTCCCGAATCGCGCCCAGCAACACCAGCGCCAGCAGAAAGCCCAGCCCGGTGGCCACGCCGTCCACCGCCGATTTCACCACGCCATTCTTGAACGCGAACGCCTCGGCCCGGCCGATCACGCAGCAATTGGTCACGATCAGCGGAATGAAGATGCCCAGCACCTGGTAAAGTCCTGGCAAGAAGGCATGCATCGCCAGTTCCACGGCGGTCACCGCGCAGGCGATCACCAGGACGAAGACGGGAATCCGCACTTCCGGCCGCACCAGGGGCCGGATCAGCGAAACCGCGACATTGCACATCAACAACACCAGCGTGGTCGCCAAACCCAACCCCAGGCCATTGACCACCGAATTCGAGGTCGCCAACAGCGGACACAGTCCCAGCAACGCCACGAAGCCGGTGTTCTGGGTCCATACGCCGTCCTTGAGGATTTTCAGAGTGCCGGTTTCGCTCATGATTTTTGCTCCTTCGCGGGTGTCGTCGCCGGGGCGAACAACTGGGCCTGATGGGTCTGGACGTACTCCAAAAACTTGCGGGTCGCCTTGACCACGGCGCGCGGGGTAATGGTGGCGCCGGTGAATTGATCGAACGCGCCGCCGTCCTTTTTGACCTTCCAGCGCTCCGGTTCGGGATTGTTCAGGGACTTGCCGGCAAAGGCCAAGATCCACGGCGAGCGTCTTTCCTCGATGCCATCGCCCAGCCCCGGCGTTTCCTTGTGCGCCAGCACCCGCGCGCCGGCCAGCGTGCCATCGGCGTAAACGCCGATCAGCAACTGGATTGGCCCGCTGTAGCCGTCCGGCGCCTGGGGTGTTGCGAACAGCGCCACCGGTTGGCCGTTCTTGCGGGCGCGATAGACGGTCACCGGCTGGTCAGTTCCCAGCCACTCCGGCGCGGTCACTTCGATGAAATCCTCGGTGATCCGGTTGTCGTAACGATCCGCCGGCACCAGTTGGTTCAGATTCGCTTCCAGCGCCTTGCGTTGCGTCTCGGCGATGATGTCCCTGGTGGCGGTATAAGTCACGGCGACCAGGCCGGTACCCAACACGGCGAAACCCGTCAGGATCAGGGCGGCGACGCCCATGCCGTGCGCGATGGCGTTCATCCCCGCCGCGCTCCAAAGACCCGGGGCGGGGTGTAAAGATCGATGGTGGGCGCGGCGATGTTCATCAGCAGCACCGAGAACGCCACGCCGTCGGGATAGCCGCCGAACGCGCGAATGATATAGACCAGGACGCCGATCCCCGCCCCATAAATCAGTCGGCCACGCGGAGTGGCGCTGGCGGTGACTGGATCGGTGGCGATGAAGAACGCGCCAAAAATCGCCGCGCCGCTCCACAGATGAAACCAGGGCGGCGCGTACTTTTGGGGATTGATCAGATAGAACACGGTCGAAATCAGCGCCAGCCCGCCCAGCATCCCGGTTGGAATTCGCCAATCGGCGGCGCGCGTGTAAATCAGCCACAACCCACCGGCCAGAAAGCCCAGCACCGCCCATTCCCAGCCGTGGCCGGACACCAGTCCGAACACGGGGCTGTTGCGAATCTCGGCCACGCTGAATCCCAAGCCCATCTTGGTGCGCAGCACGTCCAGCGGGGTCGCGCCGGTCAGCGCGTCCACCACGGGCGTGCTCACGAAAATGGCCCGCAGCGTTTCCGCCAGGGTCAAGGCATGGGCCTGTCCGACGCCGCGCGGGATCAGCCAGGTGCTCATCTCGCGTGGAAACGAGATCAGCAACACCACGTAGCCCACCATCGCCGGATTGAACGGGTTGTAGCCCAGCCCGCCATACAGATGCTTGGCAACCACGATGGCGGAGAGCACGCCGATGGTCGTCAACCACCACGGCGCCAGCGGCGGCAGCGCCACCGCCAGCAGCCAGGCCGTGACCACCGCGCTGGAATCTCCCAGCGGCGCCAACGGCTTGCCGCGCGCCGCCAGCATCGCCGCCTCGGCGACCAGGGCCACGGCGGTGGCGATGACCAGATTGACCAGCACGCCCCAGCCGAAGAACCAGACCAGCGCGGCAATGCCGGGCAGCATGGCGTACAGAACCCGGCGCATGACCTGGCCGACGCTGGTTTCGAGCAAGACATGAGGCGAGGTTACGGCCTGGAAGCGCATCATCGCCTACCCTGCCCCGCCGGTGGTTTCGGCCCCGGTTTCCGCAGCGGCGCGCGGCGGCGCTTTCTGGCGCAGCTTGGCTTCCCGCTCCTGCTTCTCGCGCTCCAGCCGCTCCTGGCGGGCCTGATGCCGTTGTCGGGCCAGCTCGGCTTTCTCCTTCTCCTGTTCCCGCGCCCAGATTTCGTTCTTGGCATAGCGGTAGTACTGCACCAGTGGGATACGGCTGGGACAGACGTAGCTGCAACAGCCACACTCAATGCAGCTGAACAAATGATGATCGCGCGCCTTGTCGAATTCCTTGGCGCGGGCGAACCAGTACAACTGCTGCGGCAACAGGTTGGCCGGGCAGGCATCCACGCAGGCCCCGCAGCGGATGCACGGCATGGCCGGCTGCTCCGGCGTCAACTGCTCGGCGCTGGCGGCGAGGATGCAGTTGGTCGCCTTGGTCACCGGCACGTCGTCGTTGTGCAGGGCGAAACCCATCATCGGCCCGCCCATGATCAGCCGCTCGACGCTATCCCGATAACCGCCGCACTGGGCGATCAGATCGGCGAAACTCGTGCCCAGCAGGGCGTCGATATTGCGCGGACGATGGACGTGGCCGGTGACGGTGACGATTCGGGACAGCACCGGCTCGCCGTGGGCGATGGCGCGATGGACGGTATGGGCGGTGGCGACGTTGAAGCACTGGACGCCGATGTCGAGGGGCAAACCCTGCTCCGGTATCTCCCGGCCGGTCAACAACAGGATGAGTTGCTTGACGCTGCCGCTGGGATAGCGGGTCGGCACGGCCCGCACCGCGTAACCGGTTCCGGCGCAGGCGGCGGTCATGGCGGCGATGGCTTCCGGCTTGTCGTCCTCGATGCCGATGAGTACCTCGCGCGGCTCCAGCAGGTGCGCCATGATCGTCAGGCCGGCGACGATCTCCACTGCCCGCTCGCGCATGATCCGATCATCGCAGGTGATCCACGGCTCGCACTCGGCCCCGTTCAGGATCAGGGCATCCACCCGTTCGCAATGGCCGCCCGGATTGAGCTTGACCGCGCTGGGAAACACCGCCCCGCCCAAACCCACCACGCCAGCACTGCGAATCAGGTTGCGCAGATCGCTGGGATGCAGCCGGCGGTAATCCACCGGTTCGCGCTCGATCCAGCGGTCCTCGCCGTCGGTCTCGATGGTTACACACAGATCCGCAAGGCCGGAGGGATGCGGGACTGGCCGCAAATCCACCGCCGCCACCACTCCGGAACTCGGCGCATGGATGGCGGCGCTGATGTAACCGTCGGGCTGGCCGATCATCTGGCCCTTCAACACCCGGTCGCCGGGCTGGACGACGGGCTTGGCGGAATTGCCCATGTGCTGGCGCAGCGGAATCACCAGCCAGCGCGGCAACGGGCCGGGTTCAATGGGGAACGTGTTGGATTCGGTCTTGTGGCGGACGGTCTTCAGGCCACCGTGAAACGAGAACAGCCGGCTCATGCGACGGCCCGGACGGCGGCGCCGGGACAGGCCCATTTCCAGGTCGTGATGGTTTCCGCGACCGGCGTCATGTGGATGCAGTCCACCGGGCAGGGCGCCACGCACAGCTCGCAGCCGGTGCACTCGCGGGCGATGACCGTGTGCATGTGCTTGGCCGCGCCGAGAATCGCGTCCACCGGGCAAGCCTGGATGCAGAGCGTGCAGCCGATGCAACTTTGCTCGTCGATGACCGCTACCATTTTCGGCTTCTCCATGCCATCGTCGGCGTTGGGCGGCGGCGGATCACGGCCCAGCAGATCGGCCAAGGCCGCGACGCCGTTCGCGCCACCCGGCGGACACAGATTGATCTCGGCCTCGCCGGCGGCGATGGCCTCGGCGTAGGGCCGGCAACCGGCGTAGCCGCATTGGCCACATTGGGTCTGCGGCAGGACGGCGTCGATTTTCTCGACGATGGGATTGCCCTCGACCTTGAAGCGAATCGCGGCGAAACCCAGCAACAGACCCGACGCACCCGCCAGCGCGCTCAGCGCAAGAACAGCGATAACCATTTGTTTCAACCTCTGACCAAGCCAGAAAAGCCCATGAACGCCAGGGACATCAGGCCCGCCGTAATCAGGGTGATGGCCGGCCCGCGAAAATGCACGGGCACGTCCGCCGCCACGATCCGTTCGCGCATGGCCGCGAACAGCACCATCACCAGCGAAAATCCGACCGCCGCGCCAAAGCCGTACAGCGCGGACGCGATGAAATCGTGCCGTTCCTGCACGTTCAGCAACGCCGCCGCCAGCACCGCGCAATTGGTGGTGATCAGCGGCAGATAAATACCCAGGGCCTGATACAACACGGGACTGGTTTTATGCACCACCATCTCGGTGAACTGCACCACCACGGCGATGACCAGAATGAAGGCGATGGTGCGCAGGTATTCCAGCCCCAGCGGAATCAGTAGGTAATGATCGGTCAGATAGGCGCAAACCGACGACAGGGTAAGCACGAAGGTGGTCGCCAGCCCCATGCCCATGGCGGTCTCCAGCTTGCGGGAAACCCCCAGGAACGGGCACAAGCCCAGGAACTTCACCAGAACGTAGTTGTTGACCAGGATGGTCCCGATCAGGATCAGGGCATACTCTTTCATGGAGCGCGAGGTTTGGATAAACCGGTTCGAACTTTGAATGAAGACCGCGCTGCGGGGTTCGGGTTGCGAACGTCAACCAGAAAAATCGCAAACGGTGGTGGACGGGAATGTGGACGCACGATGGGGGACGAAGCGATGACGACCGATAATCACTAACTTACCAGATTCGCCCGCGCCCATGCCAGAGCCAGACTACCTTGGCGCGCGCGGCAATTCTCATTTTGCCGACAGCCGATTAGAGTAACCGAACGCCGTTGGCCGGAACCATCTTGGAAAGTCTCGAAATCCTGGCCTGAACACCTGAAGCGCCCCCGCAGGGGGACCAGCGAGGATGCAACCCCGTGAGCGATGCCGCTAAAAACCACACATCTCCCTTGGTCCGTCATTTCCGGCAGATCCTGTTGTGGCCCCTGCAGGTGATGCACGCTCGGGTGCGGGAACCGCACATTTCAAAATACTGGGAACTGCTGGAAGCCATGGGCGAGCGGTGTCCCTGGCGGGAAGTGGCGGATGAGTTCGGCGATCCCGATGATTTCCAGGAGCGGCACTACAAGGAATTCATCACCTTCCTGCCTTACGTGCAACGCTTTCTCTATGGGGAGGGGACAGGCCGCGAAGGTCCGGCGGGCTACGGCAAGTCGCCGATCCGCGTTTATCGTCGCCGGGATGTCGCTCGGATGCGGGTGGTGCTCGACGAGCAATCGCCGCCGTTGGTGTTCGATGTGGCCCATGTCGATCTCTATTTTTTCTACGACATCGACATCATCATCCTGGCGGTGGAATTCTTCGCCAGGGACCTGCCGCTACCGCTGGCCCAGGATGTCTTGTTCAAGCTGGGGCGGGCCTATCCGGCGTTCTGGGAGGCCAACGGCCAGGGTGGACAATGCCCGCGCCGGGTGGAGTGGCTGGCGGCGACGGGCGAGACGCTGGCGGTGTCCGACTACGAGAACCGACGCAAATACCTCAATTTCGTCTGCCGGCATCGTTCCCCCAACGTTGCCGCGCATTGGGATTATCTGCTGCGGCCGCTGGCCCTGTACCATTCCGACCGCGAGGGCGTCGTTCGCTACCGGCAGATCGAATACCACCGCATGCCGCTGCTGGCCTACCTCAGCTTCGACGACCCGAGGATGCTGACCCGTGGCGATTTCGCGCGCCTGGCCCTGATCACCCGTCCAGGGCCTTCCAATACCCTGCCCTATTCCGAACGGGAACTGGCGCATTTCGAGCGGAAATATTGCTACGACAAATTCTGGAGTCCCACCGATCCGATGCTCGGCAGCCGCTATCTGTGTTGCGGCCACGCCTTCGTCATGGTTGGCCAGGCCCATGATCAGTTCTTCACCGATGCGGAAACCGGCTTGCTGGGCCAGTTTCGCCATCAGTATTTCCTGGTCAACCTGATTGCCCATTTCCACAAGGCCACCCTCATGTTGTTTTCGGAATGGCTGGTGACGGCGATTAGCCAACTCGACATCCGGGACGTGGATTCGGTCAAAACGTTCAAGCGGGAAATTCGCCGAATCTTCGAAACTTTCCTGCGCTTCACCCACCGTTACTGGTTCCACGAGGTTTCCAACCAGGCGCAGGCCAAGGACTTGTTCCGGATGCTGACCGGACATCTCGACACCGACCGGATTTACCGGGACGTCAGCGAGGCAGTCAAGGAAATGGAGCACTATCTGGACAGCGACGGCTTGCGGCGGCAGGCCAATACCGTGGTGCGGCTGACCGTGGTCACCACGCTGGGCTTGATCGCCACCGTCTCGACCGGCTTCCTGGGCATGAACCTGTTCGACGAGGCCAGTCACCCTGGCTGGGTCAAGGCGCTGATCCTGATCGCGGTCCTGATTCCGAGCGTCCTTCTGGTGTTCTACGGCGTGGCCAAGTCCAAGGTATTGTCGGATTTTCTGGAGGCCCTGGCGGACGAGCGGCTGACCTGGCGCGACAAGCTTGGCGTGCTGTTCAGGGTCTGGGGGAAGCGCCCGCGCGAGATCCACTGAATCCTCTGGAGAGCTGCCATGCCGCAATTTACCTGCCTGACCATCACCCTGACCGATGCCGTCGCCCACGTCGAATTGAACCGCCCCGACAAGGCGAACGCCCTGAACGGAACGCTGTGGCGGGAAATCGGCGCGGTTTTTCGCTGGGTGGATGAAACGCCCGAGGCGCGGGTGGCGATCTTAAGCGGCGCGGGTCGGCATTTTTGCGCCGGCATCGACTTTGAGTTGATGGGCGAGGTGCTTGACGCAGTTGAGAAGCTGGAGCCTGGCCGCAAGGAAGAGCGGTTGCGGCGGATCATTCTTGACTTGCAGGCCGGGTTCACCGCGCTGGAAACCTGCCGCAAACCGGTATTGGCCGCCATCCACGGCTTGTGCATCGGCGGCGGGCTGGATCTGATCGCCGCCTGCGACCTGCGCTACGCCACCGTCGACGCCGCGTTTTCGTTGAAGGAAGTGGATTTGGCCATCGTCGCCGATGTCGGCAGCCTGCAACGCCTGCCGTACTTGATCGGCGAAGGCCGGTTGCGCGAACTGGCCTTCACTGCCCGCCAGTTCGACGCCGCCGAGGCGCAAACAATGGGATTGGTGAACCGGGTGTACGTCGACGCCGCGCAACTGCGGGACGGCGTACACGCCATCGCCACCGCCATCGCCGCCAAATCGCCGCTGACGGTGCGCGGCATCAAGCAGGTGCTCAACCATGGCCGCGACCATGGCGTTGCCGACGGGTTGGACTACATCGCGACCTGGAACGCTGCCATGTTGCTTTCGAACGATACTCGCGAGGCGATTGCGGCGGCGATGCAGAAACGGCAGCCGCGATTCAAGGATTGATGGAGGCGGACAGCCAGGGTCGGCGAAGCGCCGCTTGACCGGCCGAGGTTGGCGCTGCGCGCCTGTTTTCGGGCGGCTACTCGATTTGTCTTGAAAATACGACATATAGCTCTTGACGCCTCGCCAACTGATTCGCATAATATTTCATTCCGTTGTATCCTCTATCTCCTTTCTTTTCGTGGCTACGTAGCTCAGGCGGTTAGAGCACGGCACTCATAATGCCGGTGTCGGTGGTTCAAGTCCACCCGTAGCCACCACCCAATCAAGCAGTTACGCCGCCTTTTATGATCTTCAGTTTCGGGCGGCGCACTTTTTGGGTACTACCCTCCTCGGTCGGGTGGTTGTAAACGATCACCTGACTTAAGAATCAAAATCACATGGTTTAAGAAATCGAAATTCTTAAACCATGTGATCAAAATGACCAGAACGGCAAAAAAACACCCCTAGATAAGGGGTGCGGATAGCGCGAAAAAAGTCTGGCGATGACAACAACGCTGTGTATCGCAAATGCGCTAGATATCGAACGCCTCAAACCGGCGGCGGCGAGGCAGCAACAACCCTTCGCGGGCCACCTTGCGCCTGAAGGTTGCTTCTGAACGTGGGTCCCAGCCTTCGGCTCTGGCGCGTTCGGCATAGGCTTGGTAGGCCAGCCGGAGCTCTGATCGATCCAAGATTTACAGATATACCCCGTCAATAGAGCTTCAACTAACCAGGAAGCAGAAATCGTGTTCGACTATAGGTGATGCCTTGGTACCCCGGAAGCTGTTGGCTTGCGTCCGTTTGACAGCACCCGATTACCCACAACTTCCAACTCATTGTTAATATATAATTTTTCATGAGTTGATGGGAGTGTGACATGAGTTGGGCAGCGCAGGAGTTTGAGGGGCTGGAGTTGGGGGATGCGCGGCGGACCCAACGGTTGATTAAGCTGATCGATGATCTGTCGGCGCAACCGACGGGGAGTATCCCGCTGGCCTGCGGGGGCTGGCCGGAGACCAAAGCCGCCTATCGGGGCGCGAGTTGAGCGACACCCGCGCGTGGGTATCGCGCACGAAGTAGGCGATACCCCAAGCGGGCGTAGCGGCGAAGCCGTGTCGCTCCAACGAGGGTTCGTCGGCGCGAAGCGCCGACGAACGGTTGCTGGACAACCCGGCAGTGGAGTAGCGCGAGATCCTGGAGGTCCATACCCAGCGGACCGCCGAGCGGATGCAAGGCCAGCCGGTGGTGTTGTGCATTCAGGACACGACGGAACTGGATTTCACCCGTCAACCGGGCATTACCGGGCTGGGCCGGCTCAGTTACGACGCCCAGCACGGGTTGTACGTGCATCCGACCCTGGCGGTGACGCCGGCGGGGGTGGCCTTGGGGGTGCTGGACGCCTGGATGTGGGCGTGGGGGCCGAAAGACGTGCCGCAGGTCAAGGAGAGCACCCGCGAGCCTGTCAATCTTTTTGTGTAAATGCGTTTGACTGGACTATACCGGCAACC
>JARSSO010000031.1 GCA_029624765.1 Candidatus Contendibacter sp. | reverse complement strand
TATCCACTTCGCCTGTGCATTGATTTGGTTACGATAGAACGTCAACACGGCCTAGAAAAAGCTCTATCATGGTAAGCAGTTACGACGAATGGAGCCCCCTGGAAGCAGCGATTGTCGGCACTGCCCACGGCGCCTGCGCACCGATGCTCGATCCAATCATTCGCGCTTGTGTCTCGCCTCGTAACCTCCCCCTGCTCGAACGTTACGGCGGTGGCCCCTTTCCGCCCGAAATGCTGGAATCGGCGGAGCGCGAACTGGACGGGTTGGCCGAGTTTCTGCGACAAGAAGGGATCGCTGTCCATCGCCCCGACCCCATCGACCATTGCCAATCCTTCGCAACTCCGGAATTCGCGTCGCGGGGCTTGTATGCCGCGATGCCGCGAGACCTCCTTGCCATACTGGGGGATACCGTACTGGAAGCCTCCATGGGGTGGCGCCAGCGCCACTTCGAGTATCGCGCCTATCGCGGCATCCTGAATCGCTGCGCTTGCGAAGGCGCAGGCTGGCTGTGCGCGCCCAAGCCGCTGAAAGGGGACGACCTTTATCGGTGGGACTACGGCGCGGACTCGCCTCGGGCAAGAAACCTTCAGGCCGCGGCCGGCCGCTTCGTGACCACGGAAGCGGAACCCTGCTTGGACGCGGCGGACATGGTGCGCTGCGGGCGGGACATCTTCATCCAGCGCAGCCAAGTGACCAATCTTGCCGGGATTCGCTGGATTCGGCGCCACCTGCCCTCGGAATTCCGCCTCCATCGTCTGTCCTTCGACGACCCGAATCCGATGCACCTGGATTCCACCATCATGCCGTTGCGGCCTGGATTGTTGCTGGTGAACCCGACTCGGCCATGCCACCAGAAAGAGCTGTTTCGGCGGGCAGGATGGGCGATGGTCGATGCGCCTGCCCCCGCCCTGCCGGACGATTGGCCGCTGTTCCTGTCCAGCCCCTGGTTGAGCATGAATCTGCTGGTTCTCGATCCGGGCAGGGTGATCGTGGAACGCCAGGAGTTGCCAACGATTCGCCTGCTGCGGTCCCTCGGCTTCGAAACCGTCGAGTTGCCGTTCCGGCACGTTTACACTTTGGGAGGCGGTTTCCATTGCGCCACCTGCGATCTGCGGCGCCGGGGCGGGATGGGCGATTACGGCTTCCCCGCGCCCGACATCCTTGAATGAACGAAGACGGCGACCCAGCGCCATGCGAGATAACGGCACTCCTTTCATCTGGCTGTTCGACCAGCGCTTCGATTCGCTGGTCCCCGAGTTCCAGCGGTTTTTGGCCCGCCGAGGATTCTCCGACCCCACGCCGATTCTCGGTTATCGCCTGTTTCCGGATACCGAAGACCCGTCGGTCGAAGACGGCCCTTGTCCGTTGCGCCAGGAGCCGCCGGAAGAGATCAACCGCCGCTTTATCCGGGCGTGGGATCGCGGCGATTTGCCGATCCAGAGGTCCGGCGGCGTCCCGCTGGCGGCCTTCACCCTGTCCGGCCTGGAACCGAGGGAGGGCCTCGCCTTATTCGGCCCGGACCCCTGGTCGAGCGACGCGCTCAACAACAAGGTACGGCAATTCCAGTGGCTGCACGACGCCGGCTTGCCGCTGCCCCAGTTTTCCTGTTGCGGCGACCCCGCAACTCTCCGCCGCGAACTGCCAGCCTTGTTGCGTGCGTGGGGTGCGCTATTCGTTCAGCCCGAAATTTCCGCCGGAGGTTCCGGCGCGGGGCGGGTTCGCACCGCCGACGACCTGGACGGATACCTGACTCGCCTCGCCGCATCCGGGTTGGCGGATGCCGGTTCGCGGTTCCTCGTCACCCGCTACGTGCCGGACGCCCTCACCCTGTCCGGCCACGGGCTGGTATCCCGCAACGGCGCGGTGTTCGTGCTGGGCGTTGATGAATTGTTGCTCGACGAGTTCCAGTTCGACGGCTTCCTGTTCCCGATCTTCCCCCGCGATGGCGACCTGGAAGCGATCCTGAGCCTCACCGAGCGGGCCGGGCGCATTCTCGCGGCCAAAGGGTACTGGGGTTACTTCGCCGTCGATTTTCTGAGCCGACCCGGACACACCCCCCTGATCACCGAGATCAATGTCCGTTTCGCTGGCGAGACTGCTTTGTTGGTGGCAAACCTACGCTGCAACCTGTTCGGAGTGCTATGGGGGGACGAATGGCCCGACCCCTTGTCTTGTCCCCTGCTCCCCGAACCCGAATCGCGGATCGCCGTGACCAAGATTCGCCCGGCCATTGGCGAGGTGTACCGTCCCGAGGCAGAGCAGGGAACGGTGGAGGCGTTTCTGGCCGGACGAGCCGACGCTTTTCGCGTCCGTTACCACGAACGGCCCGTGCGGGTCGAAAAAGGCCATTTTCTCGGCTTGGCGGGTCGCCGATTCCGTTTACAGGACGACAAATCCGACATAAATTTCTTCTACTTGCAATCGCGCAAGACGATTGTCGCATAACGCATAACGACACGCGCGTTCGGTCAGACCGGGGAGGAAACATGGGCGCGAAGCTCGAAAACGTCCGCATCGTCTGTGTCCAGTCCGTCAAGGGCGGCGTGGGCAAGACCATGCTTTCTTTTCTGCTGGCGCGGCACTTGCGCGGGCAATATCCGGCCAACAGGGTCATGGTGTTCGACCTGGATTTCACCGGCACCTCGGTGGCCGATATGGTTCCGTCGGGCGACGACGGCGCCGCGACGATCCACGGGGTGCGAGTTCGGCCCATTCGCGCCCAACAGCGGAACAAGGTTTGTACGCTGCTCGACCTGTTCCGGCGACATCTCGGCGGGCACGATCTAGCCGAGACACTAGATTTTTGCGACTTCTCCGCTGTCGCTGATGCAAAAGGAGACGATTCGACGGTTTTCCACCTCGCTTCGGGAACCACCTACGGCCCGCGAAAAGACCCCTCCGCCGCCAACGTGCTATTCGACGCCAATCATGCTCTCTGGTTTGTCGATTTCCTGTTTGACCTGTTCGGGTATCTCAACAAGAAACTGCCACCGGAATCATCGGCTCCCTTTTACGTCATCCTCGACAACGCGCCGGGCCAATCCGAATTGCTGCCCCTCCTGCAAGAACGCTTGCTGCGTTGGGGCACTCACCGCGCCAAGTTCCTGCAAGTGGCCACCTTGGACGAAATGGACATTCGGGCCAGCTTGGAGGTTTTGGCCCACATCCAGCAGCGCGCGGCCACCATCCACCAGACCAAAAAAGTAATCGCCGAACACGGACCGAACACCTCGTCCAGTGACTGGGGAAATCTGTTGGCGGTTCACGGGCGGGACGGCATCGACCGAGAATTGCTGTTGGAGCTTTTGACGGATGGCTCCAGCGCAATCAAGGCCGTTTGCGATGAATGTTGCCTGGAGGAGAAATATCCTTGCTTTATGATATTGATCCTGAATCGTGTGTTCGAGACCTTAGATTTGGGGCGGGTGGATGAATTCATCCTGGAGCGGGTAGGCAAACTGGAAGTGCCTTTTCTCGACGTCCCGCGTGTCGCATTCCCTTTCGATCCCGCTTTGGGGCTGTTTTTTCAGGAGCTTTTTCGCGCCACTCCGCCGAGAGGCAGCAAACCAGCAACTACGTCCGTCCATGAATCTACCCCGCCAGAACCACCAGCAACGCTACCCAATACAGCGGAACAGCCAGAAAATCAGTTGCGCCGGCTGGCCGAACTCGATTTGAACCTCTACCGAAACCTGTACAGCCGCAAAGTTTGGCTTGATGCCAGCGCGGCCAGGCGCACACTGGTCCGTGTCTTCACGGTGGGCATTGCCAGCCATCTTTACCGAGGCTTGGACGTCTGCGCGCGGCTTTTCGATCTCTCCCATCGCATCTTGCGCGCCTGCCGCCCAGATATTCCTCAACCTGCTCCGGACGGGCTTCTTTTCAGAACAAATATGCTCAACGTCTTGGTGGTTCGGATGGAAGAAGAGATGGAAAAGGAAGCCACGGACTTCAATCTTTGGGACGATATTCAAGGAGCGAGGTTTCTCAATGCGCTCATCCCGGGAAAGACCGACCAAACACCGGTGATTACTGCGGAAACTCAAGAAAGCTTCGCGCGGTCGCGTGCCGAAAACGGCGGGTTCCGCAGCATCGCACATCGGATGATAGCCGGGCTATTTCCGATTTTCGGTGCATTCGTTGCTTACCCGGACCAAATCGAACCCAAATCGGGTGTTCTCAAATCGGAGTTTTTACCATTCTTCACGGAGCTTTACGCCGTGGCCGACATGGTGCTGCAAGAGGCGCTAAATCGCGAATCGGCACAAGCCTTGTGCGACGCTTTGGATCAACGTTTTTCCAGCCACCAAACCCAAAAATTTAACCTGGAGTTGGGCGATGTCATGGAACGGCTGCGCCTTTTCGATATCTCGCTAAACCACGGCGAAACCTCCAGCAATATGCTGTTGACTTTGCTGAAACAATTCCCTACCGATGGCAGCCCGCTCACCGAACTCGCGGAACTCTATCTGCACACCGCACTTGCCGGCCTTTTCCAAGGCTTGCGCACCGACCATGAACGGGTACGCACGGAAATCTTGAACCTTCTGACGCAGAGTTCCGGCGATGCGCCTCGGGATTTGGCCGCTCGCATCGAGCAGCGCCTGGGCAAGGTGGTCGATCACTTGTTCGCCGCCGGGGCCGACCATGCCGACCATTGAACTGCGCCAAGATACCCGAACCCTGGCCCGGCTCTGGCCCGGCGGTCGACCGCCGGCGCTTTTTCCCATCGACCCGGCTCGGTACTACGCCCTTTTTCCCGGCAATCCGGCGGAACGAGTCAACGCCTCGTTGAAACAGATCAGGAAGCGTCTGCCCGCCAACGCTTTTGGCGACGTGCTGTGCAGCCTCGACTGGCTGCTCCGCTATAGCGCCCGGCTCTTTCCCGGCTTTGCCAGCGTCTGCGGGGAGTTCGTCAACGAAGATTGGCTGGCCCTAGTGGATTACCACAAAAATTTCCACCGTGACCACATCGTCCATCAGGGTCAAACCGCCGTGGTGGTGCAAACGCTCCTCGACGGTCTCAAGCTCGACTGCGACCGGCATCTGCTGGCGCAGGCTTATCGGGATGCGTGGTGGACACCCTTGCCGGAACGGGGTTGCTACGTGACCTTGCGCGAGCTAGCGGCCTACTGTCTCGCCTTGGGCGAGGACGGCAGCAGCTATCTGATGGACTACGCCCGCGAGCTGGGCGTTCAGCCCCAATGGCTGGAACCCCGAACTCCGGGGTGCTTCTGGTTCTGGCGCGAGGTCGTTTACAACGCCGCCGTGACCGCCGCCCTGTACCACGATATCGGCTACCCCGTACAGTTCTTGCGCGGAATCACGCGCAAGGTGAACCGCAGCCGGTTCACCGACCTCATCCAGGGCGGCGAAGTCGAACGAGTTTACGAATTGTTCGACGATCCGCTCTGCCTGATGCCGTTTCGTGGCTACCGCTCCAACCGCCGCATCGGCCGGTCTCACGCCGCCACTCCCGACATCAACCAAGCGATCGGTCGAGCACTGCGGGAATCTCACGGTCTGCCCGGCGGCCTTACCTTCCTCTACCTTAACCACGAGGTGATGGATGTCCGCAGCGAACGGCGCAACGCCACCGGCAGATTAACCATCGAACTGGCGGCCCTGGCCATCGTCATGCACGACATGCAGCGCATCTACCTGGGCGAAGAGGTCAAGCGGGAATGGACCGGCCAGCCTCTTACCCCTCGTCGGCCCCACATGCGGGTTGCCTTCCGCCGCGACCCGGTCTCTTTCGTGCTCGGCGTGGCGGACCAAATTCAAAGTTACGGGCGCTTCCATGCCAATTTCCGCAGTGAGGACGATAAGGTAATGCTGACCCTCGACCAGCAGGTCGAGGGCTGCCGCCTGGAGTATGAGCCGAGTGGAGAGCAGCTTGATATCGTTTACCGCTACGACAAGGCACACTCGGGCGCTTGCCTGCGACAAAAAGTCGAATGGGGACCGGACGAAGAGGCGGACGCCTTCGATCCCCGCCTCGGCTTTCTCGATTACGCGGGCCTGTTCGACCGCATCGCATTGGGAGTAGAACGAATATGATCGAAACCGCGAAGGCGTTGCTGGAAATTCTCGGGGGCTGGCGCTGCGAGCAGACAGCCGCTCCCGGCCTGCTGGCATCGAAGGCGGATTTCCTCGCCGGGGACGCCAGGTTGCGCGTGCTGTTCGTCGAAGACACGACAGGTTGGGACATCGCGCGCTGGGCGGAGACGGAGCCTGCCACCGACCTGATTCTGCTGGGAAAAACCGCCAACGAAGTCGAACAGGCCGAACGCCTGCTGACCGACCGAGCGGGTATTCCGAAGCGTGGCGCCCGCGCCATGAGTTGGTGGCAGTTCGTCTCCGGCCTCGTCAAGCGATCGGCGATCCAAGAGCATTACCGTCGCCTGCGAGCGGAGTATTTGGAGACCGAGGGCGAGAATTTTCGCTACATCGATCCCTTGGTGGTGGACGATACAGCGCAACGCACCGCCAAACTGCTTGCTTGGACCAATGAGCATGAAGCGGCCCAGCAGGGCGGCCTCGTTTTCCTGGCGGCCGAATACGGCGAGGGCAAGACCAGTTTCTGCTTCAATTACGCCTTTCATTGCTTGGAGCAAGCAGAGCTAGCCGACGGCATCCCTCTGCTCTTTCTCCTCAACGAGTGCGACGCCGCCGGGCTGGAGCAGTTTCTGCTTCGCCGCCTGTATGAAGACTACGGCCTCAATCTCTCCTTTGCCGAATTCGCGCGGCTGTGCGATCTGGGAGTCTTCATCCCGGTTTTGGATGCCCTGGACCAGATGGGGCACGGCGCTGGCGGAATGCGGATCGAACGGGATCGGGCCACGCTGCGTGCCTTGACCGGCCAACGCGCCCTCGTTTACTGCACCTGCCGCCTTGGCTTTTTCAATCAGCACCTCAAGACCGCGCTGAACCGGGAGGTTGAACCCCCTGCTTGGTTGCTGCTGATCCGGGGATTCAGCGCGGCGGAAGTTGCCGAGCGGCTTCAGGGGTTCGGCGATCTGCTCGCTTTTCTCGACGACCCCCACCATCGGGACATCCTGGGCGGCATTCATTACAAGCCGCTGATTCTTCAACTCATCGTCAACCATGAGGAGCCGTTTCGCCGTTTGGTGAATGAGCGCCTGTCGTCCGCATCAAAGACCGAAGATTCCCGTTCATCCCCCTTGACCGAGTACGACCTTTTCGAACTTTTGTTCAAAGGGTGGCGAGCCAAGGTTCATGCTGGCTTGAGTACGGAATACCCGATTCAGCTTTTGCGGGCGATCACCGCCCGTGCGCGACTGGATGGCACCAACGTCGCCATTGCCTTGACCAGTCTGGCGACGGATCGCGATTGCGCCGGAATTTTTTCCGGTCCAGAGCAACGCGAAGCCGTGCTCGCTTGCCTCAAACAGCTCCCTCTGCTCGATCAAGTCAAGCTTCGCCGCGACAAACCCTCGCTGGTGTTCCGCTTCAACGCCTATCTGGAGTTTCTGGCTGCCTTCTTCGTGCTGGACGAGTTGAAAAACCCGAATTCTCCTGGCGAACGGGCCTTCGTCAGGGTCGCGCCCCTCACCTGGGAAAGCCGCCGCATGGTGGCGGCCCGGCTCCGGGCGGAAGAGCATGGCGAGTCGCTGCACCGCCTCGTCGACGCTACTCGCTTCAAGCACTTCCGGGACGTGGACTTCCAAGGGGGGAACGCCCTCACCCTGATCCTCGACCGCATCCAGCACGGCGCCGCTTCCGCCGAGGAGCGGAAAAGCTGGCTCGACCTGTTGCGGGGGTTGCGGCTCAAACACGCGGTGCTGCGGGGGCTGGACGCGCGCGGAGCGGACCTCTCGGGGCTCGATTTCTCTCACTGCGACCTGGAGGACGCGGACCTGTCCTTTGCCACCCTGCGCAACGCCAGCCTCGCCCAGGCCCGCCTCGCGGGCGCACGTATCCAGGAGGCGGGGGCGCTACTGACCACCGCCTTCATCCGCCGCGAGGAAGGCGGGGCCGGCCATTGGCGCTTGGCCGGCGGCACCGAGAACGGCATGTTGACTCTATGGGGGTCGGACGCTCCTTTCCCGTCGCGCAGTCGCCCTCACACCGAGGCCATCACCGCCGTCGAGATGCGGGGGAGTGGCAACGATACCCTGTACAGCGCCTCCCTCGATGGGGCGCTCTGCGCCAGCGAAATCGGCGACTTGCACAGCGTGCGCAGCTTTCCCCTGGCCATGGGCAGCTTGCGGGCCATGGCCGGCGAAGACGATGTTTTGGTGGTGGCTGGAGAGAGGGATTATGTCAAGCTGATCCGCGCTGTGGACGGCGTCGAACTGCGCCGCATCGACCTGAAGCGGACCGGGGGCGCGCTGGTCTCTTGTCTTGCCCTCACCCCGGAGCAACTCTTCGTGGGAGATGGCGATGGCGACATCTATCGATGCGCGAGCTGGCGCGTGGAAGGCGTTTTCGACCGTTGGGGCGATAACTTGAACGACCGTATCCGCTCTCTGGTCGCCCTGCCGGACCAAGAACTTCTGGCTCTCCTCGCCAACGGTCAAGTGGTTCATCTGGATCGAACCGGCGCGAAACAGTCGACCGGCTTCGTGACCGGACCGGTGGAGGCGCTGGGATACGCCCGGGAGTCGGGTCGCCTCTTCTTCCTGCAACAGCAGCGTCTTTTGGAGCAGAAATGGCGAACCGAGCGACCGGACAATCCCACCCCTGTCGGCCACCTCCCCCATCCGGAGTCGAGGGCGGTCCTGGCTTGCTCGCCCGATGGCCAGTTCGTGGCCGTCGGGGGGGAGCGGCTCACGGTCTGGGGTCAAGGTCCGAGGGGAACGGAGCTGTTGCTGGACGAACCCATGCGCATGGATTGCGCCGGACTGATTCTGGATCGCGCTGAGGGGCTGGACCGAAGCACCCTCGAGTTCCTTGCAGAGCGTGGCGCGGTTTCGCCTTGGCAACTCCGCGAAAAGATGTCTTCCCCCAAAGGGGAACGAGTGGATGTATAGAAAAGCAAGAGGAAATGAGAGCAATACATGAGCAAGGCCGAAGAAAACCGGGCCGAGAAAAATCTGGTGTTCTGGCGCAGCCTGGTCGGGCTGGACCCGGAGTTTCCCACCCTGCCGCCGATCCCAGATCGGGAACTGTCCTCCCTGATGGTCCTGGACCCCGGACAGATCGAGGAACTGCGCGCCAGCCTGGGCAGCCACCAGCTCACTCAGGTGGTGGTGGAACCGGGTTGGGGTTGCACCAGCCTGTTTCGCTACATGCTCGGGGAAGCCAGGGATCGAGCCATGGAACGATTGCTGTTGCCGATCTCCATCGACCTGGAGCGTCTGTTCGGCAAGGACCCGATCACCCTGGACGGTTTTGAAGAGGAAATCAAGCGCCAGATGATCGGCCTCCTCGTCGACAATCCCTGGGAGCAATCCCTCAATCGGGACTACTACTTCGAGTGTATCCACTTCGAGTACGCCACCGATCTGCCAAGCTACAAATCGCGGATGCGCGCGTTTCTCTTCGACCGCCCGCCCGCTTTTCGCAAGCTGCCGATCCAGTTCCCCTGGCTCAAGGGTAGTTTGCCCGATCTGCTCAATTATCTGTTGCGCAATTTTCGCATCCAGACCGCCTTGTACTTTCATTTCCCCCGCGACGTTCTGCCCCAACCGTTGCGCGATCTGGTGCGCTCGATCAAGGCCAGCCACGAGCGCGGCGGGGTCGAATTCGCCGCCTTGCGCGAGGTCTATTTCTGCACCCCTTTGCAAAAGGTGGAAATCGAACGCGACTTTCAGCGTCCGTTCAATGCCCTGCGCTATCCGCGCTACACCGCCGCCCAGATCTACGCCATGCTGCTCAAGCGCTATACCCCGAACGTGCCGGGCTTTCGCGGGCGCAACCAGGTGGGACTCGACGCGGTCTTCGCCGAGCGTTTCGTGCAAGACGCTTGGCGGGGCGCCGCCGCCTTGGGTGAAGTCGCGGAACGAGTCAAGACCGCCATGCTGCAACGCCTGGACTGCGCCGAGGCCGACGTTCCCTTTTTGCTGGAGCCGACTCCCGCCTCCTCGCCTCCCGCGACTGCTGCCCCAGCGGTGACGCCGCCCCGAAAAAAGTTCGAACGCAAATCCAGGATGGACTGACGCCATGCCAACCACCAATCAGGAGATCAAGCGGGTCGCGCGCCAGCTTTTCGCCAGCAGCCGCGCCTACGTGACCCCTTTTTACAACCGGGTCGCTTCCAAACAGGAAATGAAGAGCCTCTTCGCCGACCGTTCGCCCCTGCTGGGTGGCGCGGTGCTGATCTCCGCGCCGATGGGTACCGGCAAGACTTTTTTCATCGACCAGATGGCTGCTCTGCTTGGCTTGGAAGGCCGCGCCAAACCCCTGCTGGTCGGGGAAGTGGACGAGCGCGACCTCCAGCAGGCCAAGGGCGAAGTACTGTTCGTCGACGAGGGCGACATCAAGACCACATGGGCTGACCTGGATCGCGGCATCGCCCTGATCGGCCAACACCTGCGGAACAGCCAGCGGGTGAGTCTGATCCTGGGCGATTACACCCTGCGCAACCCGAACCTGCTGCGCCATTTGCCCAAGCATCGGTTTCTGCAAACCTTCGAACCCCTGGATCGACCCTTTTTGCAGGGGGTGCTCCAACAGCGCATCAGAGAGTATCTGAAGCGCCGGCCCGAGGAGATCATCGAGCCGGCCCTGTACGACATCCTGGTGCCCGACGGCGCGGCTCACGTCAACAGCTTCCGCGCTATCCTGACCTTCCTGGAAAGCCTAGTTCGCACCCTGCCCGGCGACCGGCAACCTTGCTGGCTGACCGTCGAGTTGGCCAAGCGATACGTTCAAGACAGCTTCGATCCCACCCTGACCACCGACCGCCAAGAGAATTTCCTCAACCGTTTCCTCGATTATCTGGCGGAGCACCATCCGCGCGGCGCCGATCTGGAGCAGGGCTTCGACCAAGCCGAGATGCTCCTGATCGGCGGGCCCGCCGGCTATGGCGATTGGGCCGAGTTTCGCGAGGAGATCATCGACCCCTTCGGTTTGCAGGGACTCCTGCTCTCGCGCGGCATTCCCGGTTTGGACGCCGATGGCCGTTTCGTTCGTTGGCCCGGCCCCTACTACCCGTCGCTGATGTTGACGCTGATGGCCGAAGGATAGGAGGGCGCGATGCTCGGTTTAACGAATACCTCGATACCGGAAGCGTGGCGGGGCCATCTGTTGTTTGCCCTGCTCACCGACGCGGAGAACATCAACGACCGCCTGTTCAAGCGCCAGGCCATCGAAAAACTGTTGCGGGCCCCAGAGCTTCGAGACCAGGGCCTGAGCCGCGATGACATCCTGTTGCGGGTGGAGGAATTTGGAGGTTTGCGACCCCGCAATCGACTTTGGGAACTGCTGGCTTCCATCCCCTTGCTGGAAGAGCGCGAGGGACGCTACTGTCTCCGCGCAACCCTGCCCTTGACGGCGTTTCCCGCCGCCGGGCGGCGTTTGCCCAAATCCCTGGGCGCGGTTGCCTGGACGCTGGCGGAAATCGATGGGCTGTTCTTTCCCGTGGTCGACACGCTTTGGACAGTACGAAATCTCGGCGAAGCCATCTACAAGGGTTACGGCTGGTTGCTGTGGACCGCAGACCATGCCCGCGATCCGGCGAACCAGTTGGAGGCCATGCCGGCCTTCTGGCAATGCCAGGGTGGAGAAGACGCGCCGCTGGGCTTCGTCCGGGCGATCACCGGCATCGGCGACGCGCTGGGCGCGTTGGCCGACAGCCATTACTTTCCGCACTCCATCGAAAGAGCGAAAAATGCGCCCGGCCCGGCTCTGGATAGCCTGCTGCGCTGGTTGCTGGCCTGCCGTGCGGAACCGGACGCGCCGCCCGGCTGGGACGAAGCCGCCCGGAACTGGCATCGCGGGGGCTTCTGGCCCTTCGACGACCAGCCCGAAGCCGTTTACCCCACCGTGGACGCCACTTGGGACGCGGTGCTGGCCCTGGGCTCGGTCCACGATCAATACGACCGCCTAGCCACCAGCTACGGTCCCTTTCACTGCCCCCGATCCGCTGTCGGCGAAGCCTTGCTGGACGGGATCGAATTTTTGCTGCGGACGCAACTGCCTGCGGGCGGCTGGGGAATTTACCGCTACCCCGGCGACCAGCCTCCGGTTCCGGCCCACGAGTTCACCACCGGCCAAACCCTCTTGGCGCTCCGCCTTGTCCTGCTTTCCGAAGTTTTCGAGGAACGGGAACGCCCGGAACTGCGCGCGGCGGTCGAGGCGGCGCTCCGCCGGGCGTGGGCGTTTTTGCGGGAGCGGGCGGTGAATTTTCAGGGACGACAGGTTTGGTTACCGTTCTTCGGTGATCGGGTCGAGGATTACGCCTCGCGGGACATCCTGCGCGCCAGCGTCTGGACCGGCGCCGGACTGCTCGCCCTCTACCGGGGGCTGCCCGACCTGCGCGGCGCCATCGCCCCCCGTCTCGCCGACCTGCTCGATTTGGCCAATATCCACTGGGAGCCGGACTACCGGCGCATCGCCGAGTTCGAGTTCCGCGTGCCCCTCGACGAGCGGCTGCACGACAACTTCGGCAAATGGTCCAACCGTTACGACGTGACCCTGGCGATCTTTTTGCTGGACCTGTTCAACGAAGGACGCAGCGGTGATGGCGGGTTGCCGGTGGAATTCGGACCTGGCTTGTGGCGGCGCCTGGAGCGGACCATCGGCGAAATCCTCCGCGAACAGCACCCGGAACACGGCCACTGGAACGAGCCGGTAGCCGGCATGCCTCTCGCGGCGGCCACCGCCATGGCGATGCAGGTTTTACAGCACTATCTGATCGCGGCGCGGCACCTGATTGGGTAATCTCGTGAAAGATCCCGCGTCTCCGCGCCTCAAGTTCGAGGTTCTGTGCCACGGGATCTTCCCCAGCGACGCCGCCCTCGCCACCTTGCCGATCAACCGGGGAGGCAAGGTGGTGGTGCGTGACTACCCGACCACCAGCGGGCTGATTCTACGCTTGCCGGGCGATCTTTACGCCAACGCCCGGCTGCGGCCCGACCACCCGGAGCATTTGCCCCTCGATCACGACGGCGTGAGATTCGTGCTGCGCAGCCACGCTGGAGCCATCCCGGTCGACGTGTTGCCGCCCCCCCAATACGCCCTGGAAAGCCGTCGCCTGCGCAGCGGCAAGTCCATCCGCATGGTGGCCATGACCCACGCCGACCGGGTCCGGCTGACGCCGCTGCACGGCTGTGCTTATCACTGCCAGTTTTGCAACTATCCACCGCTGGCCTATCGCCAAAATACGGTCGAGGAATTGGCCGAGGCGCTGGACATCGCCCTGGCAGACCGCATCCTGCCCCATCCTCACGTCCTGATCAGCGGCGGCACCCCTCGCGCCGAGGAACGAGAATACACCTTCCTCAACCAGGTCTACGCGAGCCTGCCAAGCCGATTCCCAACGCTCAAATGGGACCTGATGCTGGCTCCCCGCGCCCTCCACCCCGGTCGACACACCCGGCGTACCTACGGCAACTTCGTCCAGCGCCTGCGAGCATGGGGTTTCGACGCCCTGTCGGTGAATCTGGAGCTCAACGACCCTGCCGCTCGTCAACGCCACATCCCGGAAAAGGATGCCATCGGCCGGGAAAACTACCTGCTGTTCATGGAGCTGGCCGTCGAGCACTTCGGGCCGGGCAAGGTGCGTTCGGTTCTGCTCCTCGGGCTGGAGCCGGAGGAGGACACCCTGCAAGCGGTGGACGCCCTCGCCCGGCGCGGCGTGCTGGTGGAACTGAGCCCCTTCACCGCCGACCCTGGGATATTCCTCGCCCGCTACCCCGAACCCACGGTCGAAGGCATGGAATCGGTGCGTGAACGCGCCATCGAGCTGACCGAGCGGCTCGGTGTCCCGATGCAACCGTTCTGCGTGCCGTGCAGCCACAATATCGTTTGAAAATAGTCTTCATGTCGGTCACCGATTTCGACGCCGGTTCGATTCGATCGGCCACCATGGCGGTTGCGCGAACGGTCATCGGGTCGGTAGTATTGAATTTCGTGATTTTCGGGATTGTTACGGTCTCCGGCCCCGTCAACGGCTGGAGATCCGTCCGGGCAAGGATGCCGCCAGCCGCTGTTATTTTGAGGAATGACCATGAGCATGACCCGCCTACCCGCCTCCGAAGGACTCTATGACCCTCGCAACGAACATGATTCCTGCGGTATCGGTTTCGTCGTCGACATCAAGAACCGCAAAAGCCATCGACCCGTTCGCCAAGGTCTGGAAATCCTGGCCAACCTGAGCCACCGCGGCGCGGTGGGCGCCGATCCACTGGCCGGCGACGGCGCCGGTATCCTGGTGCAGATTCCCGACGCCTTCCTGCGCGCCGAATGCGCCGATCGCGGCATCGACCTGCCCGCCCCCGGCGACTACGCGATCGGCATGGTCTTCCTCCCCCGCGATGCCCGTACCCGCGCCCAAAGCGAAGCCGCCCTGGAACGCACCGTCGCCGCCGAGGGCCAGATTTTCCTGGGCTGGCGCGACGTGCCTACCGACAACTCCTGCCTGGGTCGCAGCGTGCGCTCGTCCGAGCCGGTGGTGCGTCAGGCCTTCGTCCAGCGCGGCCCGAATTGCCCGGACCCTGACGCTTTCGAGCGCAAACTGTTCGTCATCCGCAAGCAGACCCATCACGCCATCTGGGATCTGGAATTGCTCGGCAGCCAGCAGTTTTACATCGCATCCCTATCGTCCCGGACCCTGGTGTACAAGGGCATGATCCTGGCGCGCAACCTCGGCGTGTACTACCCCGACCTGCGCGACGAACGGCTGGAATCGGCCCTGGCCCTGGTCCATCAGCGCTTCTCCACCAACACCTTCCCCTCCTGGGCGCTGGCTCACCCGTTCCGCTACCTGTGCCATAACGGCGAGATCAACACTCTGCGCGGCAACATCAACTGGATGCTGGCCCGCCGCCACAACATGCGCTCCGACCGGCTCGGCGCGGACCTGGACAAGCTGTGGCCGCTGATCGGCGACGGCGCCTCCGACTCGGCCACCTTCGACAACGCCCTGGAACTGTTGCTGGCCGCCGGCTATTCCCTGCCCCACGCCATGATGCTGATGGTGCCGGAAGCCTGGGCCGACAACCCGCTGATGGACCCCCAGCGCCGCGCCTTCTACGAATACCACGCCGCCCTGATCGAACCGTGGGACGGACCCGCCGCCATCGCCTTCACCAACGGCCGCCAGATCGGCGCGACCCTGGACCGCAACGGCCTGCGCCCCGCCCGTTATCTGGTCACCGACGACGACCAGGTGATCATGGCCTCGGAAATGGGCGTGCTGCCAATCCCGGAAGAGAAGATCGTCAAGAAGTGGCGGCTGCAACCCGGCAAGATGCTGCTGATCGACCTGGAGCAGGGCCGCATCGTCGGCGACGACGAGATCAAGGCCCAACTGGCGTCCGCCGAACCCTATCAGGCCTGGCTGGACGCCACCCAGATCCGCTTGCAGGACCTGCCAACCGAAATCGGCCCAATGGCGCCCGACCCACGCACCCTGCTGCGCCGCCAGCAAGCCTTCGGCTACACCCAGGAAGACATCCGCGCCTTTCTCAACCCGATGGCGTTGACCGGGGAGGACCCGGTCAGTTCGATGGGCCGCGACACCCCGCCGGCGGTATTGTCCGACCGGTCCAAGCTGCTTTACGACTACTTCAAGCAGAAATTCGCCCAGGTCACCAACCCGCCGATCGACCCGATCCGCGAGGAACTGGTGATGTCGCTGGTCTCCTTCATCGGCCCCCGCCCGAATCTGCTTGATCCCCACAGCGCCGGCAGCCAAAAACGCCTGGAGGTCAAGCGGCCGGTCCTGGCCAACGTCGATCTGGAGCGGATTCGCCGCATCGAATACCATGTGGATCGCGCTTTTCGCACCCGCACCCTGAGCATTTGCTATCCCGTGGGTCGCGGCGCCGACGGCATGGCCCGGGCGTTGGACGATCTGTGTCGCGAAGCCGCCGACGTGGTGCGGCGCGGCGACAATATCCTGATCCTTTCCGACAGGGGTCTGGACGCCGACCACATCGCCATCCCCGCCCTGCTCGCGACCGCCGCCGTCCACCATTACCTGATCCGCGCCGGGTTGCGCACCGAGGTCGGCCTGGTGATTGAAACCGGCGAGGCCAAGCGGGTGCACGACTTCTGCCTGCTGGCCGGCTACGGCGCCGAGGCGATCAATCCCTGGCTGGCGTTCGATACCCTGTCGGCCAACGTGTCCCGCGCCCCCCAGGCCCTGACCGAGGCTGACGCCCACGAGCACTACACCAAGGCCATCGCCAAGGGTATTCTCAAGGTCATGTCCAAGATGGGCATCTCCACCTACCAGTCCTATTGCGGCGCGCAGATTTTCGAGGCGGTGGGTCTGGCCAACGAATTTTTGAACCGTTACTTCACCGGCACCCAGGGCGTGATCGAAGGGGTTGGGCTCGACGAGATCGCGCGCGAGGCTGTCAACCGCCACCACCAGGCCTTCGGCGACGCTCCCCTCTATCGGGACGCGCTCGACGTTGGCGGCGAACTGGCTTTCCGCATTCGCGGCGAACGTCACGCCTGGACCCCGGAAACGGTATCTCTGTTGCAGCACGCGGTTCGCTCCGGCGACTATGAACAGTTCAAGCACTACAGCCGGGTGATGAACGATCAGCGCGATCACTTGCGCAACCTCCGCGGTCTGTTCGAATTTCGCTTCACCAACCAGCCGCTCGCGCTGGACGAAGTGGAACCGGCCAGCGAGATCGTCAAGCGCCTCGCCACCGGCGCGATGTCGTTCGGCTCGATTTCCTGGGAAGCCCACACCACCCTCGCCATCGCCATGAACCGCCTCGGCGCCAAGTCCAATACCGGCGAAGGAGGCGAGGACCCGGTTCGCTATACCCCGCTGGAGACCGGCGACTCCATCCGTTCGGCGATCAAGCAGGTCGCCTCCGGCCGGTTCGGCGTCACCGCCGAATACCTGGTCAACGCCGACGCTCTCCAGATCAAGATGGCCCAGGGCGCCAAGCCCGGCGAGGGGGGCCAGTTGCCCGGCCACAAGGTCAACGACTGGATTGCCCGGGTGCGCCACTCCACGCCCGGTGTCGGCCTGATCTCCCCGCCGCCGCACCACGACATCTACTCGATCGAGGACCTGGCGCAACTGATCTTCGACCTGAAAAACGTCAACCCCAAGGCCGCCATCAGCGTCAAGCTGGTGTCCGAGATCGGGGTCGGCACCGTCGCCGCCGGCGTCGCCAAGGCCCACGCCGACCACGTCACCATCTCCGGCGAGGACGGCGGCACCGGCGCCAGCCCGATCACCTCGATTCAGAACGCGGGCTCGCCCTGGGAAATCGGCCTGGCCGAGACCCATCAAACCCTGGTGCGCAACCACTTGCGCGGCCGCATCGCTGTCCAGGTCGACGGCGGCCTGCGCACGGGGCGTGACGTGGTGATCGGGGCCTTGCTCGGCGCCGACGAGTTCGGTTTCGGCACTGGAGCGCTGATCGCCGCCGGCTGCCTGATGATGCGCAAATGCCATCTCAACACCTGCCCGGTCGGCGTCGCCACCCAGGACCCCGAGTTGCGCAAGCGCTTCCCCGGCCAGCCGGCGCACATCATCAACTTCTTCACGTTCCTGGTGCAGGAAGTCCGCGAGCTGATGGCCCAGCTTGGGTTCCGCACCTTCGACGAGATGATCGGCCGGGCCGACCGGCTCGACATGCGCCGCGCCATCCATCACTGGAAGGCGCGGGGGCTGGACTTCACCCGGCTGCTGGCCGTTCCCCCCGCCCCGCCCGGTGTCGCCATCTACCACTGCGAGGAGCAGGATCACGGCCTGAGCGGCGCCCTGGATCACCGCTTGATCGCCCAGGCCCGCCCGGCGCTGGAAGCGCGGCAACCAGTGCGGATCGAAACCCCGGTCCGCAACAGCGACCGCACCGTTGGAGCCATGCTGTCCGGCCAAGTCGCCCGCCGCTACGGTCACGCCGGTTTGCCCGCCGACACCATTCACGTTCGTCTGGCCGGCAGTGCCGGTCAAAGCTTCGGCGCCTTCCTGGCGCGGGGCGTCGCCCTGGAACTCGACGGCGAGGCCAACGACTATGTCGGCAAGGGCCTGTCCGGCGGCCGGATCGTTGTCCGGCCTTCCCCGGCCAGCCGCCTGCGCGCCGAGGAGAACATCATCGTCGGCAACACCGTGCTGTATGGCGCCATCGCCGGCGAATGCTACTTCCGGGGCGTGGCTGGCGAACGTTTCGCCGTGCGCAACTCCGGCGCCCTGGCGGTCGTCGAGGGCGTCGGCGATCACGGTTGCGAATACATGACCGGCGGCGTCGTGGTGGTCCTGGGGCCGACCGGCCGCAACTTCGCCGCCGGCATGAGCGGCGGCGTCGCCTACGTCCTGGACGAAACCGGCGACTTCTCCCGCCGCGCCAACCAGGCCATGGTCGCGCTGGAACCGCTCAACGACGTCGAGGAGACTCTCAACGTCGGGGTTTTGCGCGACGACTGGAGCAGTCTGGCCCAGGTCGAATTGCCCGACGACCCGCTGCGCCACGATGCCCGGCGCTTGCGAGTCCTGGTCGCCCGCCACCATCGCCATACCGGCAGTGAACCTGCCCGCCGAGTTCTGGAGCACTGGCGCGAGCTGCTGCCGAAATTCGTCAAGATCATGCCGCTGGATTACCGGCGGGCCTTGCAGGATCTGCAAGCCAAGGCCCGCGCCGCCGCCCGGCACGACACCGAAAAGACCGGCCTCGCTGTGGGAGCGTGAACATGGGCAAACCGACTGGATTCCTGGAAATCACCCGCCACGACCATGGCTACGCGCCGGTCGCCGAGCGAATCGTCCACTTCCGCGACTTCGTGGTTCCCCTGCCGGAACCCGGCATTCGGGAACAGGCCGCCCGCTGCATGGATTGCGGTATTCCCTATTGCCATCGCGGTTGTCCGGTCCACAACATCATTCCCGACTGGAACGATCTGGTCTATCGCGGTTTGTGGCGCGAGGCGCTGGAGGTGCTCCACTCCACCAACAACTTCCCGGAGTTCACCGGTCGCGTCTGTCCGGCGCCGTGCGAGGCGTCCTGCACCCTCGACTTCAACGACCGGCCGGTAACGATCAAGGACATCGAGTGCGCCATCATCGACAAGGGCTGGGCGGAGGGTTGGGTTACGCCGCAAATCGCCGCTCATCGCACCGGTAAGCGGGTAGCGGTGATCGGTTCCGGTCCCGCCGGCCTGGCCTGCGCCCAGCAACTGGCGCGGGCAGGGCATGACGTGGTCGTGTTCGAGAAGAACGACCGCATCGGTGGCCTGCTACGCTATGGCATCCCCGATTTCAAGCTGGAAGCGGGGTTGATCGACCGCCGTCTGGCCCAGATGCGGGCCGAAGGCGTTGAATTCCGGCCCAACAGCCATGTTGGCGCCGATATTCCAGCCCGCGCCTTGCTGGCGGAGTTTGACGCCGTGGTGCTGACCGGCGGCTCCGAGCAGCCGCGCGACCTGAACGCGCCGGGCCGCGACCTGCGCGGCATCCACTTCGCCATGAACTTCCTGACCCAGCAGAATCGCCGGGTGGCGGGCGCGAAAATCGGGGGCGAGGAAATTTTGGCAACCGGCAAGGATGTCGTGGTCATCGGCGGTGGCGATACCGGCTCCGACTGCGTCGGCACCTCGATCCGCCAGGGCGCGCGTTCGGTGACCCAGTTGGAAATCCTGCCCAAACCCCCGCTGCATGAGAACAAACTGTTGACCTGGCCGAACTGGCCGCTGAAGCTGCGCACCTCCACTTCCCACGAGGAGGGCTGCGAACGCGACTGGGCGGTGACCACCAGGCAGTTCCTTGGCCAGGACGGCCAGGTTACCGCGATTCAAATCGCGCGGCTGGAGTGGCGCGAGGCCAACGGTCGGCAAATCATGGCGGAAGTTCCCGACAGCGCGTTTGAGATCAAGGCCGATCTGGTGCTGCTGGCCATGGGCTTCGTCCATCCGGTCCAAGCCGGGATGCTGGAGGATCTGGGCGTGGCGCTGGACCCGCGCGGCAACGTCCGGGCCGGCGAGAGCGACTACCAAACTTCGGTCAACAAGATCTTCGCCGCCGGCGACATGCGGCGAGGGCAGTCGCTGGTGGTCTGGGCCATCCGCGAGGGTCGGCAATGCGCCCGCGCGGTCGATGAGTATCTGATGGGAAGTTCGGAGTTGCCGGTCTGATACCGTTTCCCGATAGGTTTTATGACCCAGAATGGTAGGGGGGTTAGGACGTCAGCCCGTAACCCGCCGATTTGGCTGTGGTTTCGGCGGGTTACGCTTCGCTAACCCGCCCAGCATCAGAAGATATGAAACTTGATGGGAATTGGTATGAGGGTGGTTGGTATGAGGGTGGTTGGTGACAGTGGGAGTGATCGACACCAGCCACCCATTTCGCGCGAGGCAACGACAATGAACTGGCTGGAATCTGGGAACCTGTATCATCGCCAGCCTAATTGAGCAGGCTGACCTTCTCCAGTTTCAACCGTTTTGCCAAATCGTCTTGCGTCATCGCATGCAGTGCGTCCAGCAGCGCCACCTGTAAACTCCCCGGTCCCCGCGCCTGCTCGGCCGCCATCTCGCCGGCCACGCCGAACACGGCCAGTCCCGCCACCGTCGCCGCCAGCGGATCAAGCTCCACCGCCAGGAATGCCCCGATGACCGCCGTCGCCGAGCACCCCAGCCCGGTGACGCGCGTCATCAGTGGATGGCCGTTGGCGATCGCCGTCACCTGTGTTCCATCGGTCACATAGTCGACCGCGCCGGTGATGGCGACCACTGCCCCGGTTTCTTGCGCCAGCAGCCGCGCCCCATCCAGCGCGGCCTTCGAGCCGTGCAAGCTGTCCACCCCCTTGCCCGCGCCCGCCTGGCGAATCAACGTCAGGATTTCCGAGCCGTTGCCCCGAATCGCGTTCGGCTGCAACCGGGCCAGCGCGTCCGCCGCCGTGCGCCGGTAGGAGGTCGCGCCCGCTCCCACTGGATCGAGAATCCAGGGTACGCCCACCGCCCGCGCCCGCAGGACCGCCAGCTTGCACGCCGCGATGTGTTCCGAGTACAGCGTGCCGATATTGACGACCAGCGCGTGACTGAACGAGACGAAATCCTCCACCTCGTCGCAGGAATGGACCATCGCCGGCGATGCGCCCAGCGCCAGCAGCGCATTGGCGCTATTGTTCATCACCACGAAGTTGGTGATGTTGTGGATCAGCGGTTGCCGCTCGCGCACCGTGACCAACAAGTTCCAGATGGTATCGGCGTTCGTCGCCATGGCTACACCCGCCCGTACAGCGTCAACAAATGCCGATAATGTTCGGCAACCCCAGGGCCGATTTGCTCCCAGCGGAACCGCCAGCGCCAGTTGCCCTGCGCGACGCCCGGCTGGTTCATGCGATCCGCGCCACCCAGTTCCAATACATCCTGCATCGGTACGACCGCCAGTCGCGCCACCGAGGCGAACGCGGTCCGCGTCAGCAGTTCGGGCATCCGCTCCGGCCCGCCGCCCAGATAATCGAACAGATGCGCGCGAGTTTGCCCGTCCAGTTCCGCGAACCAGCCCAGCGTCGTATTGTTATCGTGCGTGCCGGTGTAAACCACCGAATTGGCAATGTGATTGTGAGGGAGATAAGGATTGTCGGCTCCCCCGCCGAACGCGAAATGCAGTACCTTCATGCCTGGCAAGCCATGGGCATCGCGCAGCGCCTCGACCTCGGGCGTGATGATGCCCAAATCCTCCGCCACCAGCGGCAAGCCGCCAAACTCAGCCCGCAAGGCTCGGAACAATTCATCGCCTGGCGCTTGCCGCCACTGCCCCGTCACCGCCGTTTCCGCGCTGGCGGGTATCTCCCAATACGCTTCCAGTCCCCGGAAATGATCGATGCGCAACAGATCGAATTGGTCGAATTGGGTGCGAATCCGTTCTTTCCACCACTGGAACCCATCGGCCTTCATTCGCTCCCAGGCGTAATGTGGATTGCCCCACAACTGACCGGTGGCGGAAAAGTAATCCGGCGGCACCCCGGCGACCACGGTTCGTCTTCCCTCGCCATCGAGCAGAAACGCTTCGCGCCGGGCCCACACGTCCGCGCTGTCGTAGCCGACGAACAACGGGATATCGCCGAACATCAGAATGCCCCGCTCGTTGGCATAACGCTTGAGCGCCGCCCACTGTCGGTAAAAAAGAAACTGTTCGAACTGGGCCTGGGCGACGGCGTCGGCGAGTTGCCGCCGCGTCTCGGCCAACGCCTTGGGCTGGCGATCGCGCAACTCACCCGGCCAGTCGGACCAGACTGCTTGCGCCCGCGCCGTCCGGATCGCCTGATACAGCGCGTAATCGTCCAACCAGTGTCGGTGTTGGCCCAGAAAAACCTCGTGGGCGTCGCGTTCCGCCCCGCCCCGTCCATGGAAACCACGCCGTGCCTCCTGCAGGCGCCGCTGGCGGTACGCCCAGCCATCCTCGCCCGAACGCGGTCCGCCGTCCGGATTCAACCAGCCTGCCTCGATCAACGGCTCCAGTGCAATCAGCCGGGGATTGCCGGCATGAACCGACTGCGCCGAATACGGTGACAAATCGCCGTGGGTCGGCCCCAGGGGCAGCGTTTGCCAGACCGTGAATCCGCAGGCCGCCATGAAGTCCACCAACCGATAGGCGTCCGGCCCCAGATCGCCGTTACCATGGCCGCCTGGCAGCGAGGTTGGATGCAGTAGCAATCCAGCGCGCCGGCGGTTGAAAGGCGAATCTGTGCTCATCGTCATTAACTCCTTGAGTTGGCAAATTGGAATTGGAAATTGACCGATTGATGGGTTGAACGGATTCGAGGGTCGCGGGCATCGCTCATTCGTCCCCGCCGGCCCCTGGTTTCCGGTCCTTGGCCTCCCAGGCTTCAACGGACCCGCTGTAACTCCTGTCCCAGCATCTCGCGCGTGATCAATACCACCCCTTTCTCGGTGCGATAAAACTGCCGCGCGTCTTCTTCGGGATTCACCCCAACCACCGTGCCCGGTGGAATGATGCAGCCCCGGTCGATGATCACCTTGCTCAAGTGGCAGTAGCGGCCGATATCCACCTGAGGCAATACCACGGCGTCTCGCAATTGCACGAAGGAATGCACCTGCACCCGCGGAAACAGCAGCGAATGATTCACGTAGCCGCCCGAGATGATGCAACCGTCCGCCACCATGGAATCCACCGCCATGCCTCGCCGTCCGTCGTCGTCGAATACGAACTTGGCGGGAGGCAACTGCTCCTGGTAAGTCCAGATCGGCCAGCGTTCGTCGTACAGGTTCAATTCCGGATCCACATCGACCAGTTCCATGTTCGATTCCCAAAAGGCGTCCACGGTACCGACGTCGCGCCAGTAGCTTTGCGCCTTGGTCTGCACATCGCGAAACGGGTAAATCATCACCCGATGCCGATCCAGCAGCAGGCGCGGCAGTAGATCCTTGCCGAAATCGTGATTGGAATGCGGATTTTCCGCATCCTCGATCAGCCGTTCGTACAGAAATTGGGTGTCGAACACATAAATCCCCATCGACGCGAGCGCCATGTCGTCCCGGCCCGGCAGGGTTTCCGGGGTCTGTGGCTTCTCCACGAATCGCACAACTTCGCCGCGATCGTTGGCGGTCACCACCCCGAACTCACGCGCCCGCTCGCGCGGCACCTCGATGCAGCCAACCGTGACGTTCGCCTTGCTTTCGACATGACGCGCCAGCATCTGGCCGTAGTCCATCTTGTAGATGTGATCGCCGGCCAGGATCAACACGAATTCGGGCGCATGATTGCGGATGATATCCAGATTCTGATAAACCGCGTCGGCCGTGCCCTTGTACCACGAAGCTTCGTCGATCCGCTGCTGGGCCGGCAGCAATTCCACGAACTCGCCAAACTCGCCACGCAGAAAGCCCCAACCGCGCTGGATGTGCTGGATCAGCGAATGCGCCTTGTATTGCGTCAACACGCAAACCCGCCTGATCCCCGAGTTGATACAATTGGAGAGTGGAAAATCGACGATCCGATACTTGCCGCCGAAATGCGTGGCCGGTTTGGCGCGCCACAGGGTAAGTTGCTTGAGCCGGCTACCACGCCCGCCCGCCAGAATCAGCGCAAGCGTCTCCCGAGTCAGGCGACTGACAAAACGTGAAGTGATGGCGGCATTCATGCGTTTGATGTTCCTCTCTGCTATGCTGATTCGATTTTCAAGCGTGGCGGTTTGAACGGCGAACCCGCCCACCGCCCCAGGGACCGGGTGGCCATGGGTAGCGGAGGGAGCGAAGCATTGACCGACCCTAATCATAGCCGGTTTCGGTCTACGGTTTTGGTCGTTCCAGGCGCTTTGACCGGGATGACCGAAGTATGAACGAACTGATGCGATACTCCACAACTTGATGACACACCCCGACGACAACGATACGCCTCGAAACCTGGAGCCATCCGCCGTGGACCGGATCATGGCCGATGCCGCGCTGCTGCACACGGGTCTCCACCCTGACCCGTTCGCCGTGCTGGGTCGCCATGGCCGCGGCGATCGTTCGATCATACGGGTGTTCCTGCCCGGCGCCCGACAAGCCCGCCTGCTCGATATCGATCAACCAATGCGGCGGTTGACGGATACCGATCTGTTCGAGTGGCGCGGCGCGGCCGACGCGCTGCCGCCGCATTACCGGCTGGCCTGGATCGATGCCGCCGGCCACGAGCAGGTCGCTTACGATCCCTACAATTTTCCTCCGCAGCTAAGTCTGTACGATCTGCATTTGTTCAACGAAGGGCGTCATCTGCACGCCTACCGCGTGTTGGGCGCGCATCCGCGCACGGTGGATTATATCGCCGGGGTGCTGTTCGCGGTCTGGGCGCCGAACGCCGCGCAAGTCAGCGTGGTGGGCGATTTCAACCAGTGGAACGGTCTGCGTCATCCCTTGCGCCGTCGCGGTGGCGTTTGGGAGCTGTTCGTTCCTGATGTGGCCGTGGGTGCGCGCTACCAGTTTGAGCTTCGGGTCGGGGAAAAGGGCCAACGATTGCGTAAGAGCGATCCTTATGGTCGCTGGTTCGAGCGGCGCCCGGCCAATTTCGCCTTGGTCATGGAAAGCGCGCCCTATCCATGGCGTGACGAGATGTGGATGGCCCAGCGGCGGCGGCGGAATTGGACGCGCGCTCCGCTGGCGGTTTACGAAGTTCACCTGGGCTCCTGGCAGCGGGACGAACACGGCGACTACCTCGATTACCGGGAGCTGGCGCGGCGTCTGGTGGCCTATGTCGGCGCGCTGGGCTTCACTCACATCGAGTTGATGCCTCTTACCGAACATCCCCTGGATGCGTCCTGGGGTTATCAGCCGATCGGGTATTTCGCCCCCACCAGCCGTCATGGTAGCCCACATGATTTCCACTGGTTTGTGGATTACTGCCATCAGGCTGGTATCGGCGTCATTCTGGACTGGGTGCCTGGCCACTTTCCCAAGGATGCGCACGGTCTGGCTCAATTCGACGGCACCTGCCTGTATGAGCACCAGGATCCGGATCGTCGCGAGCAAAGAGGCTGGGGTACGCTGGCGTTCGATTACGGCCGCAATCAAGTAAAGAATTTCCTGCTGGCCAGCGCCTGTTTCTGGTTGGAAGAATATCATCTGGATGGTTTGCGGGTGGATGCTGTCGCATCCATGCTGTATCTGGATTATGACCGCGAATCGGGTGAATGGGCGCCCAATTTGTTCGGCGGCAATGAGAACCTGGAAGCGGTCGCCTTCCTGCGCGAACTCAATGAAATCATCCATCGCCGCTATCCAGGGGTCCTGATGATCGCCGAGGAATCCACCGCCTGGCCATTGGTGACTCGGCCTTCCTGGATGGGGGGCCTTGGATTCGGTATGAAGTGGAATATGGGATGGATGCACGATATTTTGGAATATCTGTCGTGTGATCCGGCCTTGCGCTGCCATCATCACGAATTGTTGACCTTCGGTCTGCTGTACGCCTTTACCGAAAATTTCATGCTGCCTTTGTCTCACGATGAAGTCGTGCATGGTAAAGGTTCACTGCTTTCCAGGATGCCGGGTGATCGCCACCAGCGCTTTGCCAATCTACGCTTGCTTTACCTTTATATGTGGACTTATCCCGGCAAGAAATTTCTATTTATGGGCAACGAACTGGCGCAGGAACGGGAGTGGAACCATGCCGCGGTGCTTGACTGGGAGTTGCTGGGCCAGCCGGAGTGCCGGGGAATACAGGGGCTGGTTCGAGATCTTAATCACTTTTATCTATCCATGGCGAGCCTGCACGATTCCGAGTTTTCTCAGGAAGGTTTTGAGTGGCTGGATTGTCATGATGCCGCCCGATCGGTCGTAGCCTACCTGCGCCGTGGTGGTGGAGATGATCCAGTTTTGGTGGTTATCAACTTTGCGGCCATGACCCGTCCTGGTTATCGCGTGGGAGTGCCGCTGTCGGGATTTTATCAGGAGATTCTCTGCTCCGATGCCGACATTTACGGTGGCGGTGGCATGGGTAACGGTACGGTTCACGCCGATTCGATCCCGCATTTGGGATATCCTTGCTCGTTGGTGCTTGATTTGCCACCATTGACTGGCTTGATTTTGGTCTCCCGCAGGGGATATTGTCCATCATGAAGTTGCAGCAACTACGTTATCTGGTTGCTATTGTTCGCAATAATATGAACATTTCCGCCGCTGCGGAGAGCCTTTATACTTCTCAACCGGGTATCAGCAAACAATTACGGTTGCTGGAAGAGGAATTGGGTGTCGAATTGTTCAGCCGCAATGGCAAGCATCTGACTGAAATAACGCCGATTGGGCGGCAAATTATTCCCAAGGTGGAGGTTATCCTGCGAGAGGTTAACAATATCCAGATTCTGGCCGAGGAGTACCGCGACGACCGGCGGGGCAGCTTGTCGATTGCCACGACTCATACCCAGGCTCGCTATGCCCTGCCGCCGGTGGTCAAGCTTTTTCGCGAACGGTATCCGGCGGTGACCTTGCAGATTCATCAAGGTTCTCCAGCGCAGATTGCCGAGATGGTGCAGTCTGGCGAGGTGGACTTTGCGATTGCCACCGAGTCCTTGGAATTGTTCGAGGATTTGGTGATGATGCCCTGTTATGTCTGGCAACGCTGTGTACTGGTGCCGCGCGATCATCCATTGACCCATCTGGATCAGTTGACTTTACAGGATGTTGCTCGGTATCCGCTGGTGACTTATGTTTTTGGCTTTACGGGTCGGTCGCAATTGGATGAGGCGTTTCGTGGCGCGCAACTGAAACCGATGGTAGCTTTCACTGCGACCGACGCGGATGTGATTAAAACCTATGTTCGTTTGGGAATGGGAGTGGGTATTGTTGCCCGGATGGCGTATGACCCGAGGCAGGATCAGGATTTGGTGCGGTTGGAAGCCGGTCATTTGTTTGCGGCTGATGTGACCAGGATTGGGTTTCGGCGTGGCATGTTTCTGCGGTGTTATATGTATGAGTTTATTGAGCTGTTTGCTCCTCACTTGACCAGGGAACGGGTGCGGATGATGGAACGGCTTCAGACTCTGGACGAGGTTAATGCGTTGTTTAGGGGAATTGAGTTGCCAGTTCTTTAGCAAGATTGGGTTAGGTAGTGAGGAGGATAGGGATGCAAACTTCGTCCGTTGTCTTACGAATGAATTTGCTGTCCGCTTTCGAAGCGATGCTTGCCAGACTGGATGCTTTTTGCGTGGCGGTTCGTCAGGATGGCGTCCTGCCAGCTTGGGTATCGCGTACCGAGGTGGAGTTGGCGGAGAATTTGGATATGCGTCTTAAGGCGGTTCAACTTTATCGAGCTCTTTGGTATGAAGACAGTCAGGATGGCCGGGAAACGCTGACCTGTCCTGGTATCGTTGGGGCCAGTTTGGAAACCCTGTCCGCCGCTCATGCCTGCCATGTTGCCAAGGATGAATTCAAGGCCGCCGTGCTGGCGTTGAAAAATCTCGGTCGGGTCGAGACGAATAATGCAATGGCTGATTTGCATCGGCGGTGGGAAACCGTGGCGATGGCCATGCGGCGCATGGGTGCCGCTCGTCTGAATTTGAAGCAGGCTTATCGGCATGTTCCCCTGTTGGAACGGCGACCGCTCAAGATTGGTTTTACCTGGTCCAAGCAGGGCCGTGTGATTCAACGTACCAGTGTGGCCGAGGCACGCCGCTTGTTGGAACAGCGCGCCGAAACGCCCCAGATTCGGTTGGAATTGCAGCGGCTGGCGGAAATTGCCAGTGATGAACCGCTGGCGCGTGTTCGTGGGGTTTGTCCGCACCTGCGTGCCAATATCGTTTTCGCCGCGTTGGAGCATGGTGGTGTATCGCGTCGGTTGATGCAAACTCCTCTGCCGATTTTGGTGCCGTTGCGGCGCGGCGAGCGGTTGCCCGAATTTGTGGCGGTCACGCCGGAGCCTCCGCTGAATCCTCGGTTGCGCCGGGCGGACGTGCGAATTGAGGATGAACCGTTTTTGCCGTCGGTCCGGGTGTATCGTTATCGGGGTTCTTATCGGGTGGGTGTTGGGTAAAAAAATAGATGATGGTATAAAAACTTGGAATATCAATGTCCGCTGCTTGTCACCGATATCGTTTAAAATTTCCAAGTAAACGATCCCTTCAAAAATAATTTACCCCACTTAGGAGACTGCTCATGTCCGCCCGCGCTCGTGTATGGCCCGGCAATCCGTATCCCCTCGGCGCTACCTGGGACGGCAAGGGCGTCAATTTTGCGTTGTTTTCCGCTCATGCCGAGCGCGTTGAACTGTGCCTGTTCGATTCGTCGGGCCAGCGCGAGATCGAACGTCTGGCCCTTATCGAGAATACCGACCAGGTCTGGCACGGCTATGTACCGGGGTTGTGGCCGGGCGCCCTGTATGGCTACCGTGTGTCCGGACCCTACGAACCGCAGATTGGCCATCGCTTCAACCACCACAAACTGCTGCTCGACCCCTATGCCAAGCAATTCTATGGCGCCCTGCACCTGCGCGACGAACATTGCGGCTACCAGGTGGGCCATCGCGACGCCGATCTGTCGTTCGATACCCGCGACAACGCCCGCGACATGCTCAAATGCGTGGTAGTGGATACCCGCTTCAACTGGGATGGTGATCGCGCCCCCGAAACCCCCTGGCCACGGACCCTGATCTACGAAACCCATGTCCGTGGCTTCACCATCCGTCATGAAGGCGTGCCTCACCACCTCCGCGGCACTTTCGCCGGCATCGCTCACCCCGAAACCATCAAATACCTCCGGTCGCTTGGCATCACCGCCGTGGAATTGATGCCGGTCCATGCCTTCGTCGATGACCGTTTCCTGACCGACCGCGGATTGCGCAATTACTGGGGCTACAACACCCTGTGCTTTTTCGCCCCGGAACCGCGCTACCTGAGCGGCGGCGATCTCGTCGAGTTCAAGACCATGACCAAACGCCTGCACGACGCCGGCATCGAGGTACTGCTGGACGTGGTCTACAACCACACCGCCGAGGGCGACCAAATGGGTCCGACCCTCAGCTTCAAGGGCATCGACAACGCCTCCTACTACCGGCTCCTCCCCCACGACCGCCGCTATTACATCAACGACACCGGTTGCGGTAATACCTTGAACCTGATGCATCCCCGGGTGTTGCAAATGGTGATGGACAGCCTGCGCTACTGGGTCAACGAAATGCACGTCGACGGCTTTCGTTTTGATCTGGCGGTCACCCTGGCTCGGGAAGAATATGGCTACGATCGCGCCGGCGGTTTTTTCGACGCCATCCGCCAGGACCCGGCCATGTCGCGTGTCAAGATCATCGCCGAACCGTGGGACATCGGTCCCGGTGGTTACCAGCTCGGCGGTTTTCCCGCCGGCACCGCCGAATGGAACGACCGCTTCCGCGATACGGTGCGCCGGTTCTGGCGGGGCGACGACGGCATGTTGTCCAAACTGGCGCCCAATCTGCTCGCCTCCAGTGATCTGTTCGAGCACGACGGTCGGCGACCGTGGGCCACGATCAACTACATCGCCAGCCACGACGGTTTTACCCTGGCCGATCTGGTCAGCTACAACGAGCGCCACAACGAGGCCAACGGTGAAAACAATCGCGATGGCCATCCGTCCAACTTCAGCAACAACCATGGGGTCGAGGGACCGACCACCGATCCGGCCATCCGGGAAATGCGCCTGCGCCAGCGTCGCAACATGCTGGCCACCCTGCTGCTGGCCCAGGGCACGCCGATGCTGCTGGCCGGCGACGAGTTCGGCCGGAGCCAGCGCGGCAACAACAACGCCTATTGCCAGGATAACGATATCAACTGGCTGAATTGGACCATCCCCCCCGAGGAAAAGGAGTTTCTCGATTTCGTCCGCCGTCTGATCAACCTGCGCCAGGAACACCCGGTGCTGCGTCGGTCCCGTTTCATGCACGGCCTGCAAATTTCCAAGCCCCATGGGTTGCGCGACATCGACTGGATCAGCCCCGGCGGCGGCACCATGAGCGACTATCATTGGCAGGAACCCAAGGCGCGCTGTTTTGGCATGTTACTGGCCGGCGATGCCGGCGAGCACTTCACCGACGATGGCTATCCCGAAATCGACAATGCCATGCTGGTCATTTTCAATGCCGGCCCAATGGTGGTCCCGTTTCGCCTCCCCGCGGTACGCGACGCCAGCCACTGGCGTTGTCTGCTCAACACCGCTCAGCCACGCCTGGCCCTGGGCGAGCTGTTGCTCGAGGTCGGCGGTGATTTTCAGATGGAGCCCTGGGCCGTAACCGTGTTCGCCCTGGTCCCGGTCAGCTCAGATTGAGCCTTGCGTCACTAACGATCTCTTTTATATATATTGAATCTTTATAATTAGATTGAATATTCTTTTTTATTATTTATCATGCCGTCCATGGTTGCCCACCGTCCGGCCCGGAGCATCCTCCAGCGCCGGACATTGTTTTTGATCACTGTCGATGGAGTTTCAATGGCGCGCGCCCTTTCGCCCCTTGTCGCGGTAGCTTCGACGACGGCGTTTCCAAGCGCGGATCGCACGGATCGCCGCGCATGACGCCACGGTTTCGCCACCCCAGCGTATTGCCGGGTTTCGGCTTGACGCTCGGTTTCGCCGTCGGCTATCTGAGCCTGATCGTGCTGATCCCCCTGACGATGGCCTTTCTACGCGCGCTTGACCTGAGCTGGGATCAATTCTGGCAAGCGGTCGCCGCGCCCCGGGTCATCGCCTCGTATCGGCTGACCTTCGGCGCCGCTTTCCTGGCCGCCGCTTTCAACACCGTCTTCGGCCTGATCGTAGCCTGGGTGTTGGTGCGCTACCGATTTCCCGGTCAGCGCCTGGTGGACGCCCTGGTGGATTTACCGTTCGCTCTACCCACGGCGGTGGCTGGCATCACCCTGGCCACGCTCTATTCCAGCAACGGCTGGATCGGCCAGTACCTCAAACCGTTCGGGATCAAGATCGCCTTTACGCCGCTGGGGGTGATCGTGGCCCTGGTCTTCATCAGCCTGCCATTCGTGGTGCGCACCGTGCAGCCGGTGCTTGAAGACCTGGAGGCCGAGGTCGAGGAGGCCGCCGCCAGCCTGGGGGCGGGCCGCTGGCAAATTTTCCGGCGCGTCATTTTCCCGGCGGTTCGCCCGGCGCTGCTGACCGGCTTCACCCTGGCCTTCGCCCGCGCCATCGGCGAATACGGATCGGTCATCTTCATCGCCGGCAATCTGCCGATGGTGTCGGAGATCACCCCACTGCTGATTGTCGGCAAACTGGAGCAATACGACTACGGCGGCGCGGCGGCGGTGTCGGTAGTCATGCTGATCATCTCGTTCATCCTGTTGCTGCTGATCAATCTGCTCCAACGCTCAAGCCAGGCCCGGAGCAGCGGGGAGGTGGCGGCGTGAGCGATTCCGCCCCCCGTGATCCGGTTTCTGCCGCCACCACCGAGCCTCGTTTCGTCCGCGTGGCGCTGGTGACCGTGGCGTTGACTTTCCTGACGCTGTTCCTGTTCGTGCCACTGGCGGCGGTATTTTACGAAGCCCTGCGCAAGGGCATCGGCGTCTACCTGGCCGCGATCGCCGATCCCTACGCGCTGGCCGCGATCCGGCTCACCCTGCTCAGCGTCGTGTTCGCCGTGCCGCTGAACATGGCGTTCGGCGTTACCGCCGCCTGGGCCATCGCCAAGTTCGAGTTTCGTGGCAAAAGTGTGCTGATCACCCTGATCGACCTGCCGTTCGCGGTCTCGCCCGTCATCGCCGGCATGATCTATGTGCTCCTGTTCGGTGCCCAGGGTTGGCTAGGACCATGGCTGGGCGCGCACGACATCAAGATCATCTTCGCCGTGCCCGGCATCGTGCTGGCCACGGTGTTCGTCACCGTGCCGTTCATCGCCCGCGAACTGATTCCGCTGATGCAGGCCCAAGGCACCGACGAGGAGGAAGCCGCCCTGGTGCTGGGCGCCGACGGCTGGCTGACCTTCTGGCGGATCACCCTCCCCAACATTCGGTGGGGCCTGCTCTACGGCGTGGTGCTTTGCACAGCCCGCGCCATGGGCGAGTTTGGCGCCGTGTCGGTGGTGTCCGGCCACATTCGCGGCTTGACCAATACCCTGCCGCTGCATGTGGAGATTCTTTACAACGAATATCAGTTCGCCGCCGCCTTCGCCTGCGCCTCGCTGCTGACTTTCCTGGCCTTGGTCATGCTGGCGTTCAAGGCCCTGATCGAGCGCCGCGCCCTCC
Source organism: Candidatus Contendibacter sp. (assembly GCA_029624765.1). GTDB lineage: Bacteria > Pseudomonadota > Gammaproteobacteria > Competibacterales > Competibacteraceae > Contendibacter. The sequence goes on along the minus strand of JARSSO010000031.1, from coordinate 54,303 downwards.
GGCAACGGCGTTCCGCCTTGGCCATGGAAACCTCGTCGTGAGCATTGAAATTCAACAATTGCACAAATGCTTTGGTGCGTTCGTCGCCCTCGATCATGTTGACCTGACCATTCCACCCGGTCAGTTGGTCGCCCTGCTCGGCCCGTCCGGCTGCGGCAAAACCACCTTGCTGCGCATCATCGCCGGCTTGGAAACCGCCGATCGTGGCCGAGTGCTGTTCGACGGCGAGGACGCCACCCGGCGCCATGTCCGGGAACGTGGGGTCGGTTTCGTGTTCCAGCATTACGCATTGTTCCAGCACATGACCGTGTTCGAGAACATCGCCTTTGGCCTGCGGGTGCGTCCGCGCGCCGTTCGCCCGCCCGAGGCCGCCATCCGGGCCAAGGTGAGCGCCTTACTGGACCTGGTGCAGATGGGATGGCTGGCCAACCGCTATCCCAGCCAATTGTCCGGCGGTCAACGCCAGCGCATTGCCTTGGCCCGGGCGCTGGCGGTGGAGCCGCAAGTGTTGCTGCTCGACGAACCGTTCGGCGCGCTGGATACCAAGGTGCGCAAGGAACTGCGCCGCTGGCTGCGTCGCCTGCACGACGAGTTGCATATCACCAGCGTGTTCGTTACTCACGATCAGGAGGAAGCTTTGGAAGTGGCCGACCGGATTGTGGTCATGAATCACGGCCGTATCGAGCAGATTGGTTCGCCCCAGGAGGTTTACGATGCCCCGGCTACCCCCTTCGTGTATCAGTTTCTTGGTAACATCAACCTGTTCCACAGTCGGGTTCATGCCGGCTGGGCGCGGGTCGGTGGGCTGCGGGTGCGGGTGCCCGAGTACGGTGATACCGAGCACGCCCCGGCCATGGCCTACGTTCGGCCCCACGATATCGATCTGCTGCGCGAGCCCGAGGATGGCGACACTACCCTGACGGCCACGATCAGCCGGGTGTCCCTGTTGGGATCGCTGGTCCGGCTGGAATTGATCCAGTCACCGGACGGCGAAATCGCCGAGGTGGAAATGACCCGTGAGCGTTACGCCGCCGACCCGTTGCAAATCGGTGATCTGGTGTTCGTCAAGCCACGTCAGGTGCGGGTTTTCCTGCACGACAACCCCAAAGCTGCTATTCCAGCGTACCAGTGGAGTGGTGATGGGGACGGTATCTGAGCGAAAAATCTTTGTCGCCACGCGAAGTTACGGACTCAAGCGAGCCTCAGGTAGTTAAGCGATTGCATGTTTGAGATGATGATATAAAAACGGGTATTTATCGGTATAAACATGGAACCATCCTGCTTTTCAGGGCAAGTTTTCCTCCTCCCCGGTCTCGAAACCATCGCTTTCGGGATGCAGCACCATTACCCGATTCGGCGCGAATTCTTTCAACTTGATGGCGGTTTCACGCGGCGTCAGCGGAAAATCGAATTCGTCGCGGTCGCCGCGCAGGATCGCCAATCGCCCCATCGCCAATCCCTTGCGTTGGGCCGGCGTGACCCGAATAGCGCGGATCCAGTGGCCATCGCTATCGAGAAAGTTGTAGAGGATTTCGGCTTGCGTATCGTTCAGCCGATGGCCGTCGATCAACTGACGAGCACGGGCGGCTAATTCCCGCTGCTTTTTCCCGGCCTCGCGCTCCAGGTTCAGCCGGCGATCCTGTTCGCGCTTGCGGACGGCTTCGGCTTCGGCTTGCCGCCGCGCTTCCGCTTGTCGCGCCGCCTCCCCCGCAGCCAGCGCCTGGTTCTTCTTGCGCTGGTGATCCTGCTTACGGCCATCGGAGTCCAGCTTTTTAGCCTTGTCCGCCGACACCAATCCGGCTTTCAGCAATTCATCCCGCAGCGACATGGTTCGTCACCTCGCAACCTGGCGCTTCAGTACAAAATCCGGGTGCGAATCGTGCCGGCCACCTCGTTCAGTCGCCGCTTGATCTCGCGGGATTCGGCGCGTTCCCCGCCGTCCACGTCGATCACGACATAGCCGATTCGGGGATTGGTCTGCAAGTATTGGCCGGCGATGTTGATGTGCAGTTCGGAGAAAATGGCGTTGATTTGGGATAGTACGCCAGGCTGATTGCGGTGGATGTGCAGCAGGCGGTGCTTGCCGGGATGTTCGGGCAAGGCGACTTCCGGGAAGTTGACCGAGCTGACGGTCGAGCCGTTGTTGCTGTATTTCAGCAGCTTGCCGGCCACTTCAAGGCCGATGTTCTGCTGGGCTTCCTCGGTGCTGCCGCCGACGTGGGGCGTCAGCAGCACATTGTCGAAACGCCGCAGCGGCGACACGAACTCGTCGTCGTTGCCCTTCGGCTCGGCCGGGAACACGTCGATGGCCGCGCCCGCCAGATGCTTGGATTCCAGCGCCGCCACCAGCGCATCGATATCCACCACAGTCCCGCGCGCGGCGTTGATCAGCCCGGCGCCCGGCTTCATCCGCGCCAGTTGCTCGGCCCCGATCATGCGGTGGGTTTGCGGGGTCTCCGGGACGTGCAGCGTCACCACGTCGGCGGCTTCCAGCAGCGAATCGAGCGACGGCAGCGGTTGCGCGTTGCCCAGCGTCAGCTTGGTTTCGATGTCGTAGTACACCACCCGCATCCCCAGCGCCTCGGCCAGCAATCCGACCTGGGTGCCGATGTGGCCGTAACCGACGATGCCTAAACATTTGCCCCGCGCTTCGTGGGAGCCGGTGGCGGTTTTCACCCAGCCGCCGCGATGGGCCAAGGCGTTGCGCTGAGGAATGCCGCGCATCAGCAACACGATTTCCGCCAGCACCAGCTCGGCCACGCTGCGGGTGTTGGAAAACGGCGCGTTGAACACCGGCACGCCCCGTCCCTGCGCGGCGTCGAGATCGACCTGATTGGTGCCGATGCAGAAACAGCCGACCCCGATCAGACGGGGCGCGTTCTCGAAAATCCGGGCGGTCAACTGGGTCGCGGAGCGAATCCCGACGAAATAGCTGTCGGCGATGGCGTCCAGCAGCTTCGGCTCGGCCAACGCTTTCGGGTGAGACTCGATGTTGGTGTAGCCGTCCGCCTGGAAGGCTTCCACGGCGCTGGGGTGAATGCCTTCCAGCAGCAGGATCTTGATCTTGCTCTTGTCGAGTGAGGTCTTGCTCATGGGTGCGCCCGCTTCGCCGATGATAGAATGAGGTCGGACATTATCTCTCTGGCCGGGACTGGCAACCATCCCCTTTTCTCTCCAGGCGACCTTTCCGATGACCATGCACACCGCCAGCGAAACCGCCGTCCTGCTCGACGGCGTCCGCGCTTTCGTCGAACCAGCCCACGTCCGCGCCGACCCGGACAGTCGCCTGAATTACGGCCGCGACTGGACGCGCCTGTATGCGCCCAATCCGCTGGCGGTGGTCTTGCCGGGAACGGTCGAACAGGTCCAACGACTGGTCCGCTACGCCAACGACCATCGCTTGGCGCTGGTGCCGTCCGGCGGGCGTACCGGGCTCAGCGGCGCGGCGGTGGCCTGTCGCGGCGAACTGGTTGTCTCGCTGGAGCGGATGAGCCGAATTCTGGATTTCGATCCGGTGGATCGCAGCCTCACTTGCCAAGCCGGCGCGGTCACCGAAGCCGTGCAAAATTTCGCCCGCGAACGGGGCTTGTACTACCCGGTCGATTTCGCTTCGCGCGGCTCCAGCCAGATCGGCGGCAACATCGCCACCAACGCCGGCGGCATCAAGGTCGTGCGCTACGGCCTGACCCGCGACTGGGTGACGGGCTTGAAAGTGGTCACGGGGCGCGGCGATCTGCTCGACCTCAACCGGGGTTTGATCAAAAACGCCAGCGGCTACGACCTGCGCCATCTGTTCGTCGGCAGCGAAGGCACGCTGGGCATCATCGTCGAAGCGACCCTGAAGCTGACCCGGCCCCTGCGCGAGCCGAGCGTGATGGTGCTGGGCGTGCCGGACCTGAACGGCATCATGGCGATTTACGGCCTGTTGCGCGGCAAGCTGGAGTTGAGCGCCTTCGAGTTTTTCTCGGAACTGGCGCTGCGCCACGTTCTGAAAAAGGGCTTGCACCGCCCGTTCGATACCGAGACGCCCTATTACGTTCTGACCGAGTTCGAGAACCCGGACGGACTGCACACCGACGCAGCCTTGGCGCTGTTCGAGCACTGCGCCGAGCAAGGCTGGCTGGTTGATGGCGTCATCAGCCAGAGCGAAACCCAGGCCAAGGAGTTGTGGCGGCTGCGCGAGGACATCAGCGAATCGATTGCCGAGCATCAGCCCTACAAGAACGACATCGCGGTGCGGATTTCGCGGGTGCCGGCGTTGCTGGGGGAAATTGACGAACTGCTGGCGCGAGAATATCCCGATTTCGAGGTGCTGTGGTACGGCCACATCGGCGACGGCAATTTGCACATCAACATCCTCAAGCCGGCCGACCTCGAATCCGCCACGTTCGCGCAACAGTGCGGCGCGGTGAGCGAGCATCTGTTCGCGGTACTGCAACGTCACGGCGGCAGCATCTCCGCCGAACACGGCGTCGGCCTGACCAAGAAGCCGTATCTGCACTACACTCGCGCCGAGACCGAAATCGGCTATCTGCGCGCCATCAAGCAGGCGTTCGACCCGAACGGCATCATGAATCCGGGGAAGATTTTCGATTGACGGGCAGGGTGGCGGACCAATTCATCCCGCCAATCGGCTCAACAAGGGTGCGAAGGAGGGGTCTGAACGCTTACAAAGACCGTAGGGAAACTCCAATGTCCGCCGACGGGCGAAGAGCGGAGGTGAGGCCCCCTTTTCAGCCAAACCATGCACGCCATCACGCCAGATCGGCAAGCTTCGCAAGACTTTGCTTGTCGGTATCGAGGATATGACTGAACAACCAGTCGCGCAGATACTCCACCATGCCCATCCCGACCACGAAGGGATTGTGGCCGATTTCCTCGCGCAGCTCGCGCAGTTCCGTTTCGAAGGACCGATGCTGTCGGCGGTGTTGCTCCAACTCCAATCCGGCGTGGTCATGGGCCGCCATCAGACGCTCCTCGGCCCTGAAGTGAATCCGCGCGTATTGCTCCAAGGCAAACAGGGCCTTGGCGATCTCGACCGTCCCCGCGCTTTCGTGGACAGCCTGGTAAACCCGGTTCGTCCAGTCGAGCAGGTAGCGATGGTGTTCGTCGATGATGTCGATCCCCACCGAATAGCTGTCCCGCCAGGGAAGCCAAACGTTCCCGTTGGCGTGGGCGCTCGGCGCCGGCAACACGTCCCCGGGATTGATGGCGTCATCCTGGTACCGGACCTTGATCGCCAAAATCTCCGGCAGGGCCTTTTGAAAAGCCGCGACCACCTTCGGGTCGAACGCCTTGCCCGCTCCATCCACGATCAACGCCATGGCCTTCTCCAACGGCCATGCCTCCTTGTACGGCCGTTTGGTGGTCAAGGCGTCGAACACGTCCGCCACCGCGCAGACCCGGCCGGAGAAAGGAATCTCTTCTCCGCTCAGACCGTTGGGATATCCGCTGCCATCCCACTTCTCGTGATGGGTCAAGGCGATTTCCCGCCCCATCCGGATCAGCGGATCGTCCCCCTCCAGGATTCGGCCGCCGATGATGGGATGTTGCTTCATGGCCGCGAATTCCTCATCGGTCAGTTTGCCCGGCTTTCTGAGAATCCGATCCTCGATCCCAATCTTGCCCACGTCGTGCATGGGCGCGGCCAGTTCGATCAACGCGCAGGTCGCTTCGTCGCAACCCAGGACCCGCGCGACCACCCGCGCGTATTGACTCATGCGCAAAACGTGCAGGCCGGTCTCCACATCCCGGAATTCGGCCGCGACGCCAAGCTTTTGGACGATCTCGTTGCGGGCCATCTGGACTTCCAGCCGGCTGATCCGCATCGTCTCTTCCATTTGCCGGCGCCTGACGAGGTTGGTGAAGATGTCCGCCACGTCCGCCATGAACTGGGAAGTTTCTTCCACAGGCTGGGCTTCCGGTGGCGAAAGAATGGCCAAGACTCCATAAACGCGATTTCCCTCGATCAGCGGCAGGGCATGGCAACCGGCATCGTCCGCGTCCACTTGCAAGCGGTTGCCGAGACAGTCGCTCAATCGGGAAAAGAACAGCGGTTTCATCTCCACGCGGGCCCGGTCGCAGACGCAAGAACCCGCCAGCGCCTTGGCGCGGGCCGGGCGTTGCGCTTCGCCCAAGCCGCGTTGGGCGACCTGGATCAACTCGCCCTTGCGGTTGGTCAGGAAGAGCATCCCGCGCGCGTCGACCTTGAGCCAAGGCACCGCCTCCAACACCTCCAGGACGATCCCGAGATAGTTTTCCAGGGAGAGATCGAGCAGCGCCGCCCGAGCGATCGCCAGCAACGCCTGCTGCTGCTCGTACAGCCGCCGCCGCCGGATTTCGATCCGGTCCCGCTCGTCCGTGACCCGGCTGATCCGATGATCGGCCTCGCTCAGTTCCTCGCGCGCATGCCGAAGTTGCGCCGCCAAGGCCAGTTGCGCCTTTACCCGGGCCCAGAGCACCGGTGGATTGACGGGTTTGGCGACGTAATCCACCGCGCCGGCCTGGAATCCCCGTGCCTCGTCCTCGGCCTCGGTCTTGCCGGTCAGAAAGATGACCGGAACATCCCGGGTCCGGGGATTGGACTTGAGACGCTCGCAGACCGTATAGCCATCCATCTCCGGCATTATCACGTCCAGCAGGATCAGATCGGGGGTCGGTTCTCCCTCGGCCAGACGCAGCGCCTCGCGACCGCCACGCGCCACCTTGATCCGATACTCGCGCTTCAGCAGGCCGGATAATATCTTCAGGTTGTCCACGTCGTCGTCGACGAGCAGCAGCAGTTCGGTGTTTCCCATCATGGCAACGCCTCGTAACTCATTTTCGCCATTATCTCGTCCAGGGTATCCACCGCCTCGGCAAAGCGATACTCCTCGATCCGGCCGCAAAGTTGCTCCAACAGGGCGGGAGGCAATCCAGCGGCGAAGGTCTTCCGGTGTTCGACCAGGAAATCCTCGGCGATGGGATCGTGGTCGAGCGCCCACGCGCGCAGTTCGCCCAGCAACGCTCTCAGAACCTTCGGATCGATCTCCCGCGCGTCCTGGCGCTCTTCCTTGCCGTCGTCTTGCTCCATCGCGGGGGCGGACAATCCGGCGTTGATCGCGTCACATGCCGCCCGCACCGCGGCCTCCAGGGCGACGATCAGCGAACTCAGTGCATTGTCGTCCCCATTGGACAAGGCCGATTCCAGCCGCGCCGAGACCCGCTGGACCTCAAGGATGCCGAGATTGCCCGCCATGCCCTTCAGGGTATGCATCAGGCGCGCGGCCTCGGCGCGGGATCCGGTGGCGAGGAGATCGCGCAGAGTTTGGGCGACCTGGCCGTAGTGGCTGGAGAAATGGGTCAGCAACCGGCGAAGGAGCGCTTCGTTGCCGCCCAAGCGGTCAAGACACGCGGCCATGTCGATCCCCGGCAAGACCAGTGCCGACGCCGCGGCCTTTTCCGCGACGCCGACCGGAATCTCCGCCAACGCCAGATAGCGCGCAAGGGTTTTGAACAGCACATGGCAATCGATGGGCTTTTCCACATGATCGTTCATGCCGGCGGCCCGCATCTGCTCGATTTCCTGCCGCTGCACGTGAGCGGTCAGCCCGATGATCGGCAGTCGGGCAAATTCGGGCAAGGCGCGAACCCGGCGGGTCGCTTCATAACCATCCATCTCCGGCATCTGGATGTCCATGAACACCGCGTCGAACGCCCTGGCGCCCCGCCGCTCCAGCAGGGCCACCGCTTCGGCGCCGTTGGCCGCGATCTCCACGACCGCGCCGAATCGCTCCAACAGAGCGCGAACCACCTCCTGATTGACGGCGTTGTCCTCCACCACCAGCAAGCGACGCCCGGCCAGCTCGTCATCCCGTATCGCCCTGGCACCGGCGGGATTGTTGTCGTCGCCATCGGCGACCGGCGCGGGTTCGCTCTTCTCCCCCACTCCAAACCAGGCGTCGAAACGGAAGACGCTGCCTTCGCCGGGGCGGCTGTCCACGCCGATGGCTCCCTCCATCATCTTCACCAGCCGTTTGCTGATGGAGAGCCCAAGGCCAGTCCCGCCGTATTTCCGGGTGATGGAACTGTCCGCCTGACGAAAGGGTTCAAATATCAGTTGGATCTGTTCGGCGGTCATGCCAATGCCGGTATCCCGCACCGCGAACTCGAGCCGAACGCGCCGATCCCTGGATTCCAGCCAGCGGACGGAGACCACGATTTCCCCCCGTTGCGTGAATTTGACGGCATTATTGCCGAGATTGACCAGAACCTGACTCAAGCGCAGCGGATCGCCCACGAGCGTTTTCGGCGCCTCGGGCGCGATGTCGAGCTGAAACTCCAATCCCTTGTCCTGGGCCTTGCGCGCGACCACCGTGACCAGATTCTCCATCACGTCGTCCAGGTTGAAGCGGATGGACGCCATCTCCAACTGGCCGGCCTCGACCTTGGACAAATCCAGGATATCGTTGAGCAGTCCCAGCAGAGCTTTCGAGGCGCCATGCGCCTTGTCCAGATAATTCCGTTGCCGATCGGACAGGGCGGTGTTCAGGCAAAGATGGATCATCCCCATGATCGCGTTCATCGGGGTGCGGATCTCGTGGCTCATGTTGGCCAGAAATTCGCTTTTCGCCCGATTCGCCGCCTCCGCCGCCTCCTTGGCCCGCGCCAGCGCCGCCAGCATTCCCTGGCGTTCGGTAATATCGCGGAAAGACCACAGACAGGCCGACTGATCGTTCAGCATCAAGGGCCGGGTATAGCACTCGAAAATCCGGCCATCCTTGAAATGCAACAGGTCCCGCTGTTCCCGATCCGTTTGGTATACGTAGTTTACCCCACGGAGAAAACCGTCCGGATCGGACATCTGGTCGAGTACGTAACCCAGCAACCGCTCGTCCTGACCCACCGACATCCATTCATCCGGTATGCGCCAGAGGTCCTGAAAGCGGCGATTCGCATTCAGGATCGCGCCATCGGCGCCGACCACCAGGATGCCGTCGTCGGTCGAATCCAGCGTGGTGCGAAGCACGGTTTCGCTGCGGGTCAACACCCGCTCGACATGGCGCCGCCTTCCAACCTCGCGCGCCAGCTTCCAGTTCCAATACAGGATCACGATCAACCCGATGGTGACGACCGCCAACACTCGCCATAATGGAGCGTAGTCGAAACCGGCGGATTGCGGAGCCTGGACCCAGCGGTTGTAGATGCCGCCCCGCTCGCTCTTGGGCATGGCCGCGATCCCTTTCTCCAGGATGCCTGCCAGGATCGGCCAATCCTTGCGCACCGCCATGCTCGCGGCGAATTCGTAAGGCGTGCCCCCGGCCATCCGGACCCGAACGAGTCCGCCGCGACCGATGGCATGGCTGGTGGTGACCAGGTTGTCGACGAAGGCATCGACCCACCGGTCGTCCACCGCGCGCAGGCCGGCTTCCATGGTCGCCACCGGCACCAGGAGAATCTCCGGGTGATCCTGCCGCAACCATTCCTGGATGGCATAGTCGCTCACCACCGCCACCCGTTTTCCGACCAGCGCCTCCAGACTTCCCAGGAAAGGAGCGTCCACCGGCGCGAAGATCGCCACCGGAAACGCCAGATAGGGCGAGGTAAACCGAAAGCGCCGCAGGCGACTCGCCGTCTGGGCCATGGTTGGCAACAGATCGACCCCGCCGCCGTCGAGCTGCCGCAGAGTTTCGACCCAGGTGGGAAACAGGACGGCTTCGAATCGGATGCCCAGCAACTCTCCCAATCGTTCCAGATATTCCGGCGCCATGCCGGCCGGCCGGCCGTCCTTGCCGACATATTCGATGGGCGCCCTGTCGGGATCGACGGCGTAACGAACGACGGGATGTTGCGCCAGCCAGGAACGCTCCTCGTCGCTCAGGATCACCTTGGCGCCTCCGTCCTGATCGATCCGCCAGCGCTGCAGCAAGGTGGGAATCATCGGCGAAACGTGGTTGTAAGCCTTTTTCAGAATACCGTGCAGCTCGGGATAGTCCTTGAACACCGCCACCAGCGGATCGGGAAAACGGGTCGTCAGATACAGGGCGCTGAAGCCGGTCACGAATTGCTTGCGCAGATGCCATTGGATATAGGCGAAATTGTCGAAATAGCCATCCGCCTGATCGTTCAGCAGCAGAGCAAAGGCCCGTTCCGGCTCGCGCACGGGAATGTACTCGTTCCCCGTTGCGGGAAAGCCGAAATCGATGGGATCGATTCCTTCATAAAGCAAGATCCGTTTGCCCTTGATCTCCTCGAGGGTCTTGGCGGTAAATCGCTCGGGTCTGGGCGTAAACAGGGCCTGCATCGGGGTGAAGGGACTGGCGATGCCCAGGAACACATCCGGCGCTTTCGAGAAATGGTAGTCGAAGTTGACATAGCCATGCAGCCCAAGCGACCTGTCGACCTCGGCCATCTCCTTGAACGGCTTGGGGATCAGTTCGATTTCCAGGCCAACGCCATCCGCCATGGCGCGGACCAGGTCGGCGACGATACCCTCCACCTTGCCTTCGGAGCCGACGAAGGTATAAGGAGCGAAGTTGTCATCGACCTGGAAAGTGACGCGGCGATGCCGCTCCAGCCACGCCTGCTCCTCTGGGGTAAGGGTCAGCGGCGGGGCAGCCTCCGTCGGCTTCGCCCCACCCTGGTTTTCCTCGAACAGAAATCCCTCCAAGTTCCGCGGATCGCCTTCATGCCCAGCGGCCATCAGGGAGCTGGCCGCCAGTTGGATCCGCTGGGAGGGGATGGATCCCACCGGCATGGAACGCGGCAGCATCAGTTGCCGGGTCTTGTCCGCCTCGTAAAACAGCGCCTCCCGGCTCTTGCGCTGCGAATAGCGATCCAGGATCAGCTCGATGATCTCCTCCGGGTGCTCCAGGGCATAGCGCCATCCGGCATTGCTGGCCTCGATGAAAGCGCGGGTTCGTTCCGGATGGGCGGACGCCTCGGCGGCGGTGGTGAACAGATAAACATCCCCCAACCCCGGAGTGTAACCCGTGAGTTCAATGATGTGGAACGGCACCCCGCGTTGTTCCAGATCGAACGGCTCGTTGCTGAGAAAGGCGGTCATGGCCTCCACCTCTCCCCGGATGAACGGCCCGGTGTCGAACGTATGGGGGACGATGGCCAGGTTGGTTCCAGGGACCAGTCCCGCTTCCAGCAAGGCGGCCTGGAACGGGGGCGAGCGCAGGTCCTTGTCGGCGATCATCAGTCGCTTGCCGCGCAGATCATCCAGGGTGCGGATGCTGGGCTGGCCGAGCACCACCAGTGGAATCTTCTTGAAGTAGTTGGCCAGGAGTACGACCTGCCGCCCCTCAAGCCGCCAGCCGATCAGGCTGCTGTTGGCGATCCCATACGTGGTCCGGCCCGACAACACCTCGTCGAGAATATCGACGCCATGCTCGTACTCCCGTAACTCCACCTCGAGACCCTGGCTGCGATAGAAACCCTTTTCGATGGCGGCATAGAAGCCGGCGAACTCGAACTGATGCTTCCAGATCAATTGCAGGGAAACCTTTTGGAGAGAAGCGGCGGGAGCGCCGTCGGCATCGGTTCGCTGGGCCGAACCAATCGGCGGCGCGTCCGCCGCGCCGGAATGGACGGGGCCGAGCAAAAGCACGAGCGACCCCAGCAAGAATAGAGCGGCTCCGAACCGTCTTGATCTTAACCATGCCTTCAAAAACAAGATCATAATTGGGTATGCCCCCTCACCCTCCGTCCCCTGGCGGAGCAACGCGGTCGGAACGATTTCAATGATTAAAGATTTCATCAGCGCGCGCAATCCACCTTTCGAAAGATACGAACCAAAGCCCCCCATCCGTCGAACGGTGCGCGCCGTTATACTGTTCGTCAGTAACCGAAGAGGAATCGGTCGATGGTCACCGAACGTCACCCGTCACGCCGCGCGACCGCCAGCGGCTTCGGCCACGCCATTCCCCGGCCGAACTGGGGTGAAGCCGGCGGGCCGGCCGTTGGGCTGGCCACCATCGCCGGTTTTCTCGCCACCCTCCTGTTCACCTTCGTGTAGCCGACCATGACGTTTCAAAATCGTTGGGCGCGCCGACTGGGACTGTGGCGCTCGGTGCTGATGTACCATGGCATTCCGCTGCGCCGGCGTCGGTTGACCCGGTTCTACGCCACTTTCATCCGACCCGGCGATCTCTGCTTCGACATCGGGGCGCACGTCGGCAGCCGGCTGCGGGCCTGGCTGCCGCTGGGCGCGCGGATCGTGGCGGTGGAGCCGCAACCGCATTGCATGGCCCTGCTGCGCCGCTGGTTCGTCCGTAATCCTCGCATCACCCTGATCGAACAGGCGGTCGGCGCCGCGCCCGGCGTGGCCAGGCTGCTCCTCAGCGCCCGTACTCCCACCGTGAGCAGCCTGTCGCCGGCCTGGATCGCGGCGATGCAACGGGAGCGCGGTTTCAAGCGGGTGCGCTGGGACACCGCCGTATCCGTGCCGATCACCACCCTGGATCAACTGATCGCCGCGCACGGCCCGCCGGCATTCTGCAAGATCGACGTGGAGGGCTATGAACTGAACGTGTTGAAAGGATTGACCCAGCCCATTCGAGCCCTGTCCTTCGAATATCTGCGGGTCGATCTGGACGCGGCGCGGGCTTGCGTGGCGTATCTGGCGACGCTGGGACCCTACGAATTCAACGGATCGGTGGGCGAGGCACAGCGCCTGCGCGCTCCGGCCTGGCTCAACGCCGATGCCTGCCTGGCCTGGCTCGATACGCTCGCCGGGCTGGGTGATTCCGGCGACCTTTACGCCCGGTTGCGGACGGCATGACTCCCACCCTGGCGCCGGATCGGGTCTGGTCGTTGCTGCTGGCGCTGCGCCGCCACGTTCGGGAGGCGGCGACGGTCCCCGCGCGCTGCGGCCTGCGCCTGGACCCCGACGGTCAGCCGGCGGTGACGCCCGCCGCCGATCCCGCCGCATTGCTGGAGATCGCCGCCGACGCGGCCTGGACCGCCCGAACGCCGCTGGCCGCCGCCAGCGCGGAACTGCTGGACCTCTACCTGCCCATGGCGCTGGCCGGCCCCGGCCGGCCTTTGACGGTGGCGCACCTCGGGCAAAGCCTGGATGGGCGCATCGCCACCGCCAACGGAGTGTCCCGCTACGTGACCGGTCCCGAGAACCTGACCCACTTGCACCGGATGCGGGCGGTCTGCGACGCCGTCGTGGTGGGCGCGGGCACGGTGGAATGCGACGATCCGCAACTGACGACCCGCCGGGTGGTCGGCCCGCATCCGGTACGGGTCGTTCTCGATCCCCGCCGCCGGCTCGCCGCCGACCATGGCCTGTTCCACGACCGAACCGCGCCGACCCTGCTGGTTTGCGCCGAGGGGCGAATCGACCAACCCGCGCCGGGGGAAGCGGAACTCGTCGGCGTGCCGATGCAAGGCTCCAGGCTTAACCCGCGGGCGTTGTTGCAGAGGTTGTGGGAACGCCGGTTGTTCGCCATTTTCATCGAGGGCGGCGGCCTGACCGTCTCGGCGTTTTTGGAACAGGGGTTGCTGGACCGGCTGCAAATCACCGTCGCGCCGTTGATCATCGGCTCTGGTCGGCCTGGCGTCACGCTGCCGGCTATCGCCGATCTATCCCAGGGTCTGCGGCCCCGCCATCGCCGCTACCTCATGGGTGAGGACGTGCTGTTCGATTGTCGGCTGCGCGACGGCCCCGGCGAACCGATGCCCCGTTCCGGGTTCCAACCAACGTAAGTGAACGCTTGCCCCCTTCGCGCGCCGATGCCGCTTCCCTCCGATCCCGCCCCATGCGCATCCAACGTCTCGACGCCCTGAGCGATCTTCCCGCCGCCGAGTGGAACGCCCTGGTTCCCGAGCAGAATCCGTTTCTCAGCCACGAATTCCTGAGCGCCCTGGAACGCCACCAGTGCGTCGGCGAGTCCACCGGTTGGCTACCCTGGCACGTGATCTGTCGGGACGGGCGGGGACGGCTGCTGGGCGCGGCCCCGCTGTATCTGAAATTCAACTCCTATGGCGAATTCGTGTTCGACTGGGGCTGGGCGGAAGCTTACCGGCGCCATCGCCTGCCCTATTATCCCAAGCTGGTCGGCGCCATTCCCTATACCCCAGCCACCAGTCCCCGATTGTTGCTGGCGCCCGACCAACCCGCGCCCGAGGACGCCGCGCGAACCATCGTCGAGCACGTTCTGGACGAGGCTCGGCGCCGACGCTGGTCCTCGATCCACTGGCTGTTTCCGCCGCCGACCGAACTCGACCGCCTGCACGCCCTGGGTTTCCTGCCCCGGCTGGGTTGTCAGTTCCACTGGCATAATCGCGGTTATCGGGATTTTCAGGATTTTCTGGACACCCTCACCGCCAAGCGGCGCAAGAACATCCACCGAGAGCGTCGCCGGGTGCGTGAAGCCGGACTGGAACTGCGGGTGTTGACCGGACGGGAATTGAGCGAAGCCCAGTGGCGCGGCGTCCATGATTTCTACTGCTCCACCTTCCAGCGGCTGGGCGGCGTTCCGACCCTGACCTTGCCCTTCTTCCAGGAAATCGCCGAAACCCTGGGCGAGCGGTTGATGCTGGTCCTGGCGTTCGCGCAAGGCCGCGAAGTCGCCGCCGCCATCAGCTTTCGCGACGCCAGCACGCTCTACGGCCGGCACTGGGGCTGCCGGGCCGATTACGACAGCCTGCACTTCGAAGCCTGCTACTATCAGGGCTTGGAATACTGTATCGACCAAGGACTGCAACGTTTCGAGCCAGGCGCGCAGGGCGAACATAAGATTTACCGGGGGTTTCTGCCCACCTTGACCCATTCCGCCCACTGGATCGCGCATTCCGGTTTTCGCCAGGCCATCGCCGACTTTCTTGCCCGCGAAACGCCGGCGGTGCGCGAATACGCCCGCGACTTGCTGCAACATTCGCCCTATCGTGACGAGGTGACGCCCGATGCGCCTGCCGTGGCTGGATCCGCATGACGACAGCCAGCCGTTTCCGCCGCCGGATCGCGCCCTGACCGAACCCGACGGCCTGCTGGCCGTCGGCGGCAGCCTGGCGCCGCGCCGACTGCTGCGGGCCTATCGACAGGGCATCTTTCCCTGGTACTCCGTCGGCCAGCCGATCCTGTGGTGGTCGCCGAACCCCCGGCTGGTGCTGTTTCCGGAATCGGTCAACGTTTCGCGCAGCCTGCGCCAGACACTGAAAAAAGGTCGGTTCACCCTCACCGCCGACACGGCCTTCGAAGCGATTATCGCCGCCTGCGCCGCGCCGCGCCCCGGCCAGATGGCCGGCACCTGGATCACTTCGGAGATGCATCGGGCCTATTGTCGATTGCACCGGCTCGGCCATGCCCATTCCATCGAAACCTGGCATGGAACCGAGCTGGTGGGTGGTCTGTACGGCGTCGCGGTGGGCCGGGCGTTCTTCGGCGAATCCATGTTCAGCACGATGAGCGACGCGTCCAAGGTCGCGCTGGTTCTGCTGGCCGCGCAACTGCGCCGCTGGGAATTCGCCCTGATCGACTGCCAGGTGCGCACCGAGCATCTGGCGCGCATGGGCGCGATCGAAATCGCCCGCGCCACCTTTCTGCGGTTGCTGGACCGGTACTGCCCTCTGCCCGGCCGGGATGGACCCTGGCGCCTCGATGACGACCTGTTCGCCGACCTGTTGCCCCCTCCCGCGCCGCCATGAGCAACCCCCGCGATTCGCTGTACGACCTGCGCATGTTCCTGACCACCGAGTATCCGTGCAGCTATCTGCCGAGCCGGCGGGCGCGCAACCTGGTGGCCGATCCGGCGGCCACCGACGACCGGCTCTATACCCGATTGGCGGACCTGGGCTTCCGGCGCAGCGGCGATCATGTTTACCGGCCCCACTGTCGGGGCTGCGCGGCCTGCCGGTCGTTGCGCATTCCGGTGGAGCGGTTCCAGCCGAATCGCGCGCAGCGGCGCATCTGGGCGCGCAATCGGGATCTACAGGCGCGGGTGCTGGACGCAACGTTCCAGGACGAACATTTTGAGCTGTTCGCCCGCTACATCGCGCTCCGCCACCCCGGCGGCGGCATGGACCCGGCGAGCCCGGACCACTACTGGTCCTTCATCGCCTCGCGCTGGTGCCCGACCTGGCTGTGCGAATTTCGCCGCGACCGGGAATTGCTGGCGGTGGCGGTGGTGGATCGGCTGGGCGATGGGTTGTCGGCGGTTTACACCTTTTTCGATCCACTGCAGGAGACGCGCGGCCTGGGTACCCAAGCCATTCTGTGGCAGATCGCGGAAGCGCGCCGGCTGGGGCTGAAGTGGGTGTATCTCGGCTACTGGGTGGAGCCCTGTGGCAAGATGGCCTACAAGGCCCGCTTCAAGCCGCACGAAATCTTCATCACGGAACGGTGGGCATGGATGGCGGGAGGGTCGGCCAGTCATGATCGAAGTTGATTCAAATGACTTTCTGCGTTTAGCTGGTGGCGTGCTAAAACGTAGGGCGGGCATGGCCCGCCATTGCGGTAGCGTCGGATGATGGAAAAGATGGGCGGCGCCCACCTTTGTTGCCCCTTGTCGTAAGTGGGCGGATAAACCAGCCCGTCGCTCATGGCCGGCCGCAAGCGCACGATCACCCGCAACGCGGAAGCTTGTCGAACGACAGCGGAAAGAACCGAGAACAAATCCGTCATGGCGTACCCCTGCTTTCTTGGGAGGCGCATGAAAGCCTAGAGTACACTTTTCCTCGGATCAAAGGCATCCCGCACCGCCTCGCCGACGAACACCAGCAGGCTGAGCATCAGCGCCACCACCACGAAACCGCTGATTCCCAGCCACGGCGCTTGCAGATTGTCCTTGCCCTGGCGCAGCAGATCGCCCAGCGAGGCGGAGCCCGGCGGCAGACCCAGCCCCAGGAAATCCAACGCAGTCAGGGCGACGATGGAACCGGACAGGATGAACGGCATGAAGGTTAAAGTCGCCACCATCGCGTTCGGCAACACATGCTTGAACATGATCCGCCCGTCGCTCATCCCCAGGGCGCGGGCGGCGCGGACGTAATCGAAATTGCGGGCGCGCAGGAATTCCGCCCGCACCACCCCCACCAGCGACGTCCAGCCGAACAGCATCAGGATCAGCAACAGGGTCCAGAACCCCGGCGTCACCACGCTGGAGACGATGATCAGGATGAACAACTGCGGCAACCCGCCCCAGATTTCCAGAAAGCGCTGGAACAATAAATCCAGCCGGCCGCCGAAATAGCCCTGCACCGCTCCCGCCGCCACCCCGATCACCGAGGAGGTCAGGGTCAGCAACAAACCGAACAACACCGAAAGGCGCAAGCCGTAGATCAACCGCGCCAGCACGTCGCGGCCCTGGTCGTCGGTGCCCAGCCAGTTGGCGGCGGAAGGCGGGGCCGGCGCGGGAACCGGCAGATTGTAATTGACCGTGTCGTAGCGAAACCGGATCGGCGGCCAGAGCATCCAGCCCTGTTCGTCGATGAGTCGCGCCAGATAGGGATCGCGGTAATTGGCCTCGGTCGGGAACACCCCGCCGAAATCGGTTTCGGCGTAGTTCTTGAACACCGGCGCGTAGAATGAACCCTGGTAGGAAATCAGCAAGGGTCGGTCGTTGGCGATGAACTCCGCGCCCAGGCTCAACCCGAACAGCAGCAAAAACAGCCACAGCGACCACCAACCCCGCCGGTTGGCGCGAAATTGCGCGAAGCGGCGACGGGTCAGCGGGGTGAAGTGGATCTTGAATCGTCCCGGCATCGCCTAGCCCTCCCGCGCCGCGAAGTCGATGCGCGGGTCCACCAGGTGATAGGTCAGGTCGCTGACCAGATTCAGCAGCAGACCAATCAGGCTGAACATGTACAGGGTTCCGAACATGACCGGATAGTCGCGCTTGACCACCGCCTCGAAACCCAGCAACCCCAGCCCGTCCAGCGAGAAAATCACTTCGATCAACAGCGAACCGGTAAACAACATCCCCACCAGGGTCGCGGGGAACCCGGCGATCACCAGCAGCATGGCGTTGCGAAACACGTGCCCGTACAGCACCCGCCGTTCGCTCAAACCCTTGGCGCGCGCAGTGACCACATACTGCTTGTTGATCTCGTCCAGGAACGCGTTCTTGGTCAGCATGGTCAGCGAGGCAAACCCGCCGATCACCATCGCCGTCACCGGCAGGGTCAGGTGCCAGAAATAATCCAGAATTCGCGCCGGCCAGCTCAGGTCCGTCCAGTGGTCCGAGGTCAATCCCCGCAGGGGAAACCAGTCCAGGTAACGTCCGCCAGCGAATACGATGATCAGCAGGATCGCGAACAGGAACGCCGGGATGGCGTAGCCGACGATCACCGCCGCGCTACTCAGCACGTCGAAGCGCGAACCGTCGCGCACCGCCTTGGCGATACCGAGCGGGATCGAAATCGCGTAAATCAGCAACGTGCTCCACACGCCCAGCGAGATCGAAACCGGCAGCTTGTCCAGGATCAAATCCAGCACCGCGCGGTCGCGGAAATAGCTCTTCCCGAGATCGAAGCGCAGGTAATCGCCGATCATCCGCCCGAAACGCACATAGGCCGGCTGATCGAAGCCAAATTGACGGTTCAGTTCGGCGACGAAGGCCGGATCGAGACCCTGCGCGCCGCGATAAACGCTGCTGCTACCGGCCCCTTGCGCGGTTGCGGCGCCGCGCCCCACCTCCGCGCCCTCGCCGCCGCCGACCCGGGCGGTCGCGGAGACGGCGGTATCCTTGAGCTTCGCCAGCAGTTGCTCCACCGGCCCGCCGGGCGCGATCTGGACGATGACGAAGTTGATGGTGATGATGCCCAGCAGGGTCAACGGAATCAGCGCCAGGCGACGGAGGAGGTAAGCGAACATGGGGAAAGCTTGGAAAGGGTCTTTCAACTTGTCGTGGCGGATGTTCGAACCGAACACCCGAGGAACCTTGCAATGGCTAGAGTAGCGGCGACCGATCCGACTCGCAATCGGACCATGAAACCATTGCATGGTAACTTGACTCCATCACCGTCGCATGATCGGGGCAGCAGGTCTGCAAAGTCGCGGTGAACGCGGCCAATGCCGGCCGGTCGTGGAAGCGGTACAAATGCGCCGGACAGCGACAATCGGAAGCGCCAAAACGGAACGGCGGCGGCACACCGCCCAGTTCCCCAGCCAGCACCGCCGCCCACAGGCATTCACGGCGGATCGGATCGTGGCTGAACCAGACCGTATCGAGCCCGCCGTGGCGCCGCAGAAAATCGATATGCCAATGTGGGCGGTCGGCAAGCCGGCGGTGATGCGCCAACCGCGCCGCTACCCCGCCCGGCCCGAAGGCACTGCCGACATAGACCATCCAGCCCGGCGCCAGGGCCAGCCGGTGACGCCGGCCAATGGCGACGGCCTCGGTCACGGCAATCCGTAGCAGCAGTGCATAAGTACCTGGCCGGGTGTCGGGCTGAACAACACGATGGGACCTGTATATGTCAAAATCCACCGACAAGCACTTCGATCAACAGCAATCCGCGTACAGAAAAGGAAACGTGAGATGCCCACTCCAGTAAAACTCTCGCCTCTGGCCAAGCAGGTCTGCTATATCCTCACCGGCGGCGATACGGCGTACTGCAACTTCCGTTTCGGCGCGCAACAGGTCTCGCAAGCGAAGTTCCAGGACGTCGCGTGGCATATTTCGGTGGGAGCGATCCAGGTCACCGAGATGCCCTCCGGCACGGAAACCGCCGCCGAATACTATCCTTGCACGGCGCACCCCGACAAGAAGGCGACGTTGCAGGTGAAGGCCTCGCTGAATCAGGCCGACCATATCGCCGCATCCAACGTGATCCATGAGGCAACCCACGCGATGCAGGATATTCAGCGGTTGATTCTGGCGCAAGAGGATGCGGAAGCGGCGGCCTTCGTCGCGCAGGCCATCTACTTTCACTACCACCGCTTTCCCGAAGCACCGGTGACCGGCGATTCCGCATCCGATGCCATCATGGAGGTCGCGTTTGACATCGCCAGCGCCAACGTCGGCGGCTTCATCGTTGATCCCGCCGATGAAGAGCGGTTGCGCAAGATCATCTTGGCGCATCCGCATTACCGGTCGAATATCGACCCGGTTTTCAAGTACCGCTTCCCCGGCGTGGCGATCCCGCCGTAACCCATCCAACGCACGGAGGGCCGCCTCAAACGGAGCCACGGGCTGGAATCGTCGTATTTCATTGGGCGCCGATCATTTGCTTGATACGTGATTCAAGCGCCTGGATGTCTTCGGGGCACCTCTGACGGAGACGCTGGCCATATCGCCGCGCCGCTTCCATCCCCAAGGTCCTGCGACCCTCCCCCGGTTCGGCCAGTAAACCGCGCTGTTCGGCAATCGGCTGAAAATACTTCTCCTTCGGATGAAGTTCTTCGCGGATAGCTTTCCAGGACCAATCGGCTGGAAGGTCCAACCCGGCCAGTACCCAAACCTCTATTTCCTGCCAGGCATTCTCGGCCAGGAACACCTTGCCCACAGACAAATGGGTTTCCATCATCTCCTCGATATTGTCCAGCCTCTTGCGTCTGTCAGCGTTGCCGTCGCGATCGACGCATAGCAAGAACAGGTCCACCATACCGCGATAGCGCTCCACAATCTCCTGTATCCGGGCTTTGTTCAAGGCTTGCTCGATTCCCCCGAGCAATGGATCGGTCAGCACCTTAACCTTGGCCCTCGGTCTGTCGAGGTAGACCAGCATCGCTTCGACAATGGGCTTTAGCATGTACTGATCCTTTCTGAAATCCTCGGGGATGATCAGTACATTCATTGCGCTCCATCCTGGTCATCGGAAGTGAAATAGACGGCGTCTTCCAACCAGCCCGTGGCGTGAAGCCGCGCCAAACTTTGCTGGGAGACCGTCTCGGCGGCGCCGGGAATGTCGAGGATGCGAACGATTCGGCCCTCGTTGCTGCCTGGCAGGCGGTAGACGAGCGAGGCGTGCTCCAGGGATTTCCGATTCAGTAGCGCGAGCAGCTCCGGTGAATGCGTGGTGGCGACCATTTGCACCGCGCCGCGCTCGGCCTCTCGTTCGATCAGATCCAGCAGGAGATGCAGGCGCGCGGGATGAATCCCGTTGTCCAGCTCCTCAAAAAAGTAGAACCGGGAGGATTCCGGACCCAGCAGCGCGGCGATCATGGCCAGAAAGCGCAAGGTGCCGTCGGATGCGCTGTAGGCCGAGATCGGAACTCCTTCTCTCTCGATCAGGTTGACCAGAATTCGGCCCTGCTGATCTTGCGGGAACTCAAAATCCGTAGCGTCCATCGGGGTCAGTTCGGCGATCCAGGAGACAAGGGCCGTCTTCAATTCGGGCTTGCCACAGATGCTTTGTAAAACAGAGGAAAGGTTCTCACCCTTGTCCCCCAGGACAACCTGGCCCGGAAGCGATGGGCGGCGCAAGGCGTCCGGGTCCAGGTCGAGAAACCGCATGGAGGATAACTGTGCGAGCGCTGCCTTGGCATAATCCCTGGCCAGCTTGACATCTGCCAAGTCCGCCACTTGGCCAAGGGCGGGACGAAAGCTCACACAATTAAGCTTTTTTCCATAAGGGCCACGCTGATCGGCCGCTTTCACCAGCCGTACCGGCAAGTGATCAGGATCAGGTGGCTTGTCAAGCATCGGATCGCTCTTGGGATGGGAATCAAAGATAGGGATTCCATCGATTTTTAATTGCTCCTGAACCACTTTTGCAGGTTTTCCGTTTTCCCCAACATTGATCTCAATGAGATACAAAGCATCCTTAGGCAAACGGATTCGGTATTGAAACCGAAAGCCAACCTCCAACCTCAGAGTGGAAGCCCCTTCAAATGTCGCCTCCCGGGTTCCACCGCGAATTCCGCGCCATTGCAAGACCCCTCCCTCGCCCCACTTTTCGCCAATGATCTCGGCCAGAGTGTAGCCACGCCCGATGCCGTGCAGGAACCGAAAGGCATCACGAATATTGCTCTTGCCCGCGGCATTGGTGCCGACCAGCAAGGTCAATGGTCCCATCCGCAAGGATGCATCGCGGAAATTCTTGAAACGCTCAAGGCGCAGCGATGTCAGCATGATGGCCTCGGTTAAGTTGGGCGGTGTTGTGGCACGATTGTTGGCTTCGCGATTTGAGCATTCACAACTGAGTTTGCGCCCGTGACCATGGCGCATCAAGAAGGCATGATGACGATATCGCTTGCGCCCGCGTGAAACAACAAAACCCCGCTAAGCCTTGATGCCTAGCGGGGTTTGGGAACCGGATGAAACAGGGTGAATCTAGAATCTGGTGGAGCAGAAGGGGATCGAACCCTCGACCTCCGCATTGCGAACGCGGCGCTCTCCCGGCTGAGCTACTGCCCCATGACGAAATGAGGATGCGAATACTACAATCTTCGCCGGTCATTGGCTAGACCTCCGTACCCGAAAGATCATGTCCCGCATCGCCATCATCCTGCCCGTCCTGAACGAAGAGGCGCAAATCGCCGCCTGCTTGACCTTCCTGCAACCGCTGCGCGAACAGGGTTGCGAGCTGATCGTGGTGGACGGCGGCAGCGGCGACCGAACCGTGGACCTGGCCGAACCGCTGGCGGATCGAGTCATCCTCGGACCCAGGGGCCGGGCGGCGCAAATGAACGCCGGCGCGGGGCAGACCAGCAGCGACATTCTCTGGTTTCTGCACGCCGACAGCCTGCCACCGCCGGATGCGGCCAGCCGCATCCACGCGGCCCTGGCTCGACCGGGCCGACCGTGGGGCCGGTTCGACGTGCGCCTGTCCGGTCGCCATCCGTTGCTGCGGGTAGTGGAAACCTTGATGAACGCCCGTTCCCGTCTGACCGGCATCGCCACCGGCGATCAGGGCATCTTCGTGCGCCGGGAGGCGTTCGAGCGGGTCGGCGGCTATCCCCCCATCGCGTTGATGGAGGACATCGCCCTGAGCCGCTTGCTGAAATGCCAAAGCCGGCCCGTCTGCCTGCGCCAGCGACTGACCACCTCCAGCCGGCGCTGGGAGCGTGACGGCATCCCGCGCACGATCCTGCTGATGTGGCGGCTGCGGTTGGCGTATTTCCTCGGCGCCGATCCCGACCGGCTGGCCCGGATTTACTACCGCCCGTGAACATCCCCTACCCCTTTCCCAACGCCCGGCTGCTCGTCTTCGCCAAGGCTCCCGTCCCTGGTCGGGTGAAAACCCGGCTGGCGGGACGGCTGGGAACGCGCGGCGCGGCGATGCTGTATCGACAACTGCTGCGTCGGACCCTGCGCATCGCCCACGCCGCCCGGCTGTGCCCCCTTGAACTGTGGTGCGCGCCGGACGCGCGGCACGGCTTTTTCGTCGCCTGCCGGCGGGAGTACGGCGCGCGGTTGCGCCGGCAATGCGCGGGTGATCTCGGCCAGCGGATGAGCCACGCCCTGAACCGGACCCTGGCCGCTGGCCACCCGGCGGTATTGATCGGCGGCGATTGCGCGTCGCTGGGGGAAGCGGAGTTGCGCGCCACCTTCGGTCTGCTGGCCGCTGGCCATGAAGCGGTGCTGGGACCGGCGGCGGATGGCGGCTACGTGTTGATCGGCCTGAATCGGTCTTGTCCAACCCTGTTCCGGGGCATCGCCTGGAGCGCGCCGACGGTGCTGGCGGCCACCCGTCGGCGGCTTCGGGGAGCCGGAATAACCTGGGCCGAGTTGGCGCCCGGCTGGGACGTGGACACGCCCGCCGACTTGCGGCGGCTGCGGCAGTCGCCCGCGGGGTCCCTTTCCCCTCGCTAGACCGGGGTGGAAGAGGATAAAGCGCTACCCTTCCCGCGCCGGTTGCCGAATCCGCGCGAACAGCGGACCGAACACCGCCACCGCCACCGCCTCGAATTCCGCGTCCAGCGGATCGGTATCCCGGAACGCCAACTGGTAGTAGACGTTTTCCCGTTCCGAGGCGCCCTGCTGGAAATCGTCGCCTTCCCATTGTCGCCGCGCCGCCCGCAAGGCTTTATCGGTATCCTGATTCTTGTCCTTGTCGAGCGTTTCGACATAGGCCAGCGCGCTCCTGGGGAAAAAATGCAGCAACCGCCGCGTTCCCCGCCAGTACCACTCCAGCAGTTCCAGTAAATGGGCGGCGGCATCCTCGACCGGCTCCAGCACGATTTCCCTGTCCTCCGCCACCCAGCGACTTTGCAGCGTCGTTCCCGCCGGGGCCGCGACGTTCAGCGCCAGGTGATGCAGCCACAGATTCAGATAATCGTTGGCCTTGATCGACGCCAGCCGGTAGCCCACCCGGCCGGCCGGCGTCACCCCGGTCAGCCGTCCGCTCAATTCAAACCCATCCAGCTTCAGTTCCAGATCCACCGGCTCCGGCGCCCGGCGCGGCAACACCCGCCCCAGGCGCCCCGCGAATCGCGTGACCCTCTCCTGGGCCTGGCCGAACACGCAGTCGCCGACCTGACCGTGCGGGAGCGCCCCGCTCCCTCGCGCCACCGCTTGCATCTCGGCCGTCGTTCGCCCCTCGCGATGCAGTTCCAGCATTCGCCCAAGCAATTGATGATTCGCCAATCCGTCCAGTACGAACGGCTCGCGGGTCTCCAACGCCTCCTCGTCTTCACCGGGCCGGACCCCAAGCCGCTCCCGCAGCAACCACCGAGCCGGATTGCGAAAGAATCCCACCAGACCGTCCAGCGTCACCCGTCGCAAAGCCGGTTCCGGCTCTGGCAATTCGGTGGTCAGCAACGGCGCGGGGTTCCGCTCGCCCCGTCCGGCCCGGCGGCTGGCCTCGGTCAATTCCCGCGCGTAGCTGAACAGGCGGTCGTCGCCGCCGAAATATTGGCGGCTGAACGGTTGCAACGGATGGCGCGTCACCAGTTGCTCGCGGGGCCGGCCGCCGTCCGGGCGTTGGAAACTCCGATCCACCGTGTCCAGCAACTCGCTGACCAGCACCGACGGCGGCAACGGCGTGTTGTCGCGGATGCTTTGACCGACATAGCTGAGGTACAGGCAACGCCGGGCCGACAGCAGGGTTTCCAGGAACAGATAGCGGTCGTCGTGACGGCGGGCGCGGTCGCCGCGGCGGAACCGGGTCGCCATCCGGTCGAAATCGATGGGCCGGTGCGGGCGCGGATAGGCATCGTCGTTCAGCCCGAGCACGGCCACCACCGCGAATGGAATGCTGCGCATCGGCACCAGGGCGCAGCAGGTCACGCCGCCGCTCAAAAACCGTCCCGCCGGACTTTCGGCGGCGTTCAATTCGGTGCGCAGGGCTGACATCGCCACCGCCAACCCCACCGGTTCGGTAAAATCCGCCAGTTCGGCCTGGGCGCGCAACGTCTCCAACGCGGCGCGAATCCGCTGGATTTCGTTCTCCTCGCGGTCGCGGGGCGCGAAAAACCGGTCCAGCACCGCGTGCAGGCTCTCCACCCAGGCCGCCAGCGACCGGGATTCCCGCAATTGGATATCCAGCCCGAACAGCACCTCGACGAAGGTCCGCCACTGGCCCAGCGCCCGCGCTTCGCCGCCTTCCACCTCGTCGTGGGGCAAAATGCCGGCGTACAAATCCCGCCCGCGCCCCGGCAGCGCATAGCCGAGCAGCAGCCGGTCCAACCCCATCCGCCAGGTATGCTCGGCGGTGGCCGGCAACTCCCAGAGGGCCTTGGTCCCGGCGTCAAGGCCCCAGCGAATGCCGGCGTCCCGGGTCCAGCGGCGAATTTGGGTCAAGTCGGCCTCGTCCAACCCAAATCGCCGCCGCACCGCCGGCAATTCCAGCAGACTTAAAACCTGGCTGGCGTCAAACCGGCCACCCCCCGACTCCAGCAGCGCGAACAACCCTTCGACCAGCGGCTCCTCGGCAAGTGTTCCCCGGTCGGCGATGCTGAACGGAATCCGTCGCTCGGGCGGCGCGCTGGCGAACACCGCCTCGATCAACGGCCCGTAGCGGGCGATGTCGGGGGTCATCACGATCACATCGGCGGGCCGTAACGCCGGGTCCGCCGCGAACAGGGCCAACAACTGGTCGTGCAACACTTCGACCTCGCGCATCGGGCCGTGGCAGGCGTGAATCTGGAGCGAACGGTCGGCGGGCCGCAGCGGCAGCGGCGGATGCTCGTCGCCACCCCGCTCCCGCAAATGCAGGATGTCGGCCTGCAACCGGTGCAGCAGATCGTCCCCTTCCGGCTCGACGAAGCCGTCCCACTCGATCCGGGGATACGCTTGCAACAAATCGATGAAATCCCGGCCCTGCTTGCCCAGCGAGGCCAGCAGCGGATGGCCGACCGTCAAATACGCCTCGTCGGGATCGACCTCCTCGCCCAGACGGGCCAGATCGCGTTCGGCCTGGATGTCGCCCCAATATTCCTGGCAGGGATTGAGCAGGAACAGGTGGATATCGATGTGCCGCGCCAGCGCCGCCAATAACTCCACATCCAGCGGCGGCAGGGCGGACACGCCGATGACGCTGACCCGTTCCGGCAGTCGGCGGCGGTCGAAATCGCCGCTGGCCAGGCGCGCGTGGAATTGCGCCTGCACCCGCGCGCGATGCGCCTCGCCGTCGCGCGCCAGCCGCCGCCACAATTCCGCCTGCCAGTGATCCTCCTCGCCGGTCTCCCAGCGATTGATCCAATCCGGCCGGTAGACCAGATACTGGTCGAAACAGTCGGCGATCCGGCCAGCCAGTTCGTAGCGGCGGAATTGGTCGCGCCCGTCGCCCAGATAGGCCCGCACCGGCGCGAGGCGCGGCGTTTCCTCCAAATCCCGCAACAGCGCCATCAGCCGCCAGCGCAATACCGGTCGGTCGAAACGGGACGTCGCCGGCAACTGGCGCAACACCACCCGCGCCATCGTCCATAGAAACGTCGCCGGCAACTGGACGTTCAAATTGGCGCAGACCCCCAGCCGCCCGGCCAGCCGCAGCATCAACCAGCGCGCCAGGCCGCTGCCCGAGGCGACCACCCCCTCGCCCGCCAGCGGCGACCGCAAGGGCTGGCGCAGCAGTTCGGCCAGTTGGTCAGCCAGAATTTCAAGCCGATTGCTCTGGTAGCTGTAAAAGGCCATGGCGCACCGCGATGGGTCAGGTTTTTGTTCCTGGCCGGCCATGGGCCGCCAGCCGACGCAAGGCCGCGCCCAGTCGCGGGTCGGTCAGCCCGCGGGCGGTGGCTTCCAGCAGCGCGGCATTGCGCCGGGTTAGCGTCAATCGCCGACGCTGGGACTGGGGAGGAACCGCCACGGGCGCCACGCGAATTCGCGGCTTGGGTAGCGTCATGTCAAGCTGCTGACCCAACGCCTGACGAATGGAAGGCAGGACATAGCGCAGCCGGGTGGCCCAGGCCGCCGAATCGGCCCGCACCTCCCAACTCTCTGGATCGAGCCGGATCAACACGGCATGATCGCGCAGATACGGCGGCAGATAGGCGTAAAAAATCCGACTGAGCTGGATCAGCCGGTCGGCCTGCGCCATGAGCTGCCCCAGCTTGCCACGTGGACGGCGCAAAATCTCGCCCACCGTCGGAATTGGGTTCGCTTCGCGCGGAGGCGGCGCGTCGGGCGGTGGAACCTGGGCCGCCGGCAAGGGCGGCGGCGAAGCTGCATCCAGCAACCGAACATAGGCGGGCACCGCCTCGGCAACCGTGGCCGGCCGCGCCGCGGCGACCGGCAATCTGGCGACCGGATCCGATTCCGATTCGGCTCTTGGGCCGTAACCGCGCAACATCTTCAACAGACACGCGGTATGGCGACGGGCCGCCGCGCGGGCATCGGCGTCAGCCATGATGGTTTCCTCCGTTCATGTCGCGCTGTCCAGACCCGGCCATTCCGCCTCCAGCCGGGCCAGTTCCTCGGGAGTGTTGACGTTGCGCCACAGCCCCGGCCAGTCGGGAAATTTCACCGGGACCGGCCGATGCCGTCGCAGCCAGCGCTCCGCGCCGCCTTCCCCCGCCGCCAGCCAGGCGGTCAGGTCAACCCGCAAATCCACCGACAACAGAACGAACACCGGCTGCCAACGCCCTGCGTCGTCCATCACGCCAGCCGCCGACTGGCCTTCCGCCAACGCCGCCAGCATGCGCGCGGCGTAGTCCGGTGGCAACAGCGGCGAATCGCAGGGGGCGGTCAGTACCCAGGGCGTCGTCGCCGCGCGCAGCGCCGCCAGCATCCCCGCCAGCGGCCCGCGAAACCGCTCGTTCACGCTATCGCCAACCACCCGGCAGCCGAACCGCTGGTAAATTTCTCCATGGCGGTTGGCACTGATCAGCAACTCCGCGACCTGGGGCTTCAGCCGGCGCACGCCGTGGACGATCAATGGCTCGCCGGCCAGCGGCAACAGCCCCTTGTCGCGCCCGTCCATGCGCTCGGCGCGACCGCCCGCCAGCAGGACGCCGGTCACCAGAACCCGTGGATCAGCCATCCCACCCGAGGCCACGCCGTTCAGCCTTTCAACTCAGCGGCAGACTCACGTGCAACACGCCAGGGTCGTCCTGGGTGGCGTGAATCTTGAAATTGAGGGCGCGGTTGAGCCGCAGCATCGACTCGTTCTCGCGCAACACCTCGCCGTACAGCTCCTTGACGCCACGACTTCGGGCGTAGTCGATGATATAGCGCATCAGCATCGGCCCCAGACCAAGACCGGTCATGCGCCGATCCACCAGGATCGAGTATTCGGCTTTTTCCAGGTCGGGGTCGGCATTGCAACGCACTACCCCCCAAATCGCCCCCTTGCCGGGCAGACAGTCAAGCTCGGTGACGATGAACGCCATTTCCCGCTCGTAATCAAGCTGGGTCAGCCGCGCCGCCATTTCGTGCGGCAATTCGCGCAATGGCTGGAAAAATCGCATCCGCACGTCCTCCGAAGGCAAGCGCTTGACCAATTGGCGCAGTTCCGGCTCGTCCTCGGGCAGGATCGGCCGGATCAGGAAGGCGCGGCCATCCGGCAATTCGTAACGCCGTTCCATTTCCTTCGGATAGGGGGAAATCGCCAGTCGCCGCACCGCCGACATCGTGCTGGGCTCGATCAGGACGTTGGCGTCCAACGCCA
Source organism: Candidatus Contendibacter sp. (assembly GCA_029624765.1). Taxonomy (GTDB): domain Bacteria; phylum Pseudomonadota; class Gammaproteobacteria; order Competibacterales; family Competibacteraceae; genus Contendibacter. Next base: position 25,380 of record JARSSO010000031.1, on the reverse strand, counting down.
ACAGTTTGTTGGAATAGACCCAGATGGGATTGATGTCCATCTCGACGACCTCGGCCAGGTCGACCACCATCTGCGACACCTTGATCAGGGTCAGGGCAATGTCGTCCAAATCCACCGGCCGGCCACGATTGGTGCTGAGCTGGCGGTACAACCGGGTGCGCGAGATCAAATCGCGCGCCAGTTGCATGTTCAGCGGCGGCAGGGCATGGGCGATGTCGTCGATCACCTCGGCCTCGGTGCCGCCCTGGCCGAAAAAGATCATCGGCCCGAACCGCTGGCCGGTGCGCACCCCGATCATCAACTCGTAAGCGCCGTGCCGGGACTGCATCGGCTGTACCGCGAAGCCGTCGATCACCGCCTCGGAGGCAAGCTCGCGCACCCGCTCCAGCATGCCGTTGGCGGCTATCAGCACCTCCAGCGGATTCTTCAGGCCGAAGGCCACGCCGCCGACTTCGGACTTGTTGACGATGTCGGGCGAGAGAATCTTGAGCGCCACCGGCTCGCGCAATTCCAGGGCGATCTCGGACGCCGCCTCCGGCGTCGCGGCGAAATGGAGCGGCACCGTCGAAATCTGGTAGGCGCTCAGCACCTGGCCGGTTTCGTAGGCGTTCAATCGGCGGCGGCCGGCGGTCAGGGCAATCTGGATGATGCGGCGCGCGGTCTCGATATCGGGGGTAAATTGCTCCGGGATCGAGGGGGGCGTTTCCATCAGCAATTCCTGGGTGCGCCGGTGCTGGGCTAGACACATGAACGCCTCCACCGCCTCGCCGGGCGCCCGATAGGTCGGGATATGCGCCTCCTTGAACCGATTGCGCGCCGCCTCCACCGACGACTCGCCCACCCAGCAGGTCATCACCATCCGTCGACTCCTGGCGCGCGCAACCACCGCCTGGGCGCAGTCCAGCGACCGGTCGACCGAGGCGGGGGCGTGGACCACCAGCACCCCATCGGCGCCCGGCTCCTGAAGCAGCAGGTCCAGCGCCTTGCCGTACTCCTCGGGGCCGGCCATGTCGCCCAGATCCACCGGATTTTCGATGGGATAGCCGGGCCGGCAGGCGCGCGCCAGTTCCTCGCGGGTCGCCGCGCTGATTTCGGCCAGATGGCCGCCGCGCCGCAGGAGGGTGTCGCTGGTCAACAACGCCAGGCTGTAGCTGTTGCTGATGATCGTCAGTCGATCGCTGTGGACCGGCTTGGTGGTGGCGAGGGTCTCGGCGGCGCCGAACAATTGTTCGATGTCGTTCACCCGCAGGATGCCGGCGCGCTGGAACACCGCGTCGTATACCGCGTCCTCGACCGATCCGGCCCGGAAGTCGCGCGGCTTGAGGACGATCACCGGCTTGACCCGGGCGGCGGCGCGGGCGGCGGAGACGAACTTGCGGCGGTTGCGGGTGTTCTCCATGTACATCAGGATAGCCCGGGCCTGGCTCTCCCGTAGCAGATAATCCAGCAGGTCGCCGAAATCCACGTCCCAGCGCACCCCCACCGAGATGGCGTGCGAGAAACCGATATTGCGGCCAGTGGCCCAGTCGATGACGCTGCGCATGATCGCGGCGGATTGACACAACAACGCGATGTGGCCCGACAGCGGCCGGGTCGGGTTCAGACTGGCGTTGACGTGCGTCGACGGTACCGCGTAACCGAGGTGGTCCGGCCCCATGACGCGTAGCAAATGGGGTCTGGCGGCTTCCAGGATCCTCCGCTTCAGGAACTCCCCGCCGTCGGGATATTTGGCCAGCATCTCCGGGCTGAGCAACGCCGGCTTGACGCCGCTATGATCTTGCAACACGTCCCGGCCAAGCAACAGCGCGGCTCGGGTTCCGCGCGCGCCCAGCTCGCCGATCAGGGTTGGAGCTTCTTCCAGCGGCGTGGTCAGAATCGCCAGGTCCGGCGTCACCGGCAGGCTGGCGATGTCCCGGTAAGCCAGCACGCCGGACACGGACTGTTGATCCGGGTTTACCGGCATCACCGGCCCCTTGAAGCCGCCCTCGATCAGATTGAACTCCACGGTGGCGTCGGTACCGCCGGCGACCTTGCCGCGACCGATCACGGCGATGGAGCGGGGCTTGAACAGATACTCAAGATTGCGAATGGTCATGATGCTTCCCAAGCAAGGAAAACCGTCGGGACCGGCCGGCGGATCGAATCGAAACGGTCCCATGGTAGCGCGATTCGGTCACGGTGGCTCGGCCGGCGGCGATGGGCTTGGCGATTATCCGGTTTTTCCCCAACAATAGGACTCCCCGACGACGATCCGAACGCGAGGACCGGCATGAACTGGACCACGATATCCAACACCCCGAAACCAGACGAACCGGCGCCGAATCCGGCCGATGCCCTCCCTTTTTCCTGGGAAGCGGCTCGCGCTGAACTGGAGGGCTTGCCCGGCGGCGGTTTGAACATCGCCCACGAAGCGGTGGACCGGCAGGTCCGGGCCGGTCGAGGCGAAGCGGTCGCCCTGCGTTGGCTGGGTAAAAACGGCGAGCGGCGCGAGTTCAGCTACGCCGAGCTGGCCCGGCTCAGCAACCGCTTCGCCAACGGACTGAACCGGCTGGGCATCCAGCGCGGCGATCGCGTTTGCGCATTGGTAGGGCGGATTCCCGAACTGTACATCGCCGCGCTGGGAACGCTGAAGGCCGGCGCGGTATTCTGCCCGCTGTTCTCCGCCTTCGGCCCGGAACCGGTGCGGGTGCGGCTGGTCAAGAGCCGGGCGCGGGTGCTGGTCACCACCGCCCTCCTGCACGAGCGCAAGGTGCGGGCGCAACGTGGCGACCTGCCGGATCTGGAACACGTGCTGCTGACCGACGGCCGCGGCGCGGAACCGGGCGTCCGCTCGTTCCACGCCCTGCTGGACGCCGAATCCGACCGGTTCGTCATTCCCTTTACCGACCCGGAGGACTGGGCGCTGCTGCATTTCACCAGCGGCACCACCGGCTCGCCCAAGGGTGCGATCCACGTTCACGACGCGGTGGTCGCCCACCGCCTGACCGGCCGGCGGGTGTTCGAACTGCGCCCCGGCGACGTTTACTGGTGCACCGCCGATCCAGGCTGGGTCACCGGCGTGTCCTACGGCATCGTCGCCCCGCTGGCCAACGGCGCGACCCTGGTGGTGGACGAGGCCGAATTCGACGCCAACCGCTGGTACGCCATTCTCGAACGGGAGCGGGTCAACGTCTGGTACACCGCCCCAACCGCCATTCGGATGTTGATGAAAGCCGGGACCGACCTGGTTCGAAGCCATGACCTGAGCGCGCTGCGCTTCGCCGCCAGCGTCGGCGAACCGTTGCATCCCGAAGGCGTGGTCTGGGGCCGGGAAACCCTGGGTCAGCCCTTCCACGACACCTGGTGGCAGACCGAAACCGGCGCCATCATGATCGCCAATACCCGCGACCGGGTGATCCGGCCCGGTTCGATGGGACTGCCTCTGCCGGGCATCGAGGCCGCCATCGTTCGACGGCGGACGGCGGACGGCGTGGACCTTCTTGGTCCGGGCGAGGAAGGCGAACTCGCGCTGCGGGTCGGCTGGCCCTCGCTGTTTCGCGGCTATCTGGACGATGCGGAACGCTACCGGCAGTGCTTCGCCGCCGGCTGGTACCTGACCGGCGATCTGGCCACCCGCGACGCGGACGGCTATTACTGGTTCCTGGGCCGGGCCGACGACGTCATCAAAACCGCCGGCCATCTGATCGGACCGTTCGAGGTCGAAAGCGTGTTGCTGGAGCACCCGGCGGTGGCCGAAGCCGGCATGATCGGCAAGCCCGATGCGTTCGCCGGTCAGATCATCAAGGCGTTCGTGACGCTCAAACCCGGCCATGCGCCCAGTGACGCGCTGCGCAAGGAACTGATCGGCTTCGCCCGCACGCGGCTGGGACCGGCGGTGGCGCCGCGCGAGTTGGAGTTCGTGGCGAATTTGCCCAAGACCCGCAGCGGCAAGATCATGCGCCGCCTGCTGCGGGCCCGGGAGCTGGGACTCCCGCTGGGCGACCTGTCGGCGCTGGAAACCGATGAAGCGTGAACCTTGAAGGTGGATTAAGGATAGGTTGGCCCTGGATTGATCGCGGAAGCGGAGGAGCACCGATCAAAAATCCATGTTGTGTTTTAATTGGATTAATATAGAAATAACGACGATGCGCACGGGAGAAGTTGCCGATGACCAGCTTGTTCGACAAATTAGGCGGCGAAGCCGCCATCGACGCCGCCGTGGATCTGTTCTACCGCAAGGTGTTGAGTGATGACAGCATTAATCACTTTTTTGAAACCACGGACATGGAACGCCAGCGCGCCAAACAAAAGGCGTTCTTGACCATGGTCTTCGGCGGCCCGAATCACTATACCGGCAAGGATCTGCGCGCCGCCCATGCGCCGCTGGTCGCCAAAGGGCTGAACGATGCCCATTTCGATGCCGTGGCCCGCCACTTGCGGGCAACCTTGGAGGAATTGGGAGTAACGGCCGACCAAATTAACGAAGTGATGGCGCTGGCCGGGAGTACCCGCGACGATGTGTTGAGCCGTTAGGCAAGCGAGGTGCGCGCGGTGTTCAAGATCTGTTTCGAAGGTATCGTCTACCCCTGCGAAAGATCCGAGACGGTGCTGCACGCATTACGGCGTCAGGGCGTCGAGGTTCCGTTTTCCTGCCAGCATGGCATCTGCCAGACCTGCATGTTGCGCAGCCTCCAAGGAAAGGCCCCGGCGGCGGCTCGAAAAGAGATCAAGGACACCTTGTGCGAGCAAGGCTATTTCCTGGCCTGCCAGTGCGTGCCCGAAGAGGACATGGTGGTTCTGCTGCCCAGGGAGGCCGATCTTTACGGTCGGGCCGTCGTTCTGGAGAAGCATTTTCTCACCCCTCACATCTGCCGTCTGGTCCTTAAATCCGCTACGCCGCTCTATTATCACGCCGGTCAGTTCGTCAACCTGCATCGCGACGACGGCTTGGCCCGCAGTTATTCGCTGGCCAGTGTGCCGCACCGCGACAAGCACCTGGAGTTGCATGTCAAGCGCATGAAAAACGGACTGATGAGCAACTGGATCTACTCGGAGCTGAAACCGGGTGACGCCATCGACCTGGAAGGACCGAACGGAAATTGTTATTACCTCCCCGGACGAGAAGTTCAGAGTCTTCTCCTCATCGGCACGGGGACGGGTCTTGCTCCGCTCGTTGGAATCGCCCGGGACGCCTTGTACAGTGGCCACGGGGGCGAGATCCATCTCTATCATGGCAGTCACAGCCGCGACGGTCTGTATCTGATGGACACGCTACGGGACCTCGCCAAGGAGTTTTCCAACTTCCATTACATGCCCTGCGTTTCCGGGGAGCGGGGGGAAGAGGGGATACGGGCAGGTCGAGCCGATGACACGGCTTTCTCCGATTTTCCCAACCTCGCTGGCTGGCGCGTCTTTCTATGCGGCAGCCCGCCGATGGTGGCGAGCGCAAAGCGCAAAGCCTATCTGCAGGGGGCGCGCCTGGCCGACATCTATGCCGACCCGTTCGAGGTCAGTGATCGGCGTCTCAAACCCCGCGATTAGTCCCGAGTTTATCAGGACACCGGCCACCATTCGTTAAGCTGCTGTTCGCGATGGCCGAATCGTTCATCGACTTCATGTTCGCGGTTTCCGCCTGGAACAAATCGAGGGCTTACAACCAACCCCCTGCTTCAGCCGTCTGCGTCCGCGCGCGCATGTCCATGAATCGCTGACCGATCCTGGCCAACAGCCCTACCCTCGGCATCAGCGCGCGCATCCTCTCCATGGATCACTTCATCAATCCCAATCTTCTGGACGATCTTGATTTCTTGATGAAAATCAGATTCAAAACCAGAAAAAAAGTTAGTTGGTTTATTCTAACTCTTCTCGGTAAGGTGAAGACCGAAACTTCCGCCATGTCGGCACGAAAATCGCTTGATTTTCGCGGGGTGCTGCGGCAAACTGATGTTGCGGCGCAACATGCCGACCCCGACGCAACGACAGGATTTGAGCCTAGACAATTCAGTGCCAAGGAAAACCTCATGAACGCCACGAGCCAAACGCAAATTCGCGAGACGATCTTGCGCGTCCTCGGTGATATCGCGCCGAACGCCAACGTCCAGACCATCAACCCCGACATCAGCTTTCACGACCAGATCGAATTCGATTCGATTGATTTTCTGCGCCTGATGATGAGCCTGGAAAAAGAGATGAACGTGACCATCTTCGATTTCGACTATCCGAAGCTGTCCACGCTGAAAGGCTGCGAGCGCTACCTGAGCGAGCGATTGGCGGCGACAGCCTGACAGACATCGCCCCGTCCCCTGGCAAGTCCCGTCTTGAACGCCCCTAAAAAAAACCGATCCTTTTGGGATCGGTCGCTTATCGAGAGGGATTGGAATGTTTGCTCCAATCCAGAACTTTGGAATCAAGCGGCGTGACGCGGTTTTTACCACTTTTCCGTCACGCAACCCTCCTTTGATAGTTTTTGGCCGGATCGCTTATGTTCGGCTTTATTATTATGAAGCGGCTTCGAATCCAGAAAATCCCGTCCCTTGCGGGAACCATCGGCGGCGATGAAGCGCCCGTCGATGACAACGGGCGCATTATACCGGCCGCGCCTGATTCCGCAACTTTATTCATGTCAAGCCCCCGCCTCAATTTTTCAGCTTGACCGGCAAGCCGCATTCCAGCGGAAATCCCAACCTGAACCCACGGTCGTCATCGATACAACATTAACGCGACACCCGAGACTGGCGAAGCGCCTCCACCTTCACCATCAATCCGGTCAGCACCAGCGCGGCGGCGATCACCGACAACGAAATCAGCGCGTCACTCAATCCTTCGGGATACAGCAGCAACATCAAGCCCAGCCCCACCATCATCGTGCCCGACAGTAACTTCAGCCGCCGCCCCTCGCCCTCCTGCAACTTGCGCGAACCCAGGGTCCAGACGAATACCAGCACGATCGCCAGCAGCGGCAATACATAGATCACGTTGTAGAGGGTCAGATAGAAATAGTAGCCGCCCGTGGACAAGGAACGCAAAGTCAGCGCGCGGGTGTAAACCATCGGGAATCCGGCGGTGCAAAACAGCTCGTAGCCGTTGGCGACAATGGCCAGCGCCACGGTTCCCACCAGTAATGTCGGCAACCGCTCGGCGCCGACCAGTTCCCGCATCCGCTTGAACAGTCCGGGCCTGGCCTCGCCCGGGATGCTCAACGATGGGCCTTGCCGGAACGCAAAGTAATCCTTGACGTTCAACCCGCCCATGGCTACCGCCAGCCCACCCGCCAACAGGGTCATGATCCGTAGTTCGCCCACCAGCAGGAACATGTTCAGCCAGGCGGCCATGAACCCGAAATACACCAGCCCCGAGCACAACACGAACACCCCGCCGATCAGCAGCATCCGTCGTCGGTCATGGGTGTGAGTCAGCAGGCTGAGCAGGAACAGCAACACAAAGAAAGCGCAGGGATTGAATGCATCCAGCCCGGCCAGCACGACGGTCAACGCCGGCAGCGACAGTGCGCCCGGGTCCACGCGCCCCACCAGCGGCAATTCCAGCGGCGGGGCGGTAACCGGCACCGGTTCGGCGGCGGCCGGCTCGCCAAGGCGGCGGTAGCAATCCTCCAGTTCCCGGCGCAGCTGTTGGCCGGTGGTTTCGGGTCGGTCGAAACCGACCATCATTCGCCCGCAAAACAGGAAGGCCGGCACCGAATTAGCCGTCTCACCCAAGGTCGCGGCCATCCGGGCGTATTGCACGCTCCCCGCCATGTCTCGGCCAAGATCGTGACTGTGCAATTCCAGCCAGGGGTAATCGGTCGGCAATGCCTCGACGAAGGGCCGGGCCTGCCGGCAGTGCGGACAAGTCCGCGTCCAGAAGAAATAGAGGTGAATCCGTGGTTCGCCGGCCGGGGTTGGGGTCAACCACCACGCCGCCGGCGCGGGTGAGGCCGCCCATGCGGAAGCACCGGAAATCCATGCCCAAACCAGCAGTAGGCCAAACAGCAACCAGACCGGACGAAACCACCCCATGGCGACCGAATTCAGGGTTCCAGCCGTTCTAGCAGCCAACCGCCATCGGTTCGCCGCCGATAGCGCAACCGATCGTGCATCCGGCCATGCCGACCCTGCCAGAATTCCAGCATCTCCGGTTGAACCCGGTATCCCCCCCAATGGTACGGCATCGGGATGTTGTCGTCCGGATATTGCGCGTTCAACGCCTGAAAACGCTCATCCAGGACTTGCCGGCTGGCCACCACCTGGCTCTGCCGCGACGCCAGCGAACCCAACCGGCTCTCACGCGGTCGGGTTCGAAAATAGGCTTCGGATTCGACCGGCGGAATCTTGCCGACGGTTCCCTCCACCCGAACCTGCCGCTCCAGCTCCAGCCACGAGAACAGCAGCGCGGCGTGGGGGTTGGCGGCCATTTGCTGGCCCTTGTCGCTGCGATAGTTGGTGTAGAACACGAAGCCGTCGGCGTCGCATTCCTTAAGCAGCACCACCCGCGCGTAAGGGCGACCCGTCCGGTCGGCGGTAGCCAGCGCCATGGCGTTGGGCTCGGGCAGTTGCGCGGTGATCGCTTCCCCCAGCCAGCGTTGAAACTGCTTGAGAGGATCGGGGTTGACGTCGGCCTTGTTCAAGGCTCCCCGGACATATTCCCGACGAAGTCGGGCGAGGGATTGGTTCATGACGGTTCCGGCTTTCTGCTGCTGAACGTTGAGGACCGGTCGATTATAACCCTTTCGTCCGCGCCGTTTGCTCATAACCCGCAATCATCGCCCTGGCGGCGGCGCGCGGAATGCTAACATAACCGGGTGTTATCGGAACCGCGTTCCGGTTCACGATGCGCCTTCAACCACATCCACCCCTGGCTTGACGCTCGGGAAAAAGAATATCCAGAACATTCCATTAAGGGAGAGACCCGCATGAATCTCACGAAGAAATTGCTGGCGCTGATCACGTTGGCCACACTGACCAGTCCGACGGCGCTGGCGAAGGAAGGTCCCGACCAATACCCCAATGGCGCCGAAAACTTTCTGGCGGGCGCGCTGCCGCCTCCTGGCAACTACTTCATCAACTACCTGGGTTACTACGACGGGGAATACCGCGGCCCCAACGGCGACAAGGTTCCGGGCCTGCAAGTCAGCGCGGTATTCGACGCCCTGCGTTACATCTATGTCAGCAATCACCAGATTTTGGGCGGCTCCTTCGGGATGCATGCGATCGTACCGTTCATCCATCAGAGCCTGGATACGCCCTTCCCCACCATCGGTAACGGCGATGTCTCCGGCCTCGGCGACATTATCATCGGTCCATTGATCATCGGCTGGCACTTTCCGCCGGAATGGCACGTGACTGTCGGGCTGGACATCAGTCTGCCCACCGGCAAGTACAGCAGCACCGACCCGACCGACAGCATCGGCGTTAACTATTACAGTTTCGAACCGATCTTCGCCTTCACCTACCTGTCGCAGGGCGGTTTCGAGGTTTCGGCTAAATTGATGTACAACATCAAGACCCGTAACGACGACACCGACTATGAATCGGGCGACGAATTCCACATGGACTATCTGATCGGTCAGCACTTCGGGCCGTGGGCGGTGGGGATCGGGGGTTACTACCTTAAACAAACCACCGACGATACCTTGAATGGCCAACAGGTCGGCCCGGATGGCAACCGCGGGCAGGTGTTCGCTTTCGGCCCGGCGGTGAAGTACGACTATCAGGGGATAAGCTTCGTCGGCGCCTGGGACTATGAAACCGATGCCGAAAACCGTTTCCAGGGCAACAAGTTCTTTCTCAAGCTCATCACCGCCTTCTAGGATATTCGCCGACCCACCGGTTCTCCCCACCCGCATGGGTAGAACCGTGGACCAGCCGGGCCTCCGTTCCTCGCTCACACCCTCTTCCTCCCACGGTCATCGCCCAATCTATTCCGCATTGCAGCAAAAATCATCTATACTCATTCCTGGTTGAATGACCATTGCGATCTTCGGAACAATCCGTCATCAACTAATATACTCTAGCGTGGCGGTCGGATTTTTAGGGAACGATGTCCGCGTAAAACCAACAATAGGCTAGAGCATTGAGCAGGCGCATCCGACCTGCAAGGATTGTCGATTACAGGTGAGAGGTTAAAACCATGCGTGGCACACACAAGTTTCAGCATCCGTTCATTTGGTTCGAGCGCGGCGGCTGGTGGTTCAGGGTGTTCGGCGAGGGCTTCGGTCCTTATCCAGATATGGTCGAAGCCCGTTACCACCTGTTGGTCATCCAGGGCCTGAGCCGGCAATTGCGTACCGTCCTGTCCAGGCAGGCTTGAGCCCGCCCCCGGTCAGCGCCGGGGAAGGGAAACGCGGAACCGGCCCATGATCGACGAGGCATTGGCGGCCCGGGTTCACGCCGCCGTCGCCGAGGCGACCCGACAGTACCTGGCCGAACGCCGGACGCGGGTGGACGCCTTCGCGCGGCGGCACTATTCATTCCAGGGCGCCCTGCGGGTCAACCGCCACGCGCTCGGTCTGGATTTGGTGCGTACTCCCCTCAACGTGCTCTGGGCCATTCCGCACCTGCTGGCGCGTGGCGGCGCGAAGCTGAGCCGCATGCTTCGCCTGGAGGTGCTCGCCCACCGTCTCGACCGCATGCCCCCCGGTTTCAAAACCGATGTGGAGCGCGAAATCGAGTGGCTGATCCACAGTGAACTGTTGGAACTGCCCTTCGAACAGGCGGGGCGACGCTGTACCCGGGACGCACTGCTGGAAACGATCCTGACGCACCCGACCATCGGCGAGTTGTTGCTTCCCGAATTGCTCCGACTGGACGAACTCGCCCATCACCGGGATTTTCGGCGGCGGCTTGAAGATTATCTGCTCACCTACACCAGCAACCGCGCGGCGGCCGCCGATCTGTCCGGCTCCCTGCTCAGCCTGGCCGCTGGCGCCGCCGCCTTCAAGCAATTCACCCCCGGCACGATGGCGATCGGTGGCGCCGCCGCGACCGCCATCGCCAATCAACTGGCCATCGCCAATTTCATGCTGGGACCGACGCTCGGCTCATTCTATTACGGTCTCTTTCCGGCCACGGCCTCCACCGGTCTACTGGTCGCCACCACGGGCGGATTGATGTTGGCGGTGGGCGTGCTGAGCGCCGGCGCCGGGGTGATCGCCGATCCGCTCCAGCAGGCTCTGGGACTGCACCGGCGCAAACTGATGAAATTGCTGGACGCGCTCGAACGGGAACTGACCGGCCAAGGCAGCGGTTACCGGCTGCACGATGCCTATGTCGCGCGCGTCTTCGATCTCTGGGACTTGCTGCAAACCGCCACCCGCGCTCTGCGTTGAAGCGCGTTTCGAAAGTTGCCCGCGCCCGGACGAAAAAGCCGGGCAACGGCCCGGCGGCGTGAAAAAATCACCGATTCGCGGTCAGTCGGCCGTCGCCTCCTGGGGCCGGTCCACCAGTTCGACGTAGGCCATGGGCGCGTTGTCGCCGTGGCGAAAGCCACACTTCAAAATCCGCAGGTAACCGCCGGGTCGCACCTGATAGCGCGGCCCCAGCTCGTTGAACAACTTGGTCACCACCTCTCGGTCGCGCAGGCGCGCGAACGCGAGCCGGCGCCGGGCCACGCTATCCTTCTTGGACAAGGTGATCAGCGGTTCGGCCACCCGCCGCAGTTCCTTGGCCTTGGGCAGCGTGGTCCGAATCAACTCGTGGGTAAACAACGAGGCGGCCATGTTGCTCAGCATGGCCTTGCGGTGGCTGCTGGTGCGATTGAGCTTGCGACCGGCGTTGCGATGGCGCATGACGATGTTTCCTTGAAGCTTGAATGAAAAAGGGCCAGGCGAAAGGCAGGCGAACCATGCCGCGTCCTAATCGTTCTCGATGTCCTCGCCACCCGTCCCGGCCCGTTGCCCCAGCCGGGAAAAGGACGGTTTATCCGTCTCTGTCGTCTCAAGGGGCAGGCTCGCGCGCCGCGCGGCGGCCCGCTCCTCGGACTGTTCCAGGCTCAGACCCGGCGGTGGCCAATTCTCGACTTTCATGCCCAGCGCCAACTTGAACTTGGCCAACACATCCTTGATTTCGGTCAGCGATTTCTTGCCAAGGTTTGGGGTTTTCAGCAATTCCGCCTCGGTTCGCTGCACCAGATCGCCGATGTAATAAATATTCTCCGCCTTCAGGCAGTTGGCCGAGCGCACGGTCAATTCCAAATCGTCCACCGGCTGCATCAGGACCGGGTCGATGTCCACCGGCGGCGGTGGGATCGGCTCGTCCCGCTTCCCCCGCAGATCGACGAACACCGACAATTGATCGAGCAGAATCCGCGCCGCCGTGCGAATGGCGTCCTCGGGGTCGATGGTGCCGTCGGTTTCCAACATCAGCACCAGCTTGTCCAGATCGGTCCGTTGCTCGACGCGGGCGTTCTCCACCCGGTAGCTGATCCGCTCGACCGGACTGAAGGAAGCATCCAGCCGCAGGCGCCCGATCGGCCGGCTTTCGCTATCCACCCCTTCCCGCTGGGTAACCGGCCAGTAACCGCGTCCGCGCGCGACCTTGAGCTTCATGCTCAACTCGCCGCTCTTGGTCAGATGGGCGATGACATGCTGTGGATTGATGATTTCGACCGCGTGGGTCCGTTCGATGTCGCCCGCCAGCACCGGGCCCGGTCCTTTCTTGGTCAACGACAGCGTGGCATCGAAAGCGCCTTCCTGCAACGTGACCGCCACCCCTTTCAGATTGAGCAGGATATCGATCACGTCTTCCTGCACCCCCTCGATGGTCGAGTATTCGTGCAGCACCCCTTCGATTTCGCACTCGATGATCGCGGCGCCGGGGATGGAGGACAACAGAATCCGTCGCAAGGCGTTGCCGAGCGTGTAGCCAAAACCCCGTTCCAGCGGCTCCACGGTCACCCGCGCCCGACGCGGGTCGAGTTTTTCCACTTCGACCCGGCTCGGCTTCAATAAATCAAATGCGCCCACCATCCACTTGCCCTCGACAGCGCTTACTTGGAATACAGCTCCACGACCAAGGATTCGTTGATGTCCGCCGGCAGATCGGCGCGGTCGGGAATCCGCTTGAACACGCCGCTCATCTTGCCCGCGTCCACCTCCACCCAATCGACGAAGCCGCCATGGCCTTGGACCAGTTGCAGCGCGTACTGAATCCGGGTCTGCGTTCGGCTTTTCTCGTGAACCGCGACCACATCCTCCGGCCGAATCTGGTAGGAAGGAATGTTGACGCGCTGGCCGTTGACGGTGATCGCCCGGTGCGAAACCAGTTGCCGGGCCTCGGCGCGGGTACTGCCGAACCCCATCCGGTACACCACGTTGTCCAGCCGGCATTCCAGCAGCCGCAACAGATTCTCGCCAGTGGAACCCTTGCGCCGGGCAGCTTCCTTGTAGTAATTGACGAACTGCCGCTCCAGGATGCCGTAAATACGGCGCAGCTTCTGCTTTTCGCGCAACTGCAAGCCGTAATCCGACAGCCGGGGACGGCGGGCGCCATGCTGGCCCGGCGGGCGCTCCAGATTGCATTTGGATTCCAGCGCCCGCGCGGCGGACTTCAGGAACAGGTCCACGCCTTCCCGGCGACTGAGCTTGCACTTGGGACCAAGATATCTCGCCACGATGAAACTCCTGAGTTAGACGCGACGGCGCTTGGGAGGACGACAGCCGTTATGCGGAATCGGGGTGACATCCATGATACTGATGATCTTGAAGCCGGCGGCGTTCAAAGCGCGCACGGCGGATTCCCGACCCGGCCCCGGACCGTTGACGTTGACTTCCAGATTTTTGACGCCGAATTCCTTGACCACCCCGCCCACCCGCTCGGCGGCAACCTGCGCCGCGAACGGCGTGCTCTTGCGGGAACCGCGAAACCCCGATCCCCCCGAAGTGGCCCATCCCAGCGTATTGCCCTGACGGTCCGTGATGGTGATGATGGTGTTGTTGAACGAGGCGTGGATATGAGCGATACCGTCCACGACATTTTTCTTGACGCGCTTGCGCGTCTTGGTAACCGGTTTTGCCATGCTCCGACCTATGCCAGGGGAATTTCGAGATTTTCCGATTGCTTACTTGCGGATCGCGCGGCGCGGACCCTTGCGCGTGCGGGCGTTGGTACGGGTGCGCTGACCGCGCACCGGCAAACCGCGCCGATGGCGCAGGCCGCGATAGCAGCCCAGATCCATCAGCCGCTTAATGCTCATCGACACCTCGCGGCGCAAGTCGCCTTCCACGGTGTACTTGGCCACCTCGGCGCGCAGGGCGTCCACCTGGGCTTCGCTCAGATCGCGGACTTTGAGGCCGGGGGGGACATGGGCCGCCGCGCAGATTTGCTGGGCGCGGGTCGAGCCGATTCCGTAAATGGCTTGCAGCGCGATAACCGCATGCTTGTTGACCGGAATATTGATGCCTGCAATACGGGCCATGCCTTGAAACTCCTCCCATCGCGCCGGGCGCTCGCCGCGCAAAGAAGCGAGAATTTAATTCACTCGGCGATGTAAATCAATAATGACCGTTGTTGTTCAGCCCTGCCGCTGCTTGTGGCGGGCATCCGTGCAAATCACCCGGACCACGCGGTCGCGGCGAATGATCTTGCAGTTGCGGCAGATTTTCTTAACCGAGGCACGCACTTTCATCATTGTTCTCCAGATTCAGGACACCGCGCGAAGGCGGCGCTCGATTGACGGTTTCCACTTAGCGCGACAGGCCCTGCCCCCTGAAGCCGCCCTTCTTCAGCAGGCTCTCGTACTGATGCGACATCAGATGCGCCTGGACCTGGGCCATGAAATCCATCACCACCACCACGATGATCAGCAGCGAGGTGCCACCGAAATAGAACGGCACCTGCCAGTACAGGATCAGAAATTCGGGCAAAAGGCAAACGGCGGTGATATAGACGGCGCCCACCAAGGTCAGCCGGGTCAACACCTTGTCGATGTAGGTCGCGGTCTGCATTCCCGGACGGATCCCTGGAATGAACGCGCCGGACTTCTTCAGGTTGTCGGCGGTTTCCTTGGAGTTGAACACCAGCGCGGTGTAGAAGAAACAGAAGAAGACGATCAGGCCCGCGTAGCACAGCACGTACAGCGGTTGCCCCGGTGACAGGGTCGAGCTGATGTCGCGCAGCCACTCCATGTGTGGAGCATTGCCGAACCAACTGCCCAAGGTCGCCGGAAACAGGATCAGGCTGGATGCAAAAATCGGCGGAATCACCCCCGACATGTTCAGCTTCAGCGGCAGATGGGTGGTCTGGGCGGCATACACCTTGCGGCCCTGCTGGCGCTTGGCGTAGTTGACCGTGATCCGGCGCTGGCCGCGTTCGACGAACACCACGAATCCGGTGACCAGCACCGTCAGCGCCAGCAGGAACAACACCAGCATGACGTGCAGTTCGCCGGTTCGGGCCAGTTCCAGCGTACCGCCCACCGCATGGGGCAGACCGGCGACGATGCCGGCGAAGATCAGCATGGAAATGCCGTTGCCGATGCCGCGCTCGGTGACCTGCTCGCCCAGCCAGACCAGGAACATCGTGCCGGTCACCAGACTGATCGTCGAAGTCATGATGAAACCGACGCCGGGCGCGATCACTACCGAGCTGCCGCCCGCCACCTGGCTCTGCAGCGCGATACTGACGCCGATGGCCTGAAACGCCGCCAGCACCACCGTCAGATAACGCGTGTAGCGCGTCAGGGTATGACGGCCCGCCGCGCCGCCCTCCTTGCGCAACTGCTCCAGCGACGGCACCACCATCGACATCAGTTGCAGGATGATCGAGGCGGAAATATAGGGCATCACTCCGAGCGCGAACAGGCTCAACCGCTGCAGCGCGCCCCCCGAAAACATGTTGAACATGTCGAGGATGGTGCCGCGCTGCTGGTCGAACAACTGCGCCATGGCGTGTGGGTCGATGCCCGGCACCGGGATATGGGTGCCGATGCGAAACACCACCAGGGCCCCCAGCAAAAACAGGAGGCGCTGACGCAATTCGGTCATTTTGCCGAGATCCGGCAGGGCGGCGGCCATCGTGGCTACTCTTGAATGGTCCCGCCAGCCGCCAGCACCGCCTCCCGGGCGCCCTTGGTCAGCGCCAGGCCGCGCAGGGTCACCGGTTTTTCCAGCTTGCCGGAGAGAATCACCTTGGCCTTTTTGGCGAAGATCGGCACGACGTTGGCCGCCTTGAGCGCCGCCAGGTCGATGATGTCGGCGGAGAGCCTGGCCAGATCGTGCAATCGCACTTCGGCGGTATGCTTGGCGGTCATCGAGCGGAACCCGCGCTTGGGCAGGCGCCGCTGCAAGGGCATCTGGCCGCCTTCAAACCCGACCTTGTGGTAACCGCCGGCCCGGGCGTGCTGGCCCTTGTGGCCGCGACCGCCGGTCTTGCCGAGGCCGGAACCGATGCCGCGCCCGACCCGCTGCTTGTTCGGCCGACTGCCCGGCGCCGGTTTGAGGGTGTTGAGTCGCATGGCTTCAAGCCTCCTCGACTTTCAGCAAGTACGATACCCGGCGAATCATGCCGCGATTTTCCGGGGTGTCGATCACCACCGCGCTACTTTGCGTTCGCCGCAATCCCAGCCCACGCACGCAGGCCTGATGCGCGGCCAGCCGGCCATGCGCGCTTTTGACCAAAGTCACCTTCAGTTTGCCGGCCATGGTTTCAGCTCCGAATCTCGTCCACGGTCTTGCCGCGCTTGGCGGCCTGGTAATCGGGCGACTTCATGGCGCTCAAGCCACGGATGGTCGCCCGCACCACGTTGATGGGATTGCGCGAACCGATGCATTTGGCCAGTACGTCCTTGACGCCCACCACCTCGAACACGGCGCGCATGGCGCCGCCGGCGATGATGCCGGTGCCCTCGGAAGCCGGCTGCATGAACACCCGCGCCGCGCCATGCCGGGACGTCACCGGGTATTGCAGGGTCTTGTCGTTCAACGGCACGCCGCGCATGTTCTTGCGGGCTTTGTCCATCGCCTTCTGGATCGCCATCGGCACCTCGCGGGCCTTGCCGTAGCCCAGGCCCACCCGGCCGCCGCCGTCGCCCACCACGGTCAACGCGGTAAAGCCGAACTGCCGGCCGCCCTTGACCACCTTGGCCACCCGATTGACCGCGATCAACTTCTCCTGCAAGCCGTCGCTGTTTTGGGAACCTTCCACGTTCATCGCCATTTCCGCTCCTTAAAACTCCAAACCGTTCTCGCGGGCGGCGTCGGCCAACGCCTTGACCCGGCCGTGATATTTGAAACCGGAGCGATCGAACGCCACCCGGGTCACGCCCACTGCCCTGGCTTTCTCGGCGATGGCCTTGCCCACCGCCCTGGCCGCTTCGACATTGCCGGTGCTTTTGAGGGAATGACGCAGCGTCGGCTCCAGCGTGGAAGCGGCGGCCAAGGTCCGGTCACCGGTCGAAGCCGGGCTGATGAGTTGAGCGTAAATATGGGTTGGGGTGCGATGCACGCACAACCGGTGGATCTCCAGCTCGCGAATCTTGTACCGGGTCCGCAATCCGCGCCGCAGACGCGCGGCCTTCTTACCGGCTGCTTTCTTGTCCATGGCGGATCCTTACTTCTTCTTGGCTTCTTTCAAAATGATCGTCTCGTCCGCATAGCGCACGCCCTTCCCCTTGTAGGGTTCGGGCGGCCGATAGGCGCGGATCTGAGCGGCGACCTCGCCGACCCGTTGCTTGTCCACGCCGCGGACGATGATCTCGGTTTGACTGGGCGTTTGGATGGTGATGCCTTCCGGGACCTTGAATTCGACCGGATGGGAGAACCCCAGCGTCAAATTCAGCACCGCGCCCTGCGCCTGGGCCTTGTAGCCGACGCCGACCAGTTGCAGCTTGCGTTCGAACCCCTGGGTGACGCCGATCACCATGTTGTTGAGCAAGGCGCGCATGGTGCCGGTCATGGCCCGATGCTTGCCGTCGTTGGTGACCAGGCGCGGGGCGACCTTGATCTCATTGCCCTCGCGTTGGACCACCACCCACGGATGCACCCGCAGTTCGGCCGCGCCCTTGACGCCCTTGATGGCGACATCCTGGCCTTCGATGGCGACACTGACCCCCGTCGGCACGGGAATCGGCTTTTTACCGACGCGCGAGGTGCGAATTTTCCGTTCCTTGACGACGCTTACCATGGAATCGCCCCCCTACGCCACGAGGCACAGCACTTCGCCGCCATGCCCGGCGGCGCGCGCGGCGCGGTCGCTCATCAAACCCCGAGGGGTGGACACGATGGCCACACCCCAGCCACCCATGACCTTGGGAAGCTCGTCCTTGCCGCGGAACACCCGCCGGCCGGGACGACTGACCCGTTCGATCCGATCGATCACGGGTTGGCCTTCAAAATACTTCAGGGTAACCGTCAACTCGGCCTTGCCGGGGGCGGTTTGCGCCACCGCGTAACCCGTGATGTAGCCCTCATCCCGCAACACCTGGGCGATGGCCGTCTTCAACTTGGAAGACGGCATGCTGACCTGGGTCTTGGCGGCGGCCTGGGCATTGCGGATGCGCGTCAGCATATCCGCGATGGGGTCCGTCATGCTCATCGATCGAATGTCTCCACGTGGTCAGTCTCGGGGCCCCGCCGGGCGGGGCAAACCCTGAACTTAAGGCGTCGGGATCCAGCCACGAGTGGCCGGACGGCGGTTTACCAACTGGCCTTGCTCAGGCCGGGCACGTCACCGCGCATGGTAGCCTCGCGCAGCTTGTTGCGGCCCAGGCCGAACTTGCGATAAAAGCCGTGCGGCCGGCCGGTCAGCCGACAGCGATTGCGCAGCCGAATGGGGCTGGCGTCGCGCGGCAGCGCCTGCAACCGTTGCTGCGCCTCGCGCCGTCGCTCATCGCTGGTGGCCGGGTTGCGGATGGCTTCCTTCAACTCGGCCCGCCGGGCGGCATGCCGTTCGACGACGCGCGCCCGCTTGATCTCGCGATTGGTCATGCTCAGTTTGGCCATGGCCTGGTCCTCAATTCCGAAACGGGAAATCGAATGCCGCCAACAGCGCGCGCCCTTCCGCATCGGTGCGCGCGGTGGTGGTGATGGTGATGTCGAGGCCACGAATGGCGTCGATCTTGTCGTAGTCGATTTCCGGGAAAATGATCTGTTCGCGCACGCCCAGGCTGTAATTGCCGCGACCGTCGAAAGCGCGGGCGCTGAAACCGCGAAAATCGCGGATGCGGGGGATGGCGATGTTGACCAGGCGATCCAGGAATTCGTACATCCGGTCACGCCGCAAGGTCACCTTGCACCCAATCGGCCAACCGGCGCGGATCTTGAAGCCGGCGATGGACTTGCGCGACAGCGTCACGATCGGCTTCTGGCCGGCGATCTGGGTCAGATTGCCAACCGCGTGCTCCATGATCTTCTTGTCGGCCACCGCCTCGCCAACGCCCATATTCAAGGTGATCTTGGTGATTCGGGGCACTTCCATGACGTTGCGATAGCCGAACTGCTCGCGCAGCTTGGGCGCCACGGTCTCGCGATAGTATTGGCGTAGTCGAGCCATGGGTCTCTCCTCAAACATCCACGACTTCGTTGTTGGACTTGAAGTAGCGCACCTTGCGGCCGTCCTCCAGCACCCGGAACCCGACCCGGTCCCCTTTCTTGGTCAGCGGGTTGAACAGCATCACGTTCGACACGTGAATCGTCGCCTCGCGCTCGACGATGCCGCCCGCCACCCCGCGCGCCGGATTGGGCTTGGTGTGCCGCTTGACCAGGTTGACCCCGGCCACGATCACCCGCTCGCCGTCTTCCACCACCCGCATGATCTTGCCGCGCCGGCCCTTGTCCTTGCCGGCGATGACGATGACCTCGTCATCCTTTCGAATTCTGCGCATTGCCGCCTCTACCTTCACAGCACTTCGGGGGCCAGGGAAATGATCTTCATGAACCGCTCGCCGCGCAGCTCGCGGGTGACCGGCCCGAAGATGCGCGTACCGATCGGCTCCAGCTTGTTGTTGAGCAGCACCGCCGCGTTACCATCGAAGCGGATCAGCGAGCCGTCGGGCCGCCGCACGCCCTTGCGGGTGCGCACCACCACGGCGTTGTAAACCTCGCCCTTGTTGACCTTGCCGCGGGGGATGGCGTCCTTGATGCTGACCTTGATGATGTCGCCAATGTGCGCGTAGCGGCGATGGGAACCGCCCAGCACCTTGATGCACATCAGCCGGCGAGCGCCGCTGTTGTCGGCGACTTCCAACATCGTTTGCATCTGAATCATGGTTCTACATTCCGTTCACGGATAAGGGGAAACAGCGTCCGCGCGGACCGTTCCAGCCCGCTGGGACGGTCACTCCGCGCGCTCGACCACCGCGACCAGCGTCCAGGATTTGGTCTTGGACAGGGGTCGACACTGCTTGATGGCCACCAGGTCGCCCATTCGGCATTCGTTGTGCTCGTCGTGAGCGTGCAGCTTGGTGGTTCGGCGCACGTATTTGCCATAAACGGGATGTTTGACCAGCCGCTCGACCGCCACGGTGATGGTCTTGTTCATTTTGTCGCTGGTCACGCGCCCGCTCAGGGTACGCTCCACCGGGGTGTCCGTCGTCATGCCTGTTTCGCCTTCTCGCCTAACACCATCTTGACCCGCGCAATGTTGCGCCGCGCCTGCCGAAATAAATGGGGCTTGGTGGCTTGATTGGTGGCTTTCTGCATGCGCAGGTTGAACTGTTCGCGCAGCAACGCCAACAGCTCCCGCTCCAGCTCAGCCACGGTTTTTTGTCGCAACTCGTTTGCGTTCATCACATCACCGTCCGGGTCACGAAGACCGTCTGCACCGGGAGCTTGGCCGCCGCCAAGCGGAATGCCTGCCGGGCAATGTCCTCGGTCACCCCTTCGACTTCATACAGGACGCGACCCGGCTTGACCGGCGCCACCCAATACTCGACGCCACCCTTGCCGCTGCCCATGCGTACTTCCAACGGCTTCTTGGTGATGGGCTTGTCGGGGAAGATGCGGATCCACACCTTGCCGCCGCGCTTGATGTAGCGGTTGATGGCGCGGCGCGCGGCTTCGATCTGGCGGGCGGTCAGCCTTCCGCGCGTGGTGCATTTCAATCCGTACTCGCCGAAACTCACCTGGACGCCGCTGGTGGCGACGCCCGTGTTGCGTCCCTTGCGCTGCTTGCGGAATTTCGTTCTTTTCGGCTGTAACATGTTCGGTCTCGTCTATCCACACGGTTTCGGGCGTTCAGTTGGCGGCGGCCTTTTCGGACTTGGCCTCGCCCGGCCGGTCGAAACCGAACACCTCGCCCTTGAAAATCCAGACCTTGATCCCGATCACGCCATAGGTGGTCCGGGCCTCGGCCAAGCCATAATCGATATTGGCGCGCAGGGTATGCAACGGCACCCGCCCTTCCCGGGTCCACTCGCTGCGCGCGATCTCGGCACCGTTCAAACGGCCGGAAACCTGGATCTTGATCCCGAGCGCGCCCAGGCGCATCGCGTTGGTCACCGAGCGCTTCATCGCCCGCCGGAACATGATGCGCCGCTCCAGTTGCTGGGCCACGCCTTCGGCGACCAGTTGGGCGTCCAGCTCCGGCTTGCGAATCTCCTCGATGTTGATCTGCAAATCCTTGACGTCCAGCCGCATCATCTTGGCGACGGCCTTGCGCAAGGCTTCGATATCCTCGCCCTTCTTGCCGATCACCACGCCGGGCCGAGCGGTATGCACGGTGATCCGCGCCAGGCGGGCCGGCCGCTCGATCTGAATCCGGCTGACCGAGGCGTTGGCCAGTTTCTTCTTCAGGAACTGCCGCACCGTCAGGTCGGTTTCGAGCAGATCGGGGAAGTTCTTGCTGTTGGCATACCACTTGGACGTCCAGTCGGTGGCGATGCCCAGGCGGATTCCGGTGGGGCTGACTTTTTGACCCATGTCGTTTCCGCTCCTATCGCTCGGCCACGGTAACCGTGATATGACTGGTGCGCTTGACGATGCGGTTGCCGCGGCCCTTGGCGCGCGCCTGCATCCGCTTCAGCACGGGACCGCCGTCCACGCAAATGGCGGCGATTTTCAGCTCGTCGACATCGGCGCCCTGGTTGTGCTCGGCGTTGGCAATCGCCGATTCCAGCACCTTCCGGATCAATGGCGCCGCCTTCTTGTCGCTGAATTGCAGCAGACTCAGGGCGCGATCCACAGGCAGATCGCGCACCTGATCGGCGACCAGGCGGGCTTTCTGCGGCGAAATGCGGGCATGTTTCATGATCGCGACGGCTTGCACGGTGTCGCCTCCTTATTTGGATTTCTTGTCCGCCGCATGCCCGCGATAGGTGCGGGTGGCGGCAAACTCGCCCAGCTTGTGACCCACCATGTTCTCGGTGACGAGAATCGGCACGTGCTGGCGACCGTTGTGCACGGCGATGGTCAGGCCGATCATTTCGGGCAGGATCATTGACCGCCGCGACCAGGTCTTGATCGGCCGCTTGGTGTGGGTGGCGACCGCCTGCCCCACCTTCTTGGCCAGGTGGAGATCGACAAACGGCCCCTTCTTGATCGAACGTGGCACTGGACGGATTCCTCGTTATTTCGCTTTACGCCGGCGCACGATCAGGCGGTCGGTGCGCTTGTTCGAGCGGGTCTTGTAGCCCTTGGTCGGCGTGCCCCACGGCGAGACCGGATGACGCCCGCCGGAGGTGCGGCCCTCGCCGCCGCCGTGGGGGTGATCGACCGGGTTCATGGCGACGCCGCGCACCGTGGGTCGAATCCCCCGCCAGCGCTTGGCACCGGCTTTGCCGAGGGAACGCAGGTTGTGCTCCTCGTTGCCGACCCCACCGATGGTCGCCTTGCAGTCCGCATGGACTTTGCGGATTTCGCCGGAGCGCATCCGCAAGGTGGCGTAGTTGCCTTCGCGGGCGATCAACTGCACCGAGGCGCCGGCGCTGCGGGCCAGTTGCGCGCCCTTGCCGGGGCGCAGTTCCACGCAATGCACCTGACTGCCGACCGGGACGTTGCGCAGCGGCAAGGCGTTGCCGGCCTTGATCGCCGCCGCCGGACCGGAAATCAGGGTCGCGCCCACGCCCACCTCGCGCGGGGCGATAATGTAGCGGCGCTCGCCGTCGGCGTAGAGCAGCAGCGCGATGTGGGCGCTGCGGTTGGGGTCGTACTCCAGCCGCTCGACCTTGGCGGGAATGTTGTCCTTGTCGCGCTTGAAATCGATCAACCGGTAGTGCTGCTTGTGGCCGCCGCCCTGATGCCGGGTGGTGATGCGGCCCATGTTGTTGCGGCCACCCTTGCGGGTCTGCTTTTCCAGCAGCGGGGCGTAGGGTCGTCCCTTGTGCAGATCGGGGTTGACGACCTTGACCACGAAGCGCCGGCCGGGCGAGGTGGGTTTGGTCTTGACGATGGGCATGGAATTTACCTTTAACTCTCGGATACCGGGACGACGCGCGCCCGCTCAGTTCGCCATCTGGAAATCGATCTCGTGGCCTTGTTCCAACGAGACGTAGGCCTTTTTCCAGTCGGAACGCCGGCCGGGCAGCGCGCCAAACCGCTTGCGCTTGCCCTTGACGTTGAGAACCGTCACGCCCTGGACCTTGACCTTGAACAACAGCTCCACGGCATCCTTGATTTCCGGCTTGGTGGCGTCGCGGCTCACCTTGAACGCCACCTGGTTATGCCGTTCGCCGAGACGGTTGCTTTTCTCGGAAACGTGCGGAGCCAACAGAATCTTCAGCAGGCGCTCCTCGTTCATGCCAACCACTCCCCGACGCGCCGAACCGCGTCCACCGTCATCACCACCGCGTCCGCGCCGACCAGACTGACCGGATTCAGACCATGCACGTCGCTCACCGCCACCGCCGGCAGATTGCGCGCCGACAGGCACAGGTTCTCGTCCACCTCATCGGCCACCAGCAAGATCCGCCGCTGATCGGCCAAGCCCAGCGCCGCCAGTTGCGCCACCATCAGCCGAGTCTTGATTTCCGGAAGGTCAAGGGCGTCGACCACCAGCAATCGGTCCTGGCGCAGCAGTTCGGAGAAGATGGCGCGCATCGCGGCGCGATACATCTTGCGATTGACCTTTTGCGCGTGATCCTGAGGCCGGGCCGCGAAGGTCACGCCGCCGCCCCGCCAAATCGGGCTGCGGCTGGAACCGGCGCGGGCGCGACCGGTGCCCTTCTGCCGCCATGGCTTGGCGCCGCCGCCGCGAACGTCGGAGCGGTTCTTCTGGGCGCGGGTGCCAGCCCGCCCCCCCGCCAGATACGCCACCACCACCTGATGCACCAGCGCCTCGTTGAACGGCCGGGTGAAGGTTTCGTCGGCGACGGCGATCTGACCGGAGGCCGCGCCGCTTGCGTTCTTGATCTGAAGTTCCATATCGCCTCCTTACCGGCGCGTTTTCACGGCGGGCTTGATCATGACGTCGCCACCCTTGGCGCCGGGCACCGCCCCCTTGATCGCCAGCAGATTGCGCTCGACATCCACCCGGACCACTTCCAGATTCTGGACGCAGCGCCGCGCCGCGCCGAGATGGCCGGCCATCTTCTTGCCCTTGAACACCCGGCCCGGGCTCTGGTTCTGGCCGATGGACCCGGGGGCGCGATGGGACAGCGAGTTACCGTGGGTGGCGCGCTGGCTGCGGAAATGGTGGCGCTTGATGGTGCCGGCGAACCCCTTGCCGATGGTGGTGCCGGTCACGTCCACCTTCTGGCCGGTCTGGAACAAATCCGCTTTCAATTCGGCGCCGACGCCGATATCGACGCCCTCGCCCTCCGCCAGCCGGAATTCCCACAAGCCACGGCCCGGCTCGACCCCGGCCTTGGCGAAATGACCGGCCATCGGCTTGGTCACCCGGCTGGCCCGACGCGCGCCCACCGTCACCTGCAGGGCGCGGTAACCGTCGGTAGCCTCGGTCTTGACCTGGGTGACACGATTCGGCTCGACCTCGATCAAGGTGACGGGAATCGAAACCCCGTCTTCCGTGAACAGGCGCGTCATGCCGGCCTTGCGGCCGATGAGTCCTATTGCCATTTTTCAGTAACCTCGGATAGGGGCGGCTTCGGGCCAGAGGAAGGGAAGGCGGCCCCTCGTGGCCCGGACTGCAAGCGCCTAGTTCAGCTTGATTTGTACGTCCACGCCAGCGGCAAGGTCCAGCTTCATCAGCGCGTCCACGGTCTTGTCGGTGGGATCCACGATATCCATGAGTCGCTTGTGGGTGCGCAACTCGTATTGATCGCGGGCATCCTTGTTGACATGCGGCGAAATCAGCACGGTGAAGCGCTCGACCTTGGTCGGCAACGGAATCGGGCCACGAACCTGGGCACCGGTGCGCTTGGCGGTCTCGACGATTTCCCGCGCCGACTGGTCGATGAGGCGGTGATCGAACGCCTTCAGGCGGATGCGGATGCGTTGGCTGGCGGTCGTGGTCATGGCGCTCACTCGATGATCTTGGCGACGACGCCGGCGCCGACGGTGCGCCCCCCCTCGCGAAT
>JARSSO010000030.1 GCA_029624765.1 Candidatus Contendibacter sp. | reverse complement strand
GATTGGCGGTCGTATTGCCGTTATTGATCCAGACCATCCGCCATTCCAGCACGGGGATGCCTGCGGCGTTGACCGTCTTGCGGCCCGAGGGCGGGTCGAAGATGCTCGCCATCGAATCCGTGTCGGTGGCGCTGTTGTTGCCCGGCGTGGGGTCGGTGACCCCGCCGGGGGCGGCTACCGTGGCGGTGTTGACCAAATTGCCGGTGGCGCTCGCGCTGACCGCGCAACTGGCGGTGTAGGTGACGCTGCCGCCGCTGGGCAGGTTCACCGTGTCGTTAATATTGCCCGAACCCGCCGCCGTGCAGGTGCCCCCGCCCGCGCCGACGCAGGTCCAGGCGCAGGTCAACGCCGCCGGGAAGGTATCCGCCACCGTGGCGCCGGTCGCGTTGCTCGGTCCGGCGTTCGAGGCCGTGATCGTGTAGGTCACCGAGCCCCCTGGCGTCGCTGTCGTCACCCCGTCGGTCTTGGTGATCGCGAGATCCGCCTGCGGCGTCAAAGTATCCGTGTCGGTCGCGCTATTATTGCTTGGCGAGGTATCTGTTACGGATGCCGTTGCACTGACCGTATTGGAAAGGCTGCCTACGGCATCTGAGGCCACCGTGCAGTTCATCGTGTAGGTCACGCTCGATCCAATGGGCATGTTCAGCGTATCGGCGATGTTGCCGCTGCCTGCTACGGTATTGCCCGTTGCGCCACCAGCCGCCGCGCTGCTCCAGCTTGCGCAGTTCAATCCAGTCGGCAGGTTATCGCTCACACTTACCGAGGGATCACCTTGCGGGCCGGCATTGATCACCGCCACAGTGTAGACCGTCGCACTGCCTGGCACCGATGTGCTCTGACCATTGTCCTTGGTCACCTGAATATCCGTCCAGCTTTCTACTCCATCACACGCACATACGGCACGCCTAGAGTTCGCGCCACACGCAAGCCCCATTTGGTCCACCGTACTCTTAATATTCTGTGGACAGCCGGAAAAGTTTGAGCAAAGCAAGGGGGCGTTCAACCCACCTGGAGCAGTATGTACTGAGAAGCTATCTTCTACACAGGCATAGATGTAGCTAGCTACATTTACAGCCGAACCAAGCCCAAACGCTTCGCTTATGGCTTGACATTCGCTTGTGGTGTTTTGCGCTTCAAGCCAGGCCGAATTGTCCGCTACGGGAGTTCCACCCAGCGCACCGCATACATCGGTACAATTCTGACCGCATGCATTTGGGTTATAGCACCACGTCAAACCGTTGGCGACTCTGCAAGAGTCAGGAAGCGGTTGCCCAACAGCGTACTGATGGAAAAGCGCGAGGAAAAGCATCGCTCCAATTGTTTGGAGTATCGATAATCTAGTTTTCATCCTCATCTCCATCGTTTAGTTAACAGGCTGTTGAATTTCACCCCGCCGCATCAGGCAGTGGGTACGACGTGAGGAAATAGCGCCAGAGAGCCAAGACGAGCGAAGACCATGCGTGGAGCCGACATTACCCAAGCCGCCCTGTTCAGTTACCGGACCCTGGAAGAGCATATCCCGAAGGAGCATCCGCTGCGCAAACTGCGCATCGTAGTGGACGCGATCCTAGCGAGCATGAATACGGAACTGGGTGGGAGTGCCAGAAATTCTGTGTGTGAAGCGTGGTGAGACTTGTCCACGGTGAATCGCCTCCTGGTTTGAAAGTTTACCCGCGGCGCCAAGAGAATGACGCCGCGGGAAGCCATGGCCTTGCTCCCTCCCGCCACCGCGCCCAAGCAGGCGCCCGCCAAGCGCCATCAGCGCCAGGAACATCCCGACAGCCCACAACGGCAGCGGTTGCGAGGGAGTCAGGCCAAAGCGCAGCCAAAGCAGCATGACGCACGGTCCCGACACCACCAGCAAGCGAAGCAGCAACAAACGTCGCAAGTCATCCATCCAACAAACTCCGGTTCGGCGGCCGCTGTTTCGGACGCGACGACAACAATAGTTTAGCGACTCTCGCCCACTTGATTGGTGTGGTAATATGCCGCGTTCCTCCCCACCTGACAGGGAACATTTTCATGGTAGCGATTCCCCCGATCCCGCCAAGTGCGACAATTTGTCCCACCCCTCTCCGTTTTCAACGAATCACGCCGGCTGGATAATCCGAAGCGCCGTATGCTTCAGCGCCGTATGCTTCAGGCATCCTTTTGCTTCCCAACCTCATCCGTCAAGATACAAGCCGCCCGATTGGGCTATGATTTTAATTTTTGGAGATTTCCCGATCCATGAACATCAAGCTGCCCGCGCTGAGCCTGTTGCTCGCCCTGAGCGCCCCCGTTTTCGCCGCCGGTACCGCCACGATCAAGGTCGAGGAACCCTGGGCGCGCGAAAGCCCGCCCACCGTCACCAACGGCGGCGCCTACATGACCCTGGTCAACACCGGCAAGGAAGCGGACCGCCTGGTCGGCGCGTCCGGCGACGTGTCGGCCACCATCGAGCTGCACACCCATCGGATGGAGGACGGGATGATGAAAATGCGCCCGATCAAAGCCATCGACGTCAATCCCGGCGAACCCGCCACGCTAAAGCCCGGCGGTCTGCACATCATGTTGATCGGACTTAAAAAACCTTTGGTCGCGGGCGAGAACTTTCCCCTGCGCCTGCGCTTCGAGAAGGCCGGCGAGATACCCGTCGACGTGAAGGTGCGTAAAATGGGGTCGGAAGAAGGCGCCACCCACTCGCCCCACCAGGACCACAAGGCCCGGTGAGAGGCGTTTCTGGACAGCCGCTGGTGCGCTAATCCATTGAAGAATATCCCTTCGCCCCGGTCCTGTCCCCGCCGGCGGGGCCGGGGTTTCTGGACAGCCTCCAGTGCTCCAACTCTCACCGCGGGCGTCCGTTCCCGGCTGTTCGCGCAACTGGCGACGCTGGAACGGGCCGGCGTTCCACCGGCGCGGGCGTTCACCCTGGTCGGCGGCGATCTGCCACCGAAGGCGCGACCTGCCTTGGCGCGGACCGCCGCCGCCCTGGCCCAGGGCAAGAGCATCGCCGACGCTGGCGAAGCCGGCGGCATTTGGCTGCCCTGGGAAGCACGGACCATCCGCGCGGCGGCGACCGGCGGTCGCCTGGAAACTCTGTTCACCCGGCTGAGCGCGCATTACGCCGACCGCGCCAGGCGGTTCGGACGACTGAAAGCACGGCTGATCTTTCCCCTGCTGGTCTTGCTGATGGCTTCCATCGTCGCCCCCTTTCCGGCGCTGTTCCTGGGGTCCATCGGACCGGGCCAGTATCTGCTCCGCGCCATCGCCCCTCCCACATTGCTGTATGGCGGGCTGCGGTTGCTCCTCTTCGCCCATCGTCGACGACAGACCCGCGAAAGCAGCGCCGCCTGGGCGCGGCTGGTGCTGGCCATTCCCGTCCTCGGCGGGCTGCTGGCCCGGCAGCAACGGCGCGATGGATTGTTCGGCCTGTCGCTGCTCCTGGAAGCCGGCGTGCCGATTCTGGAGGCCCTGCCCCTGGCCGGACAGGGGGTGGCCGATCCACTGTTGCGCGCGCGGTACCTGGCCGCCGCCGAGACGCTGGCCGACCGGCGCTCATCGGTGGCCGAGGCGCTGGAACGCCATGGCGTGATCGACGATCCCGGCGCGGCGGCGTTGTTTTCGAGCGGCGAGATGGCGGGGCGGCTCGACGAGGCCATCCGCCATCAACTGCGCCAGTGGGACAGCCGGTTGGAACTGCAATGGGATACGCTGGTGGAATGGGCGCCCCGGTTGCTCTACGCGACGGTGGCGGTCTTCATGGCCATGGGAATCGTGGGTGGTTATCGAGGATTGTCCGCGAGTGGACGTCCTCTACTGTCCGGGCCAGGCGCGAGCGGAAGCCAGGCCGTCGCCACGACACGATTTCGGATCGTGGAAGGGAGGGGACAACATGGCTCAGGAGTCGGTCAACAAACTGAACTCCGCCAGATAGAGGGTATCGCTCGCGATCTCCACGGTCACCCGCCATTCCCGGTGCCCCATCGAGCACACCGGCAAGATCGCCTGTCCTTGCCAGGTCTGGTCCGCCCGTTGCGCGAGAACGAACTGGTTGAATCCCATGTCCATGTTCGCCATGGTGAAATTCACGGTGATTCTTTCGACCCTGGCCGCTTCCCCGCCAGTCAGCTTGACCTGCACGGGAAATGCGATCAGGGGTTTTACGCGGTCTCCCAGTCCAATCGTCACGGCCAATGCTCCGTCGCCGGCGGTGCAAAGCTTGCCTACCGGGTTACAGGCGGGATCGGCGTTCAAAACCCTGGCGCGGGCCGGCGCGTGACGCAACCACTCGTTCAGCTTGGGATAATACCTGCCTCCCAGGATACCCAATAGCATAAAAACGGTGATCGCTCCGCTCAGCGTCAAAAAGTATCGTCTGGTCATGAATGATCCCCCGCGGATTCAAAGGCGTTTCCGCGCGGCCGCCGACTGGATTGCCCGCGGCTCGCGCACTGGATGGATTCAAGCCCGAAATCGCCGCGTCAATTGCCGCAACTGGCGCACTTGCTCGGGCGGCGCGACCGGACCGTAGCGCAGCGCCGCATACAGGCGGGCGATTTCCCAGACCCCCGCCGCCAGCTCCGGGCGGCCAGCGGCCACCCGCCCGGCGAAATCCAGCGGTCCCTCGGCCGCGCCGCGCGCCAGCCCGCGCCGGGCCAGCCGGGCGCAAAACCGCTGCCAGGCGCGCGCCACCGGATCGCGGGCCAGCCGGCTCCGCCAGCGCCAGCCGGCGTACAGCACGCCGAATCCGCCCAACGCAATCAGCATCGCCACCGTCATCCCGGTCCAGTCCGCCGGACCGAACCCCAGACCCGACAGAAATTCCTTCTGGCGCTCCGGACCGTAGGCCAGCACCCATTCGTTCCAGGAATTGTTCAGAATATCCCAGCCCAGCGCCAATTGGCGCAGCCATTCGCTGTCGCCACCGTGTCGCGCCAGAAACGGCAGGAGGCGCGAGTCGGACAAGGCGGCGTAGAGTCCCTGTTGAACCCGGTTCGGAGCCACCGCGCCGGTCGGGTCCACCCGCACCCAGCCGCGCCCTTCCAGCCAGACTTCGGCCCAGGCGTGCGCGTCGGATTGGCGGACCATCAGATAGCCGCCCAGGGCGTTCATCTCCCCGCCCTGATAGCCCAGCACCACCCGCGCCGGCACTCCGCCCGCTCGCATCAGAAACACGAAGGCGCTGGCGTAGTGTTCGCAAAAGCCCCGCCGGGTGCGAAACAGGAAATCGTCCACGATCTCCCCGCCCAGCTCCGGCGGATTCAAGGTGTAATAGAACGGCTGCTCCCGAAACAGGGTCAGGGCGGACCGCACCAGCGCCTCGGGTTGGGGATCCCGCTGGCGCCACTCCGCCACCAGCGCCCGGGCGCGCGGGTTGGCGCGCGGCGGCAGTTGCAAGCCCCGGCTGCGTTCCATCGCCGTCGGCTCCGCGGTTCGATACGCCGGGTACGACCGCATTTCGTAGCGGTACACCTCGTTGACCGGCTGATCGCGCAGCAATTGAAACGAAGGAGTCATGCCGGCGCGGGGCGGCAGGCGGGCCGGCAGATCGAGCGCGAACAGCCAGTTCCGGTTGCTGGGCTCCAGCACGACTGCGTAGTCGACCGCCGCGCCCTCCGGAGTAAAGGGAATGGGGGTTTTGACGGGCGGTTCCTCGGGGCGGGTCCAGCGCCGGCCGTCGAAATGCCACAGCACCGGCCCGCGCCAATAGCGCTGGTTCGACGGCGGAACGGCGTCGGCGAAGCGGACCCGGAACGCCACCGCATCGGACCGGATCAACTCGCTGACGCTGCCCGGCGCCATCTGCTCGGACAAGCCGGTGCGACCCTTGTAGGCATCCTTGGGCAAGCCCCACAACGGACCGGGAATGCGGGGAAACAGCACGAACAGGATCAGCATCACCGGAATCGCCAGCAACACCATCCGCCCGGTCAGCCGCAGGGGGGCAAGCGCGGTCAGGCCGGCGTGCTGGCGATGGATCAACACCTGAGCGGTCAACATGACGAGGATCACCGCCAGCAAATAGGTCACCAGCGGAATGTCCTGGCTGTAGAGCAAATTGCTCATCACCAGCAGATAGCCCAGGAACACCAGCACCACGCCATCGCGCAATCCCCGCGATTCCAGCAGCTTGCAGGCGGTCATCGCGGTCAGCAGCGCCACCCCGGCGTCGCGGCCGAACAGGGTCCGGTGGTCGATCATCACCCCGGCCCCGGCCAGCGTGGCCACCAGCAACAGCAGCCAGCGCGGCGGCAACGCCCGGTTCCGGAACACGATGAATCCACGCCAGCCCACCAATGCGGCGAACAGGACGCTCAGCCAGACCGACAGTTCGGTGGCCTGGGGCGCGACCGCCAGCGCCAGCGCGGCCAGCAGCCAGGTCAGCGCCGACGCGGTCAGCGGTTCAACCGGCGGCGGCGCGCGTCTTGGTCGGTCCCTCCGGCTCCACGGCAGTCTCATGACGGTGAGAAACGTCCTCGGCGTAGGTGAACAGCGCCAGCGCCTCCAGACACCGGCGGCGGTGGGCGTCGCCCCGGCCAGGCGCGATCCGCGCGCCCGGCAGTAACAGACCATAGCGGCGACCCTCGCCCTCGGCCTTCAACACCCATTGACAGAGCTGGGCCAGCCGGGGTTCGACGCTGTCGATCCCCAGCAGCCGCCAGTCCAGCCACAGTTCGGGCCGGACCTGATCGGTGAACTGCTTGACCAGCAACGGTCCACCGCGCGTCGCGGCCTTCCAGGCGATGCGACGCGGCGAGTCGCCGGGAGCGTAAAGCCGGAAACCGGCGTAATCCTCGCTGCCGAAGCCCTGGTCGCCCAGACCCGCCCCCGCCCCGCCCGACAGCGCCGCCGGCAGCGGTCGCCGGCCCCGGGGTTGCGGATAAACCAGGCACGCCCGCTCGAACTCCACCCAGCTCCACGCCTGCAACAGCCCCAGCGGATAACGGGTCAGCACCCGAACGCGCCCGGTCCGCAGCCAGCCGCGCCGCTCGGCCAGCACCGTCAGGGTCACGACCGCCGCGCCGCTGGCCGGCAAATCGGTATGGCGCGGCGGCTGGTCGCGCCATTGCAGGGCGATGCCGTAACGCGGCCTGGGATCGGGATTTTCCACCCGAAAGGCGAACCGCGCTTCCTGGCCGGCGAACACCGGCTCGGCGCCGCTGGAATCGACGATCAGTCCCAGCAGGTTGTCGTGCGCCTGCCACATGCTGTTCAGCGCCACCGCCGCCAGCAGGAAGGTGAAGGCGAACCCCATGCTGTTGCTGTAGTTGATCGACCACAGGAAGAGCAGGAACAGCAAGGTGGCGAAGGCGTAGCCCTGCCCGGTCGGCAGGATGTAGATGCGGCGGCGGGTCAACCGGATCGGCTCGGCGGATGGCCGTTGGCCGCGCATCACCCAGCCCTCGAACCGTCGCCACAACGCGCCCATGACCGGCAATTCAGGCGGGCAGGGTCACGGCGGCGCGCAGGCGCCCGACCAGATCGGCGGACGTCTGCTCCAGATGCTCCTCGCCGGGATACAGCCGATGCCCCACCACCGCCGGCAACACCGCCTGCACGTCTTCCGGCAGCACGTGGCCGCGCCGGTGCAGCAGCGCCCAGGCCCTGGCCGCCCGCAACAGGGCCAGGCCGGCGCGCGGCGACAACCCGCCCCGGAACAGGCTGGACTGGCGCGAGAACGCCAGCAGTCCCTGCACGTAGTCCAGCAGCGGCGGCGCGGCGTGCACCCCGGCCACCCGCGCCTGCGCCTCGCGCAACTGCTCCGGGGTCAGGCACACCGGCAGCCGCGCCAGCACGTCGCGGCGATCTTCCCCTTCCAGCAGCAGGCGCTCCGCCTGAGCGTCGGGATAACCCAGTTCGATCCGCATCAGAAAGCGGTCGAGCTGCGATTCCGGCAGCGGGAAGGTGCCGATCTGGTAGGCGGGATTCTGAGTGGCGATCACGAAGAACGGCTCCGGCAGCTTGCGGGTCTCGCCCTCGATGGTCACCTGTCCCTCCTCCATCGCCTCCAGCAGCGCGCTCTGGGTCTTGGGGGTGGCGCGGTTGATCTCGTCGGCCAGGATCAGTTGGGCGAAGATCGGGCCGGGATGGAACACGAAGGTTTCGCGCTGGCGCTCGTACACCGCCGCGCCGAGGATGTCCGCCGGCAACAGGTCGCTGGTGAACTGGATGCGCTGGTACTGCAAGCCCAGACAGCAGGCCAGGGCGTGCGCGAGGGTGGTCTTGCCCATGCCGGGCAAATCCTCGATCAGCAGATGGCCGCGCGCCAGCAGGCAGCTCACGGCCAGGCGAATGGCGCGCTCCTTGCCGAGAATGGTCGTGCCGACCTGCTGGACCGCTTGGTCCAGACGGTCTTCCAGGGTAGCCACCATGTTAGCCCTGGGGACGCAAATCGCGCTTGAAGCGCTTGAAATTCTCCACGTAGCGACCCGCCGTCAGCCGCAACCCCGCGATTTCCTGCTCGGTCAGGCTCCGCACGATCTTGCCCGGCGAACCCATCACCAGCGAGCCGTCGGGAATGACCTTGCCCTCGGGGATCAGGCTGTTGGCGCCGATCAGGCAGTTCTTGCCGATCACCGCCCGGTTCATGACCAGGCTCTTGATGCCGATCAGGCTGTTGTCGCCGACGATGCAGCCGTGCAGCATGGCCAGATGGCCGACGGTGACGTCGCGGCCGATGGTGAGCAGGATACCGGGGTCGGTGTGCAGGATCGAACCGTCCTGGACGTTGGAATTTTCGCCGATGGTGATGACGTCGTTGTCGCCACGCACCACCACGTTGAACCAGATGCTGGCATTCTGCTTGAGCACCACCGAGCCGATCACGGTGGCGTTGTCGGCGATGAACCAGTCCTCGCCATGAAACTCAACTCTGCGGTCGCCGAGGGAGTAGATCACCGGGTTCTCCTTGTCTGGGGGCTTGGAAAAACCGGTTCAGTATAGACGAGCGGCCGGGCGCCGAAAGCGAAAAATGGTAAACGCCCGGTCCCCGCGCTCCCATGCATCGGGGAGCGCGGCGCCGGGCGCGGGGGAGGTGGCTGGCACGGTTGCCTAAAACCTGCCGGGAATCGGGATCATTTGATCCAATCCCCCGCCCGCGGGCGGGCGAGGGATGCTCACGCGGCTCCCCAGTCGCGCTGACGGCTCATTCCGCGCTCGTGCCATTCGCCGTTGCGCACTCCATGCACCAGGGTGATCAGCTTGTCGTCGGACACGTCGCTCAAGCCCCGGATCAGTTCCGCGAACAACACCGGCCGCGCCACGATGACCTGACGGATATCGCTGGCCACCTTGCCCGCCAGCGCCAGCAACAAATCCGCGTCTTCCCCCAAATCCGCCGCTATCCGCTGAATGGTCTCTTCCGAGGGCGGCGGCGCCTCGCCCCGTTCGATCCTGCCGAGATAAGTCGGCTCCACCCCAATTCGCTCCGCTGTCCGCCGGATCGAGTAGCGCTCGTTCACGCTTTGGCGCTGCTGGCGCAGCCGCCGGGTATAAGTTCCAAAGATCATATGACATTTACCCTGATTTATATTTTATTTGGCCTTTTAGTCGGGCGGGCAATCTGTAAGCCCCCCTGGCCAATTGGGAAGCAAAAATAAAGCCAATTCGAGGCAAGCGGCGGTCGCCGCTCGCCCGAACGCTAATCAGGCAAATTTATTGAGGAAATTAAACCGGCTGGACGAAAAAATTTTTGGGAGGGAAGCTGGAAGAGCGCCAAACTGGGCTGGCCGTTTCAATTTGAAACGATTGGGCGTTCACGCGTTTCATTTTGAAACGTCGAGGAGCGGGTCGGGTTGCGCGCGGTAGCCCTTCAGGCGGCGCCATACCGTGGTGCGGCTGACCCCCAGGTCCCGGGCGACCCGATTCAGATCGCCTTGATGGAGTTCGACGAGCCGTTCGATTTCCGCCCGTTGGAACCGCTCCAACCGGGTCATCCCGGTGGCGTCCAAGGCGAGGTCGGGCAGCCAGTCGCCCACTTCGATGCGAGAGCCGCTGCTCAGGATCAAGGCGCGTTCGATCAGGTTTTCCAGTTCCCGCACATTGCCCGGATAATCGTAGCGACACAGGGCCTGCAAGGCGGCGTCGCTAAAACCGTCCGCCTGGCTGTTGAGTTTGCGGCGGTGTTTTTTCAAGCAATGATCCGC
Source organism: Candidatus Contendibacter sp. (assembly GCA_029624765.1). Lineage (GTDB taxonomy): Bacteria > Pseudomonadota > Gammaproteobacteria > Competibacterales > Competibacteraceae > Contendibacter. Next base: position 79,870 of record JARSSO010000030.1, on the reverse strand, counting down.
CAGCGCGGGAATATCCTGGATGCGCTTTCGTAACGGCGGAATGTGGATGGGAAAGACATTGATCCGATAATACAGGTCCATTCGAAATCGGCCCTTTTGCACTTCGGCCCACAAATCCCTGTTGGTCGCGGCGATGATCCGAACGTCGACCTGCCGGTATTCGTTCTCGCCGACGCGCCGAAACTGTCCTTCTTGCAGGACTTGCAATAACTTGACCTGAAGCGCGGAGGTCATTTCGCTGATTTCGTCCAGAAACAGGGTTCCGCCATCGGCGACTTCGAACAATCCCTTGCGATCCTGGATCGCGTTGGTAAAAGCACCGCGCTTGTGGCCGAACAATTCGCTTTCGAGCAGATTTTCGGGCAAGGCTCCGCAGTTTTGTTCGATGAACAGTTTATCCCGGCGGAATCCCTGGTGGTGAATATGGCGAGCCACCAGGGTTTTTCCGGTGCCGGTTTCTCCGGTGAGCAGGACCGCCACCGGATTGTTGGCGACCTTGCTCACCAATTCGAAGATGTGTTGCATGGCGGGGGTTTGCCAGACGATATTGACATCTTGCAAGCCCTTGTCGACTTCATTCCGCAAGAACCGGTTTTCGTCGCTCAGGCGTTCGTTGGCGATTTGCAATTCCCTAAGCAATCGCTGATTCTCCAAGGTCAGTTGGTAACTCTCCAGCGCTCGCTTGACGATGATCTTGAGGTCCCGTCGTTCCCAGGGCTTGGCGATGTACTGATAGATGTGGCCGTCGTTGATGGCTCGAATCAGCGAGGCAACGTCGGTATAGCCGGTCAGGATGATGCGAACGATGTTGGGGTCGATGCGAAAGACCTGTTCCAGCAGCTCGGCGCCGGTCATCTCGGGCATCCGCTGATCGGCGATGACGAGGGCGATTTTCCGCTGTTTCAGGATGTCCAGCGCCTCGGCGCCGCTGGAGGCGGTGAATACTTCGTAATCCTCGGCGAAGGTGAGGGTGAGACTGCGCAGGATTTCCTTCTCGTCGTCGACGATCAGTAAATTGTATGGTTTCATGCCGCCCTCCTGATCGAGCGCACGGGCAATTCAATCGTAAATTCCGCTCCTTCACCGACCTTGCTGGTGACTTGAATGCTTCCGCCATGTTTTTCGACGATGCCATAGCTGATGCTCAGTCCCAGCCCCGTTCCCGAACCGACCGGCTTGGTGGTGAAAAAGGGGTCGAAGACGCGGGTCAGGTCGTTTTCCGAAATGCCGGCGCCATTGTCCTTGATCGCGATTCTGACCCGGTCGCCATCCAGTTCGGTCTTGATCCAAACCTCGCCCAGCGGCTTGTGGATGGCTTGGGCGGCGTTTTGCAGCAGGTTCATGAAGACTTGATTGATCTGGCCTGGATAACATTCCACCAGCGGCAGGTAGCCATATTCGCGATGGACGATGATTCGATCCCGATATTCCTTGGCGAGCAGATTCAGGGTGGAGTCGATGCCTTCGTGTAAATTGGCCAGGACCAGGCCAACGTCGTCGGTGCGAGAAAAGACGCGCAAATCCAGCACGATCTTTTTCACCCGTTCGGCTCCTTCGCGACAACTGCCAATCAGTTCCCGCAGGGTTTGCAACGTCGCGTCCATTGTAGCCGTTTGTTTCGTTGCGCTCTCGTGGTGGTGGCGGATCGAATCGTTCAATGAGTTGGCGGTTTCATGGGTTTCAATCAGTCCCGCCAGACGTTCGATATAATCCTGGGCGAATTCCAGGTCGCTGTAGACGTAACTGATGGGATTGTTCAATTCATGGGCGACGCCGGCCACCAGCAATCCCAGTGAAGCCATTTTTTCCGAATGGACGAGTTGTTCCTGGGTGCGGGTCAATTCCTGGTAGGCGGCTTCGATTTCTCGATGGCGTTGGTGCAATTCCCGATTGGCGGTGGAAAGTTCCTGGGTGCGTTCGGCAATTCTCGCTTCCAGATTGCGGTTGGTTTCCTCGAGCAGGCGGCGGCGCTCGTTTTCGGCCGCCATCGTCCGGACCAGCAGGTGGCCGCCATAGATCAGGGTGAAGCTCATGATGGTGGATAGAATGGGAAGCCAAAGATTCATTTGAGCGAAAACCAGGTAGGCCGTTGTCATGGTCAAGACCGCCAGCGCTCCCGTCGCGATCAGGGCGGCAACCGGCTTCAGCCGTGCAACAAGCAAACTTCCGGCCAATGTCGCGGACAGCAGCAGAATCCAGTGGCCAGGCCCGCTCAATTCCCTGACGAATCGCCCTTCGAGTACATTATCGATGATGTTGGCCTGAATCTCGACCCCCGCCGAGGGGCTTCCGGCCATCCAGGAAAAGGGGGTGAGAAAGGTGTCGCCCGACAGGCGTTGCGGTTCGGGAATGGCTTCCAACAGGCGGCCCACCAGCACGATTTTGCCGGCGAAAACTCCGGGGGGCAGCATCCGCTCGTAATGCAGGGCCTGGTAATACGAAACGGTCTTGATCGTCTTCGGTGGTCCCCGATAATCGATCAGCTTCTCCTGCGATAACTCCTTCTGATTGAGCCGGCTCGCTCCGGCCGCCGCCACGGCTTCCGACGTCGGATTTCTCAGATAGCGCCGAACGACTTGCAGGGCGAACGAGGGCATGTCGGGAGCCAGCAAGCGGGCCCGCCGCACGACTCCATCGGCGTCGATACTGATTAACGGACTGCCCACCGTGGCGGCCTCGCGAAACGCTGGAATTGGATCGATGCGGATGGTGTGGCGGAACAGAGGATCGTTCACCACCGACAGGGCGCTGACCAGCACGACGTTGCCGCTGCCGCGCAGAACGCGGGCCAGTTCCGCGTCCTCGGCCGGTTCGGAAGGTTCCGAAAACAGGATGTCGAAGCCAATGACCTTGGCGCCGGCCTTGTTGAGTTGCTGGATCAGTTGAGCGTGCAGGCTACGCGGCCACGGCCATTGCCGACCGATTTCGGCCATGGAGGGTTCGTCGATGGCGACGATGACGATGGAGTCCGGTGGAGGCAAAGGGCCGCGCAAGGTGAACAACAAATCGAGCCCTTTCAGTTCGAGAAAGGAAAAAAACGACAGGTTGGAGAGAACCAAAGTAATTCCGAAGGCGACCACCGCAACGGTGGTCGCCAGCGGAATCAATGAGGTTTGGAGTTTGGACAAGGCTTAAAGTAGCTGATCAATTCAGCATAGGCATGGTTCCATCACCAACATGGATTAACCCATATCAATTGACCATCGATACGTTTCCAACACCCACTTTGCGTCTGTGCCGTATCGGATTCTTCGTCATCCAAGATAACCGCCAGAACCATATTATGTGGAATCACTTTAGACAAAGCTTTAGAGGAAACCTCAACACCAGTCAATCCCTTTAGTCCTTGCCCAAAGGCAGAAAAACTGCACAGCGCACCAGCAACGGCCATCACAAGAGCTAGTTTCTTCACGACTGATCCTCCCATGCAAAATACAGATTGACACCAAAATCCCGGCTCAGCAGTGAGCCGGGGGGAATTTTAACCGGATTAAAGATGGCTCATCAAATCAATACGGGCAAGGGTTTACCCATACCAGCCGACCATTAACCGGCACAAAGCAGCCACCAGCCACCTTTATAAAGGATTCATTTTTTGGAATGGAATCGTGATCCACTTTTACCGTTCTTATCTGGCCCTTGTCATCGGAAATCACTGCTATCACCGTACTGGGCGGCAGTTTCTTCAACAGATCATCAGCGGAAACATTAACTTCAACGCCAGTCAAATTCATCGGTTTTTCTCCTTGGTTATGGACTAGAAATTCAGAACAAACCGGGCATACAAGGTTCGTTCCGGGATAAATCGGGGATTTACGCCTGGATTAACATTTTGGAAACTGTAGTCCTGAAAATAAAATTGCTGATCGAACAAGTTTCTGGCTTCGAGAGCGACAATTCCCCAGCGCTTGGGCAGGCGATAGCCTAGGCTGGCATCCACCAAAACGAAATCCTCGTTCTGGGTCGGTAACACAGTCAGCGACTGTGGATCAAGATTTTGAATATCCTGATTCACGTAAGTCACGCCCAGTCCCGCAAAAAAACCGGAGGGATTAAAGTAGCGAATAGCCAGGGGAATACTGATAGTTTTCAACTCAACGGGAGTCGCAAAATACAATTGCCGAAGATACTGGCCTTCTTGAAGCTTAAACTGCTCATAACGCCATGCCGCCGAAACCGCCCATTGTGGATTCGGCAACCAGTACAAATAGGCTTGATAGTTATCTTCCTGATCTTTCTCTATTTCAAAAAATTCTGATCCCTGCGAGCCAACGGGCACTTCAATATCCCGTCTGACTGCTTCCAAACCTCCATAAAATTGTCTACTGAGTCGAACATCAAGCCCCAAACCATAGTTCTTGGATAGCGTCACATCCAAGTTATCGAAAAACTGATTGAATCCAGCAACCTGCGTCGGCTCAATGGTCTGCTCGATAGCATAGGTTCGTTTGACTGCCTGAAAGGCGGCGGCTCGCAAGGAAAGATCATCATTGATCGCCCATTGCACTCCAAATTTCGGATTCAATTCATTGCGGTCTAATACTGGATTGTCGTCGGATTGATAGCTCAAACCCACGGTCCAGATTAAATTTTCCGGCCATTTAATATTAGCGTAACCGTAGGCGATTTCCTGTTCGATTCGATCCGATGATTCGGAAAAGCCAACAGAATCTTGGTTGAGCAAATAGGTGCCAAAACCGGAAATAAAATTAAAATAACTAGTCTTATACAACAGTTGGGCCTCGGCCTGATAGCCTTGGGCCTTGGTTCCAATATTTAAATTAAGATTGGGATAATTGGTAATGCTATCCCTATCGATATAAATAATGGAGGCGATGATATTGGTTTGAGGCGACAGCGAATAACGCGCCCCGACGCGGGCGGTATCCTGATTGATCTCCCTGCGTTCAAACCGACGGAACGTGCCGTCGAACCGGGAAGCTAAATCGCCAGTCGTCGTTTCCCGATGCCGGTACTCGACCTGAAGATTGAAATCCGGGCTAATTGCAACTTGCGTGAACAGATTGTAGAGATCGTTCTTCAAATCGTTATTATCCCGGTAGCCATTGCTCTGATAGTGAAACTGGCCAAGGCTGTAGGAAAACTGATCCCCCAAGCCGGACAAGATCAACTCATCGCCCCACGTATCCTGACTGCCGCCCAGCCCCGAGAAAAAGAGTGTGGGCTGATTCTGCACGAACAGCGGATTGAACTCGTACAGAGAAGGAGTAATCGGCCCGCCGCTGGGAATCAACAGCTTGGTTTCCGCCATTCGCGGTGAAACTGGCGTGATGTTGACCGGTTGCAACAACTGCGCTTGCAACAACTCGCTCGCTCGCGCCGCCTCCACATTAGGAAACGCCGCGTAGGAATCCGCCAGCAGCCGATGGGCCGAGTAATTGGTCGGATCGCGGGTAACCGACTGCCAGCCTTCTTGCAGACCCAGTTCGGTAAAGCCCACTTCGTTGTAGATGCGTCCCAAGGTAGCAGCCCTGGCGGCCAGATCTTCATCCAGCAACAACCGCGAACGGTACACGCCTCGGTCATCGTTGAGTTCGATGGATTTTTGCAATTCCTGTACCGCTTCGACGGGACGGTTGATGCTCTGCAAGCGGATGGCGTTGTAAAACCAGGGCGTGGGATCGCGGGGATCGAGTTGCTTGGCCGCGTCGAGATACTTTTGCGCTCGCCGGTCGTCCTTGACCTCGTAAAACGCCTTGCCGAGATAGCTGTTGTACAGCGACACCATCGGCTCCAGCAGGGTCGCCTTGCGCATCTCGGCCACCGCCGCGTCGGTCTGATTGCGCTGGAACAGCACCAAGCTCAACCCCAGATGCGGCAGGCCCAGGGTCGAATCCTGGCCAATGGCGGCCTGGAACGCATCCCGGGCGTCATCCGGACGGTAGCGCGCCAGTTGCAGGAAGCCCCAGACCGTATTGACCATGGCGTCGTCCGGCGCCTGTTGCCGCGCCCGCTCCGCCACCTTCACCGCCTCTTTCATCCGGCCCATGCCAAACAGCAGGCTGCTTTCCTGAATCAGCGCCCGGACATTAGCCGGATCGTGCTTGACCGCCTGCCGGGCGGCGGCCAGCGCGCCGTTCAGATCGAACTCGGCCTGTCGCGCCAGGCTCAGACTGAGATACCCCACCGACGACTTCGGATCAGCGGCCACCGCCCGCTCGGCGTCCGCCCGCGCCTCCGCCTTGCGGTTCTGCACCAGCTCGATATTGGAACGCAGACTGTACGCCGCCGCGTCGTTGGGATCGAGCGCCAGCGCCCGGTCGAGCGCCCGCCGGGCTTCCGACGGCCGCCCCCGCAATAGCTCGGCCTGGGCGGCCTGAGTCCAGTAGCGGGGGGATTGCGGGTCGCGCACTGGTGCGGCGGCAGGGCCAACCGGGTCCGGGTAGTACAGCGACCATTGCACCGCATCGAGTGGATTGAGCAACACCGTCTTGCGCGGCGCCTCGCCAAGCTTGACGCTGGCCTGTTCGTTGGCCGCCACCAGCACGCTGCCCTGGGGATTGCTGAACTCGACCAGGCCATTGAGCACCGCCAGTCGCGCCGTATCGCCCGGATCGACCGCCAGGTTGAATTCGGTGCCACGAATGGTGGCGGTGGCTGGCACGGTCTGAATTTCCAGGGGTTCGCCGCCGTTGCGGACCCAGATTTCGCCGTTCAGCATGCGCAGAATATTGCGCACCACCTGGGTGGCGGTGGGCGCGAACCCTTCCGTCGGCGGATTGACCTGCTTGAGTTCCAGTTGGCTGTTGGCGTTGAGCTTGAGTTGGACGCCATTGGCCAGCAGGATCGCCAGCCGGCCGCCCTCGCCGGTCCGCACCACCTCGCCGGGCGCCAGTGTCGCGCCGTCATCAATCGCCTGCCAGCGACCGTCGCGCCAAACCTCCGCGCCGCCCAGAACACTCACCACCTGACCCGCGTCCTGGGCCAAGGCGGGACCAATGGGCAACAAAACGACGATGAGAAACAGGAAAAAAAACCAGCGCGATCCGCTCCCAGCCAACCGGCCAGTCCGGCTATTTCCCCTCATCTGCTGTTCCACAACGACTATTCCCCAATCAAAAATCGGAACCCACCGCGCTTCGCTGCTGGCGGGAAGGCCAGAGGCGGGGACGAAACGCGATGGGGTCGGCGGGCTTACTTGGCGCTCTTGGCTTCCAGTTCCTTGGTGGTCATCTTGTCGTCGTAGACGCCAGCGGCCACCTGATAATTGCCAGCGGACAGAATATAAGCAACCTTGCGATGGTTGCCTTCGGCGCCGGGCTTGGTCCACATGTACTCGACCCAGCCACCCTTGGCGCCCTTGGCGGCATTGCATAGGGCGGTGCCAAATTCCTTGTCGGTAGCCTTGTCCTTGAGATCGGTCAGCTTCATGCCCTTGACCTTCTCATTCGGATGAGCCTTGACGGTGCCGGCGGTGCAGTCGAGCACGAACACATAGGTATCCTTCCAGGCCCACTTGCCGTCCTTCTTGTCGAATTCCGACAGAACGACATCGGCGCTGCTCGCCTTGACGGCGGCGGCGGCTTCCTTGGTCTTGGCAACGACTTCGTCGGCTGTCGCGGCGTCGGCCGCCCAAACGCCAGCAGACAGTCCCATCGCGCACAGCCCGGCCACGCCCATCAGCAACTGCTTTTTCATCCTCATATCTCCTTCGGGGGTCATCGTTTCAGGTTGGATCACGCCGCCACGGGAGCGGCATCCATAAACGTAGATGCTGAATCCAGGATGGGCAAGATACAGCGCGTAAAATACGGTTGCCGGTCGTCATCGTCAGCCCCTACCGTTCCGCCCCTTCCGTGCCTTCCGTGTTTTCCGTGGATAAAAACCTACACCTCCGCCAGATTGCCCTTCTCCTCCAGCCAGTTCTTCCGGTCCCCGGCCCGTTTCTTCGCCAGCAGCATATCCATAAGGGCCAAGGTATCGTCGCCGACATCCAAGGTCAGTTGCACCAGTCGGCGGGTGGCGGGGTCCATGGTCGTCTCCCGCAGTTGCAGCGGATTCATCTCGCCCAGGCCCTTGAACCGGGTGACGTTGACCCTGCCCTTCTTCTTCTCGGCGGCGATCCGGTCGAGAACGCCCTGCTTCTCCGCCTCGTCCAGGGCGTAAAACACCTCCTTGCCGACATCGATCCGAAACAGCGGCGGCATGGCGACGTGAACGTGGCCGGCTTCGACCAGCGGCCGGAAATGGCGAACGAACAGCGCGCACAACAGGGTGGCGATGTGCAGGCCGTCGGAATCGGCGTCGGCGAGGATGCAGACCTTGCCGTAGCGCAAACCGTTCAACTCGCTGGAACCGGGATCGACCCCAATCGCCACCGCGATGTCGTGGACTTCCTGCGACGCCATCACCTCGGCCGAATCCACCTCCCAGGTATTGAGAATCTTGCCGCGCAACGGCATCACCGCCTGAAACTCGCGGTTGCGGGCCTGCTTGGCGGAGCCGCCGGCGGAGTCGCCCTCCACCAGGAACAGCTCGGCGCGAGCCAAGTCCTGCGCGGCGCAATCGGTCAGCTTGCCGGGCAGCGCCGGACCGCTGGTCACCTGCTTGCGCACCACCCTGCGCGCCGCCCGCGAGCGTTTCTGCGCGTTCGCCAGCGCCAGTTGGGCGATGCGCTCGCCGGTCTCGGGATGCTGGTTCAGCCACAGACTGAGCGCATCCTTGACCACTCCGGCCACGAACACCGCGCATTCCCGCGAGGACAGCCGTTCCTTGGTCTGGCCGGAAAACTGCGGGTCCCGCAGCCGGACCGACAGCACGTAGCAACAGCCATCCCACACATCCTCCGGCGCGATCCGCAACCCGCGCGGCGCCAGGTTGCGAAACTCGCAAAACTCGCGCACCGCGTCGGTCAGTCCACCCCGCAGCCCGTTGACGTGGGTGCCGCCCTGCGGGGTCGGAATCAGGTTGACGTAGCTTTCCGCGACCGGCTCACCACCCTCCGGCAACCAGGTCAAGGCCCAGTCGGCGGTTTCGCGCTCGCCGCCGACGTGGCCGACGAACGGCGGATCGGGCAGCAGCGGCGCCGCGCCCAGCGCCTCCTTGAGATAATCGGTAAGGCCGTCCTCGTAATGCCAGGCGATCCGTTCGCCGCTGGCCTCGTCGGTAAACGCGACCTTCAACCCCGGACACAGCACCGCCTTGGCCCGCAGGACGTGCTTGAGCCGGGGCACGGAAAACTTGGGCGAGTCGAAGTAACGAGGGTCCGGCCAGAAGCGCAGGGTGGTGCCGGTCGCGCGGCGCGGCGCGGCGCCGATCTCCTCCAGATCGGACACCTTGTCGCCGCCGGCGAAAGCCATGTTGTATTCCTTGCCGCCGCGCTTGACCCACACTTCAAGATGACTGGACAGCGCGTTCACCACCGACACCCCCACCCCATGCAGGCCGCCGGCGAAGCGGTAATTGCGGTCGGAGAACTTGCCGCCGGCGTGCAACCGGGTCAGGATCAGTTCGACGCCGGGAATACCCTCCTCGGGATGCAGATCCACCGGCATCCCGCGCCCGTCGTCGGCCACCGACAGCGAGCCGTCGGCGTACAGAATGACCGTCACCGTCGTGGCGTGGCCGGCCAGGGCCTCATCCACGCTGTTGTCGATGACTTCCTGGGCCAGGTGATTGGGCCGGGTGGTGTCGGTGTACATCCCCGGCCGCTTGCGAACCGGGTCCAGGCCGCTGAGAACTTCAATCGCGGAGGCGTCGTAGGTCGTGGCGTTCATGCGGAACAAGGCTGGAATGGCGAATTTGGGCGCTTACCCTAGCCGAAGGGGGTGGCGGCGTCCAGAGCGGCGGCGGCGCTCAAGCTCCAGAACCGGGCCGGTCTCCATCCGGGTCGCGGCTTGCCGCATAATGCGTCCCTCATTCCCAACCCGCGAGAACCCCGATGTCCCAGATTGCTTTCATAACCGGCGTTACCTCCGGCTTTGGCGCCGCCTGCGCCCGCCGGTTCGCCGCCCACGGCTGGAGTCTGATCGTCTGTGGCCGGCGCCGGGATCGCCTGGAGGCCCTGCGCGCCGAACTGGCCGCGACCGTCCCGGTTCACGCTGTCGTACTCGACGTGCGCGACGAAGCGGCGGTGACCGCCGCCGTCGCCGCCCTGCCCGCCGATTTCGCCGAGGTGGAGCTGCTGGTCAACAACGCCGGACTGGCGCTCGGCCTGGAACCGGCCCAGCGCTGCGCCATGGACGACTGGCAGCGGATGGTGGACACCAACATCAAGGGCCTGCTGTACTGCACCCGCGCCATTCTGCCCGGCATGGTGGCCCGCGACCGTGGCCATATCGTCAACATCGGCTCGGTGGCCGGCAATTACCCCTACCCCGGCGGCAATGTCTACGGCGCCACCAAGGCCTTCGTCCGCCAGTTCTCGCTCAATCTGCGCGCCGACCTGCTGGGCAGCCGGGTACGGGTGACCAACATCGAACCGGGGTTGGCGGAAACCGAATTTTCGCTGGTGCGCTTCAAGGGAGAAAGCGACAAGGCCGCCCGGTTCTACACGGGAACTCAGCCGCTGCAAGCCGAGGACATCGCCGACACCGTCTACTGGGTGGCGACCCGCCCGGCCCACGTCAACGTCAACACCCTGGAAGTGATGCCGGTCTGCCAGGCGTTCGCGCCGTTCGCGATCAGCCGCGCGGGTTGAGCGATCCGGTCACTTTTCGTTTCGCGCTGGCTTGGGGGCGAGCACGGCGGGCGTCGCGACCGATGGTGCGTGGGGTGCTTCCCGTGGCTGGGTCGCCGCCGCCCCAGCCAGCGGCGCGACCTTCCGGGGGTAACGCTTCCAGAAATGGGTCGTCAGCCCGTAATACAGCCCGAACAGGGCGAGGAAGGCATAAAACTGTAGATATTCAGGCACACCCAGCTCGTGGGCGGCGACACCCGCCGCGCCGGTCAGCAAAGCCGCGATCAGCAGGCAGGCGGTGGCCCGGCCATCCGACAGACCGCGACTCAGCAGCAAATGGTGCAGGTGCCGCCGGTCGGCGACGAACGGGTTGTGGCCGATGCAGAGGCGGTGAATGATCACCGCGATCGTGTCCATCAACGGCAGCGCCAGCAGCCAGACCGCGGTCATCGGCGCCATCGCCGCCTCCTGGCCCTGGGACAGACGCACCAGGAACCAGGCTAGCACGAAACCGAGCAGGGTGCTGCCCGCGTCGCCCATGAACACGCTGGCGCGACTCCGCCAGGGATGGCGCAGGTTGAAGCAGAGAAAGCCGGCGACGACCATGACCAGCGCCAGCAGGGCGTCGTGGTCGCCGATATGGGAAACCGGCGCGTTCTGCAATAGCACGATCAGCCAACCGGCGACGATCAGGGCCAGACCCCCCGCCAGGCCATCCAGGCCGTCGATCATGTTAAAAGCGTTGATCACGCCGACGACGCAAAACAGGGTAAACAGGAGCGCGACGCCTCCGGACAGGGTAACGTCGCCCAGACCGAACAAATTGCCGAGCTTGTCCAGCGTCATGCCGCCGCCGAGCGCCATCAGCAGGACCGCGCCGCCCTGGAACAGGAACCGAAGCGCCGGTCGCGTCGCGCGCAGATCGTCATACAGGCCGATCAGGGTCAGCAATCCCATGGCGATCAGCAACGCCTGGTAGGCATCGGGCCGCGCCGGCAGCATCAGCAGGCTCAGGCCGTAGGCGACGCACATGACAACTCCCCCCACCAGGGGCACCGGGACTGGATGATGCTTGCGGTTGCCGGGCCGATCCACCCAGCCCCAGGACCGCGCCGGCCGGATCAGCAGAGCGATCAGCGCCACGCAGATTCCGAAGGCCAGCAGCAGTGGTCCGATATTTCGAAGAATCGATTCCATACGATTTGCTCAAGCCAATTGAGATGTCACTCGACAACAGGTCGACGTTAATTTTAACTGACATTCGTCAATTTAGCACAAGCTGTTATCTTCCGAAACCCGCCAGGCGATCCACCCATCGGCCCAGATATTCCTTGAACGCCCGGCTGCCGTCAGCCAGCGCCTGAGCGTCGGGCAGCCAACGCAAGGGATGCGCGTTGCCCGGAAAGCGGGTTTCGAAATCGGTCGGCGCTGGCATCACTTCAAGCTCGGTCGCCTGGAACAGCGCCAGGGCGCGCGGCATGTGCAGCGCCGAGGTCACCAGCAAAATGCGCCGAACACCGCGCGCCCGCAAGATCGGCAGGGACCGATCCCGGTTTTCCCGGGTGGTGCGGCTGGCGGATTCCTGGACAATGGCGGCGGCGGGCACGCCCCATTCCTCCAGCAGTTCCGCCATGACCGAGGACTCCGGCGCGCCGTCGCTCCAGGGCAGGTTGCCGCCGCTGACCAGAACCGAAGGCGCCTTGCCGGCCCGGTACAGGCGGGCGGCGTACCAGATGCGATCAATGGCCGCGCTCAAATTCGGGTCGGGGCGCAGGGGCGGCGCGGCGGCTTCCGTCACCCCGCCCAGCACCACGATGGCGTCGGCGGCGGGCAGTTGTGCGAGCAACACCGGTGGATGGCGCTGTTCAAGGGTAGCCCGAACCCAATCACTGAACGCCGGCGTGGACCACAGCCACAGCCAACCGAGGGCGAGGGCCAGCAACCACCCGCCGGAACGGCGCCGACCGCGCCAAAGCAGCACGCCGGCGCCGACGGCCAGCAGCAGGGCGGTCGACAACGGATAGGCCAGTTGGCTGAGAACCTTGGTCAGAAGCAGCATGGCGGGCTGTCCGCGAAGGCATTCCTGTCCAGATTCCCGGCTTTCGGCTCAACCACCGCGCAGGATGCGTCGCTCGACCAGATAATTCCACAGCCGCTCCACGTTGACCTCAATCGAATCCCGCTCGGTGTCGAGCACCAGTTCCGGCCGCTCCGGCGCTTCGTAGGGCGAGTCGATGCCGGTGAAGTCCCCGATCATCCCGGCCCGCGCCCGCGCGTACAGGCCCTTGGGATCGCGTCGCTCGCAGGTCGCCAGCGAGGCGCGCAGGTACACCTCGATGAATTCCCCTTCCGGCGCCAGCGCGCGCGCCAGCGCCCGGTCGGCGCGGAACGGCGAGATGAAAGCGGTGATCGCGATCAGGCCGGCATCGACGAACAGCGCCGCCACCTCGCCGACCCGGCGGATATTCTCGACCCGCTCCGCCCGGGAAAAGCCCAGGTCCTGGTTCAGCCCGTGGCGGATGTTGTCGCCGTCCAGCAGATAGCTGTGATAGCCCCGTTGCAGCAACCGTTGCTCCAAGGCGTTGGCCAGAGTGGACTTGCCCGCGCCCGACAGCCCGGTGAGCCAGATCACGCACGGTCGCTGCGCCTTCTGATTGGCGCGCTGCGTCCGGTTGACCTTGTGCTCGTGCCAGACCACGTTGCGCGACTTGTCCACCAACGGCTGAGTCACCGGCCGCACGATCATCCCCGCCCCAACCGTGACGTTGCTGAGGCGGTCGATGAAGATGAACGCGCCGGTTCCCGGACAGACCTCGTAAGCGTCGAAGGGCGCCGGCTGGTTCAGGGCGATTCGGCAATAGCCGATCTCGTTCAACCCCAGTTCCTCGGCGCGCTGGTGTTCCAGGGTATTCACGTCGATCCGGTGATGCAGCACCAGCGGGGTCGCCGGCAGCAGCCGGGTTCCCAGCTTGATGTCGTACTGCCGTCCCGGCAGCAGCGGCGCGTCCGCCATCCAGACCACCTTCGCGTCGAAGGCGTCCGCCACCGCCGGCAGGCGGTCGGGGTGGACCAGCAGATCGCCGCGGCTGACATCGATCTCGTCGTCCAGGGTCAGGGTCACCGCCTGACCGGCCTGGGCTTCGGTGAGATTGCCCTCGGCGGTCACGATGGTCGCGATACGCGAGCGCCGACCCGAGGGCAACACCGCCACCTCGTCGCCCGGCCGGACCACGCCGGCGGCGACGGTGCCGCAGAAACCGCGAAAATCCAGATGCGGCCGATTGACGTACTGCACCGGAAAGCGGAAATCGCGCAGGTTGCGGTCGGCGCTCACATCGACCTGCTCCAGCAGTTGCAGCAGGGTCGGCCCCTCGTACCAGGGCATGACGGTGGACGGCTCGGCCACGTTGTCGCCGCGCAACGCCGACACCGGGATGCAATGGACCTCCCCCACCCCCAACTGGGCCGCGAACTCCAGATAGTCGTCGCGAATGCGCGCGAACACCGCCGGATCGAAACCGACCAGGTCCATCTTGTTGATCGCCAGCACCAGATGGTGGATGCCCAGCAGCGACACGATGAAACTGTGGCGGCGGGTCTGCGCCTGCACCCCCTTGCGGGCGTCCACCAACAGGATGGCCAGTTGGGCGGTCGAGGCGCCGGTGGCCATGTTGCGGGTGTACTGCTCGTGGCCAGGGGTGTCGGCGATGATGAACTTGCGCTTCTCGGTGGAAAAATAACGGTAGGCGACATCGATGGTGATGCCCTGCTCCCGCTCCGCCTGCAAGCCGTCCACCAGCAGCGCCAGGTCGAGTTCCTCGCCGGTGGTGCCGTATTTGGTGGTGTCGCGGCGCACGGCGGCGAGCTGATCCTCGTAGATCAACTGGGTGTCGTACAGCAGCCGGCCGATCAGGGTGCTCTTGCCGTCGTCCACGCTGCCGCAAGTGATGAAGCGCAGCAGGTCCTTGCGTTCGTGGCCCGCCAGATACGCCTGGATGTCGGTTTCGATCAACGGGGAAGCGTGGGACATCAGAAATACCCCTGGCGTTTCTTGTCTTCCATCGAGCCGGCGGCGTCGTGATCGATCAACCGACCCTGGCGTTCGGAGTGGCGAGCCAGCAGCATCTCCTGAATGATCTCCGGCAACGTGGTGGCCCGCGAATGGATCGCGCCGGTCAGGGGGTAGCAACCCAGCGTCCGAAACCGGACCCATTCCAGCCTCGGCGTTTCGCCCGGTTCCAGCGGCATCCGTTCGTCGTCCACCATGATCAGCGTGCCGTCCCGCTCCACCACCGGCCGCTCGGCGGCGAGATACAGCGGCACGATCGGGATATTCTCCAGGTGGATATATTGCCAGACGTCCAGCTCGGTCCAGTTGGACAGCGGAAACACCCGGATGCTCTCGCCCTTGTGGACCCGGCCGTTGTACAGATTCCACAATTCGGGGCGCTGGTTCTTGGGGTCCCAGCGATGGTTGCGGTCGCGGAAGGAATAGACCCGTTCCTTGGCCCGCGAGCGTTCCTCGTCGCGGCGGGCGCCGCCGAACGCGGCGTCGAAGCCGTGGCGATCCAGCGCCTGCTTGAGCGCCTGGGTCTTCATCACGTCGGTATGGACCCGCGAACCGTGGGTGAAGGGATTGACGCCCTGGCGCAACCCCTCCTCGTTGATGTGGACGATCAGTTCCAACCCCAACCGTCGCGCCTGCTCGTCGCGAAAGCGGATCATCTCCCGGAACTTCCAGGTGGTATCGATGTGCATCAGCGGAAACGGCGGCTTGCCTGGATAAAAGGCTTTCAGCGCCAGTTGCAGCATCACCGAGGAATCCTTGCCGATCGAATACAGCATCACCGGCTTTTCAAACTCGGCGGCGACCTCGCGGATGATGTGGATGCTTTCGGCTTCAAGTTGTTGGAGGTGCGTTTTCAACCACCGGTTCTCCAGGGCAAGGGGACAGGGGTCGGCATTCTAGCGAGCGCCCCCCGGCAAGAAAAGTTCAACGGCTTTTCACGAGGATCGCCGGAAACAGAATGCGCCCACCGCCGCTAAACTATCCACCATGTCGTCCTCCCGCTCCCATCCCTCCATCCTCCTGCTCGCGCTGGCCCTGGCGCTGGGCGGTTGCGGAACGATTGCAGACCCCGCCCCGCCGACGGCGGAACGAGCCGCCCTGACCGAGATCAACGCTGCCGTCAACCGCCAGGGCCAGCCTTGCCCCGACGACGCCTGCCTGGAGGACTGGCCGGATGTCGCTGACCTGGAATGGCTCGACTACTGGGATTGCAAGGCCTACGCCGTCGCCAAGGCCGACCGGCTGATCCGCCAGGGCTACGATCCGGCGCGGCTGGAGTACCTGTTGATCGAGGGTCCGCCGCTGCGGGTCGCTCACGCCGCGTTGCTGGTGGACGGCCACTGGGTGCTGGACAGCGGCCCGCGCTGCCAGGACGTTTGCGCCCTGGAGCGCTTCACCGCCGGCTTGCGTGTCACCGGCCGGCTGCCGGTGGCCGAACTGCCCTATCTGCGCCAGGCGTTGGGGATCACGAAGCGTCGCTAGCGGTTTGCCCCTTCCCTAGTCCGCGAACGGATTGGCCTGGTTTTCCGGCGGGATCGGCGCGGCCGACGGCTCCCTTTCACCGACCGTTCCCCGCCGCCGGACGGACCGTCGCCGTTCCTCCTCCGGCGGGCGGTGGAAGAACACGGCGGCCAGGAACGCCGCGAACACCGCGTTGGCTGGAATGCGCAGGTTGAAGTCCCCCAGACTGTGCAACATCATCAGCCCCAGCGCGATCCCCGCCCCCGCCTGAGCGAACCGGAGCGGCGTCCAGTCGCCCCGCCCCCAGATCCGCCCCCACTGGCGCGCATAGAACAGCAACCAGACGGCGATCAGCACCCCGGCCATCAGCCCGAATTCGAGCAGCCATTCCAGATAATCGTTGTGGGCGCGGTTGATGGTCACTCCCGGAAAATCCGCTGGATGAAACCGCCGCATGACGGCTTCGAAGGTCCCCGCGCCGCTGCCCAGGGGAAAGAATTCGCCGATGGCCTGCACGGTGGCGTCGAACACTTTCCAGCGCCCGTCCTCCAGCGGGTCTTCCAGGGTAAACCGGGTCCACACCGGCGCCAGCCCGATCAGGCTGGCCAGGCCCACGCCCACCGCCGTGAACGTGCCCATCAGCCCGTAGGCATTGCGTCCGCCCAGCCGGTGGGAGAACATCAGGGTGCACAGCAGGATGCCAAGCATCGCCAGGCCGACGCCGGCGCGGGAGCGGGTGAAAATCAGCCCCAGCAGAATGGCGATGGCGGCCGCGCCGAACACCGCCGCCTGGTTGATTCGCGCCACGCTGAACCGGGCCAGCCACTGCCGGAACGTGCGCCCGCGCCGCCCCCGACCGCCGCCGGCATGGGAAGGCCGGCCGTGGCCGACCGTGGCCGCCAGCAACGCCAGACCCACCGGCAGCGCCATTTCCAACAGACCGGCCAGATGGTTGCGGCTGATGTAAGTGCCCGAGGCGCTGTCGCCCATGGAGAAGTTGCCGAATCGGAATACGCTGTTCGGCCCATCGCCGTACTGGATCAATCCCAACAGCGCCTGGACGGTCGCGATACCCAGAAAGACCAGCACCAGCCGCAACAGGCGCTGGCCGGTCAGATGGATTGCCGCCAGAAACACGGCCAGCGGCGGCAACACCGCCAGCCAGGCAGTCTCGGTCACGGCCGGGATCAGCGAAACGGCCCGCCCGCCTCCGGCGGCGCTACCGGCGTCCACCTGGCGCAACGCCTCGGCGTAGAACGCCCGGCCTGGCAAGCCTGCCCAGAAATCCAGGGGCACGGGCAGCAACTGCGCCAGCGGCAACAAGAACAACAACACCAGAAAAATCCATGCCGGTCGGGACAGCGGCTGTCCTTCCGGCGACGGCGCCCAGAACCGCCAAACCAGCAGCGCCAGCGCCGCCAGTTCCATGACCAACAACGGCAATGGCCGGTTGCCGGCCCGAAACAGCGGCGCGAACGCCAGCAACGCGACGAGCCCGTAAAAAAGAACCGCGCCGGGGTCGGCGGCGCGGTCGTCCGGTTTGCTGTCCGACACGATCCGGGAACTATCGAGCCTTATTTGCCTTACTGGGGGCTGGCGGGAGGTTCATTACCACCCCGGTCGGCCACGATAGCCCCGATCAGGATCGCCCCCAAACCGCCGCCCACCACGATCGCACCGGTGCCTATGCCTATGCCCGCGCCCGCGCCCGCGCCCGCGATGCCCGCGCCGACGGGCGCGCCCGCATCGGTCCACAAGCCACCCTTGCACTTGGTCACCAGCTCCCCGACCTTCGCCTTCTCGCTCTCGTCCAGGATGACCTCGCAACCCTTGAAAACCACCGTAACCCGGCTACCCGTGCCGGTGATGATCCGGTTGCCGCTCTTGACGCCCATATCGGTTCGCGCCGCGCCCTTGTCGACCAGGACGCTGCCCTGCGGTCGCTTGATGATGGCGATCTCGGCGTTTGGATCCTCGCCGCTCGCCAGGAAAACGCCCGACTTGCATCGTTCCCGCAGTTCGTTAACCGTGGCTTGCTCCCCGGGTCCCATATCCACCTCGCAGGCCCGGAACATCACCGCGACCTTGCTTTGCTTTTCGGTCACCACTTGATCGTCGCGATGGGCATTCTGGTTGTTCCAGGCCGGCGCCTCGTTGAGCAACACGCTGCCTTGCAGGCGCTTCAAATCGGCGATGGCGCTGTCGGTTCCCCCCGACGGCGCGGGCGGAGCCTGGCCGATCCGGGCGTTCTGGAACCCGCCGGTGGCACGGACCTGGGCCTGACCCAACCGGCACTGCTCCGATCCCTTCACCGCCAGCAAGCTGTTTTCGGGCAGCGCCACGACGCAACCTTCCGCATACGCGATCTCCGCCCGACCGCCCGAGACCGCGATCACCCGGTTGCCGGCGTACAACGGCATGCCTTCCTGGGCCAGCGTCATGGCGCTGCCCTGGCTGACGAATACCCTGCCCTGGGGTTGCCGCAACACGGCGGCTGACTCCATCGCGCTGGTGTCGGCGGCATATCCCGCCAGACCCGCCACCAAACTCGCAAGCATATATCGCTTCATCATGATCCGCCCCCCAACTTGCTGTTACCGGTGACGTGGATATCGTCCGTCGCCCACCCATCGATAGGACAAGCTAACTATCACAAAAAGCTACCGATCCGCAATAAAAAATATGTTAATTTCCAGGGCCGGCGACACGGTGGCGCGATCAGTTCTGGCGAACGACGGCCAGATCGTCGAACCAGACTCCACCTTGGGCCTCGAAATCCAGATCCACTCGGCCATCCAGTTCCAGCCGTAGCAACTGCGCGGGACATTCTCGATCGGGGACCGCGAAATCCACCGCAAAACTCCGCCATTCGTCCGATCCCACGAACGGCTCGCTTTCGGCCAGCAAAGCGCCGACGGCGCCAACGCAACGCATGCGCCAGCGCAACCCCCGCTCGGCCCGGAGGCCGTCCGGCCGCCCCCGTCCCTGCAACCGGTAGCGCCCGGCGTCCAGGAACAGATACTGCGAGACATGCTGAAAATGCACCCGCTCGCCGTTGAAGCCGACATGCAGCGCCTTGCCGCCGCGCGCGCCATAGGTTTCGACGGTTTCGACCGTCACTCCCCGAGGCGCCGACATCCGCCAGTCGAAACCCATATGGGTGACCGGTGCTTCGAAACTGCCGTTGTACACATTGCCGAGCGCCCAGGTCCGCCGTTCGTCCAGGCCGTTCAGCCAGGCCAGATATGCGTCCAACCAGCGGTTTTCCTTCCACAGGCGATCCAGATACGCCTGCTGTTCGTCCGCGGACGGCAAGGCGCCGCGGCGATTGCGATTCTGGTAGAAGAACACCACCGTTTCCGGCCGGGCCGCCTTCGCGGCGACGTGGGCGAAAAACGAGTCCCACCACTCGGGCGGATCGGCCAGCAAGGGTTGCAACAGCGGTTGGGTGGCGGGGGTCTCGGCCAGCCGCAACAACAGCGGAAACAGGTGGACGGCGGTTTCCGGCCGGGTGCGCAACAACATGCGCCAGCGGGCCAGCGCCCGGTCCGGCTGCTCCCGCCCCAGCCAGAACTCGGCCGAGCGGGCCAGGGCCAGACCACGCAACGGCCCCAGCGCGTCGGCGATTTCCACCAGCTTCACGGCCGCCGCCCGCTGCCCGGCCTGGACCCACAGCTCGGCCAGCGCCAGATACACCAGCGCATCGGTGGGATCGGCCCAGGCCGCCGCGCGCAACCAACGCCTGGCATCAACTGGCGCGCTCGCGGCCAGCGCCACGCCGCGCTGATACAGCGCCGCCGGCTGGTCGCCGCGCCAGCGCAGCGCGCCGACGGCGGCTTCGGACGTCCCCTCGCTGGCGTAATAATCGGCCAGATTGGTCACCAGCGCCCGCCAGGCCAGAATTCCGGCGACGAGCAACAATCCCGCGCCCTTGATGGCTCTGATCGCGTTCCACCCTTCGCTCATGGTCGTCTTATGGTCAACACGGGTTTACTTCTCCGGCCAGTCGTAATCGATTGCTTCGATAACTATTTGGCTGTCCTGTTTTTGCACGGTGAAACGAATGTTCCCCTCCACCTGGCGCAGCTCGCCGTTATCGCGCCGTCGCAGCTTCAACTCGTAACGGCCGGCGCCGCTGGCGGACGGGCCGCGATAAGCCCAGCGCAGGTCGCGCAGCCACAACCCACGGATGTAGTGGGTGGCGAACAGCGCCGCGTAATCCCCTTGAATACGGCCACGCGCGCCGCTCGCGAACAGCGCCACGACGCCACTCAGGTCCCCCCGCTGGTAAGCTTGGGTATAGCGGCTCATCAAGCCTTCCAGCTCGCTGGCTGTCAGATTGTCTTCCCCGGACGCCATGGTCGCTGTCATCAGCACCGCCGGCGCCCGATTCGTCGCCGCCTCCGGCCGCGCCTGCCCGGTCCGTGCCCGCTCGGCCCGCTCGGCCTTCGGTTGTTCCTCCGGGCGTCGCCGCTCGGCCTGCGCCCGCTCCATTTTCGCCAGCTCGCTCTTTGCCTGTTCAGCCCTGGCCTGCTCGGCCTTCAACTTTTCCAGGCGCTGCCGCTCGGCCCGCAATTCCTCGGCCAGCCGTTCGGTTTTGGCCTGCTCGGCTTGCAAAGCGTCCAACCGTTGCCGCTCCGCCAACTCCCGCTCGGTTCGCGCCTGCTCCACCCGCGCCTGTTCGGTTTGCAACCAGGCTAATTGTTGCTGTTCGGCCGCCAATCGTTCGGCCCGCGCCTGTTTCATCCGCGCCTGCTCGATCCTGATCTGCTTCTCCAACTGGGCACGTTCCTCGCGCATGGATTCGAGCAGTGCCTCCTCAGCCACAAGCTGTTGCTGGCGGGTTTGTTCCCATTGCGCGCGCCGTTCCCGAAGCTGGGCGGCTTGCCGTTGCGCCTCCTGCTCGCGCTGTTCCAGCGTCCGCCAATCCGGCGCGGCCAGGAGCGGGGCAAGCGCCCCCGCCTCCACCACTGCCGGGACCGGCTCCGGGACCGTCGTTACACTGGGAGGGGAGGCGGAACTGACGGCGCCAGCCGGATCGAATCCGCCCTGGCCGACCGAAAATCGATCCAGATAAAAGCCACCCAGCACCGCCGGCACCGCCAGCGCCAACCCACCCCACACCAATCGCGGCAGTTGCCGCCGGGCCCGGAACCGCCGCTCCGGCCGATTGCGGACGGACAGCGACCCGGAGCGTTCGACCGCTCGGTCCGCTGCTGGACGGACGGTATCCCGGATCGGAACAGGAGGAGGGTAGGACTGGCTGTCCGGCGGAGCGCGATCCGGCGTCCGCGACAGCACCGCCCAGGCTTCGTTGATCCGGCTGGCGTAATGATCGGTCCAGGTCTCGCGGCCCGCGCCGCGGTCGGGATGAAACAGCCGCATCAACAGGCGGTAATGTTCCTTGATCTGTTCCGGGGCAGCGTCGGGCTCGACGCCGAGCACCCGACAGGGGTCGGCGCCGCGGGCAAGACACCATTGCTGGACATAGAATCGCGCGGCGTTCCGCAGTTCCTGGGGTCTGGCGCCGGTTCGATGAACCTCCGCCTCAAGCAGCTCCGGGGAACCGTTGGCCAGCCACAACAGCCGGTCCAGGCCGGCTGGCCGGGGAGCGGCGAGGGAAAACCGGTCCTGGTACTCCAGCGGCCTTCGATAGCACGCAAGCGCCAGATCGACGATATCGGTCACGGCTGTCGGCCCCTCGCCCGGCGTCCGCCCTAGGCCGGCAACTTCTTGGCGTCCGGCGCGGCGGCCTCGCCGTAATAGCCCGTGTGATAGTAGTAGTAATAGCTGCGGTAATAACCATAGGCCCCGGCCCGGGCCTCCAGCTTGGTCAAAATGGCGCCCAGCACGTGCACCCGTCCCCCGCGCAAGCGCTTGAGCGCGCCCTGCGCGTAGCCGCGCGGGGTGCTGCCCATCTCCACGGTCAACAGCGTCCCTTCGCAGAGATTGCCGGTGATCACGGCGTCGGCCAGGCCCAGCAGCGGCGGACTGTCCAGGATGACCTGATCGAACTTGCCGGCGGCCAGACTCAGCAGTTCCACCATCCGCGCCGACGACAGCAGCTCGGCGGGGTTGGGCGGCAACGGCCCGGACGGAATGGCGAACAGATTGGGGATGTGAGTGGGCTTGGCGATGTCCACCGGCTGCGCGCCCCCGCCCGCCAGATAGTTGGTCAATCCCACCTGATTGTCGAGATTCAGGGCGCGGTGCAGCGAGGGCTTGCGCAAATCGGCCTCAATCAGCAAGGTGCGCTTGCCAGCCTGGGCAAACTGGATCGCCAGGCTCAGCGCCGTGGTGGTCTTGCCCTCGCCGGTCATGGCGCTGGTCACGGTCAACAGCCGGGGCACGCCGCTGGCGGTCGAGAACTGCAAGGCGGTGCGCACCGAACGGTACGCCTCGGCGAAGGCCGAGCGCGGATCGTCGTGGCCGACGAGGGCGATGGACCGGCCGTCGTCGCGCTCCTGCCGAGTCTTGGGAATCACGCCCAGCACCGGCAAACCCAGCAGCTTTTCCAGTTCCTCGGGCCGGCGGAAGGTGTCGTCGAGGTGTTCGAACAGAAAGGCCAGCCCAATGCCCCCCAGCAGGCCGAGCACCAGGGCCAGCAGCGCGTTCATCCGCAGGTTGGGCTTGGAGGGTCCGCCCGGCACCTTGGCTTCGTCCACCACCGAGATATTGTTGGTGCCGATGCCGGCCGCCACGCCGACTTCCTTGAAGCGTTGCAGCAGACCGTCGTAAAGCTGGCGGTTGGTGTCCACCTCGCGGCGCAGGATGTTGAGCTGGATGCTGCGGTCCTGCAAGCTCAGCATGTCTTGCTTGAGCTGGTCCAACCGGCCGCGCAACAGGGTTTCCTCGGCGCGGGCCGCTTCGTAGCCGGCGGTGACCGCCGCCCGGATATTGTTGACTTCCTGGTTGATCAGCGCGTCGACCTGGTTGATTTGGCTACGCAATTGCACCATGGTCGGATAGGCCGGCTTGTAGACGCTGAGATTGTCCTGGTACTGCGCCTCCAGCTTGGCCTTGGTCTCCTTCAGGGTCTGAATGATCTTGCTGTCCAGGATCTGGCTCAGTCCCTGACCCCGGGCGCCCAGGATCTGCCGGTAACTCGCCTCGGCGGCAATCCGTTTTTTCTCGGCCTCGGCCAGCGCCGCGTTGGTGGCCGCCAGGGTCTGGGAAACCGTGTTCTGCTTGTCGTCGACGCTGATGATTTGCTCCTGACGGGCGAACTTCACCAATTCCCGTTCGGAATCCTCCAGCTTCACCTTGACCTGCTGCAAGCGCTCCTGCAGGAAATTGCGGGCGTAGGTGGAGGCGTCGAAGCGCCGCTCCATGTTCATGTTGATGTAATTCTTGACCAGGGTATTGAGGATGGCGGCCGCCCGCTTGGGATCGGGACTGTCGTAATGCAGCCTGACCAGCCGCGAATTGCGCACCGGTTCCACGGTCAGCCCCCCCAGGAAGCCACCGACCGCACCCTCGATCCGATCGGTTTCCGAGACGGCTTTTCCAGGTTCCTTCGCCTCGCTGGCCTTGGGCAGCCAACCGGTCAGCCACGCCTTGAATCGAGCCAGCGGCGAGGGCGGCGGCGGGGGAAGATCGGCCAGCCCCAACTGGTTGACCACCCGCACGGCCAGGCTGCGGCTCTTCAACAACTCGTACTGAGTCTGGTAATACTCCTGGCTGTTCCACTCGGTCTCTTCCGGAGACACTTCCCCGGACTTGACGATCTTGATGTCCTCGCGGTCGATCTGCAAGGTCAGGCTGGCGCGGTAGATGGGCGTCATCAGAAAGGTGGCGGTCACCACGGCGGTCACCACGATCAGGGTGAAAACGAGGATGGTCCAGCGCCGTTTGACGACGACCTGCCACAGTTCGCGGAGGTTGAGTTCATCGCCCTCGGACTCTTCCTCGGCCATCTGGGATGGAAGGGGTGGAGCCGGCATCGGAACACTCACCGGACGCTCGGCCAAAGCCTGGCCCGGCGACCGCGGATCGGGAGTGGGATCGACCGGCTTGGGGAATTCGGGAGTGTTCATATGGCGGGTCCTTGGAAAAGCCAGCCAGCGCGCCGCGGGGGGTTAGCGGGCGAAAATCCAGAAGGGCAGGATAAATTCCGTTGCTTGCTTGGCCGCCTCCTTAAGCGCCGAGGTTTCGACCTGGACCACGTCCTCGCCGCGCACCTCGGGATCGGGCGCCGCGCCGTTTTGGATGGCGGCCAGGTCGTATTCCAGCGTCTTGCGGGTACCGTCCGGTTCCGAGCGCAGAATCCTGACTGCGCCGAGATTGGCCACGCTGGTCGCGCCGCCGGCCTGCGCCACCACTTGCAGTAAGGTCGTGCGTCCCTTGAGCGGAAAGACGTTGGGCGTCCTGACCGCGCCGGTCACCGTAACCCGCTGGCTGGTGAATTCCTCGATAAAGATGATGACCTGGGGATTTTGCAAATAATCCTTGGCCAGCCGGGCGGCGATGTCGGCCGCCAGTTGCTCGGCGGTCAGACCGCCCGCCTGCAGCGCGCCGATCAGCGGCAGGGAAATTTGCCCGCTGGCGTTGACCCGGACCGAACGCTTGCTGAGCGCCTCGACCCCGAATACGTCGATTTTCAGTAAATCCTGCGGGCCGATCCGATAATCGTTCGACGCGGCGGCGGGGATCGCCGGCGATCCAGCGGCGACCGATGGGGCTGGAGTCGTCGTCGGAACAGCCGCCGTGTCGGTCGAAGGCGCGTTGGCGCAGGCAACGATGCCAAGCAGCGCCGCCAACGACAGAGTCAACAATAACATTTTTATTACTGACAAACGAACTGACCTCGCGAAAAATCCAACCTTGGGGAATTGAAGATTTAACCGCGCCCAAACAGTCGTCGCCACCAGGAACCGCTCGAACCGGTCGAATGGGCGCCGACGTTCAGCGCCGGCGGCGCCGGCAACCGTTCGGGCTCTACATTATTCAGTATACCTTGCGGGCGGGTCATCACCAGATGAGACGCCTCTTCGGCGCCCAGCCAGCGTTCCGCCGCCCGTCGGCCCTCGGCCAGCAGGGGCGGCCGCCGGTCCACGCCATGGGCATCGGTCGCCAGGATATGCACCCAACCCTCGTCCAGCAATCGCTCGCCCCAGTACCGGGCCGCCTTGCCAAAGCGGCCGGTCAGGCTCCCGGCGGTCACTTGCAGCCAGACGCCCTGGCGGGCCAGTTCCAGGAACGTCCCGTAACGATCCTCGATCCAGCTCAGGCGCTCGGGATGGGTGATCACCGGCACGTAACCGGCCGTCAACAGCTCGAACGCGGTTTCCGCCAGCCGGGGCGGCGCCACGTGGTGGGGCGGCTCCAACAGAAAATAACGGCTGTCGCCCAAGGTCGGCACCCGGCTCGCGCGCAGGCCGGCCACCAAATCGGGAGCGACATGGGTATCGGCGCCCAGCGTCAGCCGCAGCGGGATGCCGGCTTCCTCCAGCCGAATCTGAAGTGCGGCCACCGCCTGGCGAATGGCCGGACCATCGTTGTCGTACATCCCCGGATAGATATGCGGGGTGCAGGCGGTCACGGCAACGCCATCCCCGGCGGCGATTCGGGCCATGGCCAACGCGGTGGCGAGATCGGGGGCGCCGTCGTCGATGCCGGGCAGGAGATGGCAATGGAGATCGATCATGGTTTTTGAAGAGGCTCGCCGATGGGGCGCTTCACTATGGACACCGCGCCCTGGTTCGTCAAATTCTCGAATTCGGTCTGGCGAGAGCACTATTCCCTGCTCCCCCGTCGCCCGCGCTCCGGTCCCTTGGCGCCCTGTTTCCTATGCTACAGTATCCGTTCCATGCAGATCGAATCCCTGTTCAATATCCCCCCCGCCGCGCGCCGCGCGCTGCTGATCGTCGGTGATACCTTCGCCGTGCTGATCGCGGTCTGGGCGGCGTTCGCCATTCGCCTGGGCGAGGTGTGGCCGGAGTTGCTGCCGGAAGTGGCCTGGCTGTTTCCGCTGTCGGTCGCCGTCGTCATCCCCACCTTCATGGTGGTCGGCGTCTATCGACCGATCCTGCGCTACGCCGACGAGAGCCTGTTGTACACCATCCTTCTGGCCGTCAGCGCCGGCATCCTGTTGATGATGGCGGCGTGGGTGCTGATGGGCGAGGGGTTGTGGCTGCGCTCGTTTTGGCTGATCTGCTGGCTGGTGCTGGCGGCGCTGGTGGGCGGGGGGCGGTTGCTGTTGCGGCGCTTGCTGCGTCGGCGGTTTCGCCGGGCGGCGCCGCGCGCCCCGGTGATCATTTACGGCGCGGGCGAGGCCGGCGCCCAACTGGTCAACGCCCTGCGTTACAGCGCCGAATTCGAGCCCGTGGTGTTCGTGGACGACAATTCCCGACTGTGGGGGAGCGTGGTGCTCGGTCTCAAGGTGCGGGCGCCGTCCAAGCTGCCGCGCCTGATCGCCCAACACCGCGCGCCCCTCATCCTGCTGGCCCTGCCCTCGACCTCGCACCGCCGCCGCCGGGACATACTGGAAACGCTGGCGGGCTTGCCGGCGCGGGTGATGGATTTGCCCACCCTGGCGGAACTAACCAGCGGCGCCCGGCGCATCGACGAATTTCGCGAGATCGACGTCGCCGACATTCTCGGCCGCGACCTGGTTCAGCCCAACGACGCCCTGCTGCGGGCGCGGGTCAGCGGCAAGGCGGTGATGGTCACCGGCGCCGGTGGCTCGATCGGCGGCGAACTGTGCCGGCAAATCCTGCCGTTGCAACCGCGCCGGCTGGTGCTGCTCGAACGCTCCGAATACGCCTTGTACGCCATCGAACAGGAACTGCGCGCCATGCTGGCCAACATGGAGCATTCCCAACCCCTCGTCGTTGGTTCCTCGCCCGCCAGGGCCAAGGTCGAGCTGATTCCGTTGCTGGGTTCGGTGGGGCATCGGCGGCGGTTGCAGGTGGCGATGGAACGCTTCAAGGTGCGGACCGTCTATCACGCCGCCGCCTACAAGCATGTGCCGATCGTCGAGCACAACCCGATCGAGGGCGTGCAAAACAACGTATTCGGCACCTGGCGGGCCGCCGAGGCCGCCGTCGCCGCCGGGGTCGAGACCTTCGTGCTGGTGTCCACCGACAAGGCGGTGCGGCCCACCAATGTCATGGGCGCGACCAAGCGGCTGGCGGAACTGATCCTGCAGGGGCTGGCGGGAGAAGAGAGTGCGACCCGGCTGTGCATGGTGCGCTTTGGCAACGTGCTGGATTCCTCGGGCTCGGTGGCGCCGCTGTTTCGCGAACAGATTCGCAAGGGCGGACCAGTGACGGTGACCCACCCCGAGGTGGAGCGCTATTTCATGACGATTCCGGAAGCGGCGCAACTGGTGATCCAGGCCAGCGCCCTGGCCCAGGGCGGCGAGGTGTTCCTGCTGGACATGGGCGATCCGGTGCGCATCCTCGATCTGGCCCGGCGGATGATCCGCCTGGCCGGCCTGACGGTGCGCGACGAAACGCACCCCGACGGCGACGTCGAAATCCAGTTCACTGGCTTGCGGAGCGGCGAGAAGCTGCGCGAGGAGCTGTTGATCGGGACCGACGACCTGCCGACCGAACATCCGATGATCCGTCGCGCCCGCGAACAATTCCTCCCGTGGCCGCAAGTGCGGGACTGCCTGGAGCGGCTGGCGACCGCCTCGCGCCACTTCGATTATCCGGCGGTGCGGGCGATCCTGCGGGAAACGGTGGTGGAATACCAGCCCGACAACGGCATCGAGGATTGGGTGTGGCGGGCGATGGAGAAGGGAGAAGAATCGGAGGATGGAGGTCAGGCCAGGCGTTAAGGGGCGCTCCGCACCATCATCCCCACCTGTTCCAGGACCGCCAGCATCTCCCGCGCCCGCGCGGTCCGGTCGTAACGGGGAGCGGCGGCAAGACACCGCGCTTTCAGTCGCTCGTACAGCCCGCGATCCCGTTGCAGACGCAACAGGCCGTCGCACAGCGCCCCAACGTTCTCCGGTTCGAAGACCAGCCCCACACCCTCCCGCTCCACGATCCCGGCGGATTCGCCCATCACGCCATGCAGCACCGGAATGCCCATGCCCATGCATTCGAACAGCTTGGACGGAATGACCTGGGTGAAGTTGTCCGCCTTCCGCAAATGAATGATCGACACATCCAGCAGCGACCAGTAGCGCGGGACATCCGCCTTGGGCACGGTGTCGAGAAACAGCACGTTGTCCAATCCCTTTCTTGCCGCAATCTCTTGCAAAGCCCGCTTGCGTGCGCCATCTCCCAGTAACACGAAGCGCGCGTCCGCCCCCTCCGGCAGCGCCTTGATCCGCGCCGCCGCTTCCAGAATCGTCTCCAGCGCGTGCGCCATGCCGTGCGTGCCGATGTAGCCGAGGACGAATTTTCCCGCCAACTCCAGCCGTTCCGCCAGATCGGGATCGCGATCCAGCGGCTGGAACCGGCTGAGATCAACCCCATTGAGGATCACGGCGATTTTCCGCGGATCAATACCGCGTGACACCAGATTGCGGCGGAAGGACTCCGTCACCGTGACCACGACCGCCGCCCGGCGGTAGAGAAACAATTCCAGGCGCTCCAACAGCCGCAGGGCCGCCGAGTCCCGCATCGCCCCCACCGTCTTGATCGACTCCGGCCACAGATCGCGCAGTTCGAACACGAATGGCCGCCGACGGAAGACTGACAGCAGCCAGGCGGCGCAGTTGGTAAAGAACTGCGGCGAGGTGCCGACGATCACGTCGGGCCGGCGTTGGAACAGGCCGGCCAGGAAACCGGCCACCATGAACGACAGGTAATCCAGCGTGCGCCTGGCGAAACCGGCGTTGGCGGCGATGTACGTCCAGACCCGGACGACCTTGATCCCTTCCATCGTCTCACGCTGCCACAACCGGTTGCGGTATCCCGGAAACAGTATCCCCTTGGGAAAATTGGGCGCGCCGGTGATAACCGTCACCCGATGCCCGGCTCGCACCCACTCGCGGCAGTGTTCGAAGGTGCGCGAGGCCGGAGCGTTGACTTCAGGCGGGAAGTTGTCGGTCAGAAAGAGGATGCGCATTTTTTCGGATGGGGTGACTGATGACTGGTGACTGGTGATCGGGTTTACCATTGGATCAATAACTTCGCTTCAGGTCCATTGAAGGAAATTTCCAGGCGGACATTCGCTTCGCTGGCGCCGAAATGGGGATGCCAGGTCGAAGGTATCAGCCGGGCGCAACCACCTTCGATATTCCAACGCGGGCGTTGACCGTCAGGCAGTTCCAGCCAGCCTTTCATTGCGTTGTCCAGGCCGGCGCGGACAGCCGGATGAAAATGCAGTCGGGCCACGGCTTCCCGGTAGCGACCGTCCAGCCGGTCTTCAAGGCGCAAACCGGTCGGATTCAGGGTCCAGCGCCGCCAGTGAGTCGCCCGTCCCGGCAGCCGCTGGTAGCCATCATGAGCGCATTCGACCCAGCCGCCATCGGCCGCTTCCCCCCAGCGCAAGTTCAGCGGCCGGGCGCGACGGGCGACCCGGAAGCCGCTCCAGACTTCGGAAGAGTCCTGACCATCGACCGCCACGGTGTTGTGCGCCGCCGTGCCGCGCTGGCGCTGGCGCTCGGGGCTGGTTCCATAACAGGACGTGCCGGAATTGACGATGACCCGTTGACCGAACAGGGAAAGTTCGAAGCTGAGGGTGTCGGCGTGGGCATGGCCGGGCAGGTAGTCGGGACCGATGGGGCCGGCGTCGAGAATCAACACGGCGGGACCCGCCTGAAGTCGAATATAGCCGCTATCCGGGAGCCGCGCGTGGGGTGAGAGCGTCTTCGCTCCCCTCTCCTGCTGGGAGAGGGGCTGGGGGTGAGGGATTGGGGATGAGGGGACACCCAGCCTTCCGGCGTAATCGGCCAGTTGCGCCAAAGTCGGAGCGATGCCGAAAGCCGCATCGTTGAAGAAAGCGATTTCGCCGTCGGGGTGAGTCATCACCTTGAGCCAGTCCAGCATTGTTTGGGCAACGCGCCGCCAGTCGGCGAGGGGCATCGAACCACCCCGGCGCTGCGCGCCACCCCTCCTTAGCCAAGGAGGGGAAGCGCTTTGCTCCCCTCGCCCCCCGGCGGGAGCGAGATTGGCAAAAGCCGCCAGGTTCAATAAGTCCAGAACATCCTTGAGAATAATGGCGTGGTACATCGGGCTGCGCTCAAAGTGGCCGCCATCGCCCAGGATTTGTTCGGGGAGTTCGCGGCCCAACAGGCGCAACCCGGTTCGCAGCCAGCGTTCCGCTTCGGGGCCGGCGAAGAACAGGCCGGCGTGAACCAGCGCCTTGGCGTTGGCGAACAGGTGATTGCCCAGCAGATGGCGCTCCAGCCGCCGGGCCAGGTAACGAACCTGGATCGCCAGGCTGTGAATCCAGGCCGGTTCCAGGATGTTTCCCGCCCGCGCCCACTGGATCCAGTTGACGACACGCAACGACAGCGGATACGGCTCCCAGCCGTTGCCGTGGCCGGGCGGATTCTCGGCGATCCAGCGGGCGATCAGGGCGTGTTGCCAGTCCCGGCGCTCCGCCGCGTTTTCCGCGTTGAGGTCGTCGAAGTAGTGCAGGTTGTACAACCAGAGTTTGTCCCAGTCCGGCCGATTCCAGTCGGTGGCCTTGACGAGGGTGTGAGTCTGGTTGAGGCAGCGGAAGGTGGCGGGATCCAGCAGGCGGGGTTCGCCGGCGGGCGGCGCGATCCAGGGACCAGCGCCGGCGCGCAAGGGCGGCGCGGGCCGTAAATCGGGACGCGGCCGGTACAGCCGGAACCACAGCCGGCCATAAACCTGCACCGGGCGCAGATGACGCAGCGTGTGGAAATAGCGGGAAAGCAGTATTAAACGCAGAGCAGCTTCTCCAGCGTCACAACGATGCGCTCCGCCGCTTTGCCGTCCCATAACTCGGGGATCGCGCCCCGCTTCCACTGTCCCGCCATCACACGGGCCAGGGCTGGAGCCAGATGAGCCGGGTTCGCGCCAATCAGTTCGTTGGTGCCGATGGTCACCGTCTCGGGCCGCTCGGTCGTATCGCGCAAGGTCAGGCAGGGCACGCCCAGGACCGTGGTTTCCTCGGTGATCCCGCCAGAATCGGTGATCGCCGCCTTGGCGTGGCGCACCAGATAATTGAATTCCAGATAAGGCTGCGGCTCCACCAGGTGCAGGCTGGCCGGCAACCCGGCCAGAGCGCGCAGGGTCTTGGCGGTGCGCGGATGCACCGGAAAGATCACCGGCCAGCCTTCCGTACCGGCCGCAATCGCATCCAGCAGTCGAGCGAAGGTTGAAGCGTCGTCCACGTTGCTGGGCCGGTGCAGGGTCATCACGAAATAGCCGCCCGCCGTGAGGTCCAGCCCCTCCCAGAACGGCGGGGGACGCAGCCGGTCCAGATTCGCCAGCAGGGTATCGATCATGGTGTTGCCGACGAAGAAGATACGGTCGTCGCCGACCCCGGCCCGGCGCAAGTTGACGTTGGCGACCTCGCTGGTGGTGAAAAACCAGTTGGTGATGGCGTCGGTGACCATTCGGTTGATCTCTTCCGGCATGGTCCAGTCGCCCGAGCGGATGCCGCCTTCCACATGCGCCACCGGAACGCAAAGCTTCTGGGCGGCGATGGCGCAAGCCAGCGTCGAAGTCACGTCCCCGACCACCAGGCAAAGGTCGGCGCGGCGCTCCAACAGCAGGCGCTCGTAGCAAATCATGATCGCGGCGGTTTGTTCAGCCTGAGTGCCGGAGCCGGCCTCCAGGTTGACGTCGGGTTCGGGAATGCCGAGCTGGGTAAAAAAATCGCCCGATAGCCGGGCGTCGTAATGCTGGCCGGTATGCACCAGACGATAGCGTAAAGGACCGCCCGCCGCGCGGCGTGCTTCCAACGCCCGGATGATCGGGGCGACTTTCATGAAGTTCGGGCGGGCGCCGGCGATAAGGTCGATGAGAGGCATGGCAATCTGAATCCTTGGGCTATTTCCAGCAAATACCTTACCGACATCTCGTTCCCACGCTCCAGCGTGGGAACGCCGTTCGGGCCACTCCAGCGGCCCATAACGCCCGCGGCATCGAGACGGTTGGGGCTCCCACGCTGGAGCGTGGGAGCCAGGCCAGGTAATTTCATTGCTGGAAATCGCCTTAATTTCCGCTTCCTAGTTCAATCGCCATCCGACCCACCTCTAGCACCTCGTCGAGGGGAATGGGCACCGGCCCACCCTGCGCGATGGTCCGCACAAAGGCCGCCGCGCAAGCCATTTGACCCTTGTCCTGCCGCCACAGGTTCAGCGCCTTGAAACCCGGCCAGCCGTAGCCGGCGAGCTTGCGGAAATTGTCGAGTTGCAATACCCGGCCAGCGGTGAACACTTCCAGTCGCTCCTTGGGAAGCGCCTTGTTGCCGTTGGCGAAGTAATGCACCGCGCCGATGGAGCCGTCGGCGAAAGCCAGGCCGATGGACACCGTATCGCCCGTCGGGCTATCCATGGCCAGACATTGCCAGCCCGCGATGGGAGCGCCGGCCAGAAAGCGCAGCATGTCGATGAAGTGGCAGGCTTCGCCGATGATCCGCCCCCCGCCCACTTCCTGATCCTGGGTCCAGTGCCCGGCGGGAATCGCTCCGGCGTTGACTGTCATGATGAAGCTCTTGGGCGCGCTGACCGTCGCCAGCAGCGCCTTGATCTTCCGCACCTGCGGGGCGAAGCGGCGATTGAAACCCACCATCAGAACAGGCCCTCCCACCTGGTGGGCGAGGGTCGGGGCGGAGGGGCTGGCCGCCGTACAAACCTGCTCGATCTCTGTCAGCTCTTCCCGCGTCAGGCACAGCGGCTTTTCGACAAACACATGCTTGCCGGCGCGCAGCGCCTGGACGACATAGCGGGCATGGCTGTCGTGGCGGGTCGTGATGACGACGGCATCCACCTCGGGATCGGCGAAGACCGTGGCGGTATCGGTGGTAGTCGCCGCGAAGCCGAATTTGCGGCCCGCGTGCAAGCCGCTCACCCCCCCGTTGGAAGCGACGGTTCGCAGCCGCGCGCCGGCCGCCTTGAAAGCCGGAATCAGCACCGCTGCGGCGTAGTTGCCGGCGCCGATGAAGCTGACCGATACCTCACTCCTCTTCCGGTGGGAGAGAGGTTGGAGGTGAGGGTCTGGAGGCGAGGAAACCAACGCCACTGTCCGCCGCCGCAATTCGGGCTCCGGTTGTTCGGCCGCGGTTGGATATCGCAGCAAAATCCCCAGCGACGGCCCCGCGCCGCCCACCAGCGCGTAGGCCTGTTCGGCCTCGGCAATGGCGAACCGGTGCGAGATCAGCGGCTTCACGTCCAGCCGGCCCTCGGCCAGCAGGTCCAGCACCGCTTCGAAGTTGCGCTGCTCGGTCCAGCGCACGAATCCCACCGGATAGTCCTGACCGCGCTCTTCGTAATTGGGGTCATAGCGCCCCGGCCCGTAGGAACAGGACACCTGAAACGTCAATTCCTTTTCGTAGAAATCGGCGCGCGCCAGTTCCAGCCCCGTGACGCCGACCAGCACGATCCGCCCGCGCTGGCGGCACATCCGCGCGGCCTGGTGGACGGGTTCGTTGCTCCGGGTCGAGGCGGTGATCAGAACCGCGTCCACCCCGCGCCCGCGCGAGAATGCGTGAGCCGCCGCCAGCGGGTCTTGGCCGGCGGTCAGATCGACGGTCTCGGCCCCGAACCGCCGCGCCAGCGCCAGCTTTTCGGGGTCGAAATCCAATCCCAGCACCCGGCAACCGTGGGCGCGCAGCAGCTGCACCGCCATCAGCCCGATCAGGCCCAGGCCGGTAACCACCACCGCTTCGCCCAGCGTCGGCCCAACCAGGCGGATGCCTTGCAGAGCAATCGCGCCCAGCACCGTGAACGCCGCATCCTCGTCCGGCACGGCATTGGGGACCTTGGCGCACAGATTGACCGGTACGCTGACCACTTCGGCGTGCTTGCCGTTGCTGACCACCCGGTCGCCGGGCGCGAACCCGGTGACGCCCAGCCCGGTCTCCAGTACCACGCCGGTGTTGCAGTAACCCAGCGGCAGTGGCTGGTCGAGCTTGTTGAACACCGCCTCGACCGTGGGCAACAACCCATCGGTCTTGATCTTGTCCAGCACCATCCGCACCTTGTCGGGTTGCTGGCGGGCCTTTTCGATCCAGCCCGCCTTGCCGAATTCGACCAGCATCCGTTCGGTGCCGACGGAGACCAGGGTATGGGAGGAACGGATCAGAAGCTGGCCACGCTGGACGGCGGGACAGGGCACGTCGGCGATTTCGGTGGCGCCGGTTTTCAGGGACTGGAGGATTTGTTTCACGGGTTGGGCGGGTTGTCTGGGTTACTCGCGCAATAACGTACCTTGGGCCAGCGTGGAAATGTCGTTTGAACACGAGTCTTGGGCTTCAGAACAAGCGCGGATCGTAAAGCCATTTTCGAATTTTGGTGGCGGTCAATGCAACCGCATCGGGGTGTTGGGGATTGATGAGGATAATCTCATCTTCAGGCGCGATTACCGAGGGCAGGACCAGCACTGCGTCGCGCCGTGCGCTCAGCCAGGCGTCGCCGAAGTCGAGACTGACCTTGCCGGTGGGTACGGCATCCCACCCAACCGGCAGGGAGGCGGGTGTCTCCACCGCTCGCGCCGCCCAGACGGCGTCCGGTATATCGATTGCGACCAGATAGCGATTCATCGGCAGGCTGCCAGTACCCAGATGGACGAGGGTTTCCAGGCAGGCGAGTGCTGGCGATGCCGCGCAGTACAAGACGGGTTGTCCCGGCCGGTTCCAGCGTCCGCCGGTGAGGCGCGCGCCCGTACCAGTGAGATCGTCCGCCACGAAATCCAGTGTGTCGGTGGCAATGCGCCAGACCCGCATCAAGCAAAGACGCCGGCTTGGGATTGGGCGAGCAGCCGGGATACCAGCGCCTGACCTTGCAGGGTGTCCATGAAATCGGCGGGCTTAGCGTCACCCAGCGCCGGCACGGGGCGATCGAGCCATTGCCCGACCCACCGGCAGGCGTTGAAATCCGAGGCGGCTTCGGTGTTTGCGACCATGGCCTGGACCTGGCCGATGAGGCGTTCCAGTCCGACGACACGCTCGGAATGTTCCGGCGACAGCCGTTCGTGCTGGCGAATCTTGTGGTCCATGGTCGAGCGCGGCAGCTTGAGGGTGCGAAACAGCCATTCTTTAGAGCGGTGCAGGCACGCGCCAATCTCGATGAGCCGCTCCGCCGGCACACCCTGGCGGACGATTGCGATCACTTCGGCTGGAGATTGATGGTAGTGCGCGCCGATCGGGGGAATGGCCTGACCTGAACCCTTCGGGGGGTATTTGATCGCCGCCGCGCTGGCCGTGACGGGAAGCTGAGCCGGGTGTTTTGCTACTTTCCCGCTAGAGATCTGCTCCATGAGGATCTCCTTAAATGAGCCTATCGGATTACTCGTTTGAGTCTAATCCTCTGCCATTGCCTTTGCACGCTCTATTTCTCCCTTTGAGCTTTGGCTTTTGGCCTTAGCCTTTCCGCAACTCCCCCACCAGCAACACCCGAAACGGGGCAAAATCGTCTCCGCTGTTACTTGACCGCCGCGATCAGCATGAACAGGCCATTGCCAGGGAAGAACCGCCGAATCAGCCAGCGCGGCCAGAGTTTGCGGGCCACGGTCAGCAGCGGACCGCGATGGCGCTGGCCCGCTGCGGAAGTCAGCAAATCGCCGTGAGTAAGCACCGTGGTGATATGGCATTGAGCGAAGTAGGCGCAAAGCTGGCGAGCTTCAGCGATGGTATAGGCCTTGGTGCCGGGGCTTTCAAGATGATGAGCATAGAGATCAGCCCAAGAACGCCAGGGTCGCCCGACCAGCAGGCCATAGCGCAGCCACAGCATGAACCCAACTACGCTGTGCTTGTGGTAGATCATGATCCTTGCTTCTCCTCCATGTTTCAGCACCCGCCAAACTTCGGCGATGGCGCGCGGCGTGTCGGGACTGTGATGCAACACCCCCCAGGCATACACTCGGTCGAAGGATTCATCGGGAAAGTCCAGGTGTTCCGCGTCGCCCATCGCCAGATGGGAAGTCAGGCCGAAAACCGAGAGCCGCCGACGGGTGTGTTCGATGGCGCGCTCGGTAAGGTCGATGCCCCACAAATCGGCGCCGGCCTCGGCGAATTGCTGATGATCCGCCCCCAGCCCCACCCCGATCTCCAGGACACGCAATCCCCGGGTTTCCTCGAACCGGGCAAAATCCCGGATATAGGGTTCCAGGGCATAGCGCGTCTGTGCTTGTGCCGCGTAGCTCGCCATTTCCGTATCGGCCAGATAGAGATTCTCGCCGCAGGCGGCCTGGTTCCAAAATTCACGGACGGCTTGCTTCGCTTCGTTCATGCGGGGATTCCGGCGGAAGGTTGATCGATAAACCGTCTGGCCCACAACTCCATGGTCAACACCGCCCATTGCAGCAGGTACAGATCGTCCTGGCCGGCCTGGCTGCGGGCGCGGGCGTCTTGCAGGGCTTTGTAGTCGAACCAGCCCCGAGCCTTGACCGCCGCTTCCGCCGTCAGGTCGCCCCAGAGTTCGGCGAGGTCGTAGCGCAGCCATTTGCGGTAGGGTGCCCCGAAGCCGGCCTTGGGCCGGTCGATGATCGAATCCGGCACGAGGCCTCGCGCCGCCTCCCGCAACAGCACCTTGGTCTTGCGTCCCAGCAACCAGGCGTAGGGATATCGGGCGACAGTGTTGACCAGTTCCAGATCCAGCAGCGGCACCCGCGCCTCGACGCCCACCGCCATGCTCATCTTGTCGGTGTAGTTGAGGTTGTGGTTGGGCAGGTAGATGGCGAGGTCGCGCTCCTGCACGGCGGCCAGGCCGCGCAAGCCGGTGGCGGCGATATGGCGCTGACAGTCGTCGCGGAAGGTTTCGGCGCCCAGCGCGTCCCGCGCTGCCGGCGACCAAATTCGGGTGACTTCAGCCTGCGGGGTGTTGGCGCAGAGGTTGAGAAAGCGGGTGGCAGCGGGTTCCGCCAGTTCGGTCAGCACCCGCCGCGCCCGCCGCAGATTGGCGCCGAACCGGCCCTCCCACGCACCAGGGAGCTGGGTCGCCACACGGGCGATCAACCGGCGCGGCGCGAGCGGCCAGCGGTCCAAACCCGCCATGGCGTGGAACACCTGATAGCGGGGATAGCCGCAGAACAGCTCGTCGCCGCCCTGCCCGGACAGCAGTACCTTGACGCCGTGCTGGCGAGCCAGTTGGCAAATGAGATAACAGGCGATGGCGGCGGGGTCGGCCAGTGGTTCGTCGAGGTGGTCGATCAGTCGGGGCCAGAGGTCGGTAAGTTGGGGTTGCAGGTCGATCTTGTGGAGCGGCAGACCGAGTTGCCGGGCCAGGGCGTGGGCGTGGGGCAGGTCTTCGGCGGCGTGGTCGAGGCAATTGTCAGCTTGCGGATAGGCGACGGTGAAGCAGTCGAGGCCAGCGCCAACATGCCGCACGGCCAGGGCGGCGATCAGGCTGCTGTCCAGCCCGCCGCTGAGGAACATGCCGACCGGCACGTCGGCCACCATTTGCCGCTGGGTGGCGACTTGCAGCTGCTGGCGCAGGTCGGCGAGCGCATTTTGATGATCCTGGATCGGTTCTTGGCCGAACGGGGGGCGCCAGTAACGCTGAATGGCGAACGGCTGGCCGGCTTGCCAGCGCAGCCAGCAGCCGGGCGGCAGGCGCTTGACGGCTTTGAAGGCGGTGCGGTCGCCGGCGGCGTGGCAATAGGCAAGATGCTGTTGCAGGGCGCTGAAGTCGGGTTCGCGGGAAAGCTGGGGGTGTTGCAACAGCGCCTTGATTTCGCTGGCGAACAGCAAGCGACCGGGGATCGGTTCAGCGTAATAAAGTGGCTTGACGCCCAGCGGATCGCGCACTAGCAGCAGTTCGCGAGTGCGGGCATCCCACCAAGCGAAGGCGAAGATGCCGTTGAGCCGCTCGGTGAAGGCGATGCCGTACTCCATCAGGCCGTGCAATAGCACTTCGGTGTCGCCGGTGGAGGTGAAGCGGTGGCCCCTGGCGAGCAAATCCTGGCTTAGTTCCAAGAAGTTGTAGATTTCACCATTGTAGACTAGGACTCCACGACCGTCCGGGGCATGCATGGGTTGGGCCGCCGCCAGGCTGAGGTCGAGGATGGAAAGCCGGACTTGGGCTAATGCGACGCCGACAGCGGGGGCTTCGAACACGCCCTGCCCGTCCGGGCCGCGATGGGCTTGGGCGACGTTCATGCGGGCGGCCAAACCGGGAAGAAAAGAGCCGGCGTAGCCGGCGATGCCGCACATCGCTCAAACCGCGTCAGCAGCGTCGGAGCGTCGCCCTTCCCCGGCCGCCGCGTTCAGTCGCGCCAGCCAGGCGGTTGCGTCGGCGCAGTCGAGCAGTTCCTCGCCCAAATCCTCAAGCGCGGCTGGTTGCTTGATCCGCTCCAGGACTGGGGCGCTCCGGTCGGCGATGGCCTCGCCGAAGCGGCGGCGAACGAGCCGCAGAAGCAGGCGCCATTCCGAATGTAGACCTTCCTCCCGGCCTTCCTGCCGGCCTTCCTCTTTCCATTGCCGGGTCCAGTCGAGTACGCGCTCGGCTAACATGATGCGCACCTCCTCCAGGTCGTCGAGTTGGGAGAATGATACCCGCGGCAGCCGGGTTTGCAGAAACCCCTCGCGCAGCCAAAGCAACAGGGAGCGGCGCAGTTCGGTTTGCTCGGGTTCCGTCAGCCATTCGACCAGGGCGGTCAACACCTGTTGCGCCGTTGCTGGAGCCGGTCGTCGATGAATTCGCCGGGGTATTTTTCCAGGGTGGTGAAATCGAGTTCGGCGATCCAGGGTTCGCGCACGAAGCCGATCAGCAGATCGCGGATCATCTCCGGGTGGGAAAACAGCCGCTTGTAGCTGTGATCGTGATCCGTCATGCCCTTTCGCCTTTCGCCTTTCGTCTTTCGTCTTTCGCCTTTCGCCTTGCTCAGTCAAACTGCCGAACCCGCGCATCCGGCTGGCCAGGCCCATAAAATCGTTTAACTGGCAGGCGGCCCGTGATTTCCATCTCCCGGCGTTTGTAGTCGCACAATCGCATCACATCCGAGCGCAGCCGCGCCCAGGCATAGCCGACCCAACCGGCCCGCCAGGCGCCTTGCCACAGCCAGCAGTACAGGAAGAGCAAGAAATAACGACCGGGCAACCGATGAAAGTGTTTTTTCAGCCACATTCGCCGCTGAAAGGCGGTACCGAGCAAACGGGGCGTATCCGCAAGGGGTGATTGGTGATAGGCGATCAGCGCCTCGGCGGTGGTGTAGCGGTTCTGCTTTTCCAGCCAATGATCGAGGTCGGGGCTATCGTGATGATCCATCTCGCCTTTCACATGCGCGATTCTCCCGGTCACAAGGGGATGTTCATTGACGGCGATATCGGTGAATCGGCAGTTCCCCGTGCGCCACACGCGCGCCAGTGTTTGTCGTACCGGCAGCGACCGCTCCATAAAGCACAGCCGCCTTACGAGCCAAAATCCATCGGCCTTGTTCTCGTGCATCGCCGCAAGCAGGCTGGCTTTCAACTCATCCGTCAGTCGTTCGTCCGGGTCCAGCTTCATCGTCCACGGCGCGGCAATCGGCAATTCCCGCAGCGCGAAATTCCATTGATCCCCGAACCCCCGAAAGCGCCGTTGCACGACATGAATCCCATGACGCAAGGCGATGTTCACGGTGTCGTCCTGGCTGTAGCTATCGACCAGAAACACCTCTTGCGCCCAGCCAGCGAGGTTCCGGCACACGGCTTCCATGTTGTGGCCTTCGTTGAGCGAGATCATGACGACGGCGACGGGGGCGGTCCCACGAATCCAGGTATTCGATACTGATAACACCTCAGCTAATTCAGTCATGTCCTGACGTACTCAAATACCTGGCCAGTTTGTCCGCCAGACACAGCAGGGTGAATGTTGGATTAGCCGTACCCGCGCTGGGTAACACGCCGGTGCTGACTACCCATAAATTATCCGTGCCCCACACCTTCAAATCGCTATCCACAACGGCCTCTTGATCTTCCCCTAGGCGACAGGTACCGACAGGATGGTAGGCGTCATGCGGTTTCGATACGCCTTGATCGTCAAATCGGGGTTGCAATACCGGGAATAAACCATTCTCTCCCGGCCACTGCTTAAGAAAGCGGCGCGCGGTGTTCCGGATATTCTCAGCATCCTGGTCGTTGATCGTCCAGCGGATTCTTGCCACCCGGCGACCAAAGCGATCTTTTTCATTACCCAAGGTGATGCAATTTTCCCGAACTGGCTGCTGCTCGATATCCAGTTGCAAATGCGTTGGCGTCCCGGCAGGTACATAAAGCTGTGAGTACACATAGCGGCCCACGCCCAATCGGACCATTCCACTCAGCCCGGCGATGACATCGGAAAAGGAAATATTGGGTCTGCGCCGCCCCTGCATAGCACTAAGCATTTCCTTGGCCAAGGCAAAACCGGGATTGGCATTATCAAAGATAAAGTGCGCAAAAGCGCGCGGCGCATCGCAGGGTGAATCGGCTTCGATGAAGCGGAAACCGCGCATCCAACTGCCTGAAAACCGGGGAGCGAATAACTGAATCGCGTCGTTCACGCTCGTTGTTACAACATCAGCTATCGAGAGCGAGAGATGATCCGCCAGGAAACAACCGATGGCGGCGCCGGTACGGATCACGGGTTGCGAAGCGGCCGCATTCAACTCCAGCAGCAGGCGAGCGGATTCAATAGCGCCGGCCGCCACCACAAACCGCCGCGCCTGAATTTGGAGTTGGTTGCCATTACCGGCGATAGCGTTGACTTGGCGGATGATCGCGCCGGCAGGCGCCTCTGGATTGGTACGCCAGTCATTCACCACAGCGTTGATGAAAACCCTGGGTCTGGATTCTTTCCTCGAACTCGATCTTAATAAATGAATCAGGTTCTTGTACCGGAATGGCAAAAACAGCCCAGCCATGAGGGCCAGTCCCGCCGAACGCAACCGCTGGCAAGCAATGCCGAGTTTTTCCTCGGCAAACGCCACAAAGTCGTTTCCCGAACGGTAGCCCAGCGTGTCCAGCACCGCATCCGCGTGGTCATGAACCGCATGCACGATATGCCGCCATGGATCAAAGCCTTCGACCGATGGCCCGCGAATATCATGGTGAGTGTGCGGTATGAGCAAGCCGCCCCAGCGTGAAGTCGTTCCCCCCAGACCAAAATAACGCCCGACGGTGGCGCCAGGATACGGCGTCGCATCGAATTGAACCGCAAAGCCGGCTGATGCGGCATCGGCGCCAGTCGCCGGACCTGCTTCCACCAGGATCACATCCCGGCCCTGGGCCGCCAGGGCGTGAGCGAGGTAGATTCCCACCGCCCCCGCGCCAATCACGCAAACATCGCACTGCGCTTGGCGATTTCTTTGCCCTGCAGCGAGCAGATCATAGAGGTCAATGCCGCTCATTCGGAGAGTTCCACAAGCCGGTTGAGCCGTTCTGGCCGGCGAGTCGAAATCAAAATCGAACCCTGTGGATTTCTAACCAGCGCCTGGCGAATCAGGGTACTGGCGGACTCCGTTTGGGTAGCGTCCCGCCGGGACGATAGATAGCCGTAGGTCCATTGCAGTTGTCGTCCATGCCGCAAGATAACATCAGCCTCATGACGATCCAGACTGTCCCTGGTTTGCAGAACCTGGGTCAGGGGATGGTTTACCGCAAGCCAGCGTTCCAGCAACTCCGGCAAGCCCGCCAGACCCCAGCATCGGATTTTGCCATGACGCTTTTCCCGTTCCAGCCAGTTCAGGAATTCATCCGAATTCACCCTGCCGATATCCGGTTCGTGCAGCAACAGAAAATCAATATAGTCGGTCTTCAACCGTCGCAGGCTGGCGTTCAGGCTCGTGGCGGCACGTCCAACGCGCCAATCAATCCGCGGTTCCACCATGGCAGGGTAAACCTTGCCCAGCGTCTTGCGGCTCCATACCGCGAAACTGCTTCGGGAAGCGCCGCCAGGCGGATAAAGACCGACCTTGGACGTGATCGTGAAAGCCGTGCGGCGACCGTGCAGGAAAGCGCCGAGATCGGTCTCCGCTAGGCCAAACCCGTAATAGGGAGCGGTGTCGAAGTGGGTGATGCCCACCGAAGCGGCCGTTTCCAGAAGACGTTGACGCTGCCGTTTGCCGAACAGATGATGCAGGGAGCCGGTGCCAAAGGCAATCCGCGATACCTGAATATCGGTGTGTTCAATGACGACCTGATTCATGTCACGGGATGCAGCGCCAACAGATGGCTGTTGTCCGACCATTGGACGCGAAAACCATTTCGCACCAATAAGTGCTCAATGTGCATTCGACTAGAACCGGGGTCCGCCCATCGACGCGTTGTCAACCGAACCGGCTGGCTTATAGGCAGCACAAAGCAGTGTAGCATAATGAAATGTCTTGTTGTCCCAGTCCCGCAAGCCTTGTGGAAAGAGGAATTGAAGGTGAAATATGTATCCAACGAACGTCATAACTTGGCTGAACAATCCAGCACCATCCATTTCTTTGATGCAAAATCCATTACGTTCGAGTAGGTCACGCATCTCGGTATCTCGGAAATGCTGGTGCCACAGTTTCTCTTTCTCGATGTCCCCCACCAAACCATTTGGATTGGACTCATATCTTTCCTGCCAAGCCTTTTTTGATCGCGTCAGCGTATAGTAGATCCGGTGCAAAGCAGGGAACATGAATTTGAAGTTTGCCAAGTCTAAAAACGTAAAAATGTGCCTTCGGGGCGCCGAGACCAGTAGCATTCCACCGGGCTTCA
Organism: Candidatus Contendibacter sp.; assembly: GCA_029624765.1. Taxonomy (GTDB): domain Bacteria; phylum Pseudomonadota; class Gammaproteobacteria; order Competibacterales; family Competibacteraceae; genus Contendibacter. The sequence continues at coordinate 36,956 of JARSSO010000030.1, read as the reverse complement.
TAACCCGAAAAAGCTCTCGCAGTACTCGATCTTGGTCGGCAATGTGTTCTAGGACCTCGAATATCATGACAGCATCGAAATCACCATCCGGGAATGGGAGCGGAAACTCGAGTTCTTTGACAACTAACCCTTCCGGTGCTCTCGCGATCGCCTCGCGGTTCTTATCAACACCGTAATATTGAACTCTACGATAGTTCAATAGCTCACGACCGAACGCAGCGTCATGACAACCGAAATCAAGTATACGCGTATCATCCTGTAGGTGTTCATAGCCAAAAGCAAAACGCGGTGCATGGAAGAAAGGATTATAGGAAGAGATAGGGTGCCGCATTATTGGTCTCCATCAAGCTCTAAACACGACGTTTCCAAGGTGTCTTAAGCATCCACCTCAATTAAGTCTCACCCAAGGCGGCACGGACCGTGATCGGTCGCACAGCCAGCGATAGGTCTCCGCCATTTGCTTGCCGACCTGCGCCCAGGAAAACTCCGTTTCCATCCAGCGCCGTCCCCGCCAACCCATTTCCGCCAACTGGGCGGGTGAACACGACAGCGCCTTTTCCAGACAGGCCACCAGCGGATCAATGCCGATCTCAATCCACCAGCCAGCGGCATGACGTTCGAGTCCGCTCCATGGCGCCCCCTTGGAAACGATGGCGGGGGTGGCCAAGGCTAGGGATTCGGCAACCGTTACACCGAAATTTTCTGACCTAGATGGGAGCACATAAAGATCGGCGTCCCGGTAGGCTTGCTGTTTAGCTTGGCCAAACAGTGGGCCAGAGAATATCACCCGCTCCAGTTTCAATTTTATTGATAGAGCTTTTATCTCGGTAAGATAACCCGAGCTGCCATGATAGCCGTCATCACTTCCAGCGATCACCAACCGCCAGTGAGGAAACTGTTTCTGCACTGCTCCCCAGGCTGAAAGCAATAGATCAAGCCCTTTTACTCGATGAATCCGGCCGAGGAAAAGTAAGGTTTGGAATTCCATAACCTTTTTTTCTAGTAGGCCAGGAATATCGATACCATTAGGGATGATGGCAACCGGTTGTCGAAACTGCAAGCGTCGAATATCGTCATATTCGGATTCCGCCGTAGCGTGAAAGCCAGTAGTAGACTGAAGCGCGGGGTGTTGCAGCAATGGCCAGAATAATTTTTTGGCTTTGGATCCATGCCGCATCGCCCATTCCGAAAAAGTGCCACGTGGCGAATAAATCAGATTGACGCCGCTTTTTCTTACTGCCCATGCGGGATATACGGCGTTCATTTGCCACATACCATGATTGTGCAGAATATCCACCTGACCGCCACGACACATTTCCCCCAGCCACCGTTTCATCGCCGGCGACCGCCCCAGCCGGCGGGGACCCAGCCCCAGCGGAAAGGTTTTCAGAAATGGTGGCGGCGAGGGCAGCGGCGCCCAATCCAGCGCCGCCAGGGTGACTTCCTGCCCTTGCGCGCGCAACGCTTCGCACAAGCGCACGACCGAATATGAGGGACCGCTGGCTTCTTCGGCAATTGCCGGCACGATCTGCACCGTGCGTACAGGCTTCGTCATATCCCGTTCTACTTCCAGGAGTCTTGATTCTTGGGTAGAAAGCTACCCGGATCAAAGACTTCGATCCTGTCGGCCGCATCCAGACCATTGGTAAATAACACCAGGTTTCGACCTCCCGGATTCAGGACCGAATCAAATAAAATTCCGCTTGCGCCAGCCGCGATCACCTCATCGCCCAGTACCCAACTCGGCGGTTCGATCCGTTCATCGAACCAGAGCTTACGCCAATCACAATAGAATTCCTGCCACAGAGGCGGCCAGGATGCGGTGTAGCCCCCGGTAAAATCCACTACCGTCGCTACCGACAGGGTATAGGCCACCAGTGTGCCAGGCGGCAACAAGCCCGATAGTTGCCGATACTCCGCGATGGCCGTGGGTTCATCCAACGCCAAGTACAGCGCATCCACTCCCGGCCGGTTAGCCCGGCCGCCATGGCGTCCCGCGCCGGTGCCACTGGTGGGCCGGGTCGCCCAAACCGGCTGATGCATCCGGTAAGCCGTGACGCCCCGCAAGCGGGTGAAGATCATCCCGCTGCCCCCGCTTCGAGGGACATCACATAGCGCAGGACATCCTCCGTCCGCCCCCCGGACACCAACATTTCAGCGGTCTGGTAGCCAAAGGGCGCTAACGGCTCATTGCGATACCAAAACAGCGCGCGGTTGACATCGCCCGAAATGTCGGTCGCGGCCCGAATAACCCGGAGGGCTTCGCGCAGAAAACGCTGCACCGTTTCGGACGCCGGTGATCGGGCGAGGGTATTCCGATGGACATGGGCCTGGGCCGCCAAGGTTTGGAGATCGATCCCGGCCAGGCGGACAAAGCGACCCGGCGAAATCACCGCCAGCCCCAGGTTGGGTTCCCGAAGAAATTCCATCAACGCCGCAAAGTTTGGAGCCAGGACGGGTGGGGGGAGGGACGTTTCGGCAAGGTTCGGCATAACAGTCTCCTTATGCGCATCAATCATGCACGATATGAGCACTTCTCGCCAGCTAACGCAAGCTCATCGCCCCGCATGGGGACATCTGCGTAACAAGGATTCGCGCCCAGCGCCGCGCCCAGGGCGTTCCCGACCCAGCCAGCAGTGGCAAGCTGGACCCGGCGTCCGGGTTCGCGGCGTTGGCCAGCCAGGCGGCCATCGGCAAGCCGAAGCCGGTCTTGGGACGCTGGATGACTGCTTCCGGCAGTCGCTTGGTCGGCTAATGATCCAAGGTATGAGAGTACCGTGCAGCCTGAGCGCTCAACAGGTCAATATCCAAATCCGGCAGGCCGGTTTTTCGCCACTCGGTATAATCAAATCGATCACGGGTCAAAGCAGCGACAAACCGTTCGGCCTCCACTGTACCGAGCGCCTGAATCAGGGCGTTCATGCCTGCTTGCCGAATCTCAGCTTCAGTCTTCATACCAGCACTCCAGCTTGGCGAGCGCATCGCCAGGCGGTAACACCACACCCACTTTTTTCTGACGAACCTGTTGCTGTAGTTCCAGCTTGGCTTCAGTTTTAAAGCGGATGCGCGTCTGGCTTTGATCATCGAAAGGGCGGTTAAAACAGTAGGTATCCAGATAAATCAGCATGGCAAGCCTTGTTCATGAGTTGCACCGCCTTACGCAATAACCGTTCCCACGTATCGGATGGCCCGCCCGTACTTTGCCTGATTGAGCCGAGAGTGTGGAATACACGTAGATCCGCGTTACCTGGATGCCCGATGGTCAGATCTTCCATTCGTTGTTTTCCAATCACCTACCCCGCCGGCAATGAGGATTCGCGCCCAGCGCCGCGCCCAGGGCGTTCCCGGCGTGGCCAGCCAGGGCGAGCCGGACCCGGCGCCCAGGTTCGCGGCGTCGGCCAGCCAGGCCGCCATCGGCAAGCCGAAGCCGGTCTTGGGGCGCTGGATGACCGCGTCCGGCAGCGGCCGGGCCGGCGACCGCGCCAGCATCGCCTTGCCCGCGCCGCCGGCGAAGTGGGACACAGATGGTCCCAGGGTTTCCAGCAGTTTCGCATCCACCAGCGGCGTGCGCAATTCCAGCGAGTGGCCCATGCTGGCCCAGTCGCTGTCGCGCAATAACTGGTTGCGCAGGTAATGGACCGATTCCAGCAGCCCGACGGCGGCGGCGCCATCGCGGGCCTGGGCCGGCGTCATGCCGGGCGGCGTTCCCCCCAGCCGCGCCAGGCCTTCTCGCGCCAGTTCCTCGCCCATCAGGGCCAGCAGTTCGGCGGGCAGGAACAGGGCGCGGCGCAGGAAATATCCGCCTTCCAGGGAATCCATGAATTCGGGGATGGCGGCGAACTTCGGCTGCGACCGGCGCTGGGCGAGCCAGGCGCAGGGTGCTTTCAACAAGGCGCGAGCGCCGGGAAGGGCCGCGACCGCCCGCGCCAGCCGCGCCAGCCGTGGAATCTGTCGAAACGAGGGATAACCGCAGAACAGTTCATCCCCGCCCACTCCCGACAACACCACCTTGTAGCCGCGTTCCGCCGCCGCTTTGCTGGCGAACCAGGTGTTGACACCATCAACGGACGGCTGGTCCATGGCTTCGAGAATGCGCGGGAGGTCCTGGGCGAATTCGGCGCGGGTCACCGGGCGCACGTGGTGCGGCAACCCATAGTGGGCGGCGATGGCCCGGGCCACGGGCACTTCATCGTCGGGTCGGCCAGCGAACTCTTCGAAACCGATGGTGATACCCTCGACCCGCGCGCCCAGTTCGGCGGCCAGACCGGCGACTGTACCTGAGTCAATGCCGCCGGAGAGAAAGACGCTCACCGGTACATCCGCCACCAGGTGCGCGCGCACGGCATCGAGCATCGCCTGGCGCACCTGTTCCTGCAACGGCTGACTCCCTCGCCCGCTGGCGGGAGAGGGTTGGGGTGAGGGGCTGACTTGCTCCTGCCAGTGAACACGGAGGTCGTGCCAGCAGACGGGTTCAGCCATCTTCATATCGGCGCGCACTCGCAGCCAGTGGCCGGCGGGCAGGGCGAACACGTCGCGGTACAGCGTCCAGGGTTCCGGCACGCTGCCCCAGAGATAGAAGCCCGCCAGCCCGGCCGGCTCCAGCGTCGGCGCGACCCAGCCCGAGGCCAGCAACGCCTTGACCTGGGAGGCGAACATCAGACCGCGCGCGGTTTGCGCGTAATAGAGCGGCTTGATGCCGTAGGGATCACGGGCCAGGAACAGTTCGCGGGCCGTCGTATCCCAGATGGCGAAGGCGAACATCCCGCGCAGACGAGGCAGCATCCGCGCGCCGTCGCGGGCGTAAAGCTCCAGCAAGACTTCGGTATCGGAGGTGGTGCGAAAGCTGGCGCCGTCCGCTTCCAGGTCCCGGCGCAACTCGCGGAAGTTGTAGATTTCGCCGTTGAAGACGACGACGTAGCGACCGTCGCCGGACACCATCGGTTGATTGGATCGGGCATCCAGATCGAGAATGGCCAAGCGGCGATGGCCGAGGGCGATGCCCTCACTCGACCAGAGACCTTCGGCATCGGGGCCGCGGGTCGCCATGCGGGCGATCATCCGCTGGACCGCTTCCGGTGCCGCAGTTTCTGCCACATTTGGCGTAATCATAAAACCGGCTATGCCGCACATCAGCAAATCCCTGTTCTATAGCGCAATCGTTCGGCTCACAGGGTCGACCTACCCGGACGGTTCAGCGCCGATGGCGCGACAGCAACTCATCGTAGACATCCAGGAACGCTTGCCCAGTCACGCCGGTTTCATATCTTTGCAGAATCGTTTCCCGCGCCGCTTGGCCCATACGCCGGTTTAGCGCCTCATCGGAAAGCAAGCGGGCCAGTCGATCCGCCAGCGCTTTAGCATCCTCCAGACCCACCAGAAATCCATCCTGACCCTCGGTAATAATCCCGTCCGGCCCACCGCTGCGGGTGGAAACCACTGGGATCGCGCAGGCCATCGCCTCCAGGATCACCACACCCAAGCCCTCTTCGTCCGAACTCAGCGCAAACACCGCTGCCGCCTGATACAGACGAAGCAAGGCTTCAGGATCTGGGAAAGGGATAAATTCCACCCGACCGGCAAGCCCAAACTCTTTAACCCGCGCCCAAAAAGCCAGCCCTGGCCCCGCCGAACCCGCAAGCACCAAGCGGGCGGTCTTTTTCAATGCGGCCGGCAAATAAGCATAAGCCTCCAGCAACAGTTCGATGTTCTTGCGCGGGTCATCCAGTCGGCCGACACAGAGGATATAGGGATCGCGTTGAAGCTCACGGTTGGTGGCGGGTCGGAATCGCTCGGCATCGACGCCGGGTGGCGCGTAGCGGATGAGGGCGTCGCGCCCCATGTTGACTTCCCGTGCGTAGTCCAGCATCCAGGGATTTTCGACCTGAATCGCGTCCACGGTTTGCAGAGCTTTGCGGTCCAGGCGATCCGTGAATCGGTTCATCCCGCGCCGCCACGCGGCTTTGAAGCCCTGCGTCGTGGCATCGCGGCGACGACGCTCGACGACGGCGCGGGTAGCACATTGCACCGCCACCGGTTTGCCCAGCCCGCACACCGACCACGCCCAAGCGGGCGAGCCACAAACTACTTGAATGAGATCGCAGTCTGCCAACAATGCGGTCAGCGCACGGCGGGGCTGGTAGCGTTGAAATTCCAACTCGGAGGCGAAGGCGCCCACCTGACTGAACGGGTGGCCTCGCCAGACCCCGCGATCAGTACGCACCCCGCGTAACCAACTGGCGGGTTGAGTCAGCCCCACACTGATTTCGTCCCGCGCCGATGAGGATAGGGAAATCAGTCGGTATTCAAGAGTGCTGGATCGTTCTATCGTCTGGCAAATGAATTCAGCGACCGAAGGCACTCCGCCGCCTTGTTCGAGGGAGGGGACGACCAAACCGATGGCCGATTTATGTATTGTCATGATTTGCGGCCTAAATCGATGACAACACAGTGCGGATGAAAAACCAGAAGCCAGTCATTGCACAGGTTTCTTGAGCACAAAGACAAGATTGGCAGTGATTACACGAGGTTGTCCGTCATGAAACACCAGATTGATCAACCCAGTTATAACCGATTGTGCTAACCGAATTACGCCACGTCGTATCGCTCGTTTCCATCCAAGTCTAAAGATCGGAAGCTTGGGTGGGCCGATGTCTATTACGTCGAAACCCGTCTGTGCGGCCAGTTGCCGGACCGCCGAAGAGCCTAATGCAGTGCGGTGTGTGATATCGCCATGAAAGATCGCTCGACCGAAAGGACTATCTCCACTGGGTACACGGGCCAATACGATTCCCCCTGGCTTCAGCAACTCCATTGCCTCTAGCAGAAAAGCCTTAATGTCGGTGATATCAAGGTGTTCCAATACATCGAAAGCAATAACGGCATCAAATGTTCCTAATAAGTTCTTTTCCAGTGTTTCTTTGATACCTTTTTCATAGACATTGAGGTCAAAGTCCCTTGCCCGTTCAACCAGAACATTGTTAACTTCTGAACCAAAATATTCGCAACCGAAAGAACGCACGTAACCAGCAAATGCCCCATTGCCAAAGCCAACCTCATAAAGGCGGATACCTTTATGGAGTTTAATACCAGACCGCCCCAATTCGGCAGAAAAATAGACAGCATCAGTTTCAAACCAAGTGCCAAATGAGGTTTTATCCCATCGCTTCCAGTCTTCATAGCCTTGGTAGCTATCCATAACAGCCCTATTTATTTTCTCGATGCTATAACAAAATTAATGTTATAAATAACCTCACGGGCGCGTTCGTCTAAAGAGTATGCAGGGACAGCACGCCTATGCGCTGCATTTGCCATTGATCGCCTTAAATCATGCTTTGGTAGAAAATCGCAAATTTTATTTACAAGCTCTTCAGGAGAAGAAAACATGGGTACTTCTGTATTTTCATCAAAAAGAGTCTTGACAAAATTGGTTCGCTGATGAATGAAAAAACAGTGTGCAGCGGCCAACTCATAGGTTCTCGTAGTATCTTCATCACCCGGCTGTATCTGGCCATTAATTACTACCTGGCGATTAACTGGAGCAATTGCAATACGACCGCTACGTAAAAATTTAATGTAACTTCGCCCATGCGGCGCGCCAACAAAAGACCAGTGCTTTGGAAATTTTTCTCGCCTCTCAGCCCAACCAGACCCGGCAATCGCTACCTTGATAGACTTTTCAGGCAATAGTCGAGCAACATTATGTGCTAATACATCATATTCAGGTCGCCAGCTAGCTGCTAGTACCATGTCGTAGTGTTCATCAGATAACGGGAGTTGAACCAAGTGAATTTTGGAATCATAACCATGAGGCACAAATACACAACGATTGCTGTAGCCATACACGCTATTCCATAAAGCAGGATGAAAGGGTTTCGTCGAAATAACAAGGTCATATTCTCCAATGACCTTCTGCAAATCTTTCCCATAAGCATGTGGTGAGTAATCAGGAAAGACATTAACCGTAAAAATACCCTTGGCTTTTATTGCGTGAATCAATTCAACATCAACGCCACTGCCTTTATAGACCAATAGTATATCAGGGCGTGTATCATGGCACTTCTTTAGAATTGCTTGTGCAAGTTCATGTCGGTAAGCAGGTGCTAAAATCCGGTGAATGGCTCTGAGCCAACGAGCACACGCTTTTTGGATATAAAGATCTTCGTTGATTTCATCTATTTCACCGATACCAGAACTGGTAATACGCTGCAATGCTTCTTTCAGCGATCTAGCTGAAGAACCCATCCAGGACTCTCCCAGAAATAACAATTTCATCGATATTATCCCGAAGAAGCTCTCGAAATGGTTCTTAAAGACCCTGTGCGCAAAATAAATGAAAAGATTAGCAACGGAATTATAATCATAGCAAATGGGCCTAAATAATCTGCAACAAAATGCCCATCAATTCGAAATGCCATAAAGCTCCCTAGCAAACCCACAGGTAGTAGAATCACTGAGCTGGATGAAATAACAGAACGCGAAATTGCGGCGAATATGGCTAATATCCACCCCGCCAATATTGAAGCAAAAATTAACCCTAACCAACCAAGATTATAGTAACCGCTTACAAACAAACCCATACCCGTGGATGAGGTATCAAAACCGGTGACTTTTACGTTGAATTCAACCCCCGAGCGGGTAATAATCGGCTTATTTGGAAAGATCGCCCGAGGAAGAAATACCCAACCCAATAACTCCACATCATTGCCGCCCTGCCCTTTTTCGTAGAGGTCAACAGCAGCTACCTGCGAAGTGGTATAGCACAAACGGGACCACATACCACCGTGATTGGAATCATCAGTGGTGGTCATAAATACTTGTTGTAGAATATCAAAACGTGCCAGCAAACTGGTGTCACTACTGGACATCAACAGAACTCTAGCTTCACCAATTGGTTTCGAAAGCAGTATTAAGGCGGCGATCATAATAGCAAAAAGCACCACCAGCATTTTGGTGTTCTGCAAGCGTAAGTATAAACCTAGCAAAAAAATAAGCAATGGCTGTAGGGTAGCTAATTTGCCGAACGAAAGCAGACCCATGATTGAAGCAAACAACGCTATTAAGATGGCGAGCCCATGCAAGAATGCTGCGTTGCGACCACGATAGATTATCCCCACGAGTACTGCGATAAGAATTAATTTAGAAAGCTGTCCAATGGTTCCATTGACGACGCCATCGGTGGTTTCTACCCATAAAAAAGCGCTAAAACCAACAATAAAAAATAGCCAAAAAATCTTCTGTGTCGGCATTCTGTTAAAAATAATAATGGTCGGTTGAACAACTTTTTCTATGCGCAATCCATTGAAAAAGCTGGCAGCAAAAAGCAGTACTGCCAAGCCGATTAAATTCATAGCCGTAATTCGAAGCGCATCCTGTGCAGTCGTAATATACCATTTTAAAACGTAATTAGCCTGATCCTCTGGACCAATCACTAGCAGCAGTGTTCCGCAAAGATAATATAAAGAGAAGGCGGCCACTAAGATTAAGAACGGATCGGTAAGCAATCGCTTTCCGCCATCACGAAAGCCGAAATAGAGTAAAATGATCGCGTAAACCAATGCTGTTCCACAAACCAGCCCCAGCATGTACCAATCATTCGGGGCGATGAATTCGACCAGTGCCAACGCAACTAAACCCATCCCACCAAAAAAAATGGAAGCCCTTCGCCAAACTAAAGGGAGTTGCATTCGGCCTTGAATGATAAAATTTTGCATTTTTTATGTAAAGCTCAATTAACTCAACAAATGAGAAGCCACTACTGCAGCAAGATGATCCGTACCTCGCCAAATTTTCCTCAGGATCGATTCAATCCATTTTCCTAGAAATGGAATTTTGTGGAGAAGAATAATCAACTTATTCCTTTTTCCACCCGGATTAAGGCTGTGGTCAGCACCGATGTGGATAAACAATCTTCGGGAACTCATTTGTGCTACACGCCAACGTCCTTGGGTAGCAACACGTCGCTTGAAATCATGCTCGGTTACCGTCATCGCTACACCTTCCAGATATGGACCCATTTCTTCGACAAAACCAACAGATTTTATGTGAGGGCAATCAGAATAAGGGCGTAAGCCACCATCACGATTCCAAGGCAGACGATCATTTCTGAAAACATCATAGACCACTCCACTTAGAGTAAATCGCCGTTCGGTGGGTATATCAGACATAACATCAGTGAGTTGAACGATCCCAACCTCTGGATCAGTTCGCAGCACTTGGATAGCATCAATGAAGTCAGAAGGTTGGCCCACAAAAATCCAATCATCTTGAACTTGAACAATCATCTCTCCTTTACAACTCGCTAATCCTTTATTTACATTCGCGCCAAGGCCACAATTGAAGTTTAATATTGACTGAGAATCAAAATTAAGGCTATTAATAATCATTTGGTGCTCTTGATCACTAGCATCGTCAGCCACAACAAATTCGACGGGCACTCCCAGGTTTAAAGCAGCTCCACGTAAAGACGAGAAGGATTTGACTAATAAGTCAGACCGATTATAAGTTATAAAAAGGAATGAAATCACTTTTTTCTCAGATATATGCAAAATTTGACCAAAGCTCCGGTTACATACAACCGACACAACAATCTACTCAATACAAGGCCCTCATCATCACGCAACCAGAAAATTAGTACTACTGTAATCAATAAAAATTCTAATAATCTAAGATAAAACGAGTATTCTCCAATGGAATTAAATAAAATAACAAAACAAGTTACTAGAACTACTTTTAATTGATTATTCAAATATACAGACTTTATTGAGATAAGATGTCGTGAAAAGCAAAAAGTGAAGATACCAACTCCGATCTGAATCAGTGCCCTAGACACTGCTACACCGTCAATTCCTACTAGATTTACTAAAAATATTGCAGTCACAAAAAGGCCAATAATCCCAATAAAATTAGCATTTCTTGCAAATACTCCGTTGGTTCGGATCTGAAGTAAATGATTTGGTGCTGCACTAGCCAAACCGATTGTTCCTAAACTAAGAATAGCTAACGTGACCTCCGCTTTCGCGTAAGCTGATCCAAAGGTAAAGCGGATCAATTCCGGCGCAAACAAAATCAAAAAAATTGATAAAATTGCAGCCATTAAAGTTAATATATCAGTAATACGACGACATAAAATGATCGCTTTTTCCTGTTTTCCAGCACCCCATGTTTCAGTCAGATACGGCCCCACTGCGCCGGTGAACAACATCAACCCCTGTGTTGCAATACCTGCCAGCGAAAGAGCTGCTGAATAGATAGCCAACTCAGAAACTCCGAGCTCTAACCGAACAATTATTATTTCACCTCGCAGCCAAACTAAGGCCGAGACCAAGGTCGAAATCCAGATATTTATAGCAAAAATTTTCAATATCCGATGGTTCAGCTCTGAGCCCTCAACTTCCTTCATGCGTTCATGTGGAGGTATCGGTAAAGGTTGCCACATGATAAACGCTGCAGCGGCCGTCGCCACCATAACCAGCAGCATTGCAGATGATACATCCACACCTTCTTTAGGAAGCAAAGCACAACCTGATAAGGCAATAGCGATATACACTCCGTTGGATAAAGCCACAAGCTTAAACCGTTGCAAGCCTTGCGCACGTGCTAGCAACAGCGCCCAAACTGCTGCTGCTGCAGACCATCCAGCTTGCAGCAGGCCAATCTTCAGACTAGCTTCACCGTTAAATGCTATAGCAGCCAAAGGGGACGCCACTGCGACTATTGCTACAACAGCTAAAGAGCGCAGCAAAAACCATCGTTCGAAGGCTACAAGTTTTTGATATCTAGTTCGAAATTCGGCAAAGAACCGACTGGCGGAACCCGTTAAACCAAAAGCTAGACATAGAAAAACGATATCCACCAACCATTGAGAGAAAGTAAAAATGCCAAACTCACTCACTCCCAGCTTTCTAGCGAGCAAAATAGTTAGCAGAAAACGTCCCCATGACATCACAATGGCCGCAATCGCACTCCATACGGTATTTCGGATCAGCGACATGAGGTATTTTTCTTAGTGGGTAGTCCTGCAAATTGTAGTGAACCCTCACGCAGTAGCAATCGATAGGGTTTTATTATAATGATGAACGAAATACCAAATAGCCCCGATGTGGTTTTCGATCTTCTTTGAAAAAGAAAGCGTTCGTCTAACTAAACGAGAGACACGTTGTCTCAACGTACAGTTAAATCTTTCTATCTTATTCGTTAAACCGGTTTCTTTACCGACAGCTCGATGTCGTTTGGTCGGAAAAATCACCTGATAAGCTTCCCAAAAATCGGTATGGCAAACGGCGCACTGGCGATAAACCGGCGGCAAAGAATCCCAGAGTCCTTGGGCACCTTTTTGACTTCGATCACCGACAAAAACACCGACGACCTCACCCGTACCCTTGTCAATAGCCAGCCAAACCCATTGTTTTTTCTTCTTATTTCCAACAAAAGACCACATCTCGTCACATTGGATCGTCAGTGTTCCCTTCGGTTTTTTCTGAACGTCGACTTGCTGAGGAACCTCTTGATATTTCCGATTCACATAGCCTTGTAACCAGCGCTCGGAGACCCCAGCGACTCGGGCGATACCCGCCAGTGGGATCCGCTCTAATAACAATTTGTCAATCAAATCTTTCTTCTCTTGCGGGATCCTATTTTCTGGCTTCTCGATAAATTGTCGACCACAATCCTTGCAAGAAAATTTAGGCTTATGGTTATGAATACTGCCATTCTTAACGACATTCGATGAATGACATTTTGGACAAATCATGGCTCTTTACTCACTCCTCTAATCACCACTAAGATCATATCACCATTCGACCACTACTTTCTACAGGACTACCAGATAACCTAATTCAAACTTAGCTCATTGATAATATGGGGATTATCATTAGCGGGACTATAGAACCCGCGAAGAACTCATTTTATTGTGATTACTCGACTATTTTTTCATTGGGCACAAGCACATTGCCTACATCGAATTGCACAAAGATACCGAATTTTTTAATTTCGCTCCCTTCACGAATCAGAACATAATTACCTTCAAAAAATCGATCCAGTTCAGGATGCCATTTTTCATAGATTTCGATCCCATTGCCATAGAGCTTACCTAAGCAGTAAGGCATCTCTTCAATCAAATTAAACACATCTTTAAGATTATGGTGGTTAGCAATCCAGCGATAATTATATTCAAATTGCCAAACTTCTACACGACCCTCTCTCAAGCTTTGTTGAGCACCCATCAGAACACTCATATCATAACCTTCCGTATCGCTTTTAACAAAAGCGACGGATGTTAGACCTGCTGAAGCTAGAAAGTCATCAAACCTCAAAGTTTGTACTTTCTCCACATCGAACACCTTACCCTCTAAGGAATTTTTCAGCAAGGAGTTCGTGCCTGCAAGTGCTCCAACTACAAAAAATTCGGCCTCACCCGAATAGTTGGATAGGGCAGTTTTTTTTATCATTACATTGGTATTATTTTGAAATTTTTTTATTAGGAACTCATAGGTAGATTGCGCAGGCTCAAATGCATAGATTTCCCCACGCTTACCCAAGAGATCAAGGATTTTAAGAGCTTGCGCGGACCAATCCCCTTTGTTGGCACCGATATCTATCAATATCACCGCACTACTCGACGACGTACTAAGGAGTTTTTCTATTAACCAATACTCACCATTAGTTTTAGGGTTGTTAGATAAATCGCGCTTAGCCCACATATATAACCGGCGACCAATTTTCCACACTAATGATCTAATTACTAGAATACTCGTTAGGTCAGTCATCATATTTTCTCTACGTGGGTAATCAGCGAACATAAAGTACAACTACACTGAGAGTCTATACGGGAAATATAATTTAAAGTACGCATTTTATTAAAGAGCGATCTTCATTAGTTTGAGGGAAGTTTTTTTCCGTTTTAAAAATGCTATTTTCGGAATCCACTAATTCAGTATAGTCCGTAAACCTTGTAAACACTCAGCATAACTCCAACCCTCGATCCGCTCACGGCTTTTCTGACCCATGCGTTTCATCAATCCTGCATCGGTCAGCAACGGTTCGAGCGCACGGGCTAACCCCTCTATATCCCCAGCTTGAAACAAAAACCCATTGTCGCCCTCACGTACCAAATCCGGCACGCAACCCACCTCCTTGGAGATGACCACCGGCAAAGCGGCGCACATCACCTCATTGACGATCAACCCCCACGGCTCGTTTTCCGAAGGCAGCACGAAAATGTCGCTGGCCCCATAGATTCGGGGCAGGTCGCTCTGGTTGATAAACCCGGTGAAGTGGACATCAGACAGATTGAGTCGTGTGACGAGTTGCCGCAATTCGTCCTGCATTTCGCCGCTGCCGACCATCAACACCGTACACCGAATGCCCCGTTCCCGCAGCCGGGTAACCGCCTTGAGCAGATCATCCGGATGCTTGCGGCGTTGGAACTTGGAGGCATAAAGAACCACCGGCTGATTGGTATCCGCCCCCAGCCTTTGGAGCCAATCCCGCCGCTCCTGATCGCTCAAACGGGCCGCCGCGATGAACCGGTCGTTATCCACGGCGTAAGGTATTGTCACAATTTTGTGTTCGGGTACTCCCATTGCCTGGTAGAAAGCACGGTTGGCGGTGCCGATCGCCAGGCAGCGATCACAGGCTCGGTACAACAGGTTCATCAAAGGCCGGCGAATACATTGCTTGAAACCGCTACGTTGCAAACCCAGATGAGTTTCACCGCGCATGAAGACCTTGACCCCAGCCGTCTTCGCGGCGAGAAGCGCCAGCAGATTCACCGCATAGTTGTGGCCGTGCAGAATCAAGGCATCGTAGTGACCGGAGCGCACCTCGCGCCACACCTCCGGGCAGACCAGCGACCAGAAACCACCCGGCGTTCGAGTCTTGGCGCGCTCGCCCAGAAACACCGCGTGGTAGCCGGCCAACAGGTCCAGATCCCAGGTTACGTTCTGACCAAAACCGGGATCCCGATCGCCCCGCAAACTGAAATCCGAACAGTACAGCGCCGTGATGTCGAAATCCTCACTTGTGTTGAGGTAAGCGTACAAGGGCGCGAAATACTGAATGGGATGAGAATTCAACACCGCAATCCGAAACGGGGATCGCTTGCTATTTGAGGATTCAATTGGCATGGATCATCTTCCGTACCACATCAGGCATTCGACAGGTCGTCCTCCACGCAAGCACTCGCGCTCCGCGCGGCGGGGATCCGCCAGGCACATGAGGAGGTCTGTCGGCCGCAGGATCAGCGCGCTGCGGTCGAGCGAGCTTGGGCTGGAGATCAGGGACATGGGCTTTTGGAATGGGTTGGCCAACATATAGCCTTATGTCGAGCGCGGTGGCTGGGGCGGAGTTTTCTGCAGCAAGGTTGTAAAGTAGGCGATAGTCGGTTTCAAACCGTCCGCCAGACGGATCCGGGGCTCCCAGCCGAGCTGCTCCCGCGCCAAGCGAATGTCGGGCTGGCGCTGCCTGGGGTCGTCCGCCGGCAACGGCTGATGGATGAGCTCCGAACGCGAACCGGTCATTTCCCGAATCGTCTCCGCCAGATCAAGCATGGTGAACTCGCCGGGGTTGCCCAGATTCACCGGGCCGGCGAAGTCCGCAGGGCTGTCCATCAGCCGGATTAAACCCTCGATCAGATCATCCACATAGCAGAACGAGCGGGTCTGGCGGCCATCGCCATAGAGCGTGATCGGCGCGTTCCTCAGCGCCTGGACGATGAAATTCGACACCACCCGGCCATCGTTCGGATGCATGCGCGGGCCGTAGGTGTTGAAGATCCGCGCGACCTTGATCTCCAAGCCGTGCTGGCGGCGGTAGTCGAAGAACAGCGTCTCAGCGCAGCGTTTGCCCTCATCATAGCAGGCCCGAATCCCGTTGGGATTGACTCGACCCCAATAGTCCTCGCGCTGCGGGTGCACCTCCGGATCGCCGTACACCTCACTGGTCGAGGCTTGCAAAATCCTGGCTTTCACCCGCTTGGCCAAGCCCAGCATGTTGATCGCGCCATGCACGCTGGTCTTGGTGGTCTGCACCGGATCGAACTGGTAGTGGATCGGCGAGGCGGGACAGGCCAAGTTGAAGATTTCATCCACCTCCACATAAAGCGGAAAGGTGACGTCATGCCGCATCAGTTCAAAATGCGGGTGGCCCAGCATGGGTAACAGGTTGTCCTTGCTACCGGTGTAAAAGTTGTCCACGCACAGCACGTCATGTCCGGCCGCCAGCAACCGCTCGCACAGATGGGAACCGAGAAAACCGGCGCCGCCGGTGACTAAAACGCGCTTTCGCAGGCTAGACTTCATCCAAGCACACTCTGAATTCGATTTTCTACCCAATCGTTGAGATACCTACAGCCGGGCTACCAAAATACATTAACCACGGCAGACACCGCGCCCAAGCTAAGTTCCTCACGTTCATCCGGGCGGTGATTCCTGCAACCAGCGTCCGCGCGCGGCGGCGATCCGCGCCGCCGCCTGACCGTCCCCATACGGATTATGCGCCTGGGCCATCGCCCGATACGCCGCCGCATCGTCCAACAACCGCGCCACCACTTCCAGCAACGCATCGATCACCGTATTTCCGGTGACCTGTACCAGGTCCGCCGCCACGCCTTCCCGCAGTAGATTATCTCGCGCCCACGGTGTCGGCGCAAAGTGCAAAGCCGCCAGCGCCGTCGTCAAGCGCCGATTCATCTCCTCCGGCCACGGCGCGTAAAGATTGCCGGTGCGCAACCCCGCCTCCACATGGCCCACCGCGATCTTCTCGTAATGCGCCGCCAGACTCGCGGCAAAAGTGGTTGTGAGGCGCGATCGCGAACAACGCCAGCACCTGATCCAGCATCCGCCGGTGCTGCGCCGTCACGCACACTCGCACCTCGAACGTCCCGGCCTGGCGCAACGCCTTCACCACTGGCGCCAGCTTGATCGCCTCCGGGCGGGTGCCGAACGCCAGTAATATCCTGTTCCTAAAAGCCATCGTGTACTGTCAAAGGCGAAAAGCAAAAGGTGAAAGGCCAAAAAAGCCTCACAACGCCTCCACCTCGGTCGAATCACCGTAGGTTTCGATCCCCAACCGCTCCGCCACCTTCCGCGCCCGCGCGTCGATCATCGGCGAAATCACAATCAGCCGATTCGCAGTCCGCTCGTGGCGCTGCTCGTAAAACCGCGCCTTGCGCTCGAATATATACATCCCCGCCTTGTCGATGGAGGATTTGAGTTCACAGATCAATAACAAGCCATTTTTGATAATCACGTCCAGTTCGACCTGATCGGGCCGCCCGAACACCACGCCCTGATCGTCGTAGTCGGTGACGTTGACGACCTGCACTCCAAAGTTTTTCTCCAGAATCCCCGCCAGCGCGTCGCGGAACGCCTTTTCCGATTGCAGGCCCCAGCGCGACCCCAAGGCACCGATACCCCGCTCGTGTTTTTGGGCCTGGGCCATGATCTCTTCATGCAACCGCCGCAATTCCACCTGGTTCGCATCCCATCTGCGGTTCTGCTCGTCCTTATATTCGTCCCATTCGCGGGCGCGCTCCTCCCGGTCGCGGCGCAGTTCAGCCTGAAGCTCATCCCACTTGCGGTTCTGCTCATCCCACTTGCGGGCTTGCTCTTCCCGGTCGCGGCGCAACTCAGCCTGATTCTCATCCCACTTGCAGTTCTGTTCTTCCCACTTGCGGTTCTGCTCCTCCCACTTGTGGGTTTGCTCCTCCCGGTCGCGGCGCAGCTCGGCCAGCAGGTCGTAAAACCGGTCCTGGGTCTCCGCTCGGCCGGCGTACTCCCGCCGGGTCAATTCCAAAACGTAGGCGCGCAACTCAGGATCCGCCCGCAAAATTTCAGGCAGTTCCCGTCGAATCGCTTCCTTAAGGGATTCCGTATTCATCGTCGCATCCTCTCATCACTTCGGACGGATATTAGCCGATTTCCAGAAAGAAAGACATTGACCCCGATCTGGCTCCCACGCCTCAACTACTGGATTCCGCTATACTTCGGCCTTCATTTCCTGGCGCCCGACCATCTTCAGCCTCATGAACAAGACCGCACTCATCACCGGCATCACCGGCCAGGACGGCGCGTACCTGGCCGAATTCCTGCTGGAACAAGGTTACACCGTCCACGGCATCAAGCGCCGCGCCTCGCAATTCAACACCCAGCGCATCGACTACCTCTACCAGGACCCGCACGCCCCCGACCGGCGCTTCACCCTGCATTACGGCGACCTGACCGACGCCACCAACCTGATCCGCATCCTCCAGCACACCCAGCCCGACGAAATCTATAACCTCGCCGCGCAAAGCCATGTCCAAGTCTCGTTCGAGACCCCCGAATACACCGCCAACGCCGACGCCCTCGGGACACTGCGGCTGCTCGAAGGTATCCGCATTCTTGGCCTGGAGCGGAAAACCCGCTTCTACCAGGCTTCCACCAGCGAAATGTTCGGCAAGGTCCAGGAAATTCCCCAGAAGGAAACCACGCCGTTCTACCCCCGCAGTCCCTACGGCGCCGCCAAGGTCTACGGCTACTGGATCACCGTCAACTACCGCGAAGCCTACGGCATTCACGCCAGCAACGGCATCCTGTTCAACCACGAATCCCCGATTCGCGGCGAAACCTTCGTCACTCGCAAGATCACCCGCGCCGTCGCCCGCATCTATCTCGGCGCGCAGCAGACTCTCTACCTGGGCAACCTCGACTCCAAGCGCGACTGGGGCCACGCCCAGGACTACGTGCGCGCGATGTGGCTGATGCTGCGACAGGACACCCCCGACGATTACGTCATCGCCACCGGCGAAACCCACACCGTGCGCGAATTCGTCGAACGGGCTTTCCGGGAACTGCGCTACGAAATCGAATGGAGCGGGGCCGGCGTGGACGAAATCGGCCGGGACGCTCGCACCGGGCAGGTGCTGGTGCGCGTGGATCCGCGTTACTTCCGACCCACCGAAGTCGATTTCCTGCTCGGCGACCCAACCAAGGCCCGGACCGTGCTGGGCTGGGAACCGCGCATCCGCTTCCCGGAACTGGTGAAAGCCATGGTCGAAGCCGATCTGCAACAGGCTCAACGCGATCAACTGTGCCAGACGCATGGGTACGAAGTACATCGATCGGAGGAATGAGGCGAACGGCGGAAGGAAAACCAATGACAATCCCTGGCAATCCGAAAATCTACGTCGCCGGGCATCGGGGCTTGGTCGGTTCCGCCCTGGTGCGCGCCCTGCATGCGCAAGGCCATGAAAATCTAATCCTGCGTACCCACGCCGAGCTTGATCTGCTCGATCAGGCCGCCACCGCCCGCTTCTTCGCCGAAACCCGCCCCGAGGTGGTGTTCCTGGCCGCCGCCAAGGTCGGCGGCATCCATGCCAACAACGTCCAGCGCGGTCAGTTCATCTACGAAAATCTGACGATGCAAACCCATGTGCTGCATCAGGCTTACCTCGCCGGGGTCAAGCGACTGATCTTTCTGGGCAGCTCCTGCATCTACCCCAAATTCGCTCCCCAACCGATCCATGAAGATGCCCTGCTCACCGGCCCGCTGGAACCCACCAACTTACCCTACGCCATCGCCAAGATCGCCGGGGTCGAGATGTGCGACGCCTACAACCGCCAATACGGGACCGCCTACGTCCCGGTCATGCCCACCAACCTGTACGGCCCGAACGATAACTTCGACCTGAAATCCTCCCACGTCCTGCCGGCGCTGATCCGCAAATTTCATCTCGCCCGGCTCGCCCAAGTTCGGGATTGGGCCAGCATCGCCCAGGATGTCGCCCGCTTCGGCCCGATTCCCGCTGACCTCCAGCAAAGCCTCGGCATCCCCCCGCATTCTCCCACCGCGCCCCGCGTGACGATTTGGGGCACTGGCGCTCCCCGGCGCGAATTCCTGCACGTGGACGACATGGCCACCGCCTGCGTCCACATCGGCCTATGCACCACCGCCACCGCCCTGATCAACATCGGCACGGGTGTGGACGTCACCATCCGTGAACTGGCCGATCGGATCGCCGGCATCGTCGGCTACAGCGGTCCCATCGACCACGACCCAACCAAACCCGACGGCACGCCCCAAAAACTGCTCGATGTCTCCCGCCTCGCCGGCCTTGGCTGGCGCGCGCGCATCGACCTGGCCACGGGGCTGCGGGACACCTATGCCTGGTATCAGGCGGCGACGGGTAAACCAGACTGTTAAGGCGTCACGGCATCGAAAGCACAACCAGGTCCGGCTCCGATTCCAATTGCACCGACTCCGGCAAGCGCACCGTCATGGCGATTGGCAGATGGTCGGAAAAGACGCAGTCCAGCACTTCAACCCGTTCGACCACGATGGACGACGACACCAGGATGTGATCGAGTTGGCGGCTCGGCTGCCAACTGGGAAAGGTCCGCAAGCCCGGCGCCGGCTCGCGCAGCCGAACCGTCTCCAGCAACACCGCCATTTCCTGGCTGTCCAAATCGCAGTTGAAATCGCCCATCAGGATGACATGGCGGTAATCGCACGCCCGCTCCGCCAGAAAGCCAATCTGTCGCAACCGACCGCGCCGGCCCAGCGCCATGTGCAGGATCAACACCTGCAGCGCGTCCGGCCCGGAACCGAACTGAATCTCCAACACGCCACGGCCCGGCAACCCCGGCAGCTTGTGTTCGGCGATGGCGTCCGGCCGAACCCGGCTCAGGACCGCGTTGCCATGCTGGGAAATCATCCCGATCTTGCGATTGGACTGATCGAACACGTGCGCGAAACCGGCCTGATCGGCCAGGTACTTCACCTGGTTGACGAAACCGCTGCGCAGGCTGCCGGCGTCCACCTCCTGCAAGCCGACCAGGTCGTAATCGGCCAGAACCCGGGCGATGCCGTCGAGGTTGGTCATCCGCGACGGCACCGGCACCAGATGCTTCCAACTTCGGGTGAGATATTGGGAATACGTGCGCGTGGTCAGCCCGCTCTGAATGTTGTAGCTGAGCAACCGCAGGCGTCGCGGCTGAGCGGGATCGGTCATTCCGGTTCCGCCTTCAACCCTGCGACACGGCAAGCTTGGCGATCAGGAAATCCACCACTTCGAAAATCCGGGGCGAGCGGATGTCGTACTGGCCACCGACGATCACCGTCGGCACACCGCGCACTCCGTAGCGTTGGGCCAGTTGGTTGCCGCGCCGCAACTGGGTCTCGGTCTGGAACGACTGGTAGGCCTTGCGGAAAGCCTCCTGATTCACGCCCTGCTCGGCGAAAAAGGCCGCCAGTTCGTCCTCGCTGCTCAACTTGCGCTTGTCCCGGTGGATGGCGTCGAACAACGGTTGGTGCATCCTGTCCGCCACCCCCAGCGCCTCGGCGGCGTAATAGGCGCGGGCGCTGGGTTCCCAACTCGCGCCGAAGGCGACCGCGACCCGGGTGAACGTCACATTCTCCGGCTTGCGCTGGAGCCAGCCGCGCACGGTTGGATCCAGATCGTAGCAGTGCGGGCAGGTATACGAGAAAAACTCGATGACCTCGATCTTGTCCGGCGCGGCGGGCGGCATCGGCGTCGGCAGGCGCACGTAATCCCGGCCTTCCTCGAACGCGGGCGGCGCGGGTGGATCGGCGGCGCGGGCGACGGCCAACGGCAACGCGCAGGCCAGCAGCACCAACAACAAGCGACGGAGCGAATGCAACATTGCAATGGAGTCCTTGGGTTCGGAGGGTGAGAACGGAGCACGGCGAATCGGTTTAGAGCGTACCGTAGGAGTGTAGCCCGGACAGGAACATATTCACGCCCAGGAAGGCGAACAGGGTGACGAACAGGCCGACGATCGCCCACCAGGCCATCGGCGCCCCGCGCCAGCCCTTGGTCAGGCGCAGGTGCAGCCAGGCGGCGTAGTTCAGCCAGACGATCAGCGCCCAGGTTTCCTTGGGATCCCAGGACCAGTAACCACCCCACGCTTCCGCCGCCCACAGCGCGCCGAGGATCGTCGCGATGGTGAAGGCGGCGAAACCCAGGGCGATGGCCTTGTACATCACGTCGTCCAGCAGTTCCAGCGGGGGCAACACCACGGCCAGCAGGCCATCGGGATGGCGCGTCTCGGCGCGCTGGCGCAACAGATACGCCACGCCCAGCATCGCCGCCAGGGCGAAAGCGCCGTAACCGATAAAGTTGGCCGGCACGTGAATCTTCATCCAGTAGCTTTGCAGGGCCGGAATCAGCGGCTGGATGTGATGGGCCTCGCGGTCGAAGGTGTACCACAACAGGAAAGCCACCGCCCCGCTGATCGCGAGCAGGGCGAAACCGCCCATGGCGCGGGTGCGGTGCCGGTCCTCGTAAAACAGGTACAGCAGCGCGGTGATCAACGCGAACAGGATAAAAACCTCATAAAGATTGCTGACCGGAATATGCCCGATGTCCGCCCCCAACAGATAGGACTCGCGCCAGCGCGTCAGCAGGCCGGTCATTCCCAGCACGGTCGCGCTCCAGGTCAAGGCGGTCGCGGTCTTGCCGACGAACTCGGAGCGGCTGAACAGGGCGGCGAAATAGGCGACCGTCGCCAGAACGTACAGCGCGCTCATCCACATGAACGCGGCCTGGCTTTCCAAAAAATACTTGAGCAGGAAATCGCTTTTGCGCAATTCGTAGTCGGTTCCATACCGCCACAGCGCCAGCAGCGCCAGCAGCGCCACCGCCAGGGCGAACAGTCGCGCCGGTTTCCAGTACAAACCCCAGGCGATTAGGGCCAGCGCGCCGCCGAACAGGATGGCGACCTCGTAGCCGTCCATCTCCGCCCGATAAAACCACCCGGCATAGCTCGCTCCCACCGCCACCAGCAGCGTCCATAGCGCGTCCCAAATCGTCAACCGTCGCCAGAAAGCCGGCTGTTCCCAGGGTTCGAGCATCGCTTCGCGCGTTACCGCCATGACCGAAAGCCTCTCAACACATTGTCAAATAGGGAAAATCAGTTGTGGTCTGGCTCCCACGCTCCAGCGTGGGAGCCCCAACCGTCCCGATGCGGCAAACATTGTGGGCCGCTGGAGTGGCCCGAACGGCGTTCCCACGCTGGAGCGTGGGAACGAGATATCGGTAAGGTCTTTGCTGGAAATAGCCTTAGTTGTCCGCGCGCGGCTCCGGCGCTCCCAGCCGTCGCGCCAGGACCGTTTCCAAAGCGGCGAACTCGCGGGCGAATTCCGCCTGGCGACGATTGCCCGCGCCAGCCAGGATCAAGCGCGAGCCGCCCTCCTCGGCCGCGATCCAGGCCCACAGCCGACGGTGCGAAGTATAAAACAGGAGGAAAACGCCGATGCTCAGAAACGCGAAGCCGGCGTAGACCACGCCAGTCGCGTTGCTGTGAGTCACCTGCAAGCCGGACGCCTCCACCTGCTGGAATCCGGTCAGTTGCGGATAAAACGGCGAACCGTAAGCCGGCAGCGTGGCCAGAGCCGACAGCGCGTCGTTGAAAAACGCATCCTCGCGCTCGCCCACTCCCTGCTCCGGCTTCATTCCCTCCGCGCGCAACACTTCGATGAAAACTTCCGCCAGGGTATCGCGCAGAATTTCCAGATACAGCTTGGTCGCCTCCTGAAGCCGGTCGGCGGGCACCACCGCGCGGGCGCGCTCCGTCACCGCCGCGAAACCGCCCTGGAGGAACAATTCGACCAGGTTGAGGCGCACTTGCGCGAGATCGCGCTGGAAATCGGGATTTCCAGTCGGCGCCGGCGCGCGCGTCAGCAACGCGCGCAATCCCTCCTCGTCGCGCAACCGGGCGTTGAAGCGCAAAAAGCGTTCGGGGCTGTCGTTCGCGTCCGCCGGAATGTGCAGATAGGCGAACTCCGCGCCCGGCCGGGCGCGGACGCCGCTGACGAAGAACCAGCGGCCCTCCAACTGAACTGGCGCCATGTAATTCAGGTATTCACGCGCCTCGCCGGCGGGGGCGCGCAGCTTGAACCCGACGCTGGGGCCAAAATTGCGGAACTTGCGGTCGCCGGGCCGGGCGCCCGGTTCCGGCATCAGATTGAACAGCCGGAACTCGGTCAGTTCCAAGCCAAACAGTCCGGCGGGTCCCGCCACCTTGAGCGCGCCGCCCACCTCGCCCTTGACCTCGACCGGCTCCAGTCGGCCGCCGGTCAACGGCCAGATCCGCAACTCCAGCTTGGAACCGCCGTCGCCGAAATCGGATTGATAGATGGCGTAATCGCGATAGATCAGCGGATGATTGACCCGGATGGTCGCCTCCAGCGGTCGGTCGCCCAGATGTTCCCGATCGTGGATGCGCACCTGACTGACAAAGGACTTGGGCTGGCCGGTGGCGTGGTACTCGACCTGGAAGTCCTTGAGTTCGATGGCGAACGGCAGTTCCTGCACCAGGAAGCCATCCCGCAGCCGCAAAAAGACGAAGTTGGCGGCGCTGCCCTCGGGCAGCATGATGTTGCCGCGAAACGACGGGGTCGCGCCAGGGGCCAGCCGACTGACCGGCGGCACATCGCGGGCGGCCAGGTCGCGCGTCTCGACCGCGATCTCGCCGCGCCATTCCTTCAGCTTCAGCCACAGGTTGCCATCCAGCAGGCCGCCGATCCCGATCACCACCACCGCCGCGTGGGTGAACAGATAGCCCAGCCGCTGGTAACGGCCCTTCATCGCCGCGGCTACTTGATGGTCACCGTGATCCTGGACCCGCCAACGGTAGCCGCGGGCGCGAAACGCGCCGGTCACTTCCGCCAGCACGCTGCCGGGGAGTTGCTCCGGCAACCACCATTCGGCGTGCTGGTGAAAACCGCGCAGCGATTCGAGCCGAACCTGGGTGCGGAACCGGACCATCTCCCGCGCCATGCCGGGGACCTGGCGATACAGACAAACGCTGGTGGAGAGAACGAGAAATCCCAGGATGGCGATGAACCACACGGCGCCATACACATCGTACAGACCCAGGCGGTCGAACGTCTCGAACCAGAACGGCCCGAACTTGAGCACGTAGTCCGGATAGGACTGGTTCTGTTGCAGCACCGTGCCGATGATCGAGGCGACGGCCACCACCACCAGCAGGGTGATGGCCAGGTTCATCGAACCCAGGAATTCCAGCAACACCCAGCCCAGGGTGCGGCGCTGGAACGGCTTGCGCGCGGTGACGGTGTCGCTCACGGTAGGAGATCGGGGATGGTTAAGCGCGGGTGACGAGACGGCGAACGGTTTCTATGACTTGGCCGGTCGGAATCCGTTCACTGTCCGCAAAGGCGCGGGACACAAAAAAAGGGTGGTCCAATCGGCCACCCTCAGGATTACATCAGGGGCATTCAGCCCGGTTCGACCGGGTTCTTATTGCAGGCCTTGAATGTAGGATGCCACCGCCTTGATTTCCGGGTCGGTCATTTTGGCGGCGATGGCGCGCATCATCTGGCCAGCGTCGTTGGCGCGTTCCAGGGCGCGGAAGGCCTTCAACTGGGCCATGGTGTAATCGGCGTGTTGACCAGCCAGCGCCGGGAACTTGGCGGCCGGATTACCGGCCCCGGTGGCGCCGTGACAGGCCGAACAGGCCGAGACGCCGTTGGTCAGGTTGCCGCCGCGGAACAGGGCTTCACCCACTGGGGCCAGGGCCTGGTCGGCGGCGCCGCGCGCGATCTGCTGGGAGGCATAAAAAGCGGCCAGATCTTCCATGTCCTGGGGACTGAGCGGCGCGACCATGCCGGCCATGATCGGGTTGGCGCGGGCACCGCTCTTGTAGTCCTGAAGTTGCTTGAGGAGGTAATCGGCGCTTTGCCCCGCCAGTTTGGGATACTGGGCCATGGCGCTGTTGCCATCCGCGCTGTGGCAAGCCGCGCAGGTGGCGGACTTGGTCTTGCCGGCGGTGGGGTCGCCAGCGGCCAGCGTAGCGGTCGCGGAACCAAGTAGTGCGCACGTCGCGGCGATCACAACGAGTTTTTTCATTTTTGGAAGGCTCCTGTACGATGACGATATTCGGTTCAGGCGACCTGCCGCCGGCGCGAATCTTGGGGAGTGGCGTGAACCGGCGGACGAGCCTCGCTTGGTCGCGGTGGAACCCGTGCTGGTTGTGGTTGGTTCCGCCGCGTGAAAGCAGCGGTTTTATATATCAGTTTTGGCCTTTGAGTTCAATGAAAAACCCCAATGATCCTAATCTCATCCCCACGGCCGCCACGACCGCCCTGCGTTACCGGACGACCTGTTTTTTCGACAGCGTCAACTCCATGGCGCAACTGCCGCCCGACACCGGCTGGGAAGTCGCGTTCGCCGGTCGTTCCAACGCTGGCAAGTCCAGCGCCCTCAACGCCCTGACCGGCCAGCGGCAACTGGCCCGGGTCAGCAAAACGCCGGGTCGAACCCAGTTGCTCAATTTTTTCCAGGTGGAGCCGGATCGCTTTCTGGTGGATCTGCCCGGCTATGGCTACGCCCAGGTGCCGGACGCGATCCGTCGGCACTGGCGGTTGCTGCTGGAACGTTATCTCCGCGAGCGCGTCGCCCTGCGCGGTCTGATGCTGCTGATGGATATCCGTCATCCGCTCACCGCGCTGGACCGCCAGATGCTGGACGGTTGCGCTCACCGCCTGCTTCCGGCCCACGTGCTGTTGACCAAGGCCGACAAGCTGGGACGCGGCGCGGCGCGGATGGCGCTGCAACAACTGCAAAAAACCTTGAAAACCGACTATTCGGGCGCGAGCGCGCAACTGTTCTCGGCCCCGACCGGGCTAGGCATGGACGAGGCCCTTGCCCAACTGGACGAATGGCTGGGTTATTGATTCAACGTCCACGCGCCGAGGGAGGATCGGACAGTCGCCGCCACCCCCCGGTCAGCAACCGGGCTTGCAGCGTTTGGGTGATCAACTCGCCGATTCGCTCCAAAAACAGGGTGCCGATGCCTGGATGAAACCGCTGGGGATCGCCGCTGCCCACCGCCAGCAACCCCCGCCACTCGCCGCTACCCAGCGGCGTCAGCGCCGCCGATACGGCCAGACAGGCGCCATCGCCGAACAGGGCGATGGCCTGCTCGGCGCTCAAGCGGCCACATTGCGGCCGACCGGCGCGAAACACCTCGTCGAACAACCCGACCACGTCCGGCCGCAGAAACTCCTCCACCGCGCTCAACCCGAGGGTGGGCGGCATCGCCAGGCACAGGGCGATGCAGTCGGCCTTGAACTCGTCGCGCAGGATCGCCTTGATCCCATGCAGCAGTTCGTCCAGCCCGCCCCGGGCGTCCAGCAAGCCCAATGCCAGCCGTTGCACCCGCTCCGCCAGCCGGTCGTTGTCGCGGGCGATGGCGACCAGTTCCACCAGCTTGTCGCGCAACCGCTGACAATGCTCCCGCAACAGGCGGTTTTGATATTCCAGCAGCGACACCGCCGGCCGACAGGGATGAGGAATGCGGAGGTTCTCCGTCAACTCGGGATGACGAACGAAGAAGTCCGGATGGTCGCGCAGGTAATCCGCCACCACCGGCTCGGGATCGGACGTCTCGCCTGCTTCGCTCATAGCGCGATCCACCCCTCGAACACCGTGGTCGCCGGCCCGGTCAGGGTCACCGACTCCCCCTCCCCGGCCCAGTGAATGCTCAACTCGCCGCCCGGCAACTCGACCCGGACGTTCGGCCACAGCAGTCCCCACAGCCGGCCCACCACCACCGCCGCGCAGGCGCCGCTGCCGCAGGCCAGGGTTTCGCCAGTTCCGCGCTCGAATACCCGCAGCCGGATACGATCCGGCGCGACGATCTGCATGAAACCGACGTTGGCGCGCTGGGGGAATCGGCCATGCCGCTCCAGCAAGGGCCCCAGATGCGCGACCGGTGCTTGGTCCACATCGTCCACCATCAACACCGCATGAGGATTGCCCATCGAAACGACGCCGATCTCCAGATCCACCCCGTCGGCGGCGATGAGATAACGAGCGGCGCGTTCGGTGGCGAAAAAGGGCGCCTCGGCGGGCTCCAACCGGGGCTGGCCCATGTCCACCGCCACCTGTCCTTCCGGCAGGAGCCGCAACCGCAGCGGACCGGCGGCGGTCATCACGCGCAGATCGTCCTTGTCGGTCAGTCGATGGTCGCGGACGAAGCGGGCGAAACAGCGGGCGCCATTGCCGCACTGCTCCACCTCGCCGCCATCGGCGTTGAAGATCCGGTAACGAAAATCGGTCTCCGGCTGATCGGGCGCTTCCACCAACAGCACCTGGTCGCAGCCGATGCCGAAATGGCGGTCGGCCAGCCGGCGAATCCGGGCCGGGGCCAGCGCCACGGCCTGGTTGATGCCGTCGATCACCACGAAATCGTTGCCGAGTCCGTGCATCTTGGTGAAATTTAGTTTCATGGCCGTTCATTTTAACAATGATTTGGAAAGTTTTCAGGCGGCAAGTGAACCCGGGCAAAACGATTTCGCCGGCAACCGGCTGGATTATTCCAACAAGTCATCCGGACGAGCGAGACGTGAACCATTGTTTCGCATGACCCGGATTAAACTATGGAAAGCGACCGTGACTTTCAGCCAGCATGACGAGCAATCCCATTTAGCCACGACATCGTTACCCCAATAGTCTCCAGTTCCAACGAATAAAAACTCTGCCGCTTCGCGCAAAACCGGGGAGAGACGTGCATGGATACCTTATCGTTACTGGTTCGAAACCCTAGGTGGTGGATGACACCGTTGCTCGCTGGTTTGTTTCTTTTGATGGCAACCTCGGCCCGCGCACAGACTCCGCAACCGTCCCTTCCGCAACCAACCTCGGCCCGCGTGGAGCTCTTCTCGCCACAGGGAACCGCCAAGAACACACGTCAGGTCACGGCCCGCTTTTCGGAACCGATGGTGACTTTCGGCGACCCGCGCGGGCCGGAGCCATTCACCATCACCTGCCCGGCGCTGGGGCGGGCGCATTGGGCGGATCCTCAGAATTGGGTATACGACTTCGACCGCGATTTGCCCGGCGGCGTCGAATGTCGCTTTGTCCTGAAACCCGACCTCAAGACCCTGGCCGGCAACTCCCTGAGCGCCACCGCCGCGTTCGTCTTCAATACCGGCGGTCCCCGCATCATCCAATCGTTTCCCGATACCTACCAGCCCATCGACGCGCAGCAAATCTTCGTGCTGACGCTGGATGCGGAGGCCGATCCCGACACCATCCGGGATCGCGTCCGCTGCGTCGTCGCGGGCCAGCCGGAACCCTTGCGGATCAAGCTCCTGACCGGCCAGGAGCGAGCGAAGGTGTTGGCGTTTCTCGAAAAAAAGGATTCGCCCGAGACGGTGGTCGTCCAATGCGACGGTACGTTGCCGCCCGAGACCAAAGTCAAACTGTCGTGGGGCGCGGAGATTCGGGCGGCCAGCGGCATCGTCACCGACAAAGATCAGCTTTTGGAGTTCCTGGTGCGTCCAGCATTCACCGTGCGCGTCGAATGCCCGGATGGCAGCGCGAATAGCTGCGACCCAGGCTCCATCAAAGTGCGGTTCAGCACCCGAGTCGCGGCCGAACGGATAGCGGCGCTGCGCCTGCGCGGACCAGACCGGGTATACGCACCAGCCACCATCGACCCCGAGCAAACGCCTTTCGTCGAGGAGGTTTGGTTCAACGGACCGTTCCCGGAAAAAACCACGCTGACCGTCGAATTGCCCCCCGATTTGACCGACCAATCCGGGCGGCCGCTGGCGAACGTTCGGGAATTGCCGCTGACGATCACTACCGGCCAGCCGGCGCGTTCGCCATTGGTACGATTCGCCGGGGGGGACATCGTGGAATCCCTCGCCGGCGGCGTGCTACCGGTCGTGCTGCGCGATGTCGAGCGCGAAATTCGTGGCCGCTGGCTGGCCATCGGCGCGTCCCCCGATCCGGCGACCGGCCAGCGGCCCGACCCCGACCAGCGCGACCAGCGGATTCTCCAGTGGTTGCGCCGACTCAGCCCGACGAAACCGGTCGCCGAAGAATCTTGGTTCGACCAGGATACCCCCACCCACCCGTTCACCCTGGCAAACTCGGGGCGGAGCCGGCTGGAAGTGGCTGGCATACCGCTGGTCGAACCGGGCTTTTATGTCGTGGAACTGGAAAATCCCGGTTTCGGAACCGGGCAGAGCGACTCGCGATTTCGCTATCTCACCACCGCCGCGCTGGTCACCAACCTCGGCGTGCAGTTCAAAAATGGCGACGAAGGCCCGTTTCTGGTATGGGTAACCGCCCTGGACAACGCCCAACCGGTCGCGGGTGCGACGGTGATCGTCCGCGATGCCTGCGATGGCAAACCGCTGGGGCAGAGCCGCACCGGCGAGGACGGCGTCACCCGCATCACCGACCCTCTTCCGCCCCGCTCCGGCGATGCCGCGTGCGCGCTGTCGGGGCTGTTCGTCAGCGCCCACACCGACAACGATTCGGCCTTCGTTTTGGTTTCCAGCCCGCGCCATGCCCCATCCACTCCCGATCCGCTTGCGCACACCATCCTCGACCGCACCCTGTTCCGGGCGGGCGAAACCGTGTCGATGAAGCACGTTTTGCGCCGCCAGACGCTGGCCGGTTTCGCCATTTCCCAAGAGGGTCAACCCAAGACGCTGAAAATCACTCACGGCGACAGCGACCAGTCCTACGAGCTGCCGCTGCGCTGGGATCGGCACGGCATCGCCGAAACCGCTTGGACCATCCCCAAAGACGCCAAACTGGGGCGCTATTACATGGAGTTGGATACCCTGTATTCGGAGAGCGGTGAATTCGAGGTGGCGGAATTCCGCGCACCGACCATGACGGCGCGAATCGATCCGCTCGCAAAACCGATCACGAGCGCCGATCAAGCCGAGATCGCGGTTGCGATCCGCTATTTCGCTGGTGGCCCGGCGACCCATTGGCCCATTGACCTGCGTGCCGCCGTGCGAGAACGATACGACATTGATAGGCCAAAAGGTTATGAGCGATTCCTGTTTGACGGCGCGGACCCCGAAAAAGATTTGGTTCCCAGCCTTTGCCAGCCGGATCGCATCAATGACGCGCTGCCGACCCTTCGGGCCGCCTTGAACGGGCAAGGTGAGGCGCGGGTGCCCCTGCCCAAGCTGCCCAAGGTCCGCGAGCCGCATGATCTGGCGGTGGAACTCGACTATCAAGACCCCAACGGAGAGCGGCTTTCGGCGGCCAAAACCTTCCCGCTGTGGCCCGCCGACATCCGATTGGGTTTGAAGATCGAGCCGTGGAACCGCGGCGATCCCCTGCGCTTTACGGTGGTGGCGCTGGATTTGGCGGGCCAGCCGGTCGCCGATCAGCCGGTCACGGTGGAGTTGTTTCAGCGAAAACATGTCTGGGGCCACCAGTACCTGAGTCACGGGCTGTATCACGATCACCATGAAAACCGAATCGAGCGGCTGGGCGAAATCTGCGCGAGCCAAACCGATAACCAAGGCTTGTTGCGGTGCGAAAGCCGCCGACTCGACAGCGCCGGCGTCCCCGCTGGTTGGAACAGCGCGTTCATCCTGCGCGCCCGCACGCGCGACCAGCGAAACAACGCGGCAATTGCCAGCGCCCACATTCCCTTTACGCCGAGGACGCTGGATCAGTTTTTGGGTAACTTGGATCTGGAAAAACTGGAGCGAAGCGCCGCCACCCCGTTTGCACGGGAGGTTATGGAGAAAGTGCGGCGAGTGTTCAGAATGATCAAAAGAGATGAGATCGAATACACCGCCGCCCCACTGGAAATTGAGCCGGACCAAGAAAATTACGAGCCGGGCGAAACCGCGCGCCTGCAAATGCGGCTGCCGTTTGCCGAAGCCACCGCTTTGGTGACCGTCGAGCGCGAAGGGGTGATGGAGCATTGGGTAACGCGGCTGGCCGGACCGACGCCCACGCTGACGCTACCGATCCGCGACCAGCACGCCCCCAATGTCTTCGTTTCGGTGCTGGCGGTGCGCGGCCGCCAGCGTGACGCCAATCCGCCAACCGAATTCGGCGATCCGGGCAAGCCGGCTTTCGCTTTCGGCAGCGTGCCGCTTCAGGTGCATCCGACTCCCTACCGCTTGAACGTGCAGGTCATCCCCGAACGCCAGGTTTACGCGGTGCGCGAGCGAGTCCCGGTCAAGATCAAGATCTCGCGGGCCGACGGTCAGCCACCGAGCGATGCCGAAGTGGCGCTGGTGGCGGTGGACGAGGCGCTGCTGGAGCTATTGCCGAACAACTCCTGGAATCTGCTGGAAGCGATGACAACCAATCGCTCTCATGGGGTAAGCACAGCCACAACGCTCGGTCGAATCGTGGGCCAGCGCCATTACGGCCCCGTCGCGAGCGTCACTGACCTCTACCCCGATCAGGTGTACCGGAAGCTGGAAGAAAAGCTGAACCGGATGTTCAAAAAATCCATGTACGGCGGCAGCGACGGCCGCAGTGGCGGCGAAAGTTCGGGGAGCATCCGCGAGCGGTTCGATAACCTGCTGCTGTGGCGGGGCCGGGTGAAGCTCGATACGCGGGGCGAGGGGCAAGTCACCGTCCCACTGAACGATTCCCTGAGTTCCTTCCGCATCGTGGCGGTCGCCACCGCCGGGACCGGCCATTTCGGCACCGGTCAGGCGACTGTTCGTACCTCCCAGGATTTGACGCTGTACGCGGGATTGCCTCCGGTGGTGCGCGAAGGCGATCAATTCGACGCCGTGTTCACCGCC
This sequence comes from Candidatus Contendibacter sp., assembly GCA_029624765.1. Classification (GTDB taxonomy): domain Bacteria; phylum Pseudomonadota; class Gammaproteobacteria; order Competibacterales; family Competibacteraceae; genus Contendibacter. Next base: position 4,403 of record JARSSO010000030.1, on the reverse strand, counting down.
CGCAACGCCTCGGCGCAGCCGCTGACGCTCGCCGCTTCAGCACGGGTGGCGGCGGAGCCAGGCAACCCGGCATTGCCCGCATTCCCCGAACGGAATCTGACGCTGGTACCGGGGGAAGCGCGCGAAATCGCGTGGCGCATCACCGTTCCTCTGGATGTGGAAACGCTGTCTTGGGAGGTCGCGGCGCGGGAGGTGCGGGGAAAAGCACTGGATCGCCTGTGGGTTCAGCAAAAAGTAACACCGGTGCTGCCAGTGCGCACCTATCAGGCTACGCTCGCCCAACTCGACCGGCCGTTCACGCTCGACGTGGAGCGACCGGCGGATGCCTTGCCAGGACGGGGCGGTGTGAGCGTTACCCTGCGGGCCAAGCTGGGCGATGGCCTGAGCGGCGTCACCGAGTACATGAAGCAGTATCCCTACAGTTGCCTGGAGCAACAGGTGTCGGTCGCCGTCGCGCTGCGTGACCGGGCGCGCTGGGATGCCATCATGAAGCGCCTCGCCGATTACACCGACAATGACAGCGGCTTGCTCAAATACTTTCCCGGCGGCAACCCGCGCGGTAGCGAAGCCCTGACCGCCTATATTCTAGCCATCGCTCACGAGGCCGGCTGGCCATTGCCCGAAGGGTCGCTGTCCACCTTGACCGAAGGATTGCGAAAAACGGTCAAGGGCGAACAACCGCCCTCGTTCGGCTTACGCGCGGCGGATCAAACCCCGCGCCGGTTGGCGGCCGTCGAGGCCCTGTCCCGCTACGATCAAGCTACCCCCGACCTGTTGGCCAGCATCAACTTCGCACCCGAATTCTGGCCGACCTCGGCCTTGCTGGACTGGATCGGCATCCTCAAGCGCATGCCGAGCGTTCCCGACCGGGAGGCAAAGCTGCGGCAAGCGCAACGGATGCTCCGCGCCCGCTTGAACGTGCGGGGCGAAGCTTTGATCTTCTCGACCGAGCGCGACGACGGCCTGTGGTGGCTGATGGTGTCCGCCGATCTCAACGCGGTGCGGACCATCCTCACCCTGCTGGACGAGCCGGAATGGCGGGAAGAGATGCCGCGCCTGGTACGGGGCGCGGTGGGCCGGCAGCGGCGGGGACATTGGGATACGACCACCGCCAACGCTTGGGGGCGGCTGACGCTGGAACGTTTCAGCGCGGCGTTCGAGGCGCAACCCGTCGCCGGCCGCACCGAAGCACGGCTGGGCGATCAAGTTCGGGCGCATTCATGGCGGGCCGAAACACCGCCCGCCGCGCTGGATTTCGCCTGGCCCGCGAGCCGGCAGCCACTGACCGTGAACCACCAGGGCACGGGCCGACCCTGGGCGCTGATTCAAAGCCGCGCCGCTATCCCGCTTAAGGAACCGCTGTTCGCCGGCTACGCCATCCAACGCACGGTAATCCCGGTGGAACAGCGCCAGCCGCGCGTGTGGAGTCGCGGCGACGTGGCGCGGGTTCGGCTGGACATCGACGCCCAGGCCGACATGGCTTGGGTGGTGGTCGACGATCCGGTTCCCACCGGAGCGTCGATTCTGGGCATGGGTTTCGGGGGCGATTCACGGATTTTGACCAGCGGCGAACAAAGCACGGGCCAGGCGTGGCTTGCTTTCGAGGAACGGCGCTTCGACAGGTTCCGCGCTTATTACGAATTGGCGCCCAAAGGCCGCTGGACGGTGGAATACACCGTGCGTTTCAACAACGCCGGTCATTTTGAATTGCCGCCCACCCGCATCGAGGCCCTGTACCTGCCCGAGATGTTCGGCGAGTGGCCGAACGCGGCGGTGGACGTGCGGGAATGAACAATTTGGTGGCGTAATCAGTATGGTCGGTTTTTCAGGACAATGGAGTGAAGGCATGGAAGATGGCAAACAGAGCTTGCGTGGAGGGTGAGCGATGACGACGCTACAAACGCTGTGCATGGGCTGCATGACGGACAAAGGAACGGTGGAGGTATGTCCGCGTTGCGGATTCGTGGAATCGGATCAACCGATTTCCCCCGCTCATCTGCCGCCACGGACCCTGTTGCAAGCGCGCTATGTGGTCGGGCGCGTGTTGGGTGAAGGCGGCTTCGGCATCACTTATCTGGGCTGGGACGAGACGCTGGCGCTGCGGGTGGCGATCAAGGAATTCCTGCCGCACTACCTGGCGGCCCGGAATGGTAATGGAATCTCGGTGCGGGTGTATCAGGGCGAACAGGCGGGCGAGTTCGCCTACGGGTTGGAAAGGTTCCTGGACGAGGCGCGGCGGCTGGCGCGGTTTGCCGACCATTCCGGCATCGTGGCGGCGCGGGATTTCTTCACCGCCCACCACACCGGTTATTTGGTGATGAACTATCTGGAGGGGATAACCTTCCAGGAGCATCTGGCCCGCCAAGGAGGACGGATTCCGCTCGATCAAGCTTTGCAAATTCTCTCGCCAGTGATGGATGCCCTGCGGGAAGTCCACGCTGTCGGCCTGCTGCACCGCGACATCAGCCCGGACAACCTGTTCCTGCCCACCGGAAAGCCGGCGAAGTTGATTGACTTTGGCGCGGCGCGCGCGGCGCTGGGCGAGCATAGCCGCAGCTTGTCGGTGATCGTCAAGCCCGGCTACGCGCCGGAGGAACAATACCGCTCGCGGGGCCAGCAGGGACCGTGGACCGATATCTACGCCTTGGGCGCGACGTTCTACTGCGCGCTGACTGGCCAGCGCCCGCCCCCGGCGCCGGATCGGTTCTACCAGGACACGCTCTTGCCGCCCTCCGCCTTGGACGCGGTCCTGTCGCCCGCCGTGGAGAGCGTCCTGCTCCAGGCATTGGCGGTGCGGGCCGAGCGGCGTTTCCAAACAGTCGCCGAATTTCAGGCTGCTTTGGAAAAGGCGATGGAGAAAGCTGGGGTCGGTGACCGGGCACTGGCGGCGACGCCATCAGTAACGCCGACAGCGCCCCCAGTAGGCGCGGAATCGGCGGCGGCACGATCTGAAGTTCCGAAGGATCGGTACTGGCTGGCGGAAAAATTGGGGCAAAACGCAGGAAAAACTACCTTGCCCGCCGCAGTTTGGGATACCCCCCGGCAATACGAGCAAGTTCTCCCCAAAACACCCACACACTGGAATTTCTTGACAAAACGATTCCATCAGCAGCTTCTCATCGCGGGTCTGGCTGGGAGCCTGCTCGTCGGTGGCTTCATTGGGTTGGCCTGGTGGTACCACGGAGAATCCAAGACCTTGTCGCTATCATCGTTTCCACCGGTCGAATTACCGCCTCGCGATGTCGCCGCCAGTACCCCAACCCCGGAAGATACCCAATCATCACCACTCATGGCTGCCGCCCCCCCAGGAATCGGCCCAAGTTTCGATTGTCGAAAAGCAAAAATCGAAGCTGACAAGATAGTTTGCGATTCTTCCAAGCTCTCGATTCTCGACCTTCAACTTGCCAATGCCTATCGCGAGGTCATCGCCAGAACTCCAACCAAACAACGGGCCACGCTCGTTGCATCGCAGAATGCCTGGCTTCAAAAAATTCGTGGTGGTTGTCAATCCGAGGCCTGTCTGATAGCCGAATACATGAAGCGCATTAGAGACCTTGAATCCCACTATCGATAATTTTCATCCGCTCCATGAAAAAATCACGCTTAAATCGGTGGATGTCACTCTTCATCCTTCTCGGCGCTCTGCTCGGCCCGGTTACACCCGTGCTGGCTCATGCCGTTAGCCCGATCCCTACTAGCTTCGTGCTGGATGGCTCGATCCAGGAATGGATAAAAAAGCCCCCCACTCTATCCTTGATTCCAAAAGGCATTGGCGCCCGTCCAGGCAGGATTTGGCTGGCCCAAGCCAGCAAGGGACTGGTTATTGCGGGCAATGTCGATGGGGCGCCACCCAAATTCGCGAAGAGTCCCGAGGACATGCCGAACGGCGACCACGTAGAAATCTGGATCGCGATTGCCGACAGGGTGGTGCTGCCGCCCATCGGCACGTATTCATCCCTGTATGGCATAGAAGAACTACATGGCCCTGCGGATTGCGCAAATGGATATGATGAAGAAGGTTGCAAGATTTGGTTCGCCAGCCAGGAAGCGCATCGCCGACTCTTGCCGCGTTTATTCGTGCGGCAGTGGCAACTGGCACCGGGAGTCGCCGTCGAGACCTATGCCCAACCTGCTTTGGAGAGAATGCGCAAGGAGGAGCATGAGATTTATCAATATCTCTCGCCTAAAGGTTTGCCCGAAATTCGCTTCGCCGCCCGCTCAGCCAAAGGCTATAGCTTCGAGGCATTGATCCCCTGGGAAGCGTTGCCGCCATCGGACTGCTTGAATCTGGACGAGCTGCGGGTGATGGTGGATATCTTCTCAAAAGGATACCAAGGTAAATACAGTGGGCTCTCTGGTTTTTGCCGGGGCAATCAAATATAATAAAAACAATAGGTTGTAAT